>NZ_JBFUBQ010000004.1:0-145000 GCF_056405695.1 Polaromonas sp. P1_F6
GGATTCCTGTCTTCGGCTGTTGGGTATTCCTTCTCCCCATCCCTTCTGTCTGCGCCGAGGAGCGCAGGGCCAGGCGGATCAGGGATCGCGATTGTCTGAGCGAAGCGAGTTCGAGCGAGACCCCGCCTGGACCGAGCACCGCAGGTTGCCCGTAGCGAAGCGGAGGGACGCAGACAGCAGGGTCGCCTTTTCTTTTGCTTACTTTTCTTTTGGCGACCCAAAAGAAAAGTGAGTAGCCGCCGGGCTACCCCCGGCCATCTACCCTTAGACGAGAACATCCAACCCGGAGCAAGAACCGACCACTATCCTGCCCAGCCTAAGCAGGATAGACCGCCCCCAGCACCCGCAACCCCTTCGCCCCCGTCACGCTTGGCAAATTACCGGGCCTGCGCAACACCGCCTGCTGTGCCAGCCACGCAAAGGCCGCCGCCTCCACCTGCAAAGGTGGCAAACCATGCTGGCCGGAAGTCTCAACCTTTAGCTGCGGCAACCCGGCCTGCAGGCGCCCAAGAAGATGGGTATTGAACGCGCCGCCGCCGCAGACGATCAGCAGGCTGCTGGCTTTTCCATGGCTGTTGACGTCCGCCGCGCAGGCGCTGGCCGTGAATTCAGCGAGGGTGTTCTGGACATCTTGCGGCCGCGCCGCAGAAAAGGGCGCGAGTTTGCCGGCCAGCCAGGTCATGCTGAAAAGATCGCGGCCGGTGCTTTTGGGAATCGGTTGCGCAAAGTATGGTTCGTCCAGCAGGCTGGCCAGCAGGTCCGGCAACAGCTTGCCCGTGGCCGCCCAGGCGCCGCCGGCGTCATAAGGCTGACCGGTGTGTTGCAGGCACCATGCATCCATCAGGGCGTTGCCCGGTCCGCAGTCAAAACCCAGCACGGGTGACGACGCGCCAGGCGGCAGCACGCTGAGGTTGGAAATGCCACCCAAATTCAGCACCGACACCGTGGCGTCGGCATGGCCGAAAACGCCCTGATGAAATGCCGGCACCAGAGGTGCGCCCTGGCCACCGGCCGCCACATCGCGGCTGCGAAGATCAGCCACCACATCGATGCCCGTGAGCTCTGCCAGCAAAGCCGGATTGTTGAGCTGGAGCGTGTAGCCTGCGCCCGCCGGGTCGGGGGATGTTCTGTGCGGCTGGTGCCGCACGGTTTGGCCATGCGCGCCAATGGCGCGAACCTGCGAGGCGACGATCCCCTGTGCAGCAGCCTGGACAAGCAGCGCAGCGACGACTTTGGCATACGCCGCCGCGATGTGATTGGCAGCAACGGCGGCCCGGTGCAGTTCGTTGTCCGTGGGCGAATTCAGCGCCAGCAGCTCCGCGCGAAACACCCCATCAAAGGATTCCGTCGCCGCGGCAAGGACGCGCAGCTTTCCACCGGAAAGATCGACCAGCACACCATCGGCACCGTCGAGCGAAGTGCCTGACATCAGGCCAATGTAGTAATCGGACATTTGCCTATTCTGCCGCAAGGCTCCCATCTAGCGGAGCTGCAGACACGGCAACCTTCAAGAGGCAGGAGCTACACGCAGTGGGCAAAGGATTCCGGTTTTTGCCAGCCGGGGCCGCGGGACTGGCTTTGCCAGGCCGCACGCGCAGCGGCCCCCTCGGGGGGCAGGGAGCTACACGAAGTGAGCGACCGTGGGGGTCACTTACTCAGCGCGGGTCTGGGTGATGGTCGAGGCTGCCAGAAGCTGAGTCTTCACGCCCGCTGAGAGCTCCCTGAATGCCGGCATGGCAGCCGTAGACACGGGAATGGTCTCGCTCTGCTTGGCGATCGTCATCGGGTCCTGCTGGGTACCGTTGACGCGGAACTCGAAATGCAGGTGTGGGCCGGTGGCCCAGCCGGTGGAGCCGACGAGACCGATGGTCTGGCCCTGGCTGACGTTCTGGCCGCGCTGCACCATGATTTTGCTCAGGTGGGCATAAACAGTTTCATGGCCGTTGCGGTGGCGAACGAACACCACGTTGCCATACCCGTTTTGGACACCCGAGAACTCCACCACGCCATCGCCGACGGTACGTGCAGGTGTTCCCGTAGCCGCTGCGAAGTCGGTGCCCAGGTGGGCGCGCCATTTTTGCAGGATGGGGTGAAAGCGCATTGAAAAGCCGCTGCTGATGCGCGAGAACTCGACGGGCGAGCTCAGGTAGGCGCGGCGCAGGCTCCGGCCGTCGAGCGTGTAATAGCCGCCCCTGTTGGCAGCGCCCGTGGCGTCCACGCCCGGAGGCTGGAACCACATGGCCTGGTAGGCCTTGCCGGCGTTGACAAACTCGGCCGACAGCACGCGACCGGTGCGCAGCGGCTCGCCGTCGGCTTCCAGGCTTTCATAGACCACGTTGAAGCGGTCGCCCTTGCGCAGTGCGCGGCGAAAATCAATGTCACTGGAGAAAATTTCGGCGATCTGCACCGCCACGCCGTCGGGGATGCGGGCGTCGTCGGTGGCGGCGAACAGCGAGGTCTGGATGCTGCCGCTGGACAGGCGCGCAGTAGCCGCGTACGGGGCGGTTTCAATGCGCGAGCTGAAACCGGCGGCGCCGCGCTCGACCACCAGGCGCTTGAACATCGTTTCGTCGTCAGTGGGCCAACGCATGCTGAGCTTGAGCAGTTGCTGGCTGTCGCTGGCTTCGGCGGTTACGTTCTTTCCGGCACGGCCCGACAGCAGCAGGCGCGCATTGGCGTCGCTGCGCAAAAAGGCGGCTGCGGCGCTGTCGTCGATGTTCAGGCGCTTGAGCAGGGTGTCGGCGGTATCGCTGCTGCGGGTGCTTTCCGTGCGGAACAGCTTGAAACGGAAATCGGTGAGGGAATCGGTCTGTATCTGCGTGGGCAAAGGCTCGACCGCTTCGAGTATCTGGCGGACCGGCAGGTTGGCCGCATCGGGTGCCAGGGGCGCAACGCCGAATGCGGTGACACCTGTGCCCAGCAGCAGCGCTGCAAGGCTGGCGGTGACCCGTTTGGGATGGCGACGGAGGCTGTCGGCGATCGGCAGCAGTATCTGGGAGGGAGATGGCAGTGGCAAAGCAGTATTCCCAACAAAAGTGCATCGGGCGCTGCGCGAGCACCGGACTGCTGTATAAAAGGTGGAGAGCTTTGGCGGCCAGCCCTGGATGCAGGGGTGGGGCCGGAGCCATCCGGTTATGAGTTTCCTGATCAGCAAATTGCAGGCCAACTAAAATGGCTCCGCCGCTGCAGGAGAGCCGCCAGTATATCTGTCGGACAATTCCCCGACATGTGAAAAACCCTTATGAATCAAGAGCTTGTTACAAAATTCCCCGTCACCGACCGCGTCAGGGAGGCCCTGGCTGTGTCCCTGCGCGGCTGCGATGAGCTGATCCCGGAAAACGATTGGATACAAAAACTGGCCAAATCGGAGGCCACGGGCGTCCCGCTGCGCATCAAACTGGGGCTGGACCCGACGGCGCCTGACATTCATGTCGGACATACCGTGGTGCTGAACAAAATGCGTCAGCTCCAGGATCTGGGCCATACAGTCATTTTTCTTATAGGCGACTTCACCAGCCTGATCGGCGACCCGTCCGGGCGCAACACCACACGACCCCCGCTCACGCCCGAGCAGATCAAGGTCAACGCCGAAACCTACCGCGCCCAGGCCGACAAGATCCTGGACCCCGCCAAAACCGAGCTGCGCTACAACAGCGAATGGAGCGAACCGCTGGGCGCCACCGGCATGATCAAGCTGGCTTCGCATTACACCGTGGCCCGCATGATGGAGCGCAACGACTTCAACGACCGCTTCAAGGCCGGCACCCCTATTAGCGTGCACGAGTTTTTGTACCCGCTGATGCAGGGCTACGACTCGGTCGCGCTCAGGAGCGACCTGGAACTCGGCGGCACCGACCAGAAGTTCAACCTGCTGATGGGCCGGCACCTGCAGCAGGAATACGGCCAGGAGCCGCAGTGCATTTTGACCATGCCGCTGCTCGAAGGCCTGGACGGCATCGAGAAGATGTCCAAGAGCAAGAACAACTACATCGGCATCAGCGAAGACGCCAACACCATGTTCGCCAAGGTGCTGTCGATCTCCGATGTGCTGATGTGGAAGTGGTACACGCTGCTGTCGTTCAAAAGTGAAGCCGACATCGCCGCACTGAAGGCCGAAGTGGACGGCGGACGCAACCCCAAGGACGCCAAGGTCGCGCTGGCCAAGGAAATCACGGCACGCTTTCACTCGGCTGCAGCAGCCGACACCGCCGAGCAGGACTTCATCAACCGCAGCAAGGGCGGCGTGCCGGACGAGATTCCCGAGGTGTCGCTGTCCGGTTCGCCGATGGGGATAGGCGCGCTTCTCAAGGCGGCTGGCCTCGCGCCCTCGGGCAGCGAAGCCACGCGCCTGATTGAAGGCGGCGGCGTGCGGATTGACTCCAGCGTGGTGAGCGACAAGGCGCTCAAGCTGAACAGCGGAACGTATGTGGTGCAGGTGGGCAAACGCAAGTTTGCCCGGGTCACGCTGGCCTGAACTGCGGCACGGGGCGCTTTCCGCAGACTCGGGGCGGCGACCGAGCGCTACAGTTTTAATAGCTGCTTGCGCTTACCCCTATTGGTCTACAGGCATTTAGCCTGAACACCAGTCATCTTGTTACCGAACCTCGATGGCCACGCGCCGGTTGCGCGGCTCTTCCACCTCATCGGCGGTAGGCACGGCCAGGTCGCGTTCACCCCGGCCCGCCGCTTCGATGCGCTCCGCCGGAAACTGGCGGTCAATCAATATCTGGCGCACCTGCTGCGCCCGCTGGGCCGACAGCACGTCGTTGCTGGCCCCGGCGCCCACAGTGTCGGTATGGCCGGTGATCACGATGTCGCCGCCACTTCGGGCCAGCGCATCGACGAGCACGTCTTCCATGATTTTCTGCGACTCGGCCGTCAGCACCGTGCCGCCCGCATCAAAGTACACGGTGTAACGCTTGCCCCTGGGCGGCGCCATGTCATACAGCGCAGCGTTATCGGCGCGAACCTTGGCCGGATCAGCCTGGTCCACCCTGGGGGCACCCGTTGAACCCCGCGCTGCCGTGGCACGCTGGAAAGGCACGGACAGCACAGCTTCGCCGCCTGCGCCTTCCCTGGCGCGCACCACCACGGCAGACGGCGTTCCGTCTTCCTGCGGCAGCAGCACAACACGGGTGCCGGTGGAACAAGCCGCCAGCAGCGTGCTCAGGAGAATGGCGGAGAGAAGGGGGAAATGGATTCTCATGGCTGTGGGTCCGCCTGCACGATGAAGTCGGTGCCGCGAATGCCGATGAAAGCGGTCTTGGTCTCGATGCGCACAGTCTCGGGGTGGGCCTTGCCCACCAGGCCACTCATCATGCGCAGCGAACCCTGCAGCAGGGAGAGCAGCAGGCCGCCCTCTTGTGTGGTGGCATCAAAGCTGAAACCCTTGATGTCCAGCTGCGAAGCCGGACCCACCACCACCGTGGTGCCGTCGCGCAGGACCAGGCTGGCGGCGGAGTCGGCGCCTGTGACGATGCGGCCGGCGGGCAATACAGGGTCTCCGGCCTTTGCCGGCCGCGCTGCGCCGCCGGCCTCCAGCAGCTTGACGTCACCGCGCAGGGTTTTCAGAAAGCCGGCCTGCCCGGGGGCGAGTGGAGGTGGGGGCAAGGGTACAGAAGCGGTTGGGGCCGATGCCTCGGCTGGCGCGGCTGCCGGCGTGGCCGGAACGGCCGCGGCAGGCTCCGGCTGGGTTTGTGCGGCGGCTTGCACGGCTGCAAGCATCAGTCCGGCCAAGGCTGTCAGGTAGCGATGTTTCATGAAGACCTCTTTGGGCGGATTATCCATTACCTTTGGTTACGATTCGCCGGGCAAGTCTTGCCACCCCGCCACCCTTCTCCGGTTTGTTACCCGGCATGCCCCCATACCTCACAATGCACAGATGAATTTTCCCGCCTGGCAGTCCCTGACGCCGCAACGGCTGCTGCGCGCTTCCGTCGCAGTGGCCGCAGTCACCATCGTCCTCAAGACAGCGGCCTGGTACATCACGGATTCGGTGGGCCTGCTGTCTGACGCCATGGAGTCTTTCGTCAACCTGGCCAGCGCCCTCTTTGGCCTGGCCATGGTCACGATTGCGCAGCGCCCTGCCGACGACGACCACCCTTATGGCCACCACAAGGCCGAGTATTTTTCGTCCGGCTTCGAGGGCGCACTGATCGTCGGTGCGGCTGTGGCCATCATCTGGGCTGCCGCGCACCGCGTGCTGGACCCGCGGCCGCTGCAGCAGCTTGGCTGGGGCCTGGCGTTGTCGGTGGGCAGCTCGGCGCTCAACGGCTTGCTGGCCTGGGCGATGTTCCGTGCGGCCCGGCTGCACCGGTCCATCGCGCTTGAGGCCGACGCCAGACACCTGGTGACCGACGTCTGGACCTCTGTTGGTGTGGTGGTCGGCATAGGCGCTGTCATGTTGACCGGCTGGCTTTGGCTGGACGCCGTGGTGGCGATCGGCGTGGCCCTGAATATCCTGTGGGAGGGCGGCCGGCTGGTCTGGCGCTCGTCACAGGGCCTGATGGACGAGGCGGTGGAGCCCGAAGTGCTGGCCGAGATCCAGAAAACGCTCGCAGGCTTCAGCCACCCCACCATCCGCTTTGACCACCTGAGCACGCGCCGCGCCGGCCAGCGGCGCTTTGTCGACCTGCACATGCACATGCCGGCCAGCTGGTCACTGGGCCGCGCGGCGGCCGTGCGCACCAGCGTTGAGCAGGCCCTGATGAGCGCCGTGCCCGGCCTGCGCGCCAGCATCCAGCTGCTGCCCAGCGATGTGGAAGCCCATTTCGACGACGAGGCCGACCTGATCTGACGGCCTGCCGCCCTCTTCCGGCCACCGATAATTTCCCCGACCTTCCGACCTTCTATCCATGAGTCCAGGAGCCTTGATGAAACGAACCCCTCTTACGTTTGCCGCCCGCGTCCTTGCCTGCGCACTGCTCAGCGCCGCCGCGCAGGCGGCGGAGCTCCAGGTGCTGAGCGCCGGTGCCATCGAGCCCGGCCTCAAGGCGGCCGCGGCCGCTTTTGAAAAGCAGACCGGCCACACCGCCAAAATCACCTTCAACACCGCACCCGAGCTGAAAAAGCGCATGGACAGCAATCCGGCGTTTGACGTGGTGATCGCGCCGCCCGCCGTCATTGGCGAATTTGCCGCGGCTAGCAAGCTGGCGGAAACGCGCGCCAACGTCGGCCGTGTCGGCATGGGTGTGGCGGTGCGCGAAGGCGCGCCTGTGCCCGACATCGCCAATGCCGAGGCACTCAAACGCTCGGTGCTGGCCGCCGACTCGCTGGTGTTCAACCGCGCATCCACCGGCTTGTACCTGGAAGGCCTGCTCAAGAAGATGGATGTGTATGCGCAGGTGGAAAGCAAAACCACGCGTTACCCCGACGGCGCCTCGGTGATGGAGCACGTGCTCAAGGGCAAGGGGCGCGAGATCGGCTTCGGTGCGATGACCGAGATTCTTCTGTACAAGGACAAGGGCCTGAAGTTCGTCGGGCCGGTGCCGGCCGAAGTGCAGAACTACACGTCGTACACCGCCGCGCCGCTGGCTTCCGGCAAACAGCAGGATGTGGCCCAGCAGTTCGTCAGTTTCCTTTCCGGCCCCGTCGGCAAGCCGCTGTTTGTGGCTGCTGGTGTGACTGACTGATGAAGGCCGTGCTGCAGCGCGTGGCCGAGGCCAGCGTGGTGATTGCCGGCGAGACCGTCGGCCAGATTGGCGGCGGGCTGCTGGTGCTGGTGTGCGCTGAGCGCGGTGACGCTGAAGCGCAGGCCGACAAGCTGCTGGCCAAGATTCTCAAGCTGCGGATTTTTTCGGACAGCGCGGGGAAGATGAATTTGAGCGTGCAGGACGTCAAAGGCGGCCTGCTTGTGGTGAGCCAGTTCACCTTGGCGGCGGACGCATCGGGCGGCAACCGGCCCAGCTTCACCGGTGCGGCTGCGCCGGACGAAGGTCGCAGGCTCTACGACTACTTCGTGGCCCAGGCCCGCGGCCTGCATCCGCAAGTCGAAACCGGGCAATTCGCAGCCGACATGCAGGTGCACCTGATCAACGACGGGCCGGTGACGATTCCCCTGCAGGTCGTACCGGGCACATGAATTTGCTATTAATTCAATAGCTGCTTGCGCTCGTCCCTATTGGGTTACAGCCAAATAATCCTTGAACCTCAGCGGTAAGGATTTTGGATACCCAGGCCGGCCAGGATCTCGATTTCACGCGCTTCCATGGCTTCGGCATCGGCTTCGCCAGTCTCGTGGTCCCAACCCTGCGCGTGCAGCGTGCCGTGCACCAGCAGATGGGCGTAGTGGGCCTGCAGCGTCTTTTTGTTCTCTTTTGCCTCTTTGGCCACCACCGGTGCGCACAGCACCAGGTCGGCGGTCACCACGGGCTCTTGCGTGTAATCAAAGGTCAGCACGTTGGTGGCGTAGTCGCGCTGGCGGTAGTCGCGGTTCAATGCCCGGCCTTCTTCGGCGTCGACGATGCGCACGGTGATCTCACCGTCGTGCGCCAGCGCGTGGCGAATCCATCGGGCCACGCTGTGGCGCGGAAGGGCGGCGCGGTGGCGGGCGGCGTCCTTCAGGTCGCCAAACTGCAGCGACAGGCTGAGCTGCTTAAGAGCCATTGCGGCTCCGGGCGCTGGCGCGGCGGGCTGGGGCGGCAACGGGTTCCGCGTCGGCTTCGCCGGCGGGCCCGGCGGCGCCCGGCGATTTGTCATACGCATCCACAATGCGCGCAACCAACGGGTGGCGCACCACGTCGGCACTCGTCAGGCGGGTGATCGCAATGCCTTTGACGCGCTTGAGCACGCGCTCCGCGTCTACCAGGCCGCTGAGCTGCGTGCGCGGCAAGTCCACCTGGCTGATATCGCCCGTCACCACAGCCTTGCTGCCAAAGCCGATGCGGGTCAAAAACATCTTCATCTGCTCGGGCGTGGTGTTTTGCGCTTCGTCGAGGATGACGAAGGCGTGGTTCAGCGTGCGGCCGCGCATGAAGGCCAGCGGCGCGATCTCGATCTGCTGGCGCTCAAAGGCCTTTTGCACGCGCTCAAAGCCCATCAGCTCATGCAGCGCGTCATACAGCGGGCGCAGGTAAGGGTCCACCTTCTGGCTCAAGTCACCCGGCAGGAAACCCAGGCGCTCGCCGGCCTCGACCGCCGGGCGGGTCAGCACGATGCGCTGCACCGTGCTGCGCTCCAGCGCATCCACGGCGCAGGCCACGGCCAGATAGGTTTTGCCGGTGCCGGCCGGGCCGATACCGAAAGTGATGTCGTGGGTGGCGATGTTTTCCAGGTAGGTGCCCTGGTTGGTGGTGCGGGCGCGCAGGTCGGCGCGGCGGGTCGACAGCGCCATGGCGCCGTCGGGTGCGATGCTGAGCGCGGTGTCGCCGGCCAGCATCAGCTGCACGGTTTCGGGCTCTATGGGGCGCTGGGCGATTTCGTACAGGGCCTGGAGCACTTCCAGCGCCTGGTTGGCCTTCACCTTGGTGCCGTCGATCTTGAACTGCTCGAAGCGGTGGGCAATCGTGACATCCAGCGCCACTTCGATGGTGCGGATGTGGCTGTCCATGGGTCCGCACAGGTGGCCCATGCGGGTGTTGTTCGGCGGCGTAAAGGTGTGGCGAAGAATCAAGGCGATGGTTTTCCTGAAAAGGAGGCTGATAACGGCCTAAAACACAATTGTCCGCCCAAACAGCCGCCTGCGTCTGACTGATAAGATTTGCCCATGATTGGAAGACTCTCTGGCCAGCTGGCCGAAAAAAATCCCCCGGAAATCCTGGTGGACTGCAACGGCGTCGGCTATGAAGTGCTGGTACCCATGAGCACCTTCTACAACCTGCCCGGCCTGGGCGAAAAAGTCAGCCTGCTGACGCACTTTGTGGTGCGCGAAGACGCACAAATCCTCTACGGTTTCGGCAGCGCCACCGAACGCGCGGCCTTTCGCCAGCTCATCAAGATCTCCGGCGTGGGCCCGCGCACCGCGCTCAGCGTGCTCAGCGGCATGAGTGTTGAAGAGCTTGCCCAAGCCGTCACCCAGCAGGAAGCCGGCCGCATCATCAAGGTGCCCGGCATCGGCAAAAAGACCGCCGAACGCCTGTTACTGGAACTCAAGGGCAAACTGGGCGCCGACATCGGTATCCAGGTCAGCGTCGCCAACGATGCCCAGTCAGACATCCTGCAGGCCTTGGTGGCGCTGGGCTACAGCGACCGCGATGCGGCGCTGGCACTGAAGGCACTGCCCAAGGACATTGGCGTGAGCGACGGCATCAAGCTGGCATTGAAGGCCTTGGCTAAATAGCCGAAGTAGTCCAGCATGACCATTCAGACTGACGACTTCTCTCCGGGTGATTTTCCGCCCACCAAGCGCGTGATGTCGGCCGCGCCGGCCTCACCCGGTGAGGAGGCGATCGAGCGCGCCTTGCGCCCCAAGCTGTTTGACGAGTACGTCGGCCAGACCAAGGTGCGCGACCAGCTGGAAATTTTCATTGGCGCGGCCAAAAAGCGCAGCGAGGCGCTGGACCACGTGCTGCTGTTCGGCCCGCCCGGCCTGGGCAAGACCACGCTGTCCCACATCATTGCGCACGAACTCGGCGTGAACCTGCGGCAAACATCGGGCCCGGTGCTGGAAAAGCCCAAGGACCTGGCCGCACTGCTGACCAACCTTGAAAAGAACGACGTTCTCTTCATCGACGAAATCCACCGCCTGAGCCCGGTGGTCGAAGAAATCCTCTACCCCGCGCTGGAGGACTACCAGATCGACATCATGATCGGCGAAGGCCCGGCGGCACGCAGCATCAAGCTCGATCTGCAGCCCTTCACGCTGGTGGGCGCCACCACGCGCGCCGGCATGCTGACCAACCCGCTGCGCGACCGCTTCGGCATCGTCGCGAGGCTGGAGTTTTATACGCCCGACGAACTCGCGCGCATCGTGCGGCGCAGCGCCAAGCTGCTCAATGCGCCCATGGATGAAGAAGGCGGTTTTGAAATTGCCCGCCGGTCACGCGGCACACCGCGCATCGCCAACCGCCTGCTGCGCCGTGTGCGCGACTATGCCGACGTGAAGGGCACCGGCCACATCTCGCTGGACATCGCCAACAAGGCGCTTGCCATGCTCGACGTGGACCCGCAGGGCTTTGACGTGATGGACAGAAAGCTGCTGGAGGCTGTCATCCACCGCTTCGACGGCGGCCCGGTGGGGCTGGACAACATCGCCGCCAGCATCGGCGAGGAGCGCGACACGATCGAAGACGTGATCGAACCCTATTTGATCCAGCAGGGCTATCTGCAGCGCACGCCGCGCGGGCGCATCGCCACGCTGGCCGCCTACCGCCACCTGGGCGTGGCGCCGCCGCAGCAGGGACAGGACTTTTTCGGCGCGTAACACCTTTGAAAAACAGGCCCGCTCACCGGGGTGGCAAGGGCAGGAGGGGGAATAATGGAATTTCCGGATACCGTTCCGTCGGCAGAGCTGAATGGCGATGTAGCTGCCGGCGCCACTCTCGATGCTTATGTGCGTGAGTTTTCCCCATCGTGGCGCAGCACGACGGGTACCTTGACGATCCTCTTTTTGTTCCTCGCGGCCATTCCGGCCTTGATGCTCGTGTTTGTCCCGTTCACCGGCTTTCCGGGGTGGCGGGTGTTCTCCCTGGGTGGCCTGCTGTGGCTTGCCTGGCTTCTCGGGCGGCAGCTTGTCAGCAAGCGTCCCGCGCTTCGCGTGGGTCCGGAAGGCATCAGCGCCGCCGTATTGAAAAACAGGTGCATCGCGTGGTCCGAGGTTTCCGACATTGAGTCGCAGACTGTGCATGGCAACACGTCGATCATCGTGTCGCTCGCGCCGCACGTGAACGAAAAATGGTGGTGGGGCAGCCGTAAAAAGCGCCTCGGTGTTCCATTGAGCAGCATCAAGACCAAAGACCACACCCAGGCGATAGCGGCTGTGACGCAGGCCTTTGCCGCTTACGGCGGGCGCGGCTTCATGCAGGCCATGGCACAACGAACGGCAGAACTCAAGGCGGCCGAGGACTTTGAGGCCCGGCTCAAACAGCTCACGCCCGTGACGTGGGCGCTTTACCTGGTCGTGTGCCTGAATGTTGCCGTTTGGCTGGCCAATCTGGGTTCCGGATTGAACGCATTGAAGCCCTTGCCGTCGGAGCTTCTGGCCTGGGGCGCCAATTCGGCGGCCTCGGTAGTGGAAGACCGGCAATACTGGCGCCTGCTGACGGCCGCTTTCCTGCATGGCGGTTTTTTGCATCTCGCGCTGAACATGCTGGGCCTGTGGGAGGCCGGCAGGCAACTCAACCGGCTTCACGGCAATTTCCAGTTCCTGCTGATTTATCTGGCCAGCGCACTCACCGGTAGTGCGCTCAGCCTGCACTTTTCCGCACAGCAATCGGTTTCAGTGGGCGCTTCCGGCGCGGTGTTCGGTGTCCTGGGGGCCTTGCTGGTCGCGATGCACCAGCACCGCGGGCAGATACCCGGTCTCACCACCAAGAAGGTGATGACCAGCCAGGGGGTTTTTCTGGCCTATGCCCTTGTCCAGGGTTTCAGCCAGCAGGGCATCGACAACGCCGCTCACGTGGGTGGCCTCGTTGCGGGATGTGTACTGGCCTGGCTGCTGACAGAGAAGATCGCTGATGCGGTCACGCCGGCGCGGCGGCTTTCAACGGCAACCATCGGTGCGCTGGTGTCGGCCATGGCGGTGGCCGCACTGGTAGTCACAACACCCACCCCTTCCGTGCACCATCGGCAGCTGTTTGAATTCCAGGCCGGGTTGACCCGCATTTTGCCCGCGATGCAAGCCGCGGAGAAAGCCTTTCAGGCCGACGTCAAAGCTTTTCGGGAAGGCAAGATGCCGGAGCCTGAATTTGTCCAGGCGATAGAAGCACGGCACCTGCCGGGTTACCAGGCCGTCCAGCGCGCCCTGGCCCCGCTGGACATTCCCGCCAATGACAAAATCGGCGCCGGCATGCGCGACGTCAAGCGCGCCAACAATCTGATGGTGGAACTGATGCAAATCCAGCTGGCCACTGCACGTGCCGTGCAGGGCGATGTCACCGCCGCAGCCGGCCAGGCCCGCGTACGGGTGATCAGCGCGGAGCTCAAGGCCATTGATGCGCGGATTTCCGAGCGTGTGAGTGCCGCCAAGCCCAAATCCAAATCCAAATCCAACCCCTGAGAAAAATAGCCATGTCTCGCCGTTCCCTGATTTCGCCGGGCCTGATGTTTTGTTGGGCAATGGCGGTCGGGGGCTGCGCGGTCCCGGCACCGGGACCGCGCACGCCCAATCCAGCCGTGCCTCTCGCTTCCACGTCCAGCCTGCCGGAATTCCCCGAGCTGTTCCGGCAGATGGGAAAACTCTACGCTGATCATCCGCAGGCGCCACAGATGCAGGACGGCGACGGTATGGGGCAAAAAATTTCCATCGCGCGCGTGCGCAAGCCCGGCGCGCTCGACGCCTTGCAGGCTTACCGTGCGCAGGGCATCCATGGCCGCGTCGTCGTGATCACACTGCTGGACGCCGAGGGCAAGCTGCTCGATGCGCGGGTGCTGTCGTCCACACATGCCGAGCTCAATGGGGTCGTGCTGCAGTCGGCACGCGAAGCGGAGTACCGGGGCGGGCGCATCAATGGCGCGCCCTCGCCGATGTATGCAGTCTACGGCGTGAACTTCTAGGCGCGCTGTTTTACGCGCAGGGGAGTCAGGTCAGCGCGCCGCGGGCGTCGACCTGGTAAATGCGCTGCACCGTACCGTGGCGCAGGCCACCGGCCACGCCGATCATGGCGTCGTGCAAATTCACGGTAGGGTCGCAGTGGCCGGGAATCAGCCACAGCATGCTACCCAGGCCCGGCAGGCGCTTGCTGTCGCCCGCGGGCCGCAAGATACCGTGCTCGTCGCCGCCATTGAAATAGGCCAGCTCGCTTTCGCTGTCAAAGGCATGCACCAGCGGCAGGCCGGAATCAATGGCGTGGCTTTTGTGGCCGGCGTCGCACACCGCATGGCTGCCGTGCGTGCTGATCACCTGGGTTTTGACGAACAGTGCGTGTTCGAACTGCGGCTGCGACGGGTCCCGTTCGTTTTGGGCGTAGTCGGCGTCCATGAACATGAAAGAGCCGGCCTGCAGTTCGCCGTAGACGCCGCTGGCGGCCTCCAGCATCAGGCTACCGGTGCCCGCACCCGTAACCAGGTCTACCGTGATGCCCTGGGCTTCTACCAGTTTGCGCGTCAGGAGCACGGCCTCCACCGCCCTGGCAATGGCGTCGCGCCTTTCCTGGGCGCTGCGCATGTGCTGGGCCTTGCCGTGGTAGGCCTGCAAGCCGGCAAAACGCAGCGCAGGGTGTTTGCGGATTTCCAGCACCAGCGTGACGGCGGCGGCGCCGGGCTCGACACCGCAGCGCCCCTGGCCGACGTCGATTTCCACAAACACGTCGATCACGGTGGCACCCGCATTCTTGTTGTTGATGCGGGCCTCCGTCATGGCCTGCGCCAGACGGATCACACCCTCGGTGCTGTCCACCGCAATAGCAAGGTGGCCGCCTTGGGCCGCGACTTTTTGGGTGAGCGCCGCCACACGGGCCAGCTTGGCCGGGGCGATGACCTCATTGCTGATGTAGACGTTGTACACACCGCCAGCCACCATAATTTCGGCTTCGGACGTTTTTTGCACGCACACGCCAATGGCGCCGGCCCGCATCTGCGCCTTGGCCAGCGCGACGCTTTTGTGCAGCTTGGCATGGGGACGCCAGCGGACATTGTGCTTCTTGGCAAATTCAGCCATGCGCGCAAGGTTGCGCTTCATTGCGTCCAGGTCGATGACCAGGGCGGGCGTGTCGATGTCGTTGACCGGTTTCCCGATCAGTTCGGCCAGGCGGGGCGGCTGTGTGCTCATGAGTGCGTTGATGTTTATTCTGCGCTTATTGTGCGCTGAGACGGGCGCCGGCATCGCCGCCGGAAAATCCGTTGTCGTCCAGTGCGTCGTTTTCCAGGTGCTGCGTGTCGGCCCAGCCCACCAGGGAAAAGCCCTGGGGCGTCCAGAGCAGGCGGTTGATGGCCGTGTTGCCCAGCGCCCAGGTGCGCGGGGCCTGGATGTCCAGCCGCGTGGCGGCGCGGTAAAGCACATCCATCACCCCTCCGTGGCCGACCATGGCGATCAGCTCGCCCGGGTGCGCGGCCGCCAGACGCTCGGCGGTGGCCACCACCCGGCTGCGCAAATCCAGCAGCGACTCGCCGCCGGCAGGCGCAAACTCCGGATCCCGCTTGCGCCATCGCATCGACTGCTCGGGCAGCAGGGCCTCGATCTCCGAAAAGGTTTTCCCTTCAAAGTCGCCGAAGCCGCGCTCCCGCAGGCCTTCCTCACGCGTCACCTCGATGCCCAGCACACGGCCCAGGTACTCCGCGGTTTCCCAGGCGCGTGTCAGGTCGCTGGCGTAGATGGCAGTGATCGGTTCGTCGGCCAGCGCGAGCGCCATGCGTTCGGCCTGCCGGCGGCCGGTGTCGTTGAGGGGGATGTCCAGGTGGCCCTGAATGCGGGTATCCACATTCCAGGTGGTTTCACCGTGACGTATGGCAATGACGCGCGTTGATTCCATTGTTATCGGGGAATCTCGACATTGATGCGGCGCGTACCCGGCGGCGGCTGCGGGAAGCCGCGCAGAGCCGAGTCCAGCATGGCGGGCAGCACAGCCGGGGTATCCGACCAGACGCCGTCGTGCAGCGCCCGTGTTTCATAGGCGACCTGGTTGGTGCGAAGGTCGCGCATCACGATGCTCAGCTCGCGCTTGAAATAGGTCGGCTCCGAGATTCCGCCGCCGATTGGGAACGACAGGCCGACCCCGACGCCGCGGCTGCCGCCGCCCATGAACACACCGCTTCCAAACCCAAAACCGCCGTAGGGGCTGTAGCCATAGGGGCCGCGGTCGATGATCTGGGTGGTGGCCACAATCTGCACGCTGTAGCGTGCGACGGGCGGGTTGAGCTCCATTCCCACCTTGGCCAGGGCGCTGCGTGCCATGCCTTCAACGGCATCCTGCGGCGAGCCGGCGGCCTGCTGGGAAGGCAGGCGCTCAAAGCGATACGGTGTGCCAGGCGCAGGCGGCGGGCCGTTCCAGTTGTAGAAGGCAGTGACATCACTGTCGACCAGGCGCACGGTGGAACAACCCGCCATGACAAGGGCCATGGCTGCCATGAAGAAAATCGCCAGTGCACGTCTCATGGGGCCTCCAGGGTAATGCGTTGAAAACGAAGAACGTTGAAAAAGTCAATCAGCCCGAATGCACGCCGATCACGGACAATCCCGGAGGCACCGGCTCCCGGAACTCTTCTGCGTCAAAAGCCTTGTCGCCTTCCGGGTCGGCAATGCCCGTTGTCTTGATGCCCCTGAAATCGTGGCGCTTGTTGTCCATCAGGTGCGACGGCACGATGTTTTGCAGCGAGGCGAACATGTTCTCCAGCCGTCCGGGGAATTTTTTCTCCCATTCGCGCAGCATGTTGCCGACCTGCTTGCGCTGCAGGTTTTCCTGGCTGCCGCACAGCGTGCACGGGATGATGGGAAATTCGCGCACCTGCGCCCAGCGCGTCAGGTCTTTCTCGGTCACGTAGGCCATGGGGCGGATAACGATGTTCTTGCCGTCGTCGCTCACCAGCTTGGGCGGCATGCCCTTGAGCTTGGCCGCAAAAAACATGTTGAGGAAAAACGTCTGCAGCATGTCGTCGCGGTGATGGCCCAGCGCAACCTTGGTACAGCCCAATTCGCCCGCCACGCGGTACAAAATGCCGCGGCGCAGGCGCGAGCACAGCGAGCACAGTGTTTTGCCTTCAGGGATCACGCGCTTGACGATGCTGTAGGTGTCCTGGTTTTCGATGTGAAAGGGTACGCCCAGCTTGCCGAGATAGTCCGGCAGGATGTGCTCCGGGAAACCGGGCTGTTTCTGGTCGAGATTGACGGCCACCAGTTCGAAGTTGATGGGCGCTCGCTTTTGCAGCTTCAGCAAAATGTCGAGCATGGCGTAGCTGTCTTTGCCGCCCGAGACGCACACCATGACCTTGTCGCCTTCTTCAATCATGTTGAAGTCGACAATGGCGCGGCCGACTTCGCGGCACAGGCGTTTTTCAAGCTTGTGGTCTTCGCGCTCGATCTTCATGCTGTTTTGCACGCGCGCGGAGCTTTCCTGCTGCTCGTGTTCCGCGACAGCATCTTCCCAAACAGCACTCATATCATTCACTCCCATATCGTTCACCACTGTCCCGTCTCGATGCGAATGGCTACTTCGCAGTCGTCAAAAATTTCAAGTTTGGCGATCTTCACCCGCACGCCCAGCACGCCGGGCAACTTCATCAGCCGGTGCGCCAGCTTGCCGATCAGGCTTTCCAGCAAGTTGACGTGTTCCGAGGTGCATTCGGTGATGATGATCTGCCGCACCTTGCGGTAATCCAGCACATGGTGGATGTCGTCGTCATGGGGCAGCAGCGGCTGTGTGCCCAGGTTCAGTTCGGCATCGACCTGGATCGGTTGCGGCGCGGTTTTTTCGTGATCCAGAATGCCCAGGTTGGCGTCAAAGCGCAAACCGGTGAGGTTCAGGATCTGGGTGCCCCGGGAATTGAACATGGTGCCAGTCTGTAGTGGGTCAGTTGTGGTGATGTGTAAGCCGTTGCCGATGGCTTACATCAGCGAAAAATCGCGCTCGAACTTCATCAGGTGCTGGCCGCCATCCACCAGCAGCGTGGTGCCGGTGATGGAGCTGTTCTCCAGTGCAAACTTCACCGCGGCCGCCACGTCGGCGGGGGTGGACGACCGGCCCAGCGGCGACAGTTTGTGACGGGCCTCGAATTGTTCGTCGGTGAGCAGGTGGCTGGTCAGCGTCAGCCCCGGCGCAACGCCGACCACACGAACCTGCGGCGCCAGCGCCAGCGCCAGCATGGTGCCGGCCGCTTCCAGCGCGGCCTTGGAAAGCGTGTAGCTGAAAAAGTCGGGGTTCTGGTTCCAGAGCTTCTGGTCCAGCAGGTTGACGACGGCCCCCCTGGCACCGCGCGAGGCCACATGCGCATGCAGGGCCTGGGCCAGCACGATGGCGGCGCCGGTGTTGCTGTGCAGATGCCGGTCCATGGCGGCGAAACCGAAGCTGGCGGCACTGTCTTGCTCAAAGGTCGAGGCGTTGTTCACCACGGCATCGACCTGGCCCATGCGCTCCACCACGGCCGGCAACAGGCCGCGCACCGCCGTTTCGTCGTTTAAATCTGCATGAAAAGCGGCTGCAGCGCCCGACAGTTGTGCGCAAGCAGCTACTGTTTTAATAGCATCTTCTTCGGAGCTGCGGTAATGCACCGCCACCTGCCAGCCGCCGGCCGCGAGCGCCAGCGCGATGTCGCGGCCCAGCCGCCTGGCGGCGCCGGTCACGAGGACAACGGGTCGGGATGATGGCGGGGTTGGGGTCATGGGTGGTTAGGGTTGGCAAAAAGGTCAGGGACGTATCGCCGACAATTGCAGGCGGTGACAAACATGACCCAGACGACCAATCCCCCCATTTTACCGACCAGCCTTGCCGACCACATCGCCAAGGCCATTGACGCTGCCGGCGGCTGGATCGGGTTTGACCGTTTCATGGACATGGCGCTTTACACGCCCGGCTGGGGTTATTACGCCAATACCTCGCGCAAATTCGGCCTGATGCCGCAGTCGGGCAGCGATTTTGCGACGGCCCCAGAGATGTCCGCCCACTTTGGCCGCGCGCTGTCCCGGCAGGTGAAAGAAGCCCTGGCGGCAACCGGCACCACGGAAATCTGGGAATTCGGCGCCGGCTCGGGCGCCCTGGCGCACCAGTTGCTGGATGCGCTGGGCGACTCGGTCACGCAGTACCGCATCGTCGATTTGTCGGGCAGCCTGCGCGAGCGCCAGCAGGAACGGTTGCAGGCTTTTGCCGGCAAGGTGGACTGGGTAGCGGAGCTCCCGGCGCAGATGCGGGGCGTGGTGGTGGGCAACGAAGTGCTGGACGCCATGCCGGTGAAGCTGCTCGCGCGGCTCAACAACATCTGGCACGAGCGCGGCGTGGCCCGCCTTGAGGGAGGATTTGTCCATGCCGACAGCCCGACCGATCTCCGGCCTCCCATTGAAGTGGAAGGCGAACACGATTACGTCACAGAAATCCATCCGCAGGCGGAAGGCTTCATGCGGACACTGGCCGACCGGCTGGACGCCGGCGCCGTGTTCCTGCTCGACTACGGCTTCCCCGAACACGAGTACTACCATCCGCAACGCAGCATGGGCACGCTGATGTGCCACCGCGGCCACCTGGCCGATGCCGATACGCTGGCGGATGTGGGCAACAAGGACATCACGGCGCATGTCAACTTCACCGGCGTTGCCCTGGCAGGGCAGGAAGCCGGCCTGCAGGTGCTGGGCTATACCAGCCAGGGGCGGTTTTTGCTCAATTGCGGCTTGCTGGACGGCATGGAAAACGCCAGCCTGCAGGACCGGGCGATGCTGCAAAAGCTGGTGAACGAACATGAAATGGGTGAGCTGTTCAAGGTGATCGGGTTTGCGGTGGATTCTCCGGACGCTCCTTATTCAGGATGGGAAGCATCGGGGTTTTCTCAGGGCGACAGAAGCCACACCCTGTAGAGCCCCACGCCACAATGCCCCACATGAAAGCACCTCCATGATTCGCTGGATGATCGTGATTTTCCTGGTCCTGGTAGTCATCAGCGGCCTCACGCCCTGGCTGCACAAGCTGGGCTTCGGCAGGCTGCCTGGCGATTTCCGCTTCAGGCTGTTTGGCCGGGAATGGTTTATTCCATTGGCGACCACGGTGTTGCTGAGCCTGATCGCCACGCTGGTTGCCAAACTCATATGAAACAAATCACGCCAAAAGACTACGCGCACCCCCTCTGATGACAGATAGCATCTATCCTCAATGCGCATTGACTGATCCATCCATCGGCCCACCTCTGGAGACCCGGCCTTGAACGCAAACTCCCCCTTCCCGACACCCGTTCAGATTCCCGTGCTGCCCAAAGGCTCCGCACCCTTGCTGTGCGTTGACGTAGGCGGAACCAAGGTGGCCGTCAGCGTGGCCGATGAGCACGGCGTGCGGGGCCGGGTGACCGAAGCCACCGTCAAACAGGGCAGCCGCGACGCACTGGGCCAGCAGGTTCTGGTGTTGATGGCACGCAGCTGCGCCGAGGCGGGCATCGATCCCTCAGCCGTTTCGGCAGTGGGCGTCGCATCGTGCGGACCGTTTGCGCTGCACGACGGTCTGATCGAGCTGACAACCCCAAACATCTGCGGCGGCATGGCCGGCAAGGCGCGTGGCCTGCCCAACGACTGGCTCAGCGTGCCGCTGGAAGCACCGCTGCGCCAGGCCTTTCCCAACGTACGCGTAGAAAACGACGGCATCGCCGCACTCGAGGCCGAGCGCCGCTGGGGCGCCCTGCAGGGTCTGGAGCACTGCGCCTATGTGACCTGGAGCACCGGCGTCGGCGTTGGCCTGTGTGTTGATGGCCGGGTGCTGCACGGCAAGCACGGCAATGCGGGCCACGCCGGCCACATGTTTGTGAGCGACAGCCATGACGCGCTGTGCGGCTGCGGCAATATCGGCGACCTGGAAGCCTTGGTGGCCGGCAATGCGATAGAGCGGCGGTTTGCCGGCGCGGGCCACGCCGGCGCGATCAACCTCTTTGCCGCCGCGCGCGCGGGCGATGCCAGCGCAACGGTGATGGTCGACGAGCTTTGCCGGGTGATGGGTCGCGCCCTTTACAACCTTGTGGTCACGCTGGATCTCCAGCGCATCAGCCTCGGAGGGAGCGTGTTCCTGAATCACCACGACTATCTTTTGCCGCGCCTTCGGGCCCAGATACAGGGCAAGCTGCCCGCCCTGACGGATGGCGTTGAACTGGTGACGGCCGGGCTGGGCGAACGGGTCGGGGACTTTGCAGCCTTGGCACTGGTGAGTTGACGCGGCTGCCGGCAGATAAAACTAGCCCTGCCCCGAAGCCTCGGTCGCTTCAGCCTTCTTCACCACCCTCACCTGCGGCGACAGCTGCCAGAAAATCCCCGCCGACGCCAGCGTGATCAGCCCCATCGCGGCGAACGTTGCCTGGAAGGAATGCAGCGTCTGCACGGCCTCGCCCGCGCCGAAGAAGCCGGTGAACGCGGCCAGCACCGCGCCCGCGGCGGCCACGCCCATGCTCATCGCCAGCATCTGCACCATCGACAGCAAACTGTTGCCGCTGCTGGCCATGCTGCTGTCCAGGTCACGCAGGGTCACGGTGTTCATCGCCGTGAATTGCATCGAGTTGACCGCGCCAAAACACGCCAGCTGGAGGATGTGCAGCCACAGCGGCTGCGCCGGCGTCACGAAAGCAAAACTCGCCATCGTCAGGCCCACCAGCGCGGTGTTGCTCACCAACACCCTGCGATAGCCGTAGCGCGTGATCAGCGGTGTGGTGACGCGCTTGACCAGCATGCTCGCCACGGCAACCGGCACCATCATCATTCCCGCCTGCAACGGCGAATAGTCCAGGCTGACCTGCAGCAGGAGTGGCACCAGGAAAGGCATGCACGAGCTGCCCAGGCGTGAGAACAAATTGCCCAGCAGTCCGATGCTGAGTGTGGGAATCGAGAACAGCCGCGGCGAAAACAACGGGTCAGGCCGTTTGGCGGCATGCAGCCAGTACGCGGTAAGGCTGGCCATGCCAAACACCAGCAGCACCAGCACGCTGGCCTGTTTCAGGCCCAGGCCCGACAGCCCATCCACCGCCAGCGACACGGCCACCATGCCGAAGGCCAGCAAAAGGTAGCCCGGCAAGTCGAAACGCGGCATTTGAAGTCGTGGGTTGTCCTCCATGTAGAAAAGCGTCGCCACGCAGCCCAGTACCCCCACCGGAATGTTGATGAGGAACACCCAGTGCCAGGAAGCCACCTGGACCAGCCAGCCGCCCAGCGTGGGCCCGATCAGCGGGCCAACCAGGCCCGGAATGGCAATGAAGCTCATGGCCTGTAAAAAGCGCTCACGCGGAAAGGCGCGCAGCACCGCCAGCCGGCCCACCGGCAGCAGCAGCGCCCCGCCCATCCCCTGCACCACCCGCGCCGCCACCAGCTGCATCAGGTTGCCGGACAGCGCGCAGGCGATGGAGCCAATGACGAACAGCGAGATCGCCCCCACATACACCCGCCGCGTGCCAAAGCGGTCGGCGATCCAGCCGGACGCGGGAATCAGCATGGCCATGGTGAGGGAATAGGCCACCACCACCGACTGCATGCGCAAAGGGCTTTCGCCAAAGCTGCGGGCCATGGCCGGCAAGGTGGTGTTGACGATGGTGGCGTCCAGCGTCTGCATGAAAAAGCCGATGGCCACCAGCCAGAGCAGCATGCGCAATGATTTTTCTTCTGCCTGCATGGATGAGAGATGCGAAAAGGCGAACTTGGTTCACCGCATGGGGAATCAAGAAGACAAGAGGATGGCCGGACAGCAAAAAGCCGCCTCGAAGGCGGCTTTTAAAGCGAAGGCGTTGAGTTCCGCCTCAGGCCGAGAAGCTGGATCCGCAACCGCAGGTGCTGGTGGCGTTGGGGTTCTTGATGACGAATTGCGCGCCTTCAAGGTCGTCCTTGTAGTCGATTTCGGCGCCCACCAGATACTGGTAGCTCATGGCGTCGATCAGCAGGGACACGCCATTTTTGGTCATGGTGGTGTCGTCTTCGTTGGTGATTTCATCGAAGGTGAAACCGTACTGGAAACCGGAGCAGCCCCCGCCCTGCACAAAGACGCGCAGCTTCAGATCCGGGTTGCCTTCTTCAGCAATCAGCTCAGCCACTTTGGACGCGGCGCTGTCGGTGAAGACAAAGGGCGCGGGCATTTCGGTCTGGATATTTTCGGCAACGGCACTCATGGGGACTCCAATACATAAAGCGAATCAGGGTTCGCGATTCGAGGCGTTCAGGCCTCTGGCGACACTTATGGGCAAATAGTACAGCAATTCAATCAACCATAACGCCCATGCGTGTTAGGCCGTTCGGTCTATTTGTGAGCGCTTACTCGCTCAATTAACCCCAATCAATCAGATGTTGTTGGCGGCCAGTTTGAGCGTGGGTTTTTCTTCCAGCTCCGCGTGGCTTGTAGCGCGCAACTGTCCAAAGATGACGGCACCCTGGTGCATTTCAAGCGCCTTGTAAGACACATCGCCCTCGATTTTGGCTTTGGGCTGCAATTCAAGCAGCTCGGATGCGTGGACAGGGCCCATCACCCGGCCATTGATGATCACATGGTCGGCATGAATATGGCCAGTCACGATGGCGGACTCGCTGATCACCAGAATGCTGGAGCTGCCTTCGGCGGCGCGGATGTCGCCGATCACTTCACCGTCGATCCGCAGGCCGTCGGTGAATTTCAGGTTGCCCTCAATGCAGCTGCCTTGGGCGATCAGGCTTTTGATGGGCGGCTGCTTCTTTTTTCCAAACATACAAAGGTTCCTGTGCTGGGGGTGGCGGTGGAAGGGAAATCGGGGGAATTCTCAAAGCTTGAAGGTCTGGGCAGATCTGACCGCTGTCCCCTCAATGACTTTAGCTGTAACTGTTTGTACCATGGCTTGGGGGGGCAAGTCGAGGACACCTTCCACACGAAGGTACTGTTTGAACTGTAAAGTTTGCGGTCCGCCGGGCAAAGTCATCGTCCAGGGTTTTCCGTCCTGCGTGCCATGAACCGTCAGATCAAGTTTCCCGTTGAAATTAGGTGCACCCTTGACGGGCTGGATCACCAGGACCTGCCATTTGAGCTGGGTTCCCGACAATACCTCGGCCTGCAGGCTGCGGATGGCGACAACCTCGGCGCTACCAGCCGGCAAAAGCTTCTGAAAGAATCCCAGGTCGTCACGCAGGCTGCGGTTGTCGCTCTCCAGCTGCCGGATCTGGCTCATCATCTTTTCCTGCACCGCTTTTTCGGCCGTGAGCAGGCTGCCTGAAGTATTGGCAATCGATTGCGCCCTGTCGCGGTCTGCACGCAAAGTGACCACTTCCTGACGCAACACGCTGATCTCTTCCCTGGCATCGGTATCCACGCCCGCAATCCCCTTGCCGAACTCGAAGGCCCAGAGGGCGACCGCTGCGGAAAAACCCAGCATCAGGGCACCGGCGATCCACCGCAAGGGCCAGGGGAGCGAGCTGCGCACCGACATGCGCGGAGAGCTGATCGTCAGCCGGCGGCGAAACAGGCGAAATTTCAAATCGGGGGCCCTGCAGTTTTCGGTTCGAGGAGCTGCATTGTGCACGCAGACATCCGCTGAACCGCCCGATTCAGCCGTAAAGCCGGGTAAGGCTTTGCATCAGGAAAACTAAACGCTTACAAAGCATTGACAGGGCGTTGCGGGCGCCACACAAATGCTTCGGCCATGAAAAAAGCCGCCAGGTGAACCAGGCGGCTTTTGGGGAACAGCGAGAGCGGATTAGCGCTTGCTGAACTGCTTGCGGCGGCGAGCTGAGCGGAAACCGACTTTTTTACGTTCGACTTCACGTGCATCGCGGGTCACAAAGCCAGCCTGGCTCAGGGCCGGCTTGAGCGTTGCGTCGTAATCGATCAGGGCACGGGTGATACCGTGGCGCACTGCGCCGGCCTGGCCGGACTCGCCGCCGCCGTGGACGTTGACCATGATGTCAAACGTCTCGACGTGGTTCGTCAGAAACAGGGGCTGGCGGCAGATCATGATCGAGGTTTCACGACCGAAGAACACCTGGATGTCACGGTCATTGATCGTGATCTTGCCGGTGCCTTTTTTGATAAACACACGGGCGACGCTGGATTTGCGACGGCCGGTGCCATTGTTCCATTCACCAATCATCAATGGCTCCTTAGATGTCCAGCACTTTAGGCTGTTGGGCGGTATGCGGGTGCTCTGCACCACCGTACACCTTGAGTTTCTTGATCATGGCGTAGCCGAGCGGGCCCTTGGGCAGCATGCCCTTGACGGCTTTTTCCAAAGCGCGGCCGGGGTGCTTGGCTTGCATGTCGCGGAAATTGGTGGCAGTGATGCCGCCTGGATAACCGGAATGGCGATAGTAGATCTTGTCAGTCGACTTGGCGCCGGTGACGCGCAGCTGGGCTGCATTGATGATGACGATGAAGTCACCGGTATCGACGTGAGGCGTATAAATGGCCTTGTGTTTGCCGCGCAAACGGAGAGCAACTTCGCTGGCTACTCGTCCGAGGACCTTGTCGGTCGCGTCAATCACAAACCACTCGTGCGTCACGTCAGCGGGTTTTGCGCTGAACGTTTTCATGAGTTTTCTTTCGAAAAAATGGTTTGTCGGGTTCTTTTCTGCGGTCGGTGTTCTTCTGATGAGAACCTCTTAGGCAGTATTTCAAGCTCTGCCGCGGAACCACTAGGCGCTGCAGAGCCCACGATTATATGAAAAATCAAGGACTTGCGTCAATATTCAGCCGGGTATGAGGCATTTCCCCCATGCAAGAAGGTAGGATAGACCCATGTTTTCCTATCGCCACGCCTTCCACGCAGGCAACCACGCCGACGTGCTCAAGCACACCACGCTGATCGCGTTGATGAAGTATTTGACCCAGAAAGACACGGCGCTGACCGTGATCGACACACATGCAGGCGCGGGCCTGTACCGGCTTGACGGAGATTACACCGAAACCAGCGGGGAAGCTCAAGAGGGCATTTTCAGACTGCTTTCCCAACCTGTTTCCCAGACAAAGCCGGCTCCAGCCCAAGTACAGCGTGCGCAAGCAGCTCCTAAAACCATAGCAAAACCCGCCACCACCAAACCAGCCGCAGGCGGCTGGGCGCCTGCCCTGCAGGACTACATCGACCTGCTGCGCGGCCTGAACCCGCAATTCGCCGAAAGCGGCGACATCGCGCACCTGAAGATCTATCCGGGCTCCCCTTTCATCGAGCAGCAATTCCTGAGCGGGCGCGACAAGCTCAAGTTGTTTGAATTGCATCCCACCGATTTCAAGTCGCTTTCCGGCAACATTGAACAGTTGGGTGTCGGCCGCCAGGTGGCGGTTTCGCGCGAAGACGGCTTTGAAGCGCTGAAAACCTTTTTGCCGCCACCCGCCCGCCGGGCGATGGTGCTGTGTGACCCCAGCTATGAAATGAAAAGCGACTATGCGCGTGTGTCGGCCTGCATGGCAGACGCCGTCAAGCGCTTCGCCACTGGCACCTATGTCGTCTGGTACCCCATCATTCCGCGGCCGGAAGCCCATGACTTGCCCCGCAAGCTCAAGACGCTGGCCGTGAAAGCCAGCCGAAGCTGGCTGAATGCCGCTTTAACGGTGAAATCGAGCAAATTAACAACAGATACCGCCGGTGACGTGGTGCGGCCAGGCCTTCCTGCCAGCGGCATGTTTGTCATCAACCCGCCCCACACCCTCAAGGCAGAGCTGCAAGCGGCCTTGCCGCAAATGGTGGCCCTGCTGGGGCAAGACCGCAATGCCGGCTTCACGCTGGAGCATGGCGGCTAGGGCTTTCAGGACGACGCCCTGCAAGGGGAGCATGGCAGCCGGCACCGCCAGCCGGTTATGCCAGGTTGGCTGTGTTGTGCGCCCAGACTTTCCTGTCTTTACCGCCGCAGTGAGTTGTGGCAAGGTTGCCCCGTAAACTTTCCCAAAGTCTGCGCCTCCATTGTCCCGCCGTGTTTCCCCTGCTTCCTGTGTCCTGATTTCCGCTTTCTTTTCTTCCTTTCCTCTTGGCTCTCCCCGCTCCCTCGGTGCTCCACCACTAACATGCCCGTCCAGGCTCAAGCTCTCCCATCCGCCGCCCCGGATACGCCGGGCCGTGGACCGCGCGTGCGTGGGAAAACGGCCAGACCGGCGGAAAAGGGAGTCAACGCCGACTCAGCAAGCGGGATGGCGATGGGCACGCCAGAGGACATGGAAAGTGAAATCGAGCGCCGGGTTGCGCTTCGCACCCAGGAGCTTCGTGCATCGCTGGCGCGCTACCAGACGATGGTGGACCTCGCAACCGAAAACATCTGCGTCGGGCAGGAAGGCCTGCTGCGCTTTGCCAATCCGCCGTGCCTGGCCTTGCTGGGTACAGAGGTCGGCACCATGGCCGACCGGCCCATGATCGAGTTCATCCATCCGGAAGACCGCAACTTTGTTTCCGGCAAGCACAAGCTGCGCGCCGCCGGCAACGTCGTCCCGGCTTTTGAGGCGAGATTCCAGCGCGACGACGGCACGATTTCCTGGGTGGAAATCAATGGCGTGCTGGTGGACTGGGAAGGTGCGCCGGCGGACCTTTTTTTCCTGAAAGATGTCACCGAGCGCAAAAGACTCGAGGCCCTGACCCGATCAGCCGCCGAGCGCTACCGGGCGGTCGTGGAAAACGTCAACGACGTGATCCTGGTGGTGCAAAAAGGCATCGTGCGCTTTTCCAATACCAGCGCCCAGTCCATGTTCGGCCTGACGCTCACCGGGCTGCCGTCCATGCACCTGATCCATCCCGACGACCGCGGCATGGTGCAACGCCAGCGCGAGCTCATGCAGTCAGGCACCATGGTCAGCGCCTACGAGGCCCGCTTCATCACGCCACCGCGCGAGACCATGGCGCCGGACCTGCGCACCGGATGGGCCAGCATCTACGGCACGCGCATTGAATGGGACGGCGAACCTGCCCTGCTCGTGCTCATGTCCGACATCAGCGAGCGCCGCCGGCTGGACGAAGAACTCAAGACCGCGCTGACGCAGCGCGAAGCCATCCTCGAAACCACCGCCGTCGGCGTCACCTTCCTCAAAAGCCGGCGCCACCAGTGGCTGAACCGCACGCTGGCCGCCATGCTCGGCTACAGCCCGGCCGAGCTGCTGGGCAAGGAGACGCGCGTTCACTATCCCAGTGACGAGGATTTCGAACGTACCGGCGAACTCGCCTACGCGCAGATCGCGCAAACCGGATCGTTCTCGCTGGAAACGCGCATGCGCCGCAAAAGCGGTGAGCTGATCTGGGTTCAGCTTGACGGCTCGGCGCTCGACCGCAACCGCCCGCAGGAAGGCTCGGTGTGGACTTACGTGGACATCACCCGGCGCAAGGTAGCCGACGAAGAAGCCCGGCGGGCCCTGGCGCGCGAACGCGAGCTGGGTGAGCTCAAGACGCGCTTTGTGTCGATGGCCTCGCATGAATTCCRCACGCCGCTTGCCACGATCCTGTCGTCCGCAGAGTTGATCGAACACTACGGCGAAAAAATCACGCACCGCGAGCGCCAGGACATCATGGCCGACCTGGTGATCGCGGTCAAACGCATGCAGGGCATGCTTGAAGACATGCTCACCGTCGGGCAGGCCGACGCCGGCAAACTCAAGCTCAACCTGAAACCGCTGGATATCGCRGCGCTGTGCCGCAAGCTCGTGACCGAAATGCACACCAGCGACGCCGGCCAGCATGCGATTGAATTTGAAGCCCCTATCGGCCACGACGCTTTTTCACAGCTGGTCATGCTCGACGAACGGCTGGTCCGGCACATTGCCAGCAACCTGCTGGCCAACGCCTGCAAATATTCGCCCGCCGGCAGTGTGGTGGTGCTCACGCTGGACCGCCGGCAGGACGAGTCCGGGGACCACCTGATCCTGCGCGTCAGTGACGAAGGCATCGGCATTCCGCCCTCGGACCTGCCGCGCCTGTTCGAGAGCTTTCACCGCGGCTCCAATGTAGGCAACCGCCAGGGTTCCGGACTGGGCCTGGCCATTGTCAAACACGCCGTTGACCTGCATCACGGCAAAATCGAGGTGGCAAGCATGCCGGGAACGGGCACACAGTTCACGATCAGCCTGCCCATTTCTCAAGGAACCCCATGACCCTGATCCTGATCGTTGAGGACGACGACGCCATCCGCAGCAACATCGTGCGGCTGCTCAAACTTGAAGGTTTTGAAACGGCCGCGGCCGCAGATGGCCGGCAAGGCCTGGAGCAGGCCCGCGCAAGCCGCCCCGACCTGATCGTCTCCGACGTCGGCATGCCCGGCATGAACGGCTTTGAACTGCTGGCAGCCGTGCGCGCCGACCCGCTGCTGGTCAACACCCCCTTCATGTTGCTGACCGCGCTGGACGACCGCGAGAGCATGCGCCGCGGCATGACGGCCGGCGCCGACGATTATTTGTCAAAACCCTTCAGCCGCGCAGAACTGCTCGACGCCGTCAATGCACAGCTGAAGAAAAAAGCACGGGTGCGTGAAGCCATCGACTCGGGTGTTGCCGCCGGCGAAGAACGCCTGCGTGCAGCTTTTGCCAGCCGCATCAGCGGCAGCCGTCCCGACAGCGTACCGGTTGATATTCCGGCCAGCGCGCAAACCGAAGAACTGGCCAATGCCACTGTGCTGGTGGCCAGCATCCGCAATTTCACCTCGCTGGCTGAAAAACTCAATGCTGCGGAAGTGTCGCAACTGCTCACCGAATATTTTGAACGTATCTCCGAACCGGTACTGAAAAACAGTGGTCGGCACATCAAGTTTGTCGGCGATGGGCTGATGGCGGTGTTTGTCGACACCCTCACCGGTTCGCCGCTGCCGGCCCCGCGCCGCGCTATTTCTGCGGCCCTTGCCATGGCACTGGCCACGCACGAATTCCGCGACTGGCTGGAGCAGCGCTTCGGCGGCCGCGCGCTGCCGCCGTTTGCCATGGGCATCGGCATCCACAGCGGCGCCGTCACGCTGTGCCAGCTCGGCACGCAGCAGACCAAGGAACTCACGCCCGTGGGCGAAACCGTAACCCTGGCCTCGCGGCTGGAAGACGCCACCGAAGAAAAGGGCTGGACAGTGATGGCCAGCGAGCAGACGCTCGGCGAAGCCGGCACCGGCATCCAGACCGGCATCCACACCTCGCTCTCGCTGCCCGGGCGCAACCTCGCCATCGATGTGGCCGAGGTCACAGGCCTCATCACCACCATGGACGACAAGATCCATGGCATGGCCAGCCTGACCGAGCGCGCCAGCGAGATCAGCGACGCCGTGCGCGCCAATTCGGACATCACCGCACGCGCGGTCAAGGGCGCGCTGGACGCCAAGCTCTCGGCCCTGAAAGACCTGCGCTTTGACGCCAGCAGCGAGGCGGTACGCCTCAAGGGCTACCGCATCACGCGCAAGATCGGCGCCGGCGGCATGACCGAGGTCTACCTGAGCGAACGTGAATCCGACGGCCTGCCGATCGTGCTCAAAGTGCTGGACTCTCGGGGCAAGGAAGCCTCGGAACACCTGGTGCGCTTCATCCAGGAATACGCCCTGCTCTGCAAGATCGACCATCCGCACGTGATCAAGATCTACGACCAGGGATTCACCGACGAGCACGCCTACATCGCGATGGAGTACTTCGAACGCGGTGACCTGCGCAGCCTGTTCGGGCCCGACCTGGCCCGCTCGCAGGCGCTGACGGTGGCGCGCGAGGTCGCCCAGGCGCTGTCGGCCATCCACGCGCACGGCATTGTTCACCGCGACATCAAGCCTGAAAACGTCATGCTGCGCGCCGATGGCAGCGTGGCGCTGGCCGACTTCGGCATCGCCAAATCCATGCTGCAGGCCCCCAGCATGGGCCTGACCCAAACCCACCACGGCGACGTCGTGGGAACGCCCTACTACATGAGCCCCGAGCAGGCCACCGGTCGCAAAGTGACGGCGCAGTCCGACCTCTACAGCCTGGGTGTGATGCTGTTCGAAATGCTGGCCAACCGCAGGCCCTACGTTGCCGAATCGCTCGAGCTGCTGCTGGCCAAACACCTGAATGCCGATACCCCCGCACTTCCCGAAGTGCATGCGGAATTGCAAGGCGTCGTCAACAAGCTGATGGCCAAAAGCCCCGAGCACCGCTACGAATCAGCCGAAGCCTTTCTGCTCGAACTCGAATCCATCGCGCCCGCGCCTGAGATCAGTTTGTAACCCCCGTCCAGGCTCACTTCGTGTAGCCCGTTCCCCCCTTTCAGGGGGCGGCGCCTGGGGCCGGCAAAGCCGGACCCTCGGCCCCCACTGGTGAATACCCCCGCTGGTAGCGCCCATAGAACTCTTCAACCAAGCAGGGCCGCGGAACCGGCTTTGCCGGGCCGCAGGCGCAGCGGCCCCTTGGGGGCAGGGAGCTACACGCAGTGAGCGACCGTGGGGCTAATACTTCAATGCAGTGCTCTTGCCCCAGAACACACGGTAAGCGAACACGGTGTAGCCGATGATCATCGGTAGCACCACCGCTGCGCCGGCCAGGATCACGCCCATGGCCTCGGGCGCGCTGGCCGACTGCCAGATCGTCAGCTTGTCGATCACCAGCCACGGGAAGAGGCTGTAAGCCAGGCCGTAGAAGGCCAGCAAAAACACGCCCACCGTCGCACCAAAAGGTACCCATGCGCCGTATTCATTGCCTTGTGCCAGGCGCACCGGCAGGCGCTGCAGGCTGCGGAAAATCACGCCAAACAGCACCGCCGTGGCCGCCGGGATTGGCAGCAGCAGCACGATGTTCGGAAACGAAAACCATTTGTCGAAAATGCTCTGGCTCACCAGCGGTGTGGCCACCGAGATGGCGCCGATACCGATCACGGTGAACAGGAGGCTGCGCCTGGCCCAGCGCACGGCTTGCAGTTGCAATTCGCCTTCGGATTTGATGATGAGCCAGCCGGCGCCGAGCAGGCAATACGCCGCGACCAGCGCCGCGCCGATGACGGCGTTGAACACAATCGTCCACCAGGTCGCCGCAAAACCGGTGATCAGCGAACCCAGCATGTAGCCCTGCGACCAGCTTGCGAGCAGCGAACCGGTGTAGAACATGCGGTTCCACAAGGGCTTGTGGCTGGCGCGCGCCTTCACGCGGAAGTCAAAGGCCACACCGCGCAGCGTGAGGCCGATGAGCATGAACGCCACAGGCAAATACAGCGCACCCAGGATGACGCCATGCGCCAACGGAAACACCGTGAGCAAGATGCCTACGCCCAGCACCAGCCAGGTTTCGTTGGCATCCCAGAAGGGGCCGATGCTGGCGATCATGGTGTCCTTGTCATCATCGCCGGCGGTGCGCATCAACACGCCCACGCCCAGGTCGTAGCCGTCAAGAATCACATAGGCCAGCATGGCCAGGCCCATCACCACCAGGAAAACAATGGGCATCCAGCCGGCGGCTTGCGTCAGGTCAGGGGCAAGGTCAAGCATGGGGAGCTCCTTCTTTTTCGGGGTAGTTCACAACGTTGAGGTCCTTCTCGGTCGCACCGGCGGTGCTGTCATCGCCGAACGGTTTGTCCGCATGTTTCCTGTGCCGCGCGAGGTAGAAGACCACCGACACATAAGACACCAGCAGCACCGCATACAGCGCGAGGTAGAGCGTCAACGTCAACGCGATGCGCGGCGCCGGCACTTTTGAAGCCGCCTCAGCCGCCGTCAGCACACCCGTCACCAGCCAGGGCTGCCGGCCGATTTCGGTCACATACCAGCCGGCGATGAGCGCAATCCAGCCGGCGAATGTCATGGCGACCAGCACGCGGGCATGCCACACCGTGAGCGTGCGCGCCGGGTCCTTCTTCCATGGGGCCAGTTGCAACACACTGGCCCAGCTCACGGCCAACATCAGCATGCCCACGCCTACCATGATGCGAAACGCCCAGAACACCGGCGCAACCGGCGGATGTTTTCCCTCGAACTCGTTCAAGCCCTTGACCTCGCCGTCCAGGCTGTGCGTGAGGTAGAGCGAGGCCAGCTTGGGAATTGCGATTTCGTAGTGGTTGGCCTTGGCCTTTTCGTCCGGCAATGCGAACAGAATCGCGGGCACGCCTTTTTCGGTCTTCCAGATGCCTTCCATGGCGGCCAGCTTGGCCGGCTGGTGTTCCATCGTGTTCAGGCCGTGCTGATCGCCCGCGACGATCTGCAGCGGAATCAGCATCGCAGCCATGTAGATGCCCGTCTTCAGGCCGGCCATGACTTCTGCCCCGCGATCGTTGCGCAGCCAGCGGTAGGCCGAAACACCCGCCACCAGAAATGCCACCGTCAGCCCCGACGCCAGCAGCATGTGCGTGAGGCGGTAAGGAAAGGACGGGTTGAAGATCACCTCGAACCAGCTCGTCACATGCGCCTGGCCGTTGATCATTTCAAAACCCGCCGGCGTCTGCATCCAGGAGTTGAGCGCCAATATCCAGAAAGCCGACAGCGTGGTGCCGCCCGCCACCAGCAGCGTGGCGATGGTGTGCATGGTTTCGCTCACGCGTTCACGCGCAAACAGCATCACGCCCAGCATGGTGGCCTCCAGAAAGAAGGCCGTCAGCACTTCGTAGGCCAGCAGCGGCCCGGCGATGTTGCCCACTTTCTGCATGTAGCCCGGCCAGTTGGTGCCGAACTGGAAGCTCATGGTGATGCCGCTGACCACACCGAGGGCAAAGGTCAGCGCGAAAATTTTCACCCAGAACTGGTAGGCGTCCATCCAGTATTGCGCTTTGGTTTTCACGAAGCGCAGCTTGAAGTACAGCAGCACCCAGCCCAGCGAAATGCTGATGGTGGGAAACAGAATGTGGAAGGTGATGTTGGCCGCGAACTGGATGCGGGCCAACAGGAATGCGTCTAAACCGTCCATCATCAACTCCTGTTTTCGTCGGGAAGGTTGGCAGCGGGTGCTGCTGGGCCGGGAAGCTCGCCGGAAGGCTTCGCCGCCACTTTGCTGGATGCGGTGCGGCCTGTCAAACCGGCCTTCATGCTGCTGGCGACCTTGTCTTTGACCTCCAGCAGCTTCTGCACCTTGGCGCCCATCTTCATCAGGCTCATCAGCGTGGCCGAGTCCATCTTCTGCACATCGGCCAGCCAGCCTGTCATCAGCTCGATCAAATCGTGCATCTGCTTCATGCGCGCCTGGGCGTGAATGTCGTCCTGGTTGGCCGGGTGTTCCATCAGCGCATCGCGCAGCATGGAAAGCGTCGGGTCAATCTCGCGCTTGCGGCGTTCCTCGGCCAGTGTGCGGAAGATGGCCCAGACGTCTTCCGGCGCACTGAAATACTCGCGCCTGTCGTTCGGCAGGTGCTGCAGCCGCACCAGGTTCCACGACTGCAATTCCTTCAGCCCCATGCTGACGTTGGAGCGCGAAAACGCCAGCGCCTCGCCGATTTCGTCGGCATTCAGGGCCCGCGGCGAGACGTACAGCAAGGCATAAATCTGCCCAACAGTCCGGTTAATGCCCCAACGGCTGCCCATTTCACCGAAATGGAGGACAAATCGCTGGGTTAAGGGGGCAAGGTTCATGGCGCAGGGCCTCTTTGGTTTATTGAATTTTCAGGAATTACTGAAATTCTAATAAATTGAAACGATTTGCGCTGGCGACCGGATTGACCTTGTGTGCAGCCGGGTGAAATCGGGTGTAGCCGTCGAACGCTGACCTGACCCGACACCAGTTTGTGCCGGCAGGTTGCTATCGAATTCGTAGCTGCTTGCGCTTGTATCTATTGGGCTAGAGGCCAATCTCATGCGTGAAAAAGCCCCAAAACAGCGTCAAAAGCGGCTCCGCAAACGTTCATGTGCGAGCTAAAGCTGTTTTTCGCCGGTTTCAAGGCTATTTTCAGCATGAAAACAGCCTTCAGGCCAATCCAGACAAGCGCAATAAGCTATCAAATATATAGCACTCCCAACATACAACCCAAGCTGTGGCAGCGGGATTTGCGCTGAAACGAAACGACCGGTTGCCGGGTCGGGTCACCGCTATTGGCAAGCCCGTCGCAACATGGGCATACTGGCCCGCCCATACACAACACCCCACAAAAAGGATTCCATGCGCCACACCACCACCGTCCTCGGCTTTTCCGTCACCGTTGCCTTTGTGGCCGGGATTGCGCTGTCGCCGCTGGCCCAGCACGCCCTGCCCGATGCGCATGCGCAGGCCGTGCCCCTGGCGCCGGCGATGATTGACCTTGCGGCGCTCAAGCACGGCGACATTCCCGGCACCCCAAACCCTGAAATGAATGCGAAAGGGCTGGTCATCACCGACAACGCCACCATCGGCATTCAGTCCGGCAATGTGGCCAAACACATTCACCCGAAAACCGACGAGATCCAGTACATCATCGAAGGCAGCGGTGCCATGTGGCTGGGCGGCGAGCGCAAGGAGTTCAAGCCGGGCACGCTGATCATCATTCCCAAAGGCACGGCACACGGCGGCACGCTGGTGACCAGCGGGCCCGTCAAGGCGCTGGCCATCAAGATCCCGCCGCAGGCCAGGGACGACGTGACTTTTGTGAACTGAGCGAACGCGCCTCGTCAGCGGGGCGATTTAGCGCGGCGTACGCGGCGCCGCTGGGCGCCGCCTTGCAGGCGGGCGCTTCCGGACCGCAGGCGCGGGTGTCGTCGCGACCTCCGGTGTGGACTCCGGCACCAGCAGCACAACTTCCTTCAGCCCCATGCCCAACATGCCGAGCTCTTCCGCCGCGGCGCGGCTCAGGTCGATGATGCGGTTGCCGCTGTAGGGTCCGCGGTCGGTGATGCGGACGTCCACATCACGGCCGTTGACCAGGCTGTGCACACGCACCATGGTGCCAAAAGGCAGCGTGCGGTGCGCAGCGGTGAACTCCTGCATGTCAAAGCGTTCTCCGCTGGCGGTGCGCCGGCCGTTAAAACGCGGGCCGTACCAGGAAGCCTGGCCGCGCTGGAATTCGCGGGGCACTTCGCCGGCCAGCAGCGACGGCCTGGGTGCAGCGGCAGAAGGCTGCACCTCGTCGGCTATCTCACCGGTCGCGGGTGATGCATCGGTGGCGGGACGTGAAGGACGCGGCGCCGGTGCAGCAGCACCCGGCACGGTGGATGGCTTGTTGGGTGGCGGCGTGGTGCATGCGGCCAGCAAGGCCAGCAGCACCGCAGCACTGAGGGTGACGGCAGACCGGCGTGCACCCTGCTGCATGGCGTGTAGCCTCAGGCGCGCTGCAGTCGCCCGATGATTTCGGTCGTCGCTGCGGCCTGGTTCATCGTGTAGAAATGAATGCCGGGCACGCCTGCGGCGTAGAGCTGCTCGCACAGGCCGGTGATTACGTCCAGGCCGAAGCTCTTGATGGACGCGGTGTCGTCGCCAAAGCCCTGCAGGCGCAGGCGGATCCAGCGCGGAATCTCGGCGCCGCAGGCATCGGAAAAGCGCATGAGTTGCGTAGAGCTGGTGATGGGCATGATGCCGGGCACGATGGGCACGTCCACACCCAGAGCCTGCGCGTCGTCGACAAAACGGTAGTAGGCGTCGGCGTTGAAAAAATACTGTGTGATGGCCGAGTTGGCGCCGGCCTTGACCTTTTGCACAAAGGCCTGCAAGTCGGCATCGGCCGATCTGGCCTGGGGATGGATTTCCGGGTAAGCGGCCACTTCGATGTGGAAAGTGTCGCCGGTTTCAGCGCGGATGAAGGCCACCAGGTCGCTGGCGTAGTGGAACTCACCGCCCGCGCCGTAGCCGCTGGGCAGGTCACCGCGCAGGGCGACCAGGCGTTTCACACCCATGATTTGCAAGGTGGTGAGCTGCTGGCGCACCGTGGCCTTGGTGGCGCCCACGCACGAGAAATGGCAGGCCGCCGCCACGCCTTCGGCCAGGATTTCGTTCACCGTGCCGAAAGTGCCGTCTTGCGTGGAACCACCCGCGCCAAACGTCACCGAGCAAAACTCGGGCTTGTGCGCATAGAGCGCCTGGCGCGCCACACGCAGCTTCTCGGCGCCTTCAGGTGTCTTGGGCGGGAAGAATTCAAAACTGAGGGGAAGATTCAGGCTCATCACGGATCTCACTCGTCGTTATTTGTCGTGTCGGTTTTGCTGTCACGCCGCTTGCCACGCGCAGGGCCAGGCTGGCCGGCATGCGCAAGTTCGGAGTCTTCGTGCGGCGCGCGGGAGGCGCGCATTTCGCTGCGTGGCACGCGCTTGGCAATCTTGCGCTGCGGTGCGGCCGGCAGCGGCTGGTCTTCGCCCGCCACGTCCTGGCCCTTGACAGCCTGGATAAAAAATTCGCGGTTGCCGTCGCCGCCTTCAATCGGCGACGCCAGCCAGGCTTTCACTTCCAGCCCCAGCGATGCGCAGGCATCGCGCAAGCGCTTTTCGACAAACTCGAAATGCGCCGGGTCACGCACAATGCCACCCTTGCCGATCTGGCCGGGCTGCAATTCAAACTGCGGCTTGACCAGCATGAGCAGGTCGCCGCCGGGCTTGAGCAGGCGAACCACGGCGGGCAACACCAGCGTGAGCGAGATGAAGGACAAATCACCCGTCAGGAAGTCGAAGTTGGCTTCTGCGGCCAGGCTCGCTTCGTCCAGGTCGGCGTCATCCCCATCGCCATCGAAGTCATCCGGAAAATCCATGTCGCCGCTGTCGCCTGCATGGCCGGCCACCAGGTCGGCGGCGGTCATGGAACGGGCATTCAGACCCTCGACGCAAACCACACGCGGGTCTTCACGCAGGCTGGCGTGCAGCTGGCCATGGCCCACATCGACGCCCACCACCTGCATGGCGCCGTGCTGCAGCAGGCAGTCGGTAAAGCCGCCGGTGGACTGGCCCACGTCAAGGCAGCGCAAGCCATCCACCTTCAGGCCGGTAGCTTTCAGCGCGCCTTCGAGCTTGAGCCCGCCGCGCGAGATGTACTTGGCTTCGGTGGTGTCCAGCAACTGCAGCTCAGCGCCGGGCGGAATCTCGTCGCCGTTCTTGGCGACCTTCTTCCAGGCAGCGTCGGCTTCAGGACGCCACTGCACCCCCGAAGCGATCAGGCGCTGGGCCTGCGAGCGGGTGGCGGCATGGCCGTGTTCGACGAGGAATAGGTCAGCGCGCATGTAGTGTCTTCCGGTATTCCAGCAACAGCCTTAAGGGCGTAGCGAGCGGCCCGAGAGCAAGGCGCGGGCGCCAGGCAACCGGAATGCACTTGAGGTGCATGAGGATTGCCTGATCGGGACCCGCAACGCCGCTATCGGGTCGCGCAGTAGCCAGGAAAAATCAGTAGCGATAGGTGTTGGCCTTGTACGGGCCGGCTTTAGAGACACCGATGTACGCAGCCTGCTCGTCGCTCAGTTCAGTCAGCACAGCGCCAACCTTCTTCAGGTGCAAACGGGCAACCTTTTCGTCAAGATGCTTGGGCAACACATAAACCTTGCCCACTTCGTACGCATCTTTCTTGGTGAAGAGCTCGATCTGCGCGATGGTCTGGTTCGCAAAGCTCGACGACATCACGAAGCTCGGGTGGCCGGTGCCGCAACCCAGGTTCACGAGGCGGCCCTTGGCCAGCAGGATGATGCGCTTGCCGTCCGGGAAGATCACGTGGTCGACTTGCGGCTTGATCTCTTCCCAGGTGCATTTTTCGAGCGATGCGACGTCGATCTCGTTGTCGAAATGGCCGATGTTGCAGACGATGGCCTGGTCTTTCATCTTCGCCATGTGCTCATAAGTGATGACGTTCTTGTTGCCGGTGGCGGACACAAAAATGTCAGCCTTGTCGGCAGCGTATTCCATGGTCACGACCTTGTAACCTTCCATCGCGGCCTGCAGGGCGTTGATGGGGTCGATCTCGGTCACCCACACCTGGGCGCTCAGTGCGCGCAAGGCTTGTGCGGAGCCCTTGCCCACGTCGCCGTAACCGGCCACGAGTGCGACCTTGCCGGCGACCATCACGTCGGTGGCGCGCTTGATCGCGTCAACCAGGGATTCGCGGCAGCCGTACAGGTTGTCGAACTTGCTCTTGGTGACGGAATCGTTCACGTTGATGGCGCGCAAGGCCAGCGTGCCCTTGGCCGACATTTCATTCAAACGCAACACGCCGGTGGTGGTTTCTTCAGTCACGCCGATGATGTTTTTCAGGCGGCGGCTGTACCAGGTCGGGTCTTGCGCCAGCTTGGCCTTGATCGAATTGAACAGGCAGATTTCTTCTTCGCTGCCGGGCTTGGAAATGAGGCTCGCGTCTTTTTCGGCCTTGGTGCCCAGGTGCATCAGCAGCGTCGCGTCGCCGCCGTCGTCCAGGATCATGTTGGGACCTTCTTCAGGCGTGCCCTTGGCGCCGCTGAATTCGAAGATCTTGTGGGTGTAGTCCCAGTAATCGGCCAGGGTTTCGCCCTTGATGGCGAACACCGGCGTGCCGGCGGCGGCGATCGCGGCGGCGGCGTGGTCTTGTGTCGAGAAAATATTGCACGAAGCCCAGCGCACTTCAGCGCCCAGGGCTTGCAGGGTTTCGATCAGCACGCCGGTCTGGATCGTCATGTGCAGCGAACCGGTGATGCGCGCGCCCTTCAGCGGCTGCGCCTTCGCGAATTCTTCGCGGATGGCCATCAGGCCAGGCATTTCGGTTTGCGCGATGTTCAGTTCCTTGCGGCCCCAGGCGGCAAGCGAAATATCGGCAATGGTGTAGTCGGTGGAAGGTTTCAGGACGGCGCTCATACGGTTCTCCAAATTCAAACGTCAACTGGGCAAAATCGCCACGGGCAAGGCGCTTTCGAAACAGCGGGGGAATTCAGTCATTCACCCGGCTTGAGAGAGCACTTGCGGGTGAGCGTGGTTGCAATGAAGTCCTGAGCCTGGTCCACATGGTGTGGCTTGCAACGCTCCTCAGGAAGCCACGATTATACCGAACTCCCCCGTTCAGGCTCACTTCGTGTAGCCTGCTCCCCCCTCAAGGGGGCGGCGCCTGGGGCCGGCGAAGCCGGACCCTCGGCCCCCGCTGGTGAAATACGCCATCACCGATCGCGCCCAAAGAGCGCTTCAACCCGCATGGGCCGCGGAACCGGCTTTGCCGGGCCGCAGGCTCAGTCCCCTGCAAGGGGAAAAGGGCTACACACAGTGAGCCCGATAGGGGTGTGCCAATTTTTCGGCTTTGCCGGGCCGCAGGCGGGCGGCCCCCTCGAGGGGGCAGGGAGCTACACGCAGTGAGCGACCGTGGGGGCCCACACCATGCGAGAATTTCACCATGCAAGAGTCCGCAGCCCGCCACTTTCGCCCCTCTTCCGTAGGGCATCCAGGTTTCGGGGCGGCCTGATGTACCCCCGTCTGGCGCCCGTCTACTGTGCCTTGTTCCTGATCATGGGTGCGGGAATGAGCGCCAGCTTCGCATCAAAGGCATACCGGGCCTTGCAAACCCTCGATTGGGAAACAGGCAGCGCGCAAATACTTTCGTCCAGCGTGAAGGCCACGTCCGACAAGCGAGCCAGTTGCTATGAGCAGCTTGCCACCTATAGCTACAAGGTGCAGGGCCGAACCTTCACCGGCCAACGTGTGCGCGCGGCGGACAGCTGCCTTTCGAAGGAAGAGTCCGAGCTATTCGAGGCTGCGTTCAAGAAAGGCGACACGGTGGCCGTGCGCTACGATCCCGAAAATGCCTCCGAAGCGGTGCTCGAGCCCGGGGAACTGTGGTTCAACGATTGGATCCAGGGGATCGCGGGCTTGTTGATCACAGGCATTGCCGTTCTGATGGGCATCGAGATACTGAGAAAGCAACGATGAAGGACCTCACATCCTGGGCGCTCACCGAGCGCGCACAGATCACCGGCGTCTTCACCGACATCGACGACACACTGACCACCGAGGGAGCGATCACCGCCGATGCGCTGGAGGCTTTGGGTGCGTTGAATGCCGCCGGGCTCAAGGTGGTAGCCATCACCGGGCGGCCCGTAGGCTGGAGTGAGCCCTTCGCGGCAAGCTGGCCGGTCGATGCCATCGTGGCGGAGAACGGTGCGGTGGCGCTGCTGCCGGCGCAGGTTTTAGACAAAAAAGCCCCGCAAGCCGCACCAGCCTTGCGCAATCAGCTATCAAAAATATACCAACAGGATTCCGCGACACGCGCTGCCAACTTCGCCCGCATGCAGGCCGTGCTGGCGCGCATCGAGCGCGAGATGCCGGGCATCACCCGCGCCACCGACTCGCCGGGCCGTGAAACCGACATCGCCATCGATCACAGTGAGTTTGTGCAACTGAGCGACGCGCAAATCGCCGCAGTGGTGGCAATGATGAAAAGCGAGGGCATGCACGCCACCGTCAGCAGCATCCACATCAACGGCTGGTATGGCAGCCACAACAAGCTCGAAGGCGCGCGCTGGATAGTCCGGCAGCTCTGGCAGAGCGACCTGGACGCCGAGATGGACCAATGGGTCTATGTGGGCGATTCGACCAACGACCAATTAATGTTCAAGACCTTTGCCAACAGCGTGGGCGTTGCCAACATCGCGCGCTTTGTGCCGCAGCTGGCGCACCTGCCGCGTTATGTCACGCGGGGTGAGCGCGGCGCGGGCTTCACTGAAGTAGTCCGCGCTTTACTGGATTAACAACCGCAGCTGCCCCGCGTTACCTCAGCGGGTGCCGCGGATCGGGCTTTGCCTGGCCGCAGGCACCGTCCCCTGAAGGGGAGGGGACGCTACACGAAGTGAGCGTCAGCAGGGGTTAGCTATATTGGCGGCGCACCGAGCCCCAGCGCAGCCAGGCGCCGAGGGCCGCTACCGCCAGAACCAGTGCAGCATAACCCTCTACCGTGGCCGGYAATCCCAGCGGTGCGATCAAGCGGCCTGCCAGCATGGCGGGCACGCTGAAGGCCAGGTAGCTGATGGCGTACAGCGCAGAAAACAACTCCGCCCGCTGGTGCGGCTGTGCCATCGGCGCCAGCGTCTGCACCTGCGCGGAGAAAGCCGAGCCGCCGCCGAAACCGGCCAGCGCCGTCCCCGCGAAAAACAGCGCCACGGAACGGGTGGCCAGCGACAGGACCACCAGACCTGCGCCCACGGCGAGCAAGCTCATGCCGATGGCGCTCATGCGCACGGGCGAAAAGCGCCTCAACAAAGTCGGCGAAGCAGCGCCCAGGCCGAAGAAGGCCGCAATGGCCAGGCCGTTAACGATGCCGTCGTGGATGCCAAAGATTTGCTGCAGCACGGAAGGCACCAGCGACAGGTACAGGCCCGCAAGCGACCACACCGCCAGCATTGTCGGCACGCCGCGCACAAATTCGGCGCGCGCCTGCACCGGCACCGAGATGCGCGGCACCAGCGAAGCCAGCGCGCCGGGGCGCGGCGTGACGCTTTCGGGCAAGAACAGCGTGGCCACCGCACCCACCACGCAGATGGCGACCAGCACGCCAAACACCAGCGGCACCGGGTGCAAGGTGAACTTGACGGCGATACCGGTGAGCAACGCGCCCACGGCCAAGCCCGCCAGCGGCGAGACGCTGCCGATCATCGCGCCCAGGCGTTTCTGCGCGGCGGGGGCGGCTTCCACCACCGCCGCCGTCAGCGCGCCGCCGACCATGCCGGTGGCGATGCCCTGCACGATGCGCGCGGCGATGATGCCGCCTATGCCTTCGGCCAGCAAAAAGGTCAGCATCGCGCCGGCCTGCAGCAACAAAGCGGTAAACACCACGGGCCGGCGGCCTATGTGGTCAGACAGCGAACCGGCCACCAGCAGCGAGGCCAGGAGCGCAATCGCGTAAATCGCAAACGCCACTGTCAGCAGCGCGGGGGAAAAGCCCCACTGCTGCTGGAAGACGACAAACAGCGGCGACGGCGCACTGCCCGCCACGAAGAACGCGAACAACAGGATCGCCAGCAGGGGGAAGGCGGCTGCGGGCGGCAGTTGCCAGCGGGCCGCCGTCGAGCGGGATGGCTGCAATGAGGGATTGGCGGGAGCAACAGGGGTAGCCATGGGGAACGCTCAACTTTCTTAAAGCTAATTTATTCGCGTTTGCAAATTCTATACCCGTTCAAAAATTAACGCAAATATCGTTGCTTTTAGGCTAGAATTCGCCCTGATGAGCACCCTCCAAACGCCCCAGAACAAACGCCCCGGCGGACGCAGCGCCCAGGTGCAAATCGTGGTGCGCAAGGCGCTGGAAGAATTGATTGCCCAGGAGGGCCGCGATAAAGTCACTGTGCCGGCCGTGGCCGAGCGCGCCGGCGTGAGCGCCTCCAGCATTTACCGGCGCTGGGGCGACGTGAACGGCCTGCTCGGCGAAACCGCCCAGCAGCGGCTGGACCCGAACCGCCCCTTGCCTGAGACGGGCGACCTGAAAGCCGAACTCACGGCCTGGGCCAAAGAACTGATCAACCACCTCAACAAGCCGGGCAATGCCTCGCTGCTGAAGGCCGCGGCCGCGCTGGCGGGATCAGAAGAAACCAACTGCCTGAAAAACCGCCGCAACGAAGCCACAGTTCTGGTCAAACGCGCCCAGGCCCGCGGCGACGCCACGCCCACCGTGCAGCAGGTGCTGGACCACATGATGGCCCCCATCATTTACCGTTTGATTTTTGGCGCTGGCGTCGCGCCCGCGCTGGCGGAACAGTTAGCCGACGAATTGTTTGTCTTGGCAAACCCGGTCAGCAAATAGACCCGAAAAAGCCGGGGAGGCCGCGGAACCGGCTTCGCCGGGCCGCAAGCCTCGTCCCCTGCAAGGGGAAAAGGGATTACACGAAGTGAATCCCGATAGGGGTGTGCCTACTTTTAGTTGGGCTTGGCGAGGCCTAACTTATCGATCAGCACCTTCTCCCGCCCAACGGTGTCTTGCGCAAACTTGGTGTAGTCGGCCGAGCTCAGGTAGTTGGGCAGCATGTCGTAGCGGCCCAGCGCCGCGACGTAGCTGGGTTCTTCCATTGCTTTCTTGAAGGCGTCGTGCAGGCGCTTGACCACTTCGGGCGGCGTGCCTTTGGGCGCGCCTATCCCGAAGGGCGAGTTCTGCACGATGTCATAGCCCAGCTCTTTCAGGGTGGGTGCGTTCGGGAATTTGTCGAGCCGCTTCTCGCCCCAGGTATTGAGCACGCGCAGCTTGCCCGCCTCGACCTGCGGCGCAAAACCGGTGCTGTCGGCGCCTGCCATCAGCTGGCCGCTGACCAGCGCCAGCATCAGGTCGGCGCTGCCTTTGTAGGGCACGTGCTGCAATGTGATGCCCGCTTTTTGCGCGATGAGTTCGGTCGTCAGGTGCGGGCTGGTGAGTGTGCCCGTCGAGCCGTAGGTCAGCTTGCCGGGGTTGGCCTTCGCATAGGCGACAAAGTCGGCCCAGGTCTTGAAAGGGCTGTCGGCCGGCACCACGATGCCGAAGGCGTAGCCGGTCACGTTGATCACGTAGCTGATGTCCTTGACCGGGTCCCAGTTGATCTTGGTGGTGTAGCCAAGGCGGAACACGCCCAGCGGAATCTGCGCCAGCGTGTAGCCGTCGGCCTGCGCGCTTTGCAGTTGCTGGGCCGGCAGGGTGCCGCCCGCGCCGGGCTTGTTCTCAACGATCACCGTCTGGCCCAGAATCTTCGAGGCATTGTCGGCAAGCGAACGCATGGTGATGTCGGTGGGCCCGCCCGCCGGGAAGGCGATGATCAGCTTGATCGGTTTGACCGGGAAATTTTGCGCATGGGCCGCACCCCACGCGCCGGCGAGTGAAATGGCCAGGGCGGCGGTGATCTGCAGTAAAGGGCGGCGTTGCATCGGTGTATCTCCTGATCCTGAAAGTATGGCGGCTTGAGCCCATATCATGCGTGCAGCAAGCCGCCATCGCATCAGGGCAACACCTGAAAGCTTGTCACGTCGGCGTCAGCACTTTCTTCGGCGTTTTGGGTGTTTTAAGCGTTTCAACCATACAGGACCAGCGCAAGCAGCTATTAATTCAATAGCAAAGCCTGCCGCAGCGTTGACTCCATCTCTGCCAGCAGGGGCCGCGGAACTGGCTTAGCCAGGCCGCAGGCGCCGCCCCCTCGAGGGGGGAAGGTGCTACGCGAAGCGAGCATCCGACGGGGGTGCTATCTGTTCAATACGCTTCCCAAGGCTTTCCCGGTATGCGTGCCGAGCTTGACGACAGCCTCGGGCGGAGCCGAAGCCACCACGCGTCCACCCGCATTGCCGCCGTCCGGCCCCAGGTCAATCACCCAGTCGGCTTCGGCGATCACATCCAGGTCGTGTTCGATCACCACCACGCTGTGGCCGCCGTTGACCAGGCGGTGCAGCACGTGGATCAGCTTTTCCACATCGGCCATGTGCAGGCCCACCGTGGGCTCGTCCAGCACGTAGAGCGTGTGCGGCGCCTTCTGGCCGCGGCGCGTGATGTCGTCGCGCACCTTGCTCAGCTCGGTCACCAGCTTGATGCGCTGCGCCTCGCCGCCCGAGAGCGTCGGCGACGGCTGGCCCAGCGTGAGGTAACCCAGGCCCACGTCTTTGAGTAGTTGCAGCGGATGGCTGATGTTGGGCATGGAAGAGAAGAAATCCACCGCCTCGTCCACTTCCATCTTCAGCACGTCGCCGATGTTTTTGCCGCGCCAGGTCACGGCCTGCGTTTCAGGGTTAAAGCGCGCGCCGTGGCAGGTTTCGCACAACACCTTCACGTCGGGCAGAAAGCTCATGCCGATGGTGCGCACGCCCGCGCCTTCGCAGGTGGGGCAGCGGCCTTCGCCGGTGTTGAACGAAAAGCGCCCGGCGCTGTAGCCGCGCGCGCGGGCTTCCAGCGTGTCGGCAAAGAGCTTGCGTATGGTGTCCCAGAAGCCGATGTAGGTGGCCGGGCAGGAACGCGGCGTTTTGCCAATCGGCGTCTGGTCGACTTCCAGCACGCGGTCTACCGCCGCATAACCTTCGATGCGTTCGCAGCCGGTCCAGTCGGGCGTCTTGCCCTTGTCGTCGGCGTCGCGCCCGGATTTGGTCGAGCGCTGCATGACACCCGCGTGCACATTGGTCAGCAGCACATCGCGCGCCAGCGTTGATTTGCCGGAGCCCGACACACCCGTCACCGCCACCAGCCGGTACAGCGGCACGGTGACTGACACGTCCTTGAGGTTGTGCAGATCGGCATTGACCACGGTGAGCCAGGAGGTGAAAGGCCCCGCGGCCGCCGGCGCCGCGTTGTGCAGCGCGCTGGCGCTGGCTGCAGCGGCCTTGAGCGCCGCGGCCTTGAGCGTGGCCGCCTTTTGCTTGCTCACCGGCTTGGCATTCACATCAACGGCTGCTTCTTTCACCGCGGCCGCAGGCGCCGCACCCTTGCGGGTTTCGCGCCGCAACTGCAGCGGATGAATCAAGGGGTTCGCCAGGTAGCGGCCCGTCAGCGATTCCGGCACGGCAGACAGCTGTGCCGCCGTGCCCTGCGCCACCAGCGTGCCGCCGCGCTTGCCTGCACCGGGGCCGATGTCGATGATGTTGTCGGCGCGGCGAATGGTGTCTTCGTCATGCTCGACGACCACCAGGGTATTGCCGCGGTCGCTGAGCTTGCCCAGCGCGCTCAGCAAAATCTGGTTGTCGCGCGGGTGCAGGCCGATAGTCGGCTCGTCCAGCACATAACAAACGCCTTGCAGGTTGGAGCCGAGTTGCGCCGCCAGGCGTATGCGTTGCGCCTCGCCGCCCGAGAGCGTGGGCGCGCCGCGGTCCAGCGTGAGGTAGCCCAGGCCCACGTCCTCGAGGAATTCGAGGCGGCTCTTGATCTCGGGAATCAGGTCGCGCGCGATACCGGCCTCACGGCCCAGCAGCGCGAGTTTTTCGACCCACCCCCGCACGTCAGTCACCGACAGCGCTGCGATGTCGGCAATGCCGACACCCGCGAACTTCACCGCGCGGGCCTTGGCATTGAGGCGCGTGCCTTCGCAGGACGGGCAGGCGGTGCCGGCCACGTCTTCCACCTCGGGCTCGGCAAAACTTTGCTCACGGCCCTTGTTGTCGTCGTCCATCACCGAGTCATCAAACACCTTGCGCTGCTCTTTGGTGAGCTTCACGCCCGTGCCCACGCAGTCGGGGCACCAGCCGTGCTTGCTGTTGTAGCTGAAGAGGCGCGGGTCCAGTTCGGCATACGAGGTGGCGCAAATCGGGCAGGCGCGCTTGGTGGAAAAGGCGATCAGCTTGCCGATGTTTTTGGCGCTGGCGCCGGCCATCATCGCACCGCGCAGGCCATCAAGCGGGGCCAGCACATGGACCACGCCCTTGCCATGTTCCAGCGCGGTCGCCAGCGCGGCACGCAAGGCCGCTTCGTTGTCGGGCGAGACATGAATGTCGGCAATCGGCAATTCGACCGTATGTTCCTTGAATCGGTCAATGCGCGGAAAGCCGGTGGTCGGCAAAAATTCGCCGTCGATGCGCAAATGCGTGTAGCCGCGCGGGCGCGCCCAGTCGGCCAGCTCGGTGTAGACGCCCTTGCGCGCAATCACCAGCGGGGCCAGCAGGCCTATGTGCTGGCCGCGGTAGGTTTTGATCAACTGCGCGGCAATGCTTTCGGGGCTTTGCGGCATCACGGCCGCGCCGTCTTTGGTGCAGTGCTGGATGCCCAGCTTCACGTAGAGCAGGCGCAGGAAATGCCAGACTTCGGTCGTCGTTCCCACGGTGGACTTGCGGCCGCCGCGAGAGAGGCGCTGCTCAATCGCCACGGTGGGCGGAATGCCATAGACCGCATCCACCTCGGGCCGGCCCGCCGGCTGCACGATGCTGCGCGCATAGGCGTTCAGCGATTCGAGGTAGCGCCGCTGCCCTTCGTTGAACAGGATGTCAAAGGCCAGCGTGGACTTGCCCGAGCCCGACACGCCAGTCACCACGTTGAACTTGCCGCGCGGAATGTCGACCGACAGGCTCTTGAGGTTGTTTTCTTTGGCGTTGACGATCTGGATCAGGTTGGAGAAGGCCGGGCGCGTGGCCCAAACCTTGGGTCGCGACTCTTCGACGCCGTGCACCTTGCCCATGGCCTGCTCGTACTCGCGCAATGCCAGTGCGGTGTGCGATGTCGGGTGTTGGCGCACTTCTTCGGGCGTGCCCTGGGCCACCAGCAGGCCGCCGGCCTCGCCGCCTTCAGGTCCGAGGTCGATCAGCCAGTCGGCCGAGCGGATCACGTCAAGGTTGTGCTCAATGACGATCAGGGAGTGGCCGGCTTCGAGCAGCTTGCGCAGCGCGCGCATCAGCTTGGCGATGTCGTCAAAGTGCAGGCCAGTGGTCGGCTCGTCAAACAAAAACAGCGTGCCACGGCCCGGTTGCCTGAGCGCCAGCGCCTGCTTGCTGGCGCTGGTGGTTTTGCTGGCATTGGCGAGGAAACCCGCGAGCTTGAGGCGCTGCGCCTCGCCACCCGAAAGCGTAGGCACGGGCTGGCCCAGCTTCACGTATTCCAGGCCCACGTCCACGATGGGCTGCAGCGCGCGCACCACTTCGCGGTCTTGCGCAAAGAGGGCAACCGCCTCGCTCACCGTGAGGTCCAGTACGTCGGACACATTGAGCAGGCGCGGCTTCACGTCGCCTATCGCCTTGCGTTCAATCGTCACTTCGAGGATCTCGGCGCGGTAACGCTTGCCGTCGCAGTCCGGGCAGCGCAGGTAAACGTCGCTCAAAAACTGCATCTCGACGTGCTCGAAACCCGAGCCGCCGCAGGTCGGGCAACGCCCGTCGCCGTTGTTGAAGCTGAACTTGGTGGCGGTGTAGCTGCGTTGTTTGGCCAGCGGTGCCAGCGCGAACAGGTCACGCACGGCGTCCCACGCCCCCACATAGCTGGCGGGGTTGGAGCGTGCTGTCTTGCCGATGGGCGACTGGTCGACAAACACCACATCGGTCAGGTGGTCTGCGCCCATGAGGCGGTCGTGCAGGCCTGGCGTTTCGGTCGCCTTGCCGAACTGGCGCAGCAGCGCGGGCGCGAGGATGTCCTGCATCAGCGTGGACTTGCCCGAGCCGCTGACGCCGGTAACGCACACCAGACGCTGCAGAGGAAAGTCGACGGTCAGGTTCTTCAGGTTGTGGTCGCGCGCGCCTTCGAGGATGAGGCGCGGGGTGTTGTCGGTCACCGCGCGCTTGAAGCCCATACCCACCTGCTTGCGCGAGCCGAGGTAGACGCCGGTCAGCGTGTCGGCGTGTTTGATGTCGTCGGGCGTGCCGTCAAACACGATCTGGCCGCCCTTCTCGCCCGGGCCCGGGCCCATGTCGATCAGGCGGTCGGCCGCCAGCATGACGGCGGGGTCATGCTCGACCACCACCAGCGTGTTGCCGGCATCGCGCAGGCGGTGCATGGCCTGGGTGATGCGGTTCATGTCGCGGGGGTGCAGGCCGATGGAGGGCTCATCCAGCACAAACAGCGTGTTGACCAGCGAGGTGCCGAGTGCGGTCGTGAGGTTGATACGCTGCACCTCGCCGCCCGAGAGCGTGCGGCTTTGCCGGTCGAGCGTGAGGTAGCCGATGCCGACATCACACAGGTATTTGACGCGCGTCTGGATTTCTTCGAACAGCGACTTGAGCGCCTGCAACTCGGCATCGTCGCCCATCACGTCGAGTGACAGGCCGCTGAAGAACTGTCGCAGCCTGTCGATCGGCAGGCGCATCAGGTCGTGCAGCGCCAGGCCCGGCAGGGCTTCGAGCTGCTCGCGGCTCCACTGCACACCCACCGGCATGAAGCGCTGGCTGGGCGGCAGCACCGCATCTGCGGCTTCTTTGGAACCGAGGCGCCAGAGCAAAGACTCGAGCTTGAGGCGTGCACCGCCGCAGGTCTCGCATTGCGTGTAGCTGCGGTATTTGGACAGCAGCACACGAATATGCATCTTGTAGGCCTTGCTTTCGAGGTATTCGAAGAAGCGCTTGATGCCGTACCACTGCTTGTTCCAGTTGCCGTCCTTGTAGCCCGGCGTGCCGTTGATGACCCAGCCCTGCTGCTCTGGCGTGAGCTTGTACCAGGGCGTGTCGCGCGGAACGCCGGCCGCTTCGGCGTGGCGCAGCAGGTCGTCCTGCGCTTCTTTCCAGGCCGGGGTCTGGATGGTCTTGATCGCGCCGGCGCGCAGGGTGAGTTTGTCGTTGGGAATCACCAGGCCGTAGTCAACGCCGATGACACGGCCAAAGCCGCGGCAGGTTTCGCACGCGCCCATGGCCGAGTTGAAGGAGAACAGCGAAGGCGTGGGGTTGGTGTAGCGCAAGTCGCTGTCGGGGCAATGCAGGCCGGTGGAGAAACGCCACATGACATCGGGCTGACCGTCCTCAGCGTGCTGCACATAGATATTGAGCCTGCCGCCGCGTTTAAGCGCGGTCTCGATGGCTTCCATGACCCGGGCTTTTTCCACTGCGTGCGTGCGAAAGCGGTCTGCCACCACATCCAGCAACTTGTGCGGACCGGCGGGCGTGGCGACGTCGCGCTGGGCATGAACGCGTGTAAAGCCGCTGACAGAGAGCCACTGCTCGACCTGTTCGGCACTGGTGTTGCCGGGCAGTTCGACCGGGAAGGTCAGCACGACGCGTGGGTCGCCCTCTTTGGTGCGTGCCATCAGTTCGGCGTAAATCGATTCGGGTGTGTCGTGGCGCACGTTCTGCGCAGTCTGCTTGTCGAAGAGCTGCGCGGCGCGCGCGTAGAGCAGCTTCAGGTGGTCGTTGAGCTCCGTCATGGTGCCCACGGTGGAGCGCGAGCTGCGCACCGGGTTGGTCTGGTCGATGGCGATGGCGGGCGGCACGCCTTCCACCTTGTCGACGGCCGGCTTGTCCATGCGATCCAGGAACTGCCGCGCATAGGCAGAGAAGGTTTCCACATAACGGCGCTGGCCTTCGGCAAACAAGGTATCGAACACCAGGGAAGATTTGCCCGAGCCGCTGGGGCCGGTGACGACCGTCATTTCACCGGTGCGAATATCCAGATCGAGGTTTTTGAGGTTGTGCTGGCGCGCGCCGCGAATGCGGATGATTCCCTGGGACATGAGTGCAGTCTTTCCTGAAGAGGTCAAACATTCTAGACAGGGCAACCGGCTGTGCAGGGCGTAGGGATTAATGTCCTTTTTGCACACTTTTTGCTACGCCAATTAGGGCGGCTTCTGGTTTTCCTGATCGCATTTTTTGCGCTTTCATGCTTCACTTATGGATACATCATTTCACCCCGGATGGAAACACTGTGAACAACATGACAAAACTCAGCAGATGGTGCGCCGCCATCGCGATGGTGGCCGTGGCCCAGGCCAGCCATGCGCAACTCCTTGTCGGGCAAACCGCGGGGTTCACCGGTGCCGTGGGCGCCGGCGTCAAGGAAACCACGGAAGGCGCCAAGCTCTACATCGACGCCGTCAATGCCAAGGGCGGTGTGGGCGGGCAAAAGATTGAGCTGGTGTCACTCGACGACAAGTTCGATCCCAAGCTGGCAGTCGAAAACGCACGCAAGCTGATTGAAGAACAAAACGTGCTGGCCATGTTCCTGACGCGCGGCACACCCCATACCGAAGCCATCATCCCGCTGCTCGACAAGAACGGCGTGCCGCTGGTTGGCCCCTCCACCGGCGCCATGGTGCTGCACCAGCCCGTCAAAAAACATGTGTTCAACGTACGCGCCACCTACCAGCGTGAAGCCGAGAAGGCGGTCACCCACCTGCATTCCATGGGCATCACGCGTATCGGCATCGTGTATGCCGACGACAGCTTCGGCGCTGACGGCGTGACGGGTGCGCAAAAAGGGCTGACGACTGCCAAGCTGCAGCCCGCTGTACTGGAAAAATTCGACCGCTCCAAACCCGACTTCGGACCCATCGCACCCAAGGTTTACCAGTCCAATGCGCAGGCCGTCATCATGGTGGCCTCAGGGCAGGCTGTGGTCGACGGCATCAAGGCCTTCCGCGCGGGTGGCTCTACGGCGCAAATCGTGACGCTTTCGAACAATGCCTCGGGCGGCTTTGTGAAAAGCCTGGGCGACAACGCCCGCGGCGTGATCGTCACGCAGGTGTTTCCGTATGAGCGCTCCATCGCCTTTCCCATGGTGAAGGAGGCACAAGAGCTGGCCAAGGCCAAGGGGCAAGCCGACGTGAGCCCCGCGATGCTGGAAGGTTTTGCCGCCGCAAAGGTGTTGGTGGAGGGTTTGCGCCGGGCAGGCGCCAAACCCACGCGCGAGAAACTCCAGGCCGCGCTGGAAGGCATGCGCAAGCTGGATATCGGCGGGCTTGAGGTGAGCTACAGCCCCGAAGACCATACCGGGCTGGACTTTGCCGATCTGTCCATCATCGGCACCGATGGAAAATTCAAGAGATAAATAGCACCCCCCCTGCCGACGCTCACTTCGTGTAGCGTCACCTCCCCCCAGGGGGACAGGCGCCTTGCGCCCGGCATAGCCGGATCGCGGCCCCTGCTTGGAAAGAGAATCCCCCCTGCCGACGCTCACTTCGTGTAGCGTCACCTCCCCCCAGGGGGACAGGCGCCTTGCGCCCGGCATAGCCGGATCGCGGCCCCTGCTTGCGAATTCGCAGACCCGCGGCCAAGCCATGCAGGTTTGAAGATACCCCCTGCCGACGCTCACTTCGTGTAGCGTCACCTCCCCCTGTGGGGGGACGGGCGCCTTGCGCCCGGCATAGCCGGATCGCGGCCCCTGCTTGCGAATTCGCACACCTGCGGCGCCAAGCCGTACGGGTTTGCTCAGCCGTACAGAGCCTGCTCAAGTTCCTTGAACTTCTCGGGGCCTACAGCGTCCTTGATCTTGGGTGCCAGTTCCTTGAGCTTGTCGATATCGCCTGCGGCTTCCACCGCCAGGTTCAACCTGAAACCCCGAAGGCCCAAGGCGGCCGTCAACCGTGTGGCGATGGGATAGGCCCTTGAATAATGCTCTTGTGCATTCAGGGTGGGACTGCCGTCGGCGTTGTGCGCCGACACCTCAGGGGCTGGCTCGGCAGGCGGCTGCACTGCCAGCGGCGCCAGCAGGCCCAGCGAAATCAGGTGGTTGATGTCTTCTGCGGTTACGCCGAATCCTGAGGTGGCCTTGACCACATCGGCCATGCTGCGTTTGCCGTCAAACATGATAAAGGCAGAGCGCTGCCGGGGGGTCAATGCGACGGTTCGGTTCTGTACGGCGGTCTGGCCGGCTTCCGTCTTGGTGTAAATCATCGGCTGGTCTCCAGTAAATGCGCGAGGGCGCCACCATGCGGTGCTTGATATTCAGAGACGCTGTAATGGCTTGTTTTGTCTCTGTTAATTCAATTTACCTCATTTTTACCTGCGCCGCACCTATTTCGGGCATGTCGCGGCACTGTCCTGCCTGCGAATGCGCCACGCGCTGCCAGCCTGATCCCTTCACTCAACCGCCCGCATCAACCCCAAAAGCAGCCGCAACAACAGGTACATCCAGCCGCGAAGCACCATGTTTTTCACCACTCAGATCAATATCGCCGCCCTTGTTCAACAGAAATAATGCCAGCCCGGCAATCACGATAAAACCCACAACAATTTTCCACATCTTTCTTTCTCCCAAAAAAAAGCCCCCGGCAAATGGATGACGAGGGCCCGTAAAAAACACAAGGCTTTTCAGCCTGAAAAGGCCGGTGCGGGCTCCTGGCCCGCACCGGCGCAAATACCCATCAGTCGTTGGCGTAAATATCCACGTCCTTGGTTTCCTTGATGAACAAGGTGCCAACCACCAGCGTCATGGCGGCGACGATGATCGGGTACCAGAGGCCGTTGTACATATTGCCGGTCTGCGCCACGATGGCAAAAGCCGTGGTGGGAAGCAAGCCACCGAACCAGCCGTTACCGATGTGGTACGGCAGGCTCATGGAGGTGTAGCGGATGCGCGTCGGGAACAGCTCCACCAGCATGGCGGCGATCGGGCCGTACACCATGGTGACCAGCAGCACCAGATAGAACAGGATGACCGTGACCATGACCTTGTCGACCTTGGCTGGATCAGCCTTGCTCGGGTAGCCGGCAGCCTTCAGGTCGTCCGCGACCGCTTTCTTGAACTCGGCGTCCTTCTTCTTGGCGTCGTCGGCGCTCAGGCCCTTGGCGTTGTAGCTGGGGATGGCGGTTTCGCCGATCTTGATGGTGGCCACGGTGCCGGCGGGTGCTGCGACGTTGTCATAGCTCACCGAAGCGCCTGCCAGCACCTGCTTGGCGATGTCGCAAGAGCTGGTGAACTTGACGGTGCCGGTCGGGTTGAACTGGAACGAGCACTCTTTCGGATCGGCGGTCACAACCACCTTGTTCTTGGCTTGTGCCGCGGCCAGGTCAGGGTTGGCGGCTTTGGTCAGCGCAGTGAACACGGGGAAGTAGGTGACCACAGCCAGCAGGCAGCCGGCCATGATGATGGGCTTGCGGCCGATCTTGTCGGACAGCGTTCCGAAGATCACGAAGAAAGGCGTACCCAGGATCAGCGAATAAGCCACCAGGATGTTGGCCGTGGGGCCGTCGACCTTGAGCGCCTGCGTCAGGAAGAACAGCGCGTAGAACTGGCCGGAGTACCACACCACAGCCTGGCCGGCGGTCAGGCCGATCAGCGCCAGGATCACGATCTTCAGGTTTTTCCACTGGCCGAAAGACTCGGACAAGGGTGCCTTGGAGGTCTTGCCCTCAGCCTTCATTTTCTGGAAGGCAGGAGATTCGTTCATCGACAACCGGATGTAGACCGACACGGCCAGCAGCAGGATGGAGACGATGAACGGAATGCGCCAGCCCCAGTCGGCGAATGCGACTTCGCCCATGGCGGTACGCACACCCAGGATGACCAGCAGACTCAGGAACAGGCCCAGCGTGGCTGTGGTCTGGATCCAGGAGGTATAGGCACCGCGCTTGCCCTGTGGCGAGTGCTCGGCCACATAGACAGCTGCACCGCCGTATTCACCGCCGAGCGCCAGGCCTTGCAGCATGCGCAGGGCAATCAGGATCACCGGAGCGGCGACACCGATGGATGCGTAGTTGGGCAAGAGGCCGACGATGAAGGTCGACAAGCCCATGATCACGATGGTGACCAGGAAGGTGTACTTGCGGCCGATCATGTCGCCCAGGCGGCCGAACACCAGCGCGCCGAAGGGGCGCACGATGAAGCCGGCTGCAAAAGCGAGCAGCGCAAAGATGAAGGCAGAGCCTGCATCCAGTCCGCTGAAGAACTGCTTGGCAATGATGGCTGCCAATGAACCGTAGAGATAGAAGTCGTACCACTCAAATACGGTGCCGAGCGAGGAGGCGAAAATCACCTTCTTCTGCTCGGCTGTCATCGGCCTGTTGTCGACGGCTGTTGCCATGATGTTGTCTCCAAAATAATGAGACTTCCGGTATGGAAGCTACCTTCATTATTTTGGTTGTGCCTGACCTAGCTCTGACGTGAAACTAACAGGAGCTTTCACGAAACTTATGCTTGGCTGACAAGTCAAGGGGAAACCCTTGAAGAACTTTTCAGCATGCGAAGCACCTCAGGGAAAACGCTTAAAACCTTCTTAGGCCCCGCGTTTGATGCCCGTCGCAACCTTACACACGGCATTCCAGCCATCACCATCAAACCAGGGGCTGCCGAGCAGGTACTCGCGCAGCATCGGCAACGCATCCAGGCCCCAGAAAATTTTGCCGTCCACCTCAAACGCCGGCACGCCAAAAACGCCCTTGGCAATCGCCGCTTCCGTATTGCTTTTAAGCTGCGCCTTCACGCCATCGTCCTGCACATCGCGTACCGGCGCAAGCTGCTTGAGCAGCGCTTCGTAACGGGCCGCATCGCCGGCTTCACCGCCTTCGCCCCAGACATGACGAAAGATGGTTTCGCACGCATAGCGGTTGGGCGTGCCACCATGCCCCTCGGGGCCGCAGGCCACAGCCAGGCGCAGCAAGGGCAATGGGTTGAAGGGGTGGCTGACCGGCATCTTCATCGCGATACCCAGGCTGTGCGCCAGCCACAACACCTGCCGGTAGGTCCAGTCGCGTTTGGGGGCGATCTCCGCAGGGCCCAGCTGGCCATAGTGCTTGAGCATGCCCGCGAACAGCACCGGCGTGTACGCCACGCTGTAGCTCACACCCTTCAGCGCTTCTGGAAGGCGCTCAAAAGCCAAAAAGGCATAGGGCGAAATGACGTCGAAGTAGCATGTGATGTGCTTGATCGCGGGTGCATCACCGGCTGCCGGCTTCATCGTTGTGTTCTCGCCGGTCATGGCTGCATCGCAGCCATGCGCTGCCCTATGGATGTCCAGATATGGCGCTTTGCGGTGTCGTCGGCCCCACTCCACTGCGCAATTTCATCGCGCGTGCGAAAGCAGCCTTCGCACAGGCCCGAAGTCGAATTCATGCGGCACACGGAAATGCAGGGCGACGGAACGTCCGGCTCATCGTCGAGTGTGGCCGCGCGCAGGGACACCAGTTCGATCGCGTGCTTCCTCGCCAGTTTGTCTTCGTCCACATTCACCGCAAAGTCCGCCACCGGTGCGCCCGTCAGCAGCTCAAGCTCCTGCGGCGACAGCTGGAACACCGCATGCGGATGGCCCGCGGCCGCCCACACGGTTTCAAAGCGGAACAGCGAGCGGTCAATCAGCGTCACGGAGGGCGTGGCATGCGCCAGCGGCGACACACCGCCTATGGAGAACCCCGTGCGCGCCTTCACAAACTCCGCATCGGCCCGTGCCAGGCGCTTGCCATCGATACACACCATGGCCTCGACCTTTTTTTCATCGACCCGCTGGTCGCCGGACGTCACCACCAGCACGGCGGCATCGTCGGACTTGCGGCGAAAAATAATGCTCTTGGCAATCTGGCCCACCTGCACACCCAATGCATCGGCCGCCTGCTGCGCGGTGCGCGCGGCATCGTCGAGCATGACGGGTGCATGCAGGTGGCCGCTGTCCAGCAGCACTGCGGCAACCCGCTGCACGCCTTCCGGTAACGATTTCAATTCAGCGCCACACATGTCAATTCATTCGTTTGTTAAGAAGCGCGGTTGCCGCGCGGGAGTTCGGCTTGCGCCCCAGAAAATCGCTGATGAATTTTCCCGCATCAATGAGCTTGTCCAGGTCAATGCCCGTCTCAATGCCCATGCCATGCAGCATGTATACGACATCTTCGGTCGCCACATTGCCCGTCGCGCCCTTGGCAAACGGGCAGCCGCCCAGGCCGGCCGATGAGGTGTCGTATTGCCATACGCCCATCTGCAATGCCATCAGCGTATTGCCCAGTGCCTGGCCGTAGGTATCGTGAAAATGCCCGGAGACATCGTTGATGTCGAAATGTTTGAGCGTCGCCTCCATGGCACGCTGCACCTTGAGCGGCGTGCCCACGCCAATCGTGTCGGCCACACCCACATGCTGCACGCCTATGCCCTTCATCAGGCCGGCGAGCATGTCCACACGTTCAGGCGCAATGTCGCCTTCATAGGGGCAGCCCACGGTGCAGGACATCGCGCCTCGCACATAGATTCCTTTTTCACGCGCGGCCTCGACCACGGGGCGAAAGCGCTCAATGCTTTCGGTGATCGAGCAGTTGATGTTCTTCTGGCTGAAAGCCTCGCTGGCCGCGCCGAACACCACGATCTCGTCGGGCCACAGTTCGCGCGGCGTCGCAATCGCGGCTTCAAAGCCTTTCATGTTGGGCGTCAGCACCGAATAGCGCACACCGGGCTTGCGTTTGATGCCCGCCATCACCTCGGCGTTATCGGCCATCTGCGGCACCCACTTGGGCGACACATAACTGGTCACCTCAATCTCGGTCAGGCCCGCATCCTGCAGGCGGTGCACCAGCTCGATCTTTACGGCGGCAGGCACCTGGGCTTTTTCATTTTGCAAGCCGTCGCGCGGGCCGACATCGACAATTTTGACTTTGGAGGGCAAGGACATGGTTTTTCCGTATTCGATTTCAAGTATCAGGCGGCCGCAGGTGCCGCACCGCGCGGGCGCAACCACAAAAGCAGCCAACCGGCCAGCACACCCAGCGCACTGAACACCAAAAGAACCCCACCGATAAAGCCCTGCACCAGCACCGACCCCACGATCTGGGCCTGCACCGGATCTGCCACCGGATAACGCACCTTCACGGCCTCACCCACTTTATGGACGGCGCCGCCCTGGCGCACCAGCGGATCAGCCACACGCAGGGTACGGCCATCGTGCGCGGAAAATTCGACAATGCTTTTCTGGCCCGTGCTGAGCTTCAGGCGGGAAGCTTCATGTCCCACCACCCGCCCGGCTACCGTGCGGGTGTCGCTGCCAAGGCCCAGGCTTGAGGCCAGCAGCCAGGCCGCTGCCAGGGCTGTCAGCCCGCTAGGCACCAGCAACAACCAGCCCAAAACACTGAGCAGGCGGTGAGATGTGGACGATGGCATCAATGAAACTCCGGGGCCTGCGCTTCAACGGTCACTTCAATAGCCACGCAGTGGATCAACAATACCAGCAACCCGCTCCCCGCGTTCGACGGCACGCACCTTGCCCGCAATCTGGGTGATGCTTTCCTCGCGCAACGTGCGGGCCGAGGTGTGCGGGGTTACCGTGACCTTCGGGTGTTTCCAGAAAGGGTGGTCTGCCGGTAACGGCTCGGTGTGAAACACATCCAGCGTGGCGCCCGCCAGGTGGCCGTTGTCGATCAGCGTGATCAGGTCGCCATCGACCAGGTGGCTGCCGCGCGCCACGTTGATGACATAGCCGCCCGGCCGCAACCGCGACAGCGTGTCCAGGTTCATGATGCCCCGCGTTTCAGACGTCAGCGGAAGCAGGCACACCAGGATGCGGCTGGCCGCCAGGAAATCCTGAAAACCCTGCCCGCCCGCATCGCCCGAAAAACACTGCACGCCCTCAATCGTCTTGGGCGACCGGCTCCAGCCATTGACCGGGAAGTCAAACTGCGCCAGCGCGCGGCCGACGCGCTCGCCCAGCACGCCCAGGCCCATCACGCCAATGGGGTAGTCGGTGCGCAGGCGCGGCTTGCGGTACGACCACTTGCCTTCGGCAATATCGGCCTCATAACCATCGAGCTCGCGAAAGTGGCGAATCACCGCATGGCACACAAACTCGGCCATCTGCACGGACATGCCGGCATCGTCCAGCCGCACCACCGGTACGCCGGCTGGCAGCCGCAGCTTCATCAGCGCATCGACACCGGCGCCAATGTTGAAGATGCCTTTGAGCTTTGGCTGCTCGTCAAAGAACTGCTGGGGCGGCGCCCAGACCACCGCGTAGTCGGCCGGCGCCGCGCCGGCGGACCACAACTCCACCTGCGCATCGGGAAACTCGGCCTTCAGGCCGTCTACCCAAGGCTGGGGTTTGATATCGGAACAGCAAAAACTGATGCGCATGAAGAAAATCCCGTTTGAATCAAAGCAAAGTAAAAATCAAACGGCTATTTTCAACAATTCCGAACCCTCGCTCACCTGGTCGCCCGGCGCATACAGCAACTCCTGCACTACACCATCGGCCGGCGCGGCAATGGTGTGCTCCATCTTCATGGCTTCCATCACTGCCAGCGGCTGGCCCTTGCTCACCTTGTCACCGGCCTTGACGGCAAACGACACCACCTTGCCCGGCATGGGCGCCGTGAGGCGGCCGCCTTCGGCCTGCGCTTCACCCGCATGGGCCAGCAGGTCGATGGAAAGGATTTGCGTGGCGCCTTTGGCGGTGAACACATGGTCCAGCTCGCCCTGGGCATACACGGCAGCCGTCATGCGCTGGCCGGCAAACTGCACGTCAATGCCCTGGGCGGTTTCGGCAAACACCAGCGGGCCCGATGCCTCGCCCATCGTGAGGCGCAGCGCACCGTCGTGCAGATAGGCAAGCGTTGCCTTGGCGGGTTCGCCGTGAAATTCAAACTCAAAGCGGCGCTCCATCACACCATGCGAGCGCCAGCCATCGCGGCGGCTGAAAGGGTCTGCGCCTTCCAGGGCCCGCTCATCCAGCAGGGCTTTGGCCACCGCCGCCGCACCCGCCATGGCCAGGCCCACCGGCTCCTGCCTGAAGAGCACAGCTTCTTCGCGCTGGATCAGCGCGGTGTCGAGGTTGGCTTTGGCAAACGACGGGCTGCGCACCACATAGCGCAAGAACTGCACATTGGTGCTCAGGCCGACGATGCGGGTCTGCGCCAGCGCGTCGTCCAGCCGGGCCAGCGCTTCTTCGCGCGTGGCGCCATGCACGATGAGCTTGGCCACCATGGAGTCGTAATACGGCGAAATCGCGTCGCCTTCGCGCACGCCGTCATCCACCCGGACCTGTCCTCTTTCAAACGCCGTATGCACCGGCTTCTTGTAGACATGCAGTGTGCCGGTAGCAGGCAGAAAGTTGTTGTCGGGCGTTTCGGCGCAGATGCGCGCTTCGATGGCATGGCCGTGGATTCGCAGTTGCTCTTGCGCCAGCGGCAGTTTTTCGCCTGAGGCCACGCGCAGTTGCCACTCCACCAGGTCAAGGCCGGTGATGGCTTCGGTCACCGGGTGCTCCACCTGCAGTCGTGTGTTCATTTCCATAAAGAAAAAATTCATGGAGCCATCTGCGCGCTGCTCAACAATGAATTCCACCGTACCCGCGCCCACGTAATTCACAGCACGCGCAGCGGCCACAGCGGCCTCACCCATCTGCTTGCGCATGGCTTCCGTCATGCCGGGCGCTGGCGCCTCTTCCAGCACCTTCTGGTGGCGGCGCTGCACCGAGCAGTCGCGCTCAAACAGGTAAACGTAATTGCCATGCGTGTCGCCGAACACCTGGATTTCGATGTGGCGCGGGCGCTGGGCATATTTTTCCACCAGCACCGCGTCATCACCAAAGCTGTTGATGGCCTCGCGTTTGCACGATGCCAAAGCGGCGTCGAAGTCTTCCGTCTTGTCGACAGCGCGCATGCCCTTGCCGCCGCCGCCTGCGCTGGCCTTGATCAGCACCGGGTAGCCAATGCGGTCAGCCTCGCGTTTGAGCAGCGCCGGGTCCTGATCGCTGCCGTGGTAGCCGGGCACCAGCGGTACGCCGGCTTTTTCCATCAGCTGTTTGGACTCGGCCTTCAGGCCCATGGCCTTGATGGCCGACGCCGGTGGGCCGATAAAGACCAGCCCTGCGTCGGCACAGGCCTGGGCAAATTCCTCGTTCTCGCTCAGAAAACCATACCCCGGGTGGATTGCCTCGGCGCCCGTGGCTTTGGCCGCTTCAATGATGCGTTCCCAGCGCAGATAGCTGTCTTTGGGTGCGCTACCGCCGATGTGCACAGCCTCGTCGCAAAAGCCAACATGCTTCGCACCCGCATCGGCATCGGAATACACCGCGACAGATTGAATGGCCATGCGGCGCGCAGTTGCTGCAACGCGGCAAGCGATCTCGCCTCTGTTGGCAATAAGAATTTTTTTAAACATGGTCGTTCTTTGAGAAAGGAGACTTCAAGGTAAATGCGGAAGTGGTGCCGGGGTCGGGCCGCCCGCTGAAGATGCGGGCCACGCGGATAAACAGCTGACGCAGGAACCGCCAGCAAACGCGGATCAGCCAGATGCTGAGCGCCAGCACCAAAGCCAGCACCACCACAAACACCAGCGGGTGGGCAATCGCCAGCCACAGGCCGGCCGGCACCAGCGAGTCTTCGACCAGCGAGGCGCCAATATTGCTGAAAGGCTCGGGCGAGGTGTTGATGGCTGCGCGCGTGGTGGCCTTGGCGGCAAAGCTGGTAGCGGCCAATGTGCCGCCCAGCAGCGCCGCTACCAACGCGCCGAGGCCGTTGTCAGCGCCAAACACGGCGGCGGCCAGCGCCGCACCCGCAGGGATGCGGATCACGCCGTGCACCACATCCCACAGCGAATCAAGACCCGGAATTTTGTCGGCAAAAAATTCAATGAACACCATGAAGCCACTGATGCCCAGCACCACCGGGTTGGACAGCAGGTGCAGGCCCTGCGGAAGCTCTACCCAGCCCATAAAGCCGGCCAGACCGGTCAGCAGCACGACAAGGTACAGGCGCACACCACTGGCCCAGCCCAATGCACCGGCGAGAGCAATCAGTTGTGCGGTGTCCAGCGTGTTCATGGCGTCATTCGGGTTTTGAAGGCAGCCACGAGGGCTTGCGTTTTTGCAGGAAGGATTGAACCCCCTCACGCCCTTCCGGGCTCACGCGCACATCGGCAATGCTTTCCACCGTCATCTGCACCAGGTCCGGCGTGATGGGCTGGCCGCCCACGTCCTGCACCAGTTGTTTGCACAGCTTCACGGCCTCCGGGCCGGCGTTGACAAGGGCCTTCACCATCTCGGCCACCTTGGCGTCCAGTACGTCGGCCGCCACCACTTCATGAACAAAACCAATGCGCAAGGCCTCCGCCGCATCAAAACGCTCGGCCGTGAGGAAGTAACGGTGCGCGGCCCGCGCGCCCATGGCGCGAATCACATACGGGCTGATGGTGGCGGGTATCAGGCCCAGCTTCACCTCACTGAGGCAATACCCTGCCGTGTCCACCGACACAGCCATGTCGCAAGCCGCCACCAGGCCCATGCCACCGGCATACACGTCGCCCTGTATGCGGGCAACCACCGGCTTGGGGCATTCATAAACAGCCTGCAGCATGGTCGCCAGGCGGCCCGCGTCTTCCAGGTTTTGCGCATGGGTGTAGTCGGCCATGCTGCGCATCCAGTTCAGGTCGGCACCTGCGCAAAAGGCCGGGCCGTTGGCCGCCAGCACAACGCAGCGCACCTCGTCGTGCATGCCCAGCTCGACAAAAGCCTGGGTCATCTCGGCAATGACCTCCTGGTTGAAAGCATTGCGCACGTCGGGGCGGTTCAGTGTGACGGTCGCCACCAGCGCCTCGATCTGGATGTTCAGATGATTCATCTCATTTGTCCTTTCCGGCTGGCTTGCTAAAGCCCACGGTATCAAGAAACTCGGCAACCCGCGGCTGCCACACCTCGGGAAAGCGGGAAAACAGGCTGTGCCCGTCTTCGCCATGCGGAGGGTATTGCGTCATCTCGGCCTTGCCACCCGCAGCCACATAGGCGTCGAACCACTCCCTTGGCAGCTTCGGGCCAGAGTACATGTCGTTTTCGGTATAGACCCAGAGCATGGGGATGCGCGCCGTTGCCCCGTAGTCGCGAAACAGGCGTTCCAGCATTTGCGGCTGGCAGGGTTGTTGCGGGTGGGTTTTGGGGTTGCCTCCCCCGCCTCCGGCGAAATTAATGCTGGCCTGCACACCCGGCGGGTTGAGCGCAGCGACGGTAGCCGCCGTAGTTCCGCCGTACGATTGCCCCATCACAACAGCCCGGTTCTTCGCAGCGTCCGGACGTTGCCGCACGGCCTCAAGCACCGCCAGAGTCTGCGCAGCCGCAGCCGCATAGCCCGGTGGATAGTTCTTGCGATTACAGGCACCGCTGTATTCCACGTCCTCGCCACCGCTCACGCCGTAGCCGATACGTGTCGGTACGGCGACGATAAAGCCGCGCTGGACAAAAAACTTCGACGCGTTGCTGAACCGTGCCCGCCCGACTTTCACCCGGTCTTCCGGCTCGACAGCACGCCCGTGGTTGAGCACCAGCACCGGGGCCGGCCAGGGATTCACGCCGTCAGAGAAGACGGTCACCTTGATGGTGTGCTCGATCGTCTTGCCGTACGCGTCGACCACCTTCACCGGCAAGTCGAACTGGTCTTCACGCAAGCGAGCCTGCGCGGTGCCGGTGGTGACAAGCATTGCGGCACATAACAGGAAGGGCCAAAGTCGATACTGTTTCACGTCAATACCTTTTTGGCCATTTCTTTCCCACACGATTTCCGTATGCTCAGAATGACGTAGGTGTTCATGGTCTTTATTCGCTCCGCAGGCTTACATGCGGAACACGCCAAACTTCGTATCCGGGATGGGCTGATTGAGCGTGGCCGACAGCCCCAGCGCCAGTACACGCCGCGTATCCGCCGGGTCAATCACGCCGTCGTCCCAGCCGCGCGCGGTGGAGTAATACGGGTGCGACTGCTGGCCAAACTGGTCCAGCACCGGCTGCTTGAAGGTGGCCTCTTCTTCGGCGCTCCAGCTGCCGCCCTTGGCTTCAATCGCGTCGCGCTTCACGGTGGCCAGCACGCCGGCGGCCTGCTCGCCGCCCATGACGCAGATGCGCGCGTTCGGCCACATCCACAAGAAGCGCGGCGAATACGCCCGGCCGCACATGCCGTAGTTGCCGGCGCCGTAGCTGCCGCCAATGATCACGGTGAATTTGGGCACCTGGGCCGTGGCCACGGCCGTCACCATCTTGGCGCCGTGGCGGGCAATGCCTTCGGCTTCGTATTTGCGGCCGATCATGAAGCCGGTGATGTTCTGCAGAAACACCAGCGGCACCTTGCGCTGGCAGCACAGCTCGATAAAGTGCGCGCCCTTCTGGGCTGATTCGCTGAACAGAATGCCGTTGTTGGCGATGATGCCGACCGGCATGCCCTCAATGTGCGCAAAGCCGCAGACCAGCGTGGGGCCAAAGCGCGCCTTGAACTCATGGAACTCGCTGCCGTCCACGATGCGGGCAATCACCTCGCGCACGTCATACGGCTTTTTCGGGTCCACCGGAATCACGCCATGCAGCTCTTGCGGGCTGTGCAGCGGCGGCACCGGTGTGCGCAGGGCCTGGTCGAAGCGCTTGGTCTTGTTGAGGCTGGCCACCGCCTGGCGGGCCAGGGCCAGCGCATGCGCGTCGTTTTGCGCCAGGTGGTCTGCCACGCCTGAAAGGCGCGTGTGCACATCTCCACCGCCCAGATCTTCCGCTGAAACGATTTCGCCAATGGCCGCCTTCACCAGCGGCGGGCCGCCCAGAAAGATGGTGCCCTGGTTCTTGACGATGATGGTTTCGTCGCTCATGGCCGGCACGTACGCGCCGCCGGCCGTGCAGCTGCCCATGACCACGGCAATCTGCGCAATGCCCTGCGCGCTCATGTTGGCCTGGTTATAAAAGATGCGGCCAAAGTGGTCGCGATCAGGAAACACGTCGTCTTGATTCGGCAGGTTGGCGCCGCCCGAATCGACCAGGTAGATGCAGGTGAGGTTGTTCTGCATCGCCACTTCCTGCGCGCGCAAATGCTTTTTCACCGTCATCGGGTAGTAGGTGCCGCCTTTGACCGTGGCGTCGTTGCACACGATCATGCAGTCGACCCCATTGACGCGGCCGATGCCGGTGATGACACCCGCGCAGGGTGCGCTGTCGGTGCCGTCACGGTCGGGGTACATGTCTTTGGCGGCCAGGGGGCCGAGCTCGAGGAAAGGCGTGCCCGGGTCCAGCAGCATCTGCACGCGGTCACGCGGCAGCAGCTTGCCGCGCGACACATGCCGCGCCCGCGTGGCCTCACCGCCGCCCAAGGCGGCCTTGGCGACTTGCGCGTTCAGGTCGTCTACCTGCGCCTGCATGGCGGCGGCATTGGCCTGAAAGTCGGCAGAACGGGCGTTGAGTTTTGTCTCCAGAGCGGGCATGGCAATTCCTGAAATACGGGTGAAAGGCGCTGAAACGGGGCTGGCCTGCGCCAGACCTTCGGGCGCGTGGGCCCTACCTTAGCGCCAGATTAGCGCTAAAGAGCCAGCTTAGCGAAAACCCGCCCCATCCACACAGCCAACGAGGTTGCAAATCCTGCCACGTGCGCGGAAAATTACCGCCATGCCCACGAAAGCCGCCACAAGGCCCACCAATCCGCCCAAAGCCGCCACGCCCATGGCCTTTGCCAGAAGCATTGCGGTCGCCTACAAGCGCCGCGGCCAAAGCCCGGCCGACGCCCTGAAACTGGCACAGATCACGCCAACCCATCTCAAGCAAGCCAGTGCCCACATCACCGCCCGCCAGATGGAGCTGCTTTCAGGCGCCGCCATGCAGGAACTGAACGACGAAGGCCTGGGTGCCTTCAGCCGCAAACTGCCCTGGGGCAGCTACGGCATGCTGGCCCGCGCATCCATCAGCTCACCCAACCTGGGCGTGGCCCTGAAACGCTGGTGCCGCCACCACGCACTGATTGCCGACGACATCACCCTGCGCGTCACCACCTCCGGCGACACCGCCGCCATCACGGTCGAAGAAAAAGACCCCGGCCAGGTCGGTGAGTTTGCTTTGGTTCACGTGCTGCGCAATATCCATGGCCTGGCCTGCTGGTATGTGGATTCGCGCATTCCGCTGCAAGGCGCGAGATTTCCGTTTGCCGCGCCACCGCATGTGGAGGCCTATGGGCTGATGTTCCCCGGGCCGCTGCAGTTCAACGCCGCGCAGGCAGAGATCCGGTTTGACGCGCGCTACCTGGGCTTGCCGCTGCGCCGTGATGAAAAGGCTTTGCAGCAAATGCTGCAGCGCGCCCTGCCGCTCACGGTGCTGCAGTACCGGCGAGACAGATTGTTGGTGGAACAGGTGCGGCAGGCACTGGCGAATCCTGCGGTGGCTTCGCACAATGCGGAGACTTTGGCGACCGCGCTGAATATGTCTGCGCGCTCGTTGCACCGACAGCTTCAGGAAGAAGGGGCTTCGCTGCAGCAGCTTAAGGATGAAGTGCGGTTTGAGAAGGCGAAGGAGTTATTGCTGCGAACCTCAAAGCCGATCAAGCAGGTGGCGGAGGCTTCGGGGTTTCGGAATGAGAAGAGTTTTATTCGGGCGTTTCGGGAGTGGGCAGGGATAGTACCGGGAGAATTCAGAAACAAACTACAGCCAGTCACCAACTACTTGATGATCAAGTAGTTATACGGCCACCTCAACAGGTACCCCAGCTTGAAGTTCAATCTGCTGTGCTACCGGAGTGTAAAGATCCACCTCAGTTTCGGGTGTTCTTATTGAAACGATGAGGCTATAGCGAGCAGGAAGATCATACCGCTCTTGCGCCTGGCGAGTCCGCCACCAGCCCATCGCGGGATATACGGCGATAAAGCCGCGACTGGCCAACTCAGCTGCGGTTCCGACCCAAACATCTTGATGGAGTGAGCCTCGGTGCCGCTTCCTCTCCCCCAAAATCCAGTGAGGATCCTTTGAGTCGGCCGCGTCCCCACCATCCTCATGATCGTTTTCGACTGCAGCGTTAATACGAGCGACAAAATCTTCGGTAGTTGGATCCAGCGGACGCTGAACATCAAAGCGAAGGCGATGGGAAGGATAGTGAAATTTTGATGCGGTTCCACGGGCTGAAGGATTAGGCTCGATGAAATATGAAAGCGTAATTCGAAGCTCTACTTTAGTAGCAGGAGGAAGTGCTTGTAGCTGATCTTTAGGCCAAGGCAATGAGTGCAAATTCATATGTCGACTTGCCATCTTTCCTTTATCTTTTTTATAGGGGCGCACAAGATCCTCAGCAATTAATGTGAGTGAATTGCCAGCACTCCACAGTGCGCGGTCGAGATTCGGAGCACCCCATCCGCAATGACGGATGAGGTGAATGTGATCTGACTTGTTTGGCGTGCCATGCGCCGGCAGATAAGCCCCCCGCATCGCATCAGTCCACTCGGCCGAATGCACGATCAGACCGCGAACGGTTTCCGGACGCAGCGCAGGATAGGACTTCATGATCTGCGCCGCCATTCGGGCAGCCAAAGCGGAGGCCGCGCTCGTTGCGTTTGTCGTAGTAAACATCCGCTCGACAGGTAAGTTATTTGTCGTTAACAAATGAAGACTAGAAATACCTGCAGACCCTAAATCACTTTTCCCAGCATTCCCCCCCTCAAACACCACATCCGGCTTCAAAGGCCATGCTTGATCCCAATCTCCGGAGGTGGTCGTATATGGACTAAGTCCACCGACCCCAGCGATGGGCTGGTAATGCTGAGCATCGGCTTCAGATATGGCAACTTTGTTTGTGTACGCCCCAACCGTGAGTGCGTTCCATGCTTGCCCTGGATCACGGACGCGATTTGTGGTCAAACTATCGGGGTACGCACTCCATGCTGCCTCGTCTTCAGTATTGCCAGCAGATAAAACGAACAAACGAGGAAACTGACCATTTCCGTCAAAGTCAGCGGCAAGCCTGTCCACTGTCGCCGACCAGGAAGAGGGCCGACCTCTGTCTCGATCATCTGAAGAAGTTACGGCAGAGGTAAAAACTCTTGACCGGTTCGGTGCCGAAATCTCAGGCCGGCTAACAGCCTCAGCAAACAAGTAGCCGTGATGCTTGGCGTCACCTTCATTGGCACCTTGCTCCGGGGTCAACTTTACGGACTCGAGTCGGTGCCCCACATACACCGGAGCAGCTGACGCCAAGGCATCAATCAGATCTCCAAACGCAACCAGTCCGGCAAGGCCCGATCCATGGTTAGCGGTGTCGTCCGTTCCCCAAGCGACATTTACCGTGTGCAAGTCGCCGCTAGCAATTAACGGCGCCAATAATGGATGCCCTCGATTAACGCCCGAATCCAACAGGCACACACGCGGTGTTTCGTCACCCTCATCTGGCGAGTTGAGTTTTGCTAGGGTTTCACCAACCCATTCTTGCTGCTCCAATGGAGCCATGCCATCAAAGAACTCCGCCGTATCCTTCGCTTTGCGCAGTTCCGCGACGCAATTTAGCGTCATAACTGAAGTTGTCAATTGCTTTTGCGACCCAAACATAAGCACAACAGTCCGCTCTGGGAAGTTGAGTTGGTGATCGCCTACTTGGCAATTAGCCAGTGCGGCTAATTTTCGAAAGTCTGCGACCACTTCATTTCGCGCACCGCGAACAGGAAGCCAAACCTCCCACCAAAAAGCTTCATTTGGATCTTCCGGCAACGCTAGCTCATCCGTCCATAGCGCATCAAGCTCAGCGCCTCTTATTGAGGATATTGCGTTCAAGAGCGTCCCGTGATCGATCAGGTCGCCATTTTTATTTTTTCTTTCTGCCAAATACTCTGCAACATACTTCTCGAAGTGCTCTAACTTCCCGTCTGGCACGAAGACATTTGCTACTGTGACGTCGCCTTCTGTCTTAACACTGAACACCTCTATATGTTTTTTTTGATTCTTGCCGCGCTCATCGCCAAGGCTTTCAAATGCAAGAGCGACGTCAGGTAGCCCGACAAACTGAACCTGCAGACCTAACCCACTTTGAAGTCCGGCTTCCTCTTGAGCTTTGATCGCTTGCTCCGCAGCAGGGCGAAGCTCAAGCAATTGCGCTCGCAATGCTGCTCCGTGCTGCGCACGATCTAGCTTGGGTACTTTTTTCGCCCCATCTCTACCAAGAGAATGAGCGACAAAGGATCGCGCCTGGGCCGTATTTGCTGCAACAAGATGACGACGTTTATCGGGATTTTGTTCCGGCATGGGTTGAGATAGATTTGTTGTTGTGACTCAACTTTTCGCCTATGAGCCGTCGCTCCTCCAGTGCCCCCTCTAAGGCCATGGATTGCACCGTTTCGCGCTCATGCATGATTGCATCTTTAATGGAAGCGTCAACTGCTCGGCAAATCTCGGCGTAACTCAATCCATCTACCTTTGCGCCTAGCCCGGTTTTTTTGAATGGTTTCGGAGCAAATGGTCCTAATCTCGATCGAATCAAACTAATCGCTTGCGTTGGCGTTGGCAACTGATATTCGATCACGTCGTCAAACCGTCTGAACAACGCGTAGTCGAGCACTTCCGGATGATTAGTTGCAGCAATGATGAGACTGTTTGAGTGGTCATGCTCAATCATCTGCAGAAAACTGTTCAAGACCCGCCGAATTTCACCGACGTCATTTGCCATTCCGCGTTGTGAGCCAATGGCGTCAAATTCATCAAAAAAATAGACGCCGCGAACGTCCGCAATCGCATCGAAGACCTGCCGAAGCTTTGCTGCGGTCTCCCCCATAAATTTCGTAATCAGAGAATCTAGACGTACTAAAAACAACGGAATCGCTAACTCTCCGGCGAGCGCCGAAGCAGTCATAGTTTTTCCCGTCCCAGGTGGACCTACTAACAATAGCTTGCGACGCGGAGCCAGGCCGTACTCCTTGATCTTGGATAGTAATTTTTGCTCTTTTACGATCCGCTGCAATTGATTGGATGACACATCTTCAAGGACCATATCGGACAGTCGATTCGCCGGATAAGTCACAGTCAGAAGAGTTGAGAGTTCGCCCTTTGGTTTTGCAACACTTCCAATCGCGACCAACTTTCCAGTGGCGTCGCGAGCAAGACGAGTCTTTGCGGAATCAATCAAGTCGCGAAGTTCACCCGCCAATTTTCCGTGGCCAACCTTAGCTTCATGCGCAGCAACTTGCATGGCGACGGAATAAAACTGCGCGTCGTCGCGACTGGTATGCGACTTAATAAGCGCCTTGAGTTGTTCTGAGCTAGCCACGGTGATCGATCTTGTTTGTCAGGTTAAACGTAATTGGATTTTGTACGCGAATCGTGCCCTCATGTCGACTTTTCGCATCAAAAAAGGGCTTTCGGCCTTTTTTCCCCTTGGAGTAGCACCGAATCCTCCCAAAACGTTAGCCCAGACCGACTTTCACGACCCGGCGACCTGCCTCTCCCCCGAAGCAATATCCAGCATCATCTCGCTAGCCGGCGTCCCCAGCTCCTTCTGCAACGCCTCCACCTTGAAGGTCTGCTTGCCTGAGACGCCGCTGCGCACAGCGTCGGCTTGAATACTCTCGATGCTGATGCCGCCCTCGGCGAGCATCTTTATCAAATGCTGACGATGCCCACCGGTTTTCGCCCTCAAGTTGAACTTCTGAAACGTGCTCGCAGGCATACAAATTGCATCCCCACGCGCTGAGCGGAGCAAGGTTTGCAGAGCGCGAACTGGCGACGCCCGGCACCCCCCAACTCTGAAAGCGACCCATGTCATTCACCCGCACAGCTTGCCTGGCCCTTTGCGCCGCATCCAGCCTGACTCTGGCCGCTCCCTCCTTCGCGCAAGAGCCCTACCCCAGCCACCCGGTCAAGGTCATCGTTGCGCTGCCGGCTGGCGGCAGCGTCGACATGGTGGCGCGCCAGGTCAGCCAGCAGCTGACCACCGACCTGGGCCAGCCCTTTGTGGTGGACAACCGTGCTGGCGGCTCGGGGCAGATTGGGGTGCCGGTGGTGGCCAAGGCGGTGCCGGATGGCTACACCATCATGGTGTCGCCGGCGTCTTTTCTGACGACGAACAAGAGCATCTTCAAGACGCTGCCCTACAACCCCGAAACCGACTTTGTGGCGGTGACCAAGCTGGTCAACCAGGCCATGGTGCTGGTGGTGAACGACAAGGCAAAGTATGGAACGCCGGCGAGCATTCTGGCGGCGGCCAAGGCCAACCCGGGCAAGCTGACGTATGCCTCTTCAGGTGACGGGAGCCCGCAGCACCTGGCGGGGCTGATGTTTGAAAGCCAGACCGGCGCGAAGCTGCTGCACGTTCCCTACAAGGGCGGTGCGCCGGCGATTACCGACCTGATCGGCGGCGTGGTGGACATGGCCTTTGCCCCGCTGCCGGAAGCGCTTCCGCACATCAAGTCGGGCAAGCTGCATGCGGTGGGTGTGCTGAGTGAGAAACGGGCCATTTCTGCGCCTGACATTCCCACGCTGCGTGAAGGCGGCGTGAACAATGTGGTGCTGTCGGCGTGGATCGGCCTGCTGGTTCCCGCCAAAACGCCGCAGCCGGTGATCGACAAGCTCAGCAAATCCGCGAAGGCGTTTTTGAGGGGCGATGCCAAAACCAAACTGCTGGAAATCGGCATGGAGCCGGCGCCCGATGAGGCCAAGCCCCTGGCGCAAGTGATTTCAGAAGAGATTCGCATCCACGCCGATCTGGTGAAAGCCGCCGGCCTGGTGCCGCAGTAAAAAGCAAAAGGCGCTGGCCGGGCTGGGCGCATGCCCCAAGTAGCCGTCGATAAGTAGCTAAACCAAAGCCCCAGCGGTAACGCCTTCAATCACGCTTCGCACATTGCCTGCAGCCGCAACGCCCATGTTCACATACGCGTTGCTCGTGACACCGCCGATATGTGGGCTCAGGACGAGACCCGGCTCGTTCTGGAAGGGGTGCCCTGGCGCCATGGGTTCCACGCTGAAGCTGTCCAGGCCCGCTGAATGGACTTGTCCGCTGCGAAGGCCTTCGAGCAAAGCGGCCTCGTCTACCAGCCCGCCGCGCGCCGTGTTGACGATGATCACACCCCTCTTGCACTTGGCCAGCGTGGCGCCATTCAGCAGGTTGCGGTTCTCGTCAGTCAGCGGGCAATGCAGCGAAATCACGTCTGCGTTTTGCCAAAGCGTTTCCAGCTCGATCCGTGTCATGAATTCCGGCAGCTCTTTGGCGTAAGGGTCATAGCCCAATACCTCCATGCCCAACGCACTCGCCATGCGTGCAAAGCGCAGCCCGATGGCGCCCAGGCCCACAAGCCCGACAGTCTTGCCATACAGTTCCACGCTCTTGTGAGTGGCCTTGTCCCAGTGGCCGGCGCGCATGCGCGCGTCCAGCACGGGAATTGACTTTGCACAGGCGAGCATCAATGCCAGAGCCTGTTCGGCGACGGCATTGGCGTTGGCGCCGGCCGCGGCACGCACTTCGACGCCCCGCGCGGCGGCGGCCACCTTGTCGATGGTGTCGGTGCCGCTGCCGTGCTTGGAAATCACGCGCAGGGATGGCGCCGCGGCGATGGCAGCAGACCCCACCTTGCTGTAGCGCACGATGATGCCCACCGGGTCGTATCGCTTGCAGAGGGCGACGATGTCTTCTTCAGTTGGCGTCTTGCCGGCGTAGATGACTTCGTAGCCTTGCAGAAGTGCCAGCGCTTCGGGTGCAAGGTCTGCCGCAGTGACAAGAATGACGGGTTTCATGACGGCTTTCATGACAGGTTGCCCGTTGCTCACAGCGACTCGCCTTCTTTGAGTACGCCGGCACTGCGCAGTGCTGATTCCAGCCACTTCGCCGCCGTGTCGCCTTTTTTGATCGCCGCTATCCGTGCGTTTTCGTCAGCCACCTTCTTCACAGCGGCCGGCAGCAGGGATTCGATCTTCTCGCGTTCAACGACGACAACGCCGTCCGCGTCGCCCATCACGAAGTCGCCCGCATGCACGGTGACACCGCCTGCCGTCACGGGGTGGCCGATGCGCCCCGGGCAGGTTTTGGTGGGGCCGTTCGGGTTGTACCCGGCCGCAAAGACAGGAAAATCCATTTCGTCGATTTCGAGGGTGTCGCGGACTGCGCCGTCAATGACCACACCGGCGATACCCAGCTGTTTGCAGGCGGTCATCATGATGGTGCCCATCAGCGCGGCGGTGAGGTCACCCTTGCCGTCAATGACCAACACATCACCCGGCTGCGCCAGTGACATGGCCGCGTGAATCATCAGGTTGTCGCCAGGGCGAACTTCAACGGTGAAGGCCGTTCCGGCAAATTTCATGCGGGGGCGCAATGCCTTGATACGCCCGTGCATGGCGCCCCGGCGGCCGGCCACGTCGGCCAGGATGGCGGGCTGGAATGCAGCGGCTTGGCGCACAACGGCGGCCGGCACGCGGTCAAATTTGCGGATGATGTCTTGTGTCATGTCAATCTACTTTCGCACCGGATTCTTTAACAATCTTGCCCCAGCGGGTGATGTCTTCCCGGATCAGTTTGCTGAATTGCTCCGGCGTGCTCCCCTCCACGTCGGCGCCCTGGTCGCGCAGCTTCTTGCGCAGGTCTGCCGCCTGCAGCGCCTTGTTGATGTCGGCGTTGAGTTTGGCGACGACATCCTTTGGCAGGTTCGCAGGCCCGGCGATGCCGAACCAGGTCACGGCCTCGAAGCCCTTGTAGCCGGACTCGGCAATGGTCGGCACCTGCGGCAGGTCTTCGGTGCGTTTGGCCGAGGTGACGGCGATGGCGCGCATCTTCCCGTTCTTGATGTGGCCGATGAGCGTGGGGATAGAGGACACATAGAGCTGCACCTGCCCGCCAATCAGGTCGGTGGCGCCCTGCGCCGCGCCCTTGTACGGCACGTGCGTCAGCTTGACGTCTGCGGCCTTCTGGAAGGATTCGGTTGCAAGGTGCGCAACGGTGCCGTTGCCGGAGGTCGCGTAGTTCAGGGAGCCGGGTTTGGCCCTGGACGCCGCAACGATGTCGGCGAGCGTCTTGTACGGCGAATCCGCCGCGACGACGATGACCAGGGGCGCACTCGCCACGAGGCTCACGGGCGTGAGGTCCTTCACGGGGTCATACGGAAGTTTGGCATACAGGCTGGTGTTGATGGCCAGGTTGCTGGTCTGGCCGAGCACCAGCGTGTAGCCGTCTGCCGGCGACTTCGCCACGGCGTCCACGCCGAGGTTGCCGCCAGAGCCCGGCTTGTTGTCAACGATGAAGGTGTAGCCCGAGCCCGTGACCTTGTTCGTGACTTCGCGGGCAATGATGTCGGTGCCGCCGCCGGCCGGGAACGGGACAACGAGGCGGATGGGTTTGGTGGGCCAGGCCTGCGCAAAGGCACCAGTGGCCAGGGAACACGCGATGGCAGCGGCCAGCACGCAACGGCGGGAAAGTTTCATGAATATGTCTCCAAGGCTCCGCTTTAAAACAATAGCTGCGGTATGGATGTGACTGTAGGCGCGCGTTGCACGCCATACAATACCGTTTCATACAGTGAACCATGGTGCGGCATGCGCAACGATCCAGCAAATGAGCCAGTTGAGGCGGGCGGCGGCGTCATCGCGGTGACGCGGGCGCTCTCGCTGATGGAAGCTTTTGAGGTGGGCGAGTCGACGCTTTCGCTGGCGGAATTGAGCCGGCGCTCACACATGCACAAGACGACGGTGCTGCGCCTGGCGCGCACGCTGGCCTTGTCGCAGTACATGGTGCAGGCCGACGACGGCCAGTGGCGGCTGGGGCCGGCCGCCGGCTGGCTGGGTGCGCGCTACCAGGCCGGGTTCGACGTCAACCGCATCGTCGAGCCCACGCTGCACGCGCTCGTCGAGGCAAGCGGTGAGAGCGCGTCGTTCTACGTGCGCGAAGGCGACATTCGCGCCTGCGTGGCGCGCGTCGAAGGGCCGCAATCGGTGCGGCACCACGTTCGTGTCGGCGAGCGGCTGCCCTTGAACAAGGGCGCGCCGGGGCGTGTGATCCTGGCATTCAGCGGCGCAGCGGGAGAACCCTACGAGTCGATCCGAGAGCAGGGGTACCAGATCTCGATGGGCGAACGCGAAGCCGAAGTGGCCAGTGTGGCGGCGCCGGTGTTCGGCCTTAACTGGCGATTGCTGGGGTCCATCTGCATCTCGGGCCCGAGTGCGCGGCTGTCAAAAACCAAACTGATGAAGCACGCAAAAAGCGTCATCCGCGCGGCGAACCAGCTGTCGTATGCACTCGCCGGAAGCAAGTCGGCTCAGACGCCACGGGCGGTGTCGCGCTGGCATCCTTGAAAGCGGCTTGTGAGCTGTCTCGCAATCGTCTGAGAAGGATAAAGGTGCCTGGGGCGGATATGGCCCTGGAGGACGCTTACATCAAGGCGCGGTTTTTCTCAATCGACCGCTTCCTGCTCAACCAGACGCCTGATCTTCAACGCTTTCTCAAAGTGGTCCAGCCGGTGCGTTTGGATCCACCATTTTGCGGCTTCCATCAGGAGTTCCGGGTTGTCATTCTTGTTGGCAAAAAACGCGTAGAAAGACACGCCGACGTTTTCGCCTTTCTCTCTGATCTTGTTTTCGCAAACATCGATTATTTTCTGTTTCAGGTGGGCGCGCATTTGCATCCTCACGCCTTCGCCGACATCTTGAGCGCCAAAGCAAGATAGTCACGAACATGTTTGCCCGTGATGTCTTCAACTGATGCCAATTTGATGTGGCGACGGAATTTGCCTTCGCCCTCGAGCACTTTGAACTTGTCCGGCAGTGATGCGCCCTCGCCGAACTCCAGGGAGACGTGTTTTGCGTATGAGAACACCCCACAAAACGGCTTTACAGCGGAGAACAGGAGCCCACCGTATTTCACCTCTTCAGAGATCGAGGAATCCAGGCCAAGGATGATTTTTCTCAGTGCTTGCACAAGCTCGAAGCGTTCAGAATCAAGAAGACGTATGTCGTCGAGTAATTTTGAGATGCGGTCATTGGTCATGGTTTCAGGATTTGTAGTATTGCTTGAACTCAGGGCTATTACAGCAAATCATGATTTTCGTTACTGCCACCACTCTCAGCCACCACGCCGGACAAACCGAATCTCAGCTGACTTGCCGGCAACCTGCCGCCCTTCCAAGCGAAATATCTTAAAACTCGCGCACGATCAACCAGGCACACAAGCCCACCACCAGAACCCCGGCAGCGACAAGCCCGGTCATTGTGGACATCCGGCGCTGGCGTTGACTGCATGGCAGGCAGTAATTGAAGGTTGCGCCTTTGTAGTGAGGCAGAGGCAAGAGCAGACCCGACCCGCCGCAGGCGTAACACCTGCCCTGCGCATTCCTCCGCTTGCCCCGGCGGTCACGCCACACCTGGATGATGAGCCCAACGATGGGAAGCACACCCAAGCCCCCAACAACCAGCACCGCCACAACGATTTCAACCATTGCTATTCCGTACTCTTAGCTCACTTCATGCCCGAGATGCGTATTGACTTACCCGACAGCAAGCTGCCGCTCCCCCAACGCAATATCCAGCATCATCTCGCTGGCCAGGGTACCCAGTTCCTTCTGCAACGCCTCCACCGACAACTTGGCCGGTACCAGCAAATGCGCCTCGACCTTGAAAGTCTGTTTGCCTGAGACGCCGCTGCGCACGATGTCGGTGTGAATGCTCTCGATGCTGATGCCGCGCTCGGCCAGCATCTTTGTCAGGTTGCTGACGATGCCCAGGCGGTCTTCGCCTACCAGCTCGAGTTCAAACACGCGCAGGGCGGCGGGGGTGTTGGCGCCGTCGCTCTTTGCCACCACCACTTGCAGGCCGCTGGACTGCAGGCCGCGCAGTGAGTTGGCGAGGTTGTCGGCGTTTTCGCGCGGGACTTCGAAGTGGACCATGCCGGCGAATTCACCGGCCAGGCGTGTCATGCGGCTGGCGGCCCAGTTGGCGCCGAAGCGTTGGGCTTTGTCGGCCAGAGAGCTGACGATGCCTTGCCGGTCTGTGCCGACGATGGAGACGACCAACGATGTGTTGGCGGATGAGACCTCTTCGGTCAGCACCACGGCCTTGCGCAGCATGGGCGCGCGGGTGGCGAAGGCCGGGTCTTGCACGTCGGCGGGCAGGCTGCCTTGCAGGCGGGCGTGGTGCACGACTTTGCTGAGCAGCGCCAGGCCCATGGGCGCCAGGGCGCGTTCCCACAGTTCGCGGGCGGTTTCGCCTTTCTTGACAAAGCACCAGTCTTGCGCGGCGATGGCGCCGGCGTCCCAGCCGTCGGCCAGGTGATAGACGGAGCCGCCGGCAATCGGGTCGCCTTCCAGAATCGTCCATTCAACGGCTGCGATGCCGCGGTGGCGTGGCAGCAGCGAGGGGTGGTAGCCGATGCCACCCAGGCGCGAGCGCGCAAGGGCGTCGTCGCTCACGCGGGCATGCGTGTGCGCGGCGATGATGAGCTCGGTGCCTTCGGCAATCGCCTCGCCGGGCACAATTTTCGGGTTGGCCAGCACGTGCACGGGGATGCCGGCGGCGCGGCCGGCAATCGCCAGCCGGTCGTCTTCAGCCGGGGCGACGATGCTGGTGAACTCAATGCCTTCTTCTTTGCGAAGCGCCTCAAACACCGAGGCTGCGAAAAAACGGGAACCGACCAAAGCGCATTTCATTGATACGTCTCTTCAGGAATAAATGGATTGATAGAACGGAAGGAAGAAATAAAAAAGGGAGCCGAAGCTCCCGATGAGAAACAGCCGCTCAGGCCGCGACAGCCTGGCGCGCCTTCTCGGTCAGGCCGATCTGGTCGAGTGCGGCAGCGAGCTGGCCGACCGTGCGGTCAGACTGGTGCCATTTCTCGAGGCCAAACAGGCCGACGCGGAAGGTCTTGAAGTCGGCGCCCTCATCGCACTGCAGCGGCACGCCGGCAGCGGTTTGCAAACCTTGTGCAAGAAATTTTTTGCCGGACTGGATGTCTGGGTCAGTGGTGTAGCTGACGACCACGCCCGGGGCTTTGAAGCCTTCGGCGGCCACGCTGGGCAGGCCGCGGCTTTCAAACAGTTTGCGCACTTTGCTACCCAAGGCTTCCTGCTCGGCTTTGACTTTGGCAAAGCCGTAGTCTTGCGTTTCTTTCATGGCGGCGCGCAGGCGCGTGAGGGCGTCTGTGGGCAAGGTGGCGTGGTAGGCATGGCCGCCGTTTTCATACGTTTCCATGATCTGCATCCACTTCTTCAGGTCGCAGGCAAAGCTGGAGCTGGCGGTGCTGTCAATGGCGGCGCGGGCGCGCTCGCTGAGCATGACCATGGCGCAGCAGGGTGAGCTGCTCCAGCCTTTTTGCGGGGCGGAGATGAGCAGGTCAACGCCGGTGGCCTTCATGTCGACCCACATGGCGCCGGAGGCAATGCAGTCGAGCACAAAGAGGCCGCCGACGGCATGCACCGCCGCGGCCACGGCCTGCAGGTAGCTGTCGGGCAGGATCATGCCGGAAGCGGTTTCTACGTGCGGGGCAAAAACGAGTGCGGGCTTTTCTTTGGCGATGGCGGCGACCACATCGGCGATGGGTGCGGGCGCCCAGGGGGCTTGCGCGCCGGGGCCGGTCTGTTTGGCCTTGAGCACGGTGTGCGACGCGGGGATGTGGCCCATGTCAAAGATCTGCGTCCAGCGGTAGCTGAACCAGCCGTTGCGGATGACCATGACGTGCTTGCCACCCGCAAACTGGCGGGCCACGGCCTCCATGCCGTAGGTGCCGCTGCCGGGCACCAGGGCCACGGCGTGCGCCTTGTACACGTCTTTGAGGATGCGGGAGATGTCGCTCATCACGCCCTGGAAGCTTTTTGACATGTGGTTTAGGGCGCGGTCGGTGTAGACCACCGAAAACTCGAGCAGGCCGTCAGGGTCAACGTTGGGGATGAGTCCGGGCATGGTGTTGTCTCTCAAATCGTTATTAAAAGTCGGGCAGCCAGCTTAACAGGATGAGGCGATCTTGGCAGTGGGGTTATGCGTGGTGGCTGGAGGCCCCAGGGTGTGGGAGCGGCGTGGGAAGGCTGTGCGGCGGGCGCTCCAGGGGCACCGTCTGCTATTTATTTCATAGCGGCTCGCGCAGATTCTTATTGGGCTGCAGGCACTTTTTATAGGCAAAAGTTGATACAAATCAAGAATTTGGGCGGTTTGGGCGCCTTGCGGTGCACCACACCCGCCGCCACACCCCGCCAGCCCTTCCTGATGCAATCCTGATGCGGCCGATGGTACGCTGGGCTTCTGATGATGAAAGCTGCTGAACCCACACCCGCCACCGGTACAAGTTTGCGCCACTGGGCCATCGTGGCCCTGCTGCTGGCGGCCGCCACCGGCGGCGGGCTGCTGCTAGACAGGCAAGTCACGATTGCCAGCCAGGCCATGCTGTATGTGCTGGTCGTGGTGGTGGTGTCTTACACCATGGGCTGGAAGGAGTCCGTGACCTGCGCGATAGTGGCCGTGACCGCGCTGAACTACTTTTTTGTGCCGCCGCGTTTTACCTTTGAGGTGGAAAGCCGGGATCACCTGATTGCGATTTTCAGCATGCTGCTGGTGGCGCTGGCCATCAGCCACCTGTCTGCGCGGCTGCGGCGCGAAACGGCGGTGGCCCGGTTGAACGAAGAGCGGGCGCGCCAGCTGCAGGGCCTGGCCACACAGCTGGCAGCTGCAGCAAACGCTGAAGAAATTGCGGCACTGGGCCAGGCGGCGCTGGACGAGGCCTTTGAAGGCCCCTGCCTGCTGGGCACACGGCAAGCCGGCGGCGAACTCTCGAACGCCGCCGTGCTGGAGCCCTCAGTGCTGGACGGCATGAAGTGCTGCATGCGCGAAGCGGCCACGCTGGGGCCCGGCACCGGGCGCTGGCCGGGGCTGAACGCCTGGTACCTGCCGCTGGGCGACAAGACGCAGATGCACGGCGCGGCCCGGGTAGAGCCCGCACCGGCACACGACACCGGCGGGCGTGAGCATGCCGAGGCGCTGTGCGCGCTGCTGGGGCAGGCGCTGTGGCGGCTGCAGCTCAGCCAGTCGATGCAGGCGGCGCAGGGCGAGGCGCAACGCCAGCAGGTGCAAAGCACTTTTCTGGCGGCCATTTCGCATGACCTGCGCACGCCGTTGGCAACCGTGGTGGGCGCGGCATCAGCGCTGCAAACGCAGGGCGACAAGCTGGCCCCGGCCGAGCAGGCGCGGCTGCTGGGCAGCATTGTGAGTGAGGCCTCTTATTTATCGACCGTGACGGAGAACACGCTGCAGCTGGTGCAACTCTCCAACACCGCGCAGCCGCCGGCACGGCAATGGGAGTCGCCGGAGGAAATTGTCGGCACCGTGCTGGCGCGCGTGCGCAAGCGCGACCCCGAGCGCCGCATTACCTCCACCGTGCAGGCCGGGCTGCCGCTGATCAAGGCTGACCCGGTGCTGCTGGCGCAGCTGGTCGACAACCTGCTGGACAACGCGCTCAAATACAGCACGGGCGCGATTGAGTTGACAGTGGGCGAAGACAAGGGAAGCGAAGGCAACATCTTGCGGCTGACCGTGAAGGACAGCGGCCCGCAAATCGCAAAAGACAAGTACGAGGCCATCTTTGCGCCCTATGCACGCGGTGACCAATCCGGCCCGCGCGGCGCGGGCCTGGGACTGGCGCTGTGCCGGGCCATTGCAGAGGCGCACCAGGGCCGGCTCACTTTATCGTCGCGCCGTGATGTTGGCGAACCAGGTGAAGGCAATGTCTTTACGTTGACGCTGCCCATCGAGGCGCAGCAACCCGCGGGGATGCAGCCATGAGCCTGCGCCTTCTGGTGGTGGAAGACGACCGCGACCTGCGCGAGCTGATGCGCGCCTCGCTCTCGGTGGAAGGCTTTGAGGTGCAGACGGCCGTGTCGCTGAGCGAAGCCGCGGCGCTGGTGCGCAACGACCCGCCCGACGTGATTGTGCTGGACCTGGGCCTGCCCGACGGTGACGGCGCAGAGCTGGTGCAGGAGGTGCGGCGAAAGCATTCGCTGCCCATCCTCGTGGTGTCGGCCCGCCACCAGGAGGCGCAAAAAATCAAGCTGCTGGACGCGGGCGCCGACGACTACCTGACCAAGCCCTTCAGCGTGAGCGAGCTGCTGGCGCGCATACGCGTGGCGCTGCGCCACCGCGGCACGGCCCTGGCTGCGGCCGTAACGGTGCATGAACTTGATGGTTTGCGTGTGGACCTGACGCTGCACACCGCGCAGCTGCACGGCGAAACGCTGCACCTGACGCCCACCGAGTTCAAGCTGCTGGCGCGGCTGGTTCGCAGCGCGGGCCGCGTGGTGACGCACCGGCAGCTGCTGGCCGACGTGTGGGGGCCGGAGTACACCGAGCACGTGCATTACCTGCGGCTGTATATGGCGCAGCTGCGCGCCAAGATTGAGCAGGAACCGGCCGAGCCCCGGCATTTACTGACCGAAACCGGCGTGGGTTACCGGCTGGCGGTGGACTGAAACCGGCCTGAACGGCGGTTTCCTTACGCGCACTTATGCGTTCCTGATGCCTGCCGGCTGACAGTGAGGGCTTCTTCACTGCGGGATGGAATGTATGGGAAATGTCGCAACGACTGCGAATGCTGCTGCAGAGGGCCAGGCCACAGCCGCCAACAACACAACGCGTAAAAAAGGCCACCGCGAAGGCGTGGCGGCGCTGACGCTGGGCGCGCTGGGCGTGGTGTACGGCGACATCGGCACCAGCCCGCTCTACACCATGAAGGAAATCTTCAGCCCCGCCACGGGCGTGCCGCTGGATGCGCCTCACCTCATCGGCGCGGTGTCGGTGATTTTCTGGGGCCTGATGATGATCGTCACGCTCAAGTACATCCTGCTGATCTTGCGGGCCGACAACAACGGCGAAGGCGGCATCATGGCGCTGACCGCGCTGGCGGCCAAGGCGGCCGGGCACAACCCGAAAGCGCGCACCGCCCTGCTGCTGACGGGCGTGCTGGGCGCGGCGCTGTTTTACGGCGACAGCGTCATCACGCCTGCGATCTCGGTGCTCAGCGCGGTCGAAGGCCTGGAGGTAGTGACGCCCGCGCTCAAACCCTACGTGCTGCCGGTGTGCATGGCGGTGCTGGTGGGGCTGTTTGCGGTGCAGCGTTTTGGCACGGGCCTGGTCGGCAAGCTGTTTGGCCCGGTCATCGTGCTGTGGTTTGGCGTGCTGGCCTTTACCGGCGCGATTGAGATCGCGCAGCAACCCGGCATATTGGCCGCGCTGAACCCGCTGAACGCCATTCGCTTTTTGAGCGCGCAGGGTTGGCACATGTTTGTGGCAGTGGGCGCCATCGTGCTTGCCTTTACCGGCGCTGAAGCGCTGTATGCCGACATGGGCCACTTCGGCAAGCGGCCCATCCAGTTTGCCTGGGGCGGCCTGGTGCTGCCGGCACTGGCCATCAACTACATGGGCCAGGGCGCGCTGCTGATGCGCGACCCGGCGGCGCTGGAAAACCCTTTCTATCGCATGTTTGCCGAAGCCTGGCTGATTCCCGCCGTGGTGCTGGCTACGCTGGCTACGGTGATTGCATCGCAGGCCGTCATCTCGGGTGCTTATTCGATGACGCGGCAGGCCATACAGCTGGGCCTGCTGCCGCGCATGAGCGTGCTGCACACCTCGGCGCGCGAGGCCGGGCAAATCTACATGCCGGGCGTGAACTGGCTGCTGCTGGCGGCGGTGCTGGCCACGGTGCTCGGCTTTGGCAGCTCGTCTGCGATGGCTGCGGCCTACGGCATTGCGGTGACGATCACCATGCTGATCACTACCTTGCTGACCTTCTTTGTCATACGCCAGGGCTGGCGCTACCCCTTGCCGCTGGCGATTGCCGCCACCGCCGTCTTTGTGGCGCTGGACCTGCTGCTGGTGGTGTCGTGCATGCTGAAGTTCATGCAGGGCGGCTGGTTTCCGCTGGTGATGGGTGTGGCGATCTTCACCGTGATGGCGACGTGGCGGCGCGGACGCGAGTTGCTGGTAGAAAGCATCCGCCACGACGACCCGGAGCTGTTGCCCTTTGTGACGGCGCTGTCGGCCGACAGTGTGAACCGGGTACAGCGCACTGCGGTGTATGCGGTGGCCAACCCCGACACGGTGCCGCAGGCGCTGATGCACAACCTCAAGCACAACCAGGTCTTGCATGAACGCAACCTGATCCTGACGGTGGTGTTTCATGAAGTGCCGTGGATACCGTTTACCGAGCGCGTGCAGGTGCAGCCGCTGGCACCGGGTTTCTGGCGGGTAGAGGTGAACTACGGCTTCAAGAACACGCCCGACATTCCGAAAGCGCTGGAGCTGTGCAAGGCCCAGGGCCTGCCCATCAACCTGTTCGAGACCTCGTACTTTTTAAGCCGCGAAATCGTGGTGCCCACGCGCGGCTCGGGCATGGTGCACTGGCGCGAGGCGCTGTTCGCCCTGATGTCGCGCAACGCAGGCAGCGTGGCGGGGTTTTTCAAGCTGCCCAACAACTGCGTGATTGAGCTGGGGACGCGGGTGCAGATTTGAGGGAGCGGGCAAGTGCGCGAAGTCACTATCAAATTGATAGCTGGTTGCGCAGATTCCCATTGGGCTGCAGGCACTTTTAATGCCTGAAAACGCCTGTTTTTGGCACTTTCTTGTGCTCAAAAAGCACTCAGGCCAGTTTTCAGCTCACACGGAAACGCTATCAAAACAATAGCTGCTTGCGCCCGTTGTTATTGGGTCAGAGGCCTTTTTTGTGCCTGAAAATGGCCCAAAAAGGCCGGTCAGGCGCCCGCCCAGCCGCGTCAGGCCTTGCCGTCGTACTGCTCAAAGAAATCGATGGGGTGCATGTCGATGCGCCAGCCGGCCTGCTCGCCCAGCGTGGCCGCGGGATGCAGCGAGGCGGTTTTCACGGCTTCGTCGGGGTTGGCAGCGTCGATGATGAAAAAGCCGCCCACCAGCTCTTTGGCCTCCGTGAACGGGCCGTCGATCTTCTGCGTCTTGCTGCCGCGCGGCTGCAGGCGGATGGCGGGCTCGCCCAGCGAGGCGCTGACGCGCAGCTGGCCGGTGGCCTTGAGCTGGGCGTCCTTGGGCGGGCACTGGCTGACCAGGGCCTGCATGTCGGCGGGCGGCATGGCGGCGAATTCGGCGGGGTTGTAATAGGCGAGGCAAAGGTATTTCACGGTGTTTCCTTCAAAAAGTAGTTGCTGACACCTCTACGACGAATGGCTTCGACCGGAATCGACAGGCTGGCCACGGAAAATTCCGGCTTTATGCCAGATTCGGCCATGGTCGCATCATGGCGCATGTTGGAAGGCGGCAGCCCCAGCACAGCTGGCGCGGTAGCCCATACCCCGCGCAGCGATGACAGCCCGTAGACAATCAGGCACATTGATGCCAATGTGGAATGCATCCATGGCGATGAGTAAAAGCGGTTTCCCATCTTATGAACTCGTTATCCAGATATTTCTTCAAGGTCCTTTTTGTGGCGTCGAGCGGCCTGACCGCGGCAGGGATTGGCATCGCGTGCTTCCTGCTCATCAATCTTGCACCCACTGTCATCTGGGGTGATGAGATTCTTGTGGTCTCACCCTACTTCACGGGAATCCCCAGCCTGGTGGCTGGATTTTTCGTATTTGCGTGGTTCTTCAAGAACGTGCTGGAGTGGCTTAACTACGGCTTTCAGCCACAGCAGAGGTCCCCTTCGGGGCCGCAATTCATTTTTACAGGAGTCACTATTGCGTTAGGCATAGCAGCGATTTTTACTGCCACGAACGGGCTCTACTCCCAATTCTTCGACCTGGCATGGCGCGAAGAAATCCGGCTGGGCAATGGTGAGCTGAAGGTCGTGGAAACACGCAGAACCTATGAGCGCACCGGCTGGCGGCTGCACGAATTCAAGGATGCACGCCTGCAGAGTACCGAACTCAGTTTTGAACCGGCGGCGGGTGAACCCAAGGTGTCCGTTATCACTCAGTTTCAGCCGATCTACCTGAACCGGTTTGATGGAATCTGGTATCTCGTCCTGGCCGGACTGGATGACAGCTTGAACCAAGCACTGCCTAAAGAAAATTGGGGCAGCAGTTACAACACAATGGGACATCGGCTTGCGACATTGGATGGTCGAGAATTCAAACCCATCTCATGGGAGAAAGCCCCCAGATCCATCGTTTTTCACAACCTGCTGTCGACAACTATTTTTGATCTGGCCAAGGTCAAGGCGACAGAAAAGCACGTCATGACCTTGGGTGAAAAGCAGACCTTGATGTACCGGTACGTCAACACGCCGCCGAGTCCAGATCCGCTCAGAATCACGAGAAGCGAGGCCATGAAAACACCGATGATCGCCGAGTACCGGCAGGCCATTGACGATCTCATCAAACCGCCCTGACTGGCAGATCAGCCCATCAAAGATCTGACATCACCCGGTCGCTTCAGCTCAGCAACGCCGGCAGGTCGGCCATAGCGGTGAACACATGCACCGCACCGGCGGCGCGCAGGGCTGCGGGCGCGTCGTGGCCCAGCTCGGGCGGGCTGTAGCCAAACACCGTGCAGCCGGCCGCCACGCCGGCCGTGACGCCGGTGACAGTGTCTTCGACCACGGCGCAGCGCTTCGGGTCTACCCCCAGCGCGGCGGCGGCGGCCAGGTAGACATCGGGGAAGGGCTTGGAGCGTGGCAGCTCGTGCCCGCTGAAGATGTTGCCCTCAAAGAAAGGCATCAGGTCGCACTTTTCCAGCTGCAGCTCGACCTTGAAGCGGTCGGCGCCGGACGCGCAGGCGATGCGGCCCTGATAGGCCGTGTGGATCTGGCTGACGGCCTCCACCGCGCCATGCACAGCCAGCAGAGACTCGACCAGGGCTTCGTTGCGGCGGGCGCGAAACTCCAGCATCCACGCTTCGGTCAGCGGCTTGCCGGTATGGGCTTCGATGGTGGCGGCTTCGTCCTTGACGGCCTTGCCGACAAACATGGCCATGCATTCGGCCGAGCCGAGCTTCCAGCCGAGCTCTTCCAGCATGTCGCGGAGCACGCCGTTGGTCAGCGGCTCGCTGTCGACCAGCACGCCATCACAGTCAAATAACACGGCATCGAACTTCATCTGTCAGCTTTCTTTTTCAGGGGGTCGCCTTGGGCTTGCCGCCGGCGGCGTTGAGGGTGAACATCACCCACTCAGGCCTCATGTTAAATCGCACCGGCAAGATGCTGACGCCCAGGCCGCTGGTGATGTACATGCGATTGTCTTCGTGCCCGACCCAGCCGTAGGCCCAGTCGCGCGGGCCGGCGCCGGGCACGACCAGCGCGCCGACAAAGGGCAGGTAGACTTGGCCGCCGTGCGTGTGGCCGGCTACGACGAGGCCGCGCGCGGGCGGCAAGTCGATCAAGCTGGCCGGCTCGTGCATGAACACCAGGGCGTGCGCGCCCTTGGGCACCTTGCTCATCGCCTTGGCCGGCTGGGAGTGGCCGGTGTAGTCGTCGCCCACGCCCACCACCCAGACGGGCGTTGCGGATGCTCCGGGTGGCACGGGTAAGGGCAGGGGTAAGGGCACGGCGTCGTTCTCGAGCACCGTGATGCCCGCGCGGGTGAATGCCGCGGTGAATTTTTCGCCGTCGTGCCACCAGTCGTGGTTACCCATGACCGCATAGACACCCAGCCGGGCTTTCAGCCCGCCCAGCACCTGGGCGATCTCGTCCTCGGGTGTGGCGGCGGTGTCGGGCTTGTAGTCGCGGTCGGCAATGAAGTCGCCGGGCAACAGCACCACGTCTGGTTGGGCGGCATTGATCTGCGCCACGATGTCACGCGCACGCTCTACCGTCATGATGCGCCACAGCGGGCGTTTGGTGAAGTGCCAGTCGGAAGCAATGGCCACTTTCAGGCCGGGCGGCCCTTTCCAGTCCGGAACGGTTTCACTGATCTCGCGGTGGGCGACCCAGCGTGGTTCGATGATGACGACCCATGTGCCCAGCAGCAAAATCACCGGAATCAGAACGCAGGCCCAGCAAGACCTTTGCAGTTTTACCAGGCGCTCATAAACGGACATCAACACCCGCTTCGTTCACGGCCTCCATCACGCCGGTGCTGTGTGGCGCCAGGCCGTAAGCGCGCAGGTTTTTGCGCAGCTCGGCGGCATCGACTTCGTTCCAGGCCAGGCCGCAGTCCATGCAGGCATGTGAATGCTGGTTTTGCAAAAGCACGGGCTTGCCGACAAGCGAGCGCAGCAAGCCACGCAAGGGATAGAACCGCTCCGCTTCGAAATTGCCGCGAACCACCTTGCGGCTGCTGCAGCGCAGGCAATACATGCCGCGCACGGTTTGATTGAACATTGGTGCTCCCCGCCCAGTTAAGGCTACCGCTCACATGGTACCAACGGCCTGCCGTGCGAACGGGGCCGGAGCTCCTGGCGGGCGGTTCATTGCAACTGGCCAGGGGTGGAGCCGAAACGGCGCACGGGAATGGAGTCGCCATCGGCTTCGGGCGGACTCAGGAAACGGATCGCGCGCTGGGCCTGGTCATCCTCCACCATCAGGCCCTGCAACGCTGCGTCGAGCGCCGCAAAGTCTCCGACCTCGCTACGGCGGCTACCCACCGCCACGGTGAACCGCAGCGCCATGGAGGTGGGGTCGTCGGCATCACGCATCAGCCCCAGGGCCACCAGCCGGGACAGGCGGGCCCTGAACGCTTCACCCGGCATCACGCCCTCCATCACAATGCCCAGCATGTTGCGGCCAAGCCGCCCCACGGTGTCGAAGTCGCGCGTGATGGTGCGTACCAGCCGCACGCTGCGGGCCAGCAGTTCTTCGGCCTCAATGATGTTCAGCCCGTCCGGGTCGGCCGGCTCCACAGAAACATAGATGATGGCCAGGTCACGCTTCAGCTCTGGCGCGGCGTTCCAGATGCGGGCCGCGCGGTCGCGAAAGGTTTTCCTGTTAAGGAAACCGGTGAGCGGATCGTGCTCTTCGGCCGCCTGCTCGCGCACTGTATCGGCGTGGCGCAGACGGCTCCAGGCGTTGATGCACAGCATCATGACCACCACCTCCACCAGGGCAGCGGCGACCGGAGTTTCGCCGGGCAACCAGGGCGCGTTGATAAGCCCCGAGCTTTCGGCAAGGGCGAGGGCCACGCAAACAAGGTAGGGCAGGTACACCAGCAGCCAGTAGCCGCCGAAGGCCACACCACGCCGCCAGGCACGCCAGGCGCAGGTGATGGTGAAGGCAAAAACGCTGAGTGTGATGGCGTGAAACATCGGCACCATGCGGTCGTACTGCTCAACGAAGGGGCTGGCCGTCATGTACATGAGGCACAGCGCAACCAGCACGCGCGCCATGCGGTGAAAGTTCCGCCCCTGCAGCCCGCCGAAGATGGACCGGGTGAACTGGAGGTTGAAGGCCAGGGCGCCCATCACAGACAACACAATCGCGTGGCTGGCAAAGGTTGTGGCGTGGGGCCACAGGTAACGCTGGGCCGCGCCGGTGTAGCAGAGGGTGGCCATGACGGTAAACACAAGGTAGCCGGCATACCAGGCATAGGTGCGGTCGCGATAGGCCAGCGCCATCTGGGCGCAGAAGAGAACCAGCGTGATGATCACCCCCAGCTGCAGGCCCACCCACAACATCTGCACCACATCTCGCCGGGACGCCTCTGCCGTACCTACCAGCACGGGACTCAGATTGACGGGCAAGCGGTGTACCACGCGGACAAAAATGTCCTGCGCGTCCGCGCCGGGCTGCGGCAACGGAAAACGCGGCCGCAGCGAATCGACAGGCCACCGCACATGCGCCACAAAATCGCCGGCCACAGCCATGCGCCATGCACCGCCCGCATCGCGCTGGAAGAACTCATACCGATCCACGATCACGGTGGGAAATTCCAGCAGCCAATCGGCGCCATTCACCACGCCCCCCGGCGCCAGCGTCATGCGCAGCCAAAGCGGCGAGGCCGCACTCACTGCATAACGCTTGCCGCTCACCAGGGGCTTGAAGAGCGCGGCATCCATGGCCGCAACCTGCGCAACGGTGGCGCTTGCGGGCAAGCCTTCAAGCACCTGCAGCGGGGCGGGGTAGGACGCCGGACTGCCGGCAGTGGCGGGCGGGGAATTCAGCCCGAGCAGAAACACCAGCCCCAACACACCGGTCCAGAGCAGCGGATTGCACTGCCGCCACGAAGCCGAACGGGTTGCGCGCTGTTCTTTCATGAAATCCATTCTTCACCCGAGATGCTATTAATACAGGAGCAACCAGAACTCGTCAATTAAGGGCTTAAAGCACCTTTTATAGCTCATCACAGGTGGTCGCCGTCGACGTAGTACCAACGACCTAACTCGAGAATAAAGCGGCTGCGTTCGTGCAGGCGCACGGCCGGGCTGCCGGGGGTTTTCTGGCGGGCGACGAATTCGACCTCGGCGTGGATGTCATCGATCTGGCGATGGCTGCGCACTTCCAGGCCCAGCCATTTCACACCGGGATCGAATTCAATCGATGCCGGCCGATGGCTGGTATGCCAGGTAGCGAGCAGGTAGTCGGCACGCCCGGCCACAAAGGCGGTGTAGCGCGAACGCATGAGGGACTCGGCGTCGGGCGCGGGCAAGGCCTCGAAGTGGTCAAGGTAACGGATGCAGCAATTTTCGAACAGCAGCGGTTTCTTCGCCGGGCCGGGGCGGCCGCAAGGACATGGCTGGGTCGGCTGCGGGGTCGGCATCACGCGGGTATCAACCGCAGGCGTTGTTGTTGGCGCGCGCCTTGCGCTCTTCCAGCGTTTCGGTGGGCGCGCCCTGTTTGACCCATTCGGCATAACCGCCGTCGATGTGTGCGACGTTGCGCATGCCCATGTCCTGCAGGGTCTTGGTGGCCAGCGCGCTTCGCCAGCCTGCCCCGCAAAAGAGGATGAACTCCTTGCCTTCGTCGGCAAACAGGGGCTTGTGGTATGGCGACTCGGGGTCTACCCAGAACTCGAGCATGCCGCGCGGCGCGTGAAAGCTGTCCACCACAGTGCCGGCTGCCAGCTCGCGCACATCGCGGATGTCGACGATCTGTACCTTGGGGTCGCCGAGTTTTGACCTGGCCTCTGCAACGGAATAGGTTTTGACCTGCGCCATGGCCTCGTCGACCAGTGCGCGGAATCCTTTGGTGATGGGCATGCTCTGTCTCCTGCTGTGGATAGCAACTGAATCAGCAAGTTTACGGCGTGCACTCCATGCGCAGTGCGAGAAATCCCGCAAACCCAGCGGGGGCCGCGGAACCGGCTTTGCCGGGCCGCAGGCGCCGCCCCCTGCAAGGGGGGAGGAAGCTACACGCAGTGAGCTTCAACGGGGGTGTGCTCAAAGTCCTCTTTGGATAATTATTTTTTGCACGTCGGAAGTGCCTTCATAGATCTGGCATACCCGCACGTCGCGATAAATACGCTCTACCGGAAAGTCGCTCACATAGCCGTAGCCGCCCAAGGTCTGGATGGCAGCGCTGCAGACTTCTTCGGCCATTTCGCTGGCAAAAAGCTTGGCCATGGCGGCTTCCTTCAAGCAGGGCAGGCCGGCGTCGCGCAGGCTGGCAGCGTGCCAGATCAGCTGGCGGGCCGCCTCAATCTTCGTCGCGCAGTCGGCCAGGCGAAAGCCTACTGCCTGGTGGTTGAAGATGGCGGTGCCGAAGCTCTGGCGTTCTTTGGCATAGCTGAGCGCAAACTCGAACGCGCTGCGCGCCATGCCCACGCTTTGCGCGGCAATGCCGATACGCCCGCCTTCGAGCGCTCCCAGCGCGATCTTGTAGCCTTCGCCTTCGCTGCCGATCAGGTTCTCGGCCGGGATGCGGCAGTTGTCAAAATTGATTTGCGCGGTATCGCTGGAGTGCTGGCCCAGTTTGTCTTCAAGCCGCGCGACGACATAGCCCGGCGCGCTGGTGGGCACGATGAAGGCGCTCATGCCTTTTTTGCCGGCGCCCTTGTCGGTGACCGCAATCACGATGGCGGCGTGGCCGTTCTTGCCGCTGGTGATGAACTGCTTGACGCCGTTGATCACGTATTCGTCGCCGTCTTTGACTGCCGTGGTTCGCAGCGAGGAAGCATCGCTGCCCACATGCGGCTCCGTCAGGCAAAAGACACCGAGCATTTCGCCCTGCGCGAGTTTTGTCAGCCACTGCTTTTTCTGTTGTGCATTGCCGTAGCGCATGAGGATGGCATTGACCGGGCAGTTGGTGACACTGATGGCCGTGCTGGTGCCGCCGTCGCCGGCGGCGATTTCTTCGAGCACCAGCGCGAGCGTGAGGTAGTCCAGATTGGCGCCGCCGAACTCTTCGGGCACGCAGATGCCGTAAGCGCCGAGCGCGGCCAGGCCCTTGTGCGCCTCGACCGGGAAGTGGTGCTCTTTGTCCCATCGCGCGGCGTGGGGCCAGAGCTCGGCCTGCGCAAAGTCGCGCACCGCGTCGCGGATCATGGTTTGGTCTTGGGTCAGAATCATCGAAATCTTTCAGTAGAGTGCAGGGCTCACCATGTGCTGAAGCGGCGGCCGTCGTAGTCAAGAAAGGCGCCCTTGTGTGCGGCGGTCAGCCCAGCCAGGGTCTTGCGCATGCCCGAGACACTTTGAACCGTGGTGAGCGGCGCGTCCAGGCCGCCCATGTCAGTTTGAACCCAGCCGGGCGACAAGGCCACCATGATGGCGCGCGGGTAGTCATGCTGGGCAGACGCCACGGCCATGTTCAGCGCAGCCTTGCTGACGCGGTAGGTCCAGCTGCTGCTGGACGGTACCTCGCCAATGCAACCCATGCCGCTGGTGATGAAGGCAAAGCAGCCTCCCTTGCCTCCGCGTGCGGCTTCGACCATGGGCGCGACCTGCGGAATGGCCTGCATGGCGCCCAGCACATTGGTGTGCAGGGTGTGGTCAAACGCCTCACGCGTCGGCGGCGAGAGTGCATCGCCCTGCGGAAAGACGCCGGCCACGTAGAGGGCGATGTCGATCTCCTCGCCGTCCAGCAGCCAGGCCAGGCCGCTGATGCTGGCAGGCTGGGCCACGTCCAGCCGCAAGGCCTTGGCGCCCAGGGCCTTGAGGCGCTGCAGGCCTTCGTCGTTGCGCGCGGTGGCTATGACGTTGGCACCGTCGGCAAGGTATTGGCTGACGAATTCAAGGCCTATGCCGCGTGATGCGCCGATGACGAGGACTTTCATGGATTAGGGCCTGTTAACACTGTGTTTGCAGGCCCTAGCCCGCAAAATTGAAATACTTCGACCAGGACGGATCGAACGCATTGCTCAGCTCAACGTCGGCGAACGATGCGCCGCGCAAGCTGGTGTCAATCACGCCGAGTGCGGCAGGCAGGTCGCCCACGTAATAGTTGGCCAGGCGCCGGCCGTTCCTGACCACGGTGTGGGACAGGATGCCGGCATGCTGAAGCTCCAGGCGGGTGGCAATCTGCTCCTGGACTTCGCGGGCACGCTCCAGTGCCGCATGGTCATCCACGGGCAGGCGCAGCTCGATTGCGTGACCAAGGTCAGGCCGCGCTGCAATCGCATTGGCGCTCTGGTTGACCGCCACGATCGCCTTGTCGCCCTCCTGGTCATCTTCTTCGTCGCCCTCTTCGTCACCGTCCCCGTCGTTGCCAAAGACGACTGTCATGACAGACCACCGGTGTTCGCCGCTCGGGAACAAGCCTGTGTGCCCCAGTTCGTTCGTCCAGAACGCGTCGAGCACAGCGCCGAACTTGTCGAGCGTCGTGGAGCCGGCCACTTCGTCCGAGAACGCATCGACGAAGTCCACAAAACCCACCTTGACCGCGAAGTCGTACTCGCCCAGCACATGGTCGAGCATGATGAAGGTCATGTTGCGCGCATGGTCCTGCATGTCGCTGGGCAGTTCACGCGCAAACATGACTTCGATGCCCACCTGCCCTTCATCGGCGACGTGGCCGATCAGCACCTCGGAGGTTGCCAGTTCAAAGTTATCCATCCGCATGGGAAAGTCGGGGCTCTCCGTGCGGGCGCGAAAGGCGGTGAGGCTGTAGTGCTTCAGCGGCGGCGCGCGCTTGACGAAATCCAGCAGCAGCGGAAAGGTTTCGGTACTGCCGTGCGCGGTGGCGATCAGTTCGACCTGCTGGTCGCCGTCGTCAGCCGACATTTCCAGCGCCAGCCCCTCCAGGTACTCCTCGAGAACTTCATTGATGTTCTCGACCTGGTCGCGTACCGGCTGGCGGACAAGCTCCGCCTCGCCCTCCTGGAATTTCAGCCAGAAGGCATCAATGCGCTGGGCGAGCTCAGCGGGTGAAAGCGTTTGTGGTGCTTCTTGCGTCATACCAGCTCGATCGCCATGGCTGTGCCTTCACCGCCGCCGATGCACAAGGTGGCAACGCCTTTCTTCAGGCCGCGGGCCTTGAGCGCGTGGATCAGCGTAACCAGGATACGGGCACCGGACGCGCCGATGGGATGGCCCAGCGCACAGGCACCACCGTTGACGTTGACGATGTCGTGGCTGATGCCGAGCTCTTTCATGGCCGCCATGGGCACCACGGCGAAGGCTTCATTGACTTCCCACAGGTCCACGTCTTTGGCGCTCCAGCCGATTTTCTTGAGCAGCTTGTTGACGGCGCCGACAGGGGCGGTGGTGAACCATTCAGGGTCTTGCGCAAACGTGGCGTGGCCGAGGATGCGCGCGATGGGCGTGGCGCCCAGTTCTTTGGCGGTCGATTCGCGCGCCAGCACCAGGGCGGCGGCGCCGTCGTTGATGGACGAGCTGGAGGCGGCGGTGATGGTGCCGTCTTTCTTGAAGGCCGGTTTGAGCGTGGGTATCTTGTCGAGCTTGACCTTGCCCGGGCCTTCGTCGATGGAGATCACCGTTTCACCGCTGCGGCCCTTGACGGTGATGGGCGTGATTTCGGCCTTGAAGGCACCGGATTCGGTGGCGGCCTTGGCGCGGTTGACGCTGGCGGTGGCAAAAGCGTCCTGCGCCTCGCGGGTGAACTTGTACTTGTCGGCGCACTGCTCGCCGAAGGTGCCCATGGCGCGGCCGGGTTCATAAGCGTCTTCCAGGCCGTCGAGCATCATGTGGTCATAAATGCGGTCGTGCCCGATGCGGATGCCGCTGCGGCCCTTGAGCAGCAGGTGGGGTGCGTTGGTCATGCTTTCCATGCCGCCGGAAACCATCACGTCGCGGCTGCCTGCGATGAGCTGGTCGTGCGCGAGCATGGTGGCTTCCATGCCGGAGCCGCACATTTTGGACAGCGTGACGGCACCCACGCTGGCAGGCAGCCCGCCCTTGAAACCGGCCTGGCGTGCAGGCGCCTGGCCCTGGCCGGCCATCAGACAGTTGCCGAACAGCACTTCGTCGACCTTTTCAGGCGCGATGCCGGAACGCTCGATGGCGGCCTTGATGGCGTAGCCGCCCAGATCATGGGCCGACAGGCTGGCGAAGTCGCCCTGGAAGCCGCCCATGGGGGTGCGGGCTGCGCCGAGGATGACGATGGAATCAGACATGAGGTTCTCCTTGAAAAAAACGGGGGGGATAAAAAAAGTTAAAAGAATGCGGCGGGCTTTACGGCTGCGCCGCAACGCGTGTGAAAGTGCCCAGGCCTTGCTGGTTGTAGTGCTCGAGGGTGATCTGGTTGCCGCTGAACGTGGCCTTGGAAAGCGAGCCCGGCGGCGCGCTGTCGTTGAGCGGCACAAAGGTATAGGTGTCGCCGTCCCAATGCTGCAGGGGAAAGACCAGCTGGGGCGCAGCACCTATGCGCAGCTCAAGCGCACCCTGCGCCGTGCGCACGACCTGCAGCGGGCCGAGGTAGTCGTTGCGCCAGGTGCCCGTGTTGGCCTGCAACGGTGGTGCGGGCTGCGCCGGGCGGGGCTTGCCCGCGAGTTCGCCCTGCGGCGTGAAGACCTCGGCCATCTGTGCGGCGGCAATGGCGTACCAATCCTTCTTCACGGCGCGGAACTCTACCAGGTCGTAGAACTGCGCCACCAGCCCCTCGGCCACACCGGTGGGCCAGGCATTGGTGAGCACCACGATGCCCAGATTGGCCGACGGCATGACGGCGAAGTTGGTGGACGCGCCCCAGGAAAATGCGCCGTTGTGGCTCAGCACGGGGCGGCCGGCTTCGGTGGTGCTTATTGCGAAGCCATAGCCGTAAAACACGGGACGCTTGCCCGGCGCGGAGGCTTCCTGGGTGAGGTTCTTGGGTGTGAGGGCCGGCATCAACGCAGCAGCCGGCACCAGTTGCCCGCCAGGGCCGATGCCCCCTGACAGCACAAAAGACATCCAGCGCGCGACATCCCTGGCCGAAGAACTGACGCCGCCGGAGGGTTGCTGGCGGTCGGTGTTGAAACCCGTGGACCAGTTCTGGCGGCCGGGGATGTAGCCACGCTCGGGACCGATGACAAACACGCCGTTTTCCTTGACATGGCCTGGCGCGCGGTTCGACCTGGCCAGGAAATCCGCAAACCGCGAGCTGGTTGATGCCATGCCCAGCGGCTTGTAGAGCACCTGTTCCGAAAGGCTGGCCCAGTCCGTGCCGGCCGCCGCGGCGACCGCCATCGCGGCGCCGGTCATGCCGTAGTTGGTATAGGCGTAAGAAGCGCGAAACGGTGTCAGCGGCAACTGGCTGAAGCTGCGCAGGATGTCCTGCTGCGGGTAACCGAGCTCTTCGAGCATGTCGCCGGCATGGCCGGGCAAGCCGGAGCGGTGCGCGTACAGGTCGCCGATGGTGATGTTTTCGCTGACGTAGGCATTGCCCAGGGCAAAGCCGGGCAGGTGCTTGCGCATGGGTGTTTCCCACTTCACCTTCTCGGCGCCGACCTGCTGCGCGACAACCGTGGCGCCAATCGGCTTGGACATGGAAGCGAGCTGGAAAACGGTGTCGGCATCGACAGGCTCCGGGGAGCCGGCCGCACGCACACCAAAACCCTTGGCGTAAACGATGCGATCGCCCTCCACCACGGCCACGGCCATACCCGGAATCCCCGAGCGCCGCATCAACTGCTCAGCCATGCCGTCAATTTGGCCAATGGCGTAGGAAATCTGCTCAGACGCGGGCGGGCTCTGGGCGTAGGTGGGTGCAACCAGGGAGCCGGCAACGACAGTCATGAGCCATGCCAGAGGCAACAAGCGCGGGGAAAAGAGGCCGGACATCATCAACGTCTCCTTCAGGTCACAGGGTCTGAAAGGCATCCATCGCCATTCGCTTGTCCGTGCACCGCCGCCTCAGGGCGTCAGGCCGCTGAGGCCAGTGAGCACGGGCTCGGGCGGCAGTTGCATGAGGACTTCATCGTGGGGAGCACCGGGGCTGTGCAGCGCGACAAAGCGTTTCTCGCGCTCATAAGGAAATACGTCGTGCACGTGGCCGGCCTGGATGCGTGCCTGGTGGCTTTGCCAGAAATGGGCGTCGAGCAGGTCGCCATGGTGCTTCATGAAGACTTCGCGCACCGCGTCATTGCCGAGCAGGAAGGGGCCGAAAGTCTCGGGGAACACGTCCTTGGGGCCGACGGTATACCAGACCTCGCCGCTCATCTCTTCTTCCTCGTTGCGCGCGGCTGGCACCTTGCGGAAGTTGCAGTCGGTGATGTATTCGATCTCGTCGTAGTCGTAGAACACGACCTTGCCGTGGCGCGTGATGCCGAAGTTCTTCCAGAGCATGTCGCCGGGGAAGATGTTGGCGGCTACCAGGTCCTTGATGGCGTTGCCGTATTCGACGACGGCGCGCTCGATCTGGTCCTGGGCTGCCGGCTCTTTCACGCCGGCATCAAAGGCTTCCTGCAAATAGATATTGAGCGGGATCATGCGCCGCTCGATGTAGACGTGCTTGATGATGACTTCGGTGGCACCGTCGCCGTCGCGGTCGCTGATTTCAAGCTGGCTGGGCGCGAATTTCTCGATCTCGGCGATCAGCTCATCATCAAAGCGCTCGCGCGGGAAGGCCACTTCGCTGTATTCCTGTGTGTCGGCCATGCGGCCTACACGGTCGTGCTGCTTGACCAGCAGGTACTTGCCCTTGATCTGTTCGCGCGTGGTGTCTTTTTGCGGCGGGTAGTAGTCCTTGATGACCTTGAACACGTAGGGGAACGAGGGCAAGTCGAACACCAGCATGACCATGCCCTTGATGCCGGGCGCGATGCGGAACTTGTCGGTGGAATGCCGCAGGTGGTACAGAAAGTCGCGGTAAAAAAGCGTCTTGCCCTGCTTGGCCAGGCCCAGCGCGTTGTAGATTTCAGCGCGCGGCATGTGCGGCATCATGCTGCGCAAAAACTGCACGTAGGCCGATGGGATGCCCATGTCGACCATAAAGTAGGCGCGAGCAAAGCTGAACAGGATGAGCAGGTCGTCTTCACCAAACAGCGCGGCGTCGATGACCAATTTACCGGCCTTGTTGTGCAGCACCGGCAGCGCAAACGGCACTTCGTTGAAGCCGTTGATGATCTTGCCGACGACGTACGCGCCCTTGTTGCGGAAAAACAGGCTGGTGAGCACCTGGATCTGGAAGTTGGCGCGCAGCTTGACGTCGGTGAGCCGCCCGCTGATGGCTTCAAGCACATAACCCGCGTCGCGCTCGAGGTTGTCAAACGGCAGGCGCAGGTCGAAGTCGCGCACCAGCTGCAGCAGCACCTCGCGCATGTTGTCGCGCGTGGGGTAGTAAGCGCGGTAGGTCGGCTGCGAAGCCAGCTCGTCGTTCTCGATGTATTCGGTGCTGACGGCGGGCCGCACGAAGATGAAGTCGTTCTGGAAGTAGCTGCGGTGCAGGATCTTGGTGGTGACCGAATTGAAAAACGTTTCGGCCAGCTCGGGCTGGTGGTGGTTGACCAGCAGGCCGATGTAATGGAGTTTGACCTGCTGCCAGACGTCCATGGGCTGCTCGCCGGCCTTGAACTCGCGCTCCAGGCGCATGGACGCTTCGCGCACGCGCAAGTCGTAAAACTCGATGCGTTCGCGCTGGGCACGCTGCTGGCCATGCCAGTCTGCGGTTTCAAAGCGGTGCTTGGCGCGCGCGGACTCGGTTCGGAACAGTTGGTAGTGGCGGTTGAAGCCGTCCATCATCGCCTTGGCGATGTCGTAGGCAATGCTCGAGTCCAGGCGCTGGGGGAACATGGCTTGCTTTGCGCCGTTCAGACCAGCTGCTGCTGTTCACCGCCGCCGACGCGGGCGTTCCAGGTGTCCCACACACGGTCGATGGCCTTGCCGTAGAACTTGTTGAGCTCGTCGGGGGCCGACACGCTCATCTGCAGGTCCTGCAGCAGGCCGTCATGCACACCGAAGGCCCAGCCATGCACGGTGACCTCCTGGCCGCGCGCCCAGGCATCAACCATCACGGTGCTGACGGAAACATTGACCACCTGCTCGATGACGTTGATATCGCACAGGGCTTTGGCACGCACTTCCTCGGGCAGGCTGTCGAGGAGCTGGCGGTGGCGGTGGCGCACATCCTGGATGTGACGAAGCCAGTTGTCGGCCAGGCCGATGCGCGCGCCTTCCAGCGCGGCCTGCACGCCCGAGCAGCCGTAGTGCCCGACCACCATGATGTCCTTGACCTTGAGCCGCTCGACGGCGAACTGGATGGCCGAGAGTGCGTTGAGGTCGGAGTGCACGACGATGTTGGCGACGTTGCGGTGAACGAACACCTCGCCGGGCTCAAGGCCGGTGATCTGGTTGGCGGGCACGCGGCTGTCAGAGCAGCCTATCCACATATACCTGGGCGTCTGCTGCTTGACAAGGCTGGTGAAGAAGCCTGGGCGCTCGGCTTCCATCTGCGCGGCCCAGGCGCGGTTATGGGCGAAGAGGTCTTGGAGCGAAGTGGTCATGGGCGTATTTTCGCCTGCCCGCGGGGATGCCGTCCGGCAAGCGGCTGAAAGTCATGTTTCATCGATCGCCCTCGCCTTCAACAGCGCTTTTTCGCCCAGGCATTTATCGGTCAGGGTGGCGAGCTCTTTGTCGCTGAACGGGGCCGAGGGTGTGGGGTTCGGCCCGGACTTCACGATGGATGCATCGACCAGCAAAGGGCCTTCTCCGGAAAAATCACAGACAAAACGGTATTTGCCGTCAGTGAGCGACGCGGTCAGCATCTTCCGGGTCTGGTGCAGCTTGCCGCTCTGGTAGCACCACCTGTCCACCTCACCGTCACCCTGGACCAGTCCGGTCAGGCAGCGGTCTCCTTCGCGTTCATAGAATACGCCCTTGCCTCCCGCAAGGAGTGGGCGCAGGTTCTTGAAGTCAGGCGTTGCGCCGTGCGAATACATCAACTGCTGGGCGGGATAAGGATTTCCGGCGCCATGGGCGTATTCAAACAGCGTGAGGTTTCCCATGCTGGCCCACTTGAACTGCTCACATCCTGTATGAAGCGTCTGGCCCTTGGCGGTGAAAGCCATGGGCTCGTCAAGGTCGATGCTGACGGTTGTGCCGTCCCGCAGGGTGAGACCGACAGCGTACGCCGCGAAGCGGCCCTTCAGGGCGAGCACGGCTTCCTCGGAGACCTCCCCCACCCTTGAGGCATCAAGAAAGACGTTCACGGCCTTTCCCCGCAGCGATTCGGGGACGCCGCATTCGAACGTCGCGTCGGCTTGCGGCACTGCTGCGTAGGGCGGGGGCTCATCTTTCTCGCACGCACCGAGAAGCGCGGCAAGCACGAGCACAAGGAGCCATCTCGCCGTCTGATGTGTCACTGGCATGGGTACTGGCCTTACATGGTCTCGGCGAACAATTCGCGCCCGATCAGCATGCGGCGGATTTCGCTGGTGCCGGCGCCGATTTCATAGAGTTTGGCGTCGCGCCAGAGGCGACCCAGCGGGTATTCGTTGATGTAACCGTTGCCGCCGTAGATCTGCACGCCTTCGCCGGCCATCCAGGTGGCTTTTTCAGCGCACCAGAGGATGACGGAGGCGCAGTCCTTGCGGACCTGGCGCACGTGGTCGGTGCCCAGCATGTCGAGGTTTTTGGCGACGGTATAGGCAAATGAGCGGCCGGCCTGCAGCACGGTGTACATGTCGGCGACCTTGCCCTGGATGAGCTGGAACTCGCCGATGCTCTGGCCGAACTGCTTGCGGTCGTGGATGTAGGGGACGACGTTGTCCATGACGGACTGCATGATGCCCAGCGGGCCGCCGGTGAGCACGGCGCGTTCGTAGTCGAGCCCGCTCATCAGCACTTTCGCGCCGCTGTTGAGGCCGCCGAGAATCTGGCTGGCCGGGACTTCGACGTTGTTGAAGACGAGCTCGCCGGTATGGCTGCCGCGCATGCCGAGCTTGTCGAGCTTTTGCGCAACGGAAAAACCCTTCATGCCTTTTTCAATCAGGAAGGCGGTCACGCCGCGCGCGCCGAGTTCGGGTTCGGTCTTGGCATAGACCACCAGGGTGTCGGCGTCGGGGCCGTTGGTGATCCACATCTTGCTGCCGTTGAGCAGGTAGTAGCCGCCCTTGTCTTCGGCTTTGAGCTTCATGCTGATGACGTCGCTGCCGGCGCCGGGTTCGCTCATGGCCAGCGCACCCACGTGCTCACCCGTGATGAGCTTGGGCAAATATTTTTTGCGCTGCTCATCGGTGCCGTTGCGCTTGATCTGGTTGACGCAGAGGTTGCTGTGCGCGCCGTAGGACAGCCCCACCGAGGCGCTGGCACGGCTGATTTCTTCCATGGCGATCATGTGGGCCAGGTAGCCCATGTTGGCGCCGCCGTATTCCTCACCCACGGTGATGCCGAGCACGCCGAGCGAGCCCATTTTTTGCCACAGGTCCATCGGGAACTGGTCGTTGCGGTCGATCTCGGCGGCGCGCGGGGCGATCTCGGCCTGTGCGAATTCGCGCACTGCGTCGCGCAGTGCGTCGATGTCTTCACCGAGCATGAAGTTGAGTCCGGGCATGTTGGTCATGGTGGGCTTTCTGAAGTCGTATGACGGGATTGGATTAGTAGGTCTTGGGCACGGGCACCAGCGTCTGCTGCATCAGCGCGCAGGCGCTTTCCTTGCCCGCTGCGCCGACGTGCGTGACTTCAGCGGTCGTGACGATGATGCGCTTGCCGGCCTTGACGACGCGGCCCAGGGCGCGCAGCTCGCCGTCCCTGAAACCGGCCATGAAGTTGATTTTGTATTCGACCGTGGTGACCTCGGAATCTTCCGCAGCCATGGTCAGCGCGGCGTAACCCCCGGCGATATCGGCCAGTGCGCCCATCGCGCCGCCGTGAAAGCTGCCCTGCTGCTGCGTCACGCGCTCCGAATAGGGCAAGACCACCTCGCACAGACCGGGCTCCACGCGCAGCAGGCGCGCGCCCAGGTGCTGCATCAGGCCCTGGCGCAAAAAGCTGGCTTCAATGCGGCGAAACAGTGTGGACGGTGCGGCGGTTGCATCCATGGAAGACCCTTTGAACGGATAAAAGGCGGCTCTTGTTTTAGTTGACGTTTACGTAAACGTCAATTATGCCTGCTGGCGGAAGCACTGTCCAAGGGCGGTGAAAGCTTCGCGCGCGACCTGAGAGTCCGTGCGATCGCGTCACGAAGGGGAAAGAGATGTGCATCGCCGGCAAATTGCGCTTCCCGCGAATTGCCCGTATGGACAATCACCATGCGGGCGACGGGATCGACAAAGATATTCTGGCCGCCGACACCCCAGAAAAAGGACCGGCCGCCGGCCGCCTGCGGAATCCAGACGTGCAACCCATAGAACGGGGCCCCCTTGGGCTGCGGCTTGTCCGGCCGCAGCATGACCATCTCGTCGATCCATGCGGCGGGCACGACCTGCCCGCCTGCCGCCTGCCCCCGGTTCAGCACCAGCGCTCCCAGCCGGCCGTAGTCGCGCAGGCGCGCGGCGAACTGGCCTTGAACGCCCTCCTCGCCGTGGAAGTTCTTGATCCAGAAGCCGCCGCCCTCGGCCCCGAGGCGCGACCATATCCTGTCCTCCAGATACGCGGTGTTGCTCATGCCGGTACGTTCGCTCAGCATGAGGCCGAGCAACGCGGTCACCGCGCCGTTGTAGCTGAAGGTTTTGCCGGCGGGCGATCGCTCCGTCTTCTCCTTCAGGTAGCGCCGCATGCTCTGGCGCGGCGAGACGGTGGGGTCGGTCGCGCGGTTGTCCGATATTGCGCCCGCCTCGTAGGCGGCATGAAGCTTGGCCGAGGTGGCCATTCGCAGCAGATCCTCCACCGTGTCGTCGGCAAATGCGCTGGCTCCGAAGTCGGGCAAGACCTGCCTGACGGTGGTGTCCAGCGCCAGCTTGCCTTCCGCGATCGCCACGCCGACCAGCAGCGACAGGATCGTCTTCGACATGGACGCCGAGTGCAGCGCGTCCTGGGCGCCGGTTCCCTGCAGGTATCGCTCATAGACGATCCGGTCCTCATGCAGGACGAGAAGTCCCGTCGTGCAGAAACGGGCCAGGTACTCCTCGAGCGAATGAGCTTCGGGATCCCCGGCAACGCGATACGTCACGTTCTCCAATGGCAGGCCATGGCCAAACACCGCCGGCGCAGCAGCCGCCCGCGCTTCGTTGAACGGAAATCGCTGCTGAGGGTTGAGGAATGAGCCGGTGCATCCCTGTTGGGCCGCCGCGAGGGCGGGCAGGCCCACCGCGAACAGGACCAGGGCCGCGCGGCGCAGGGAATCGATCGTCATGGGGCTAGTCGCAAAGCAGGTCACCGCTACGCCGCCTGCTTCGCCTTCTCAAGTTTCGCCAGCAGCGCCTTGGCCTCGCGCTCGTGCGTTTTCACCTCCTCGATGTTGCCCTGCAGCTCGGTCATCTGCTCCTCCAGCTGTGCACGGTGCTGCGCCAGGATGGCGAGGAACTTGCGCAGCTGCGGCCCGGTGTCGCGCGGGCTGTCATACATGTCGATGATGTCCTTGGCCTCGGTCAGCGACAGGCCCAGGCGCTTGGCGCGCAGGGTAAGCTTGAGCCGGGTACGGTCACGCGCGGTGTAGACGCGGTTGCGCCCGCCCGCGCCTTCGCGCTGGGGCTGCAGCAAGCCCATGTCTTCGTAAAAACGCATGGCGCGCGTCGTCAGGTCAAACTCTTTTGCCAGGTCGCTGATGGTGTAGGTGGTGGCCATGATGTGGTCTTTGCAAACGCGGGCGACAGCGCGAAACAGGCGCGGTCCCTACAATGGTTGTGTATGACGTTTACGTAAACGTCAAATATACCGCGAATGATGACATGAACCTCCTTGAGCAGCAACTGGATTACCCCTTTGGAGACACCCTGCCCGAGTCGGGCATGACCATGGAGGTGGCGCCGGGCGTCAAGTGGATACGCATGGCCCTGCCTTTTGCGCTGAACCACATCAACCTGTGGCTGCTGCGCGACGAGATGGACGACCCGGACCGGGCGGGCGCGAAGATCCAGGGCTGGACCATCGTGGACTGCTGCATCAGCCGGGACGAGTCGATAGCGCAGTGGGAGGCGGTTTTTGCCACCCAGCTTGAGGGCCTGCCGGTGCTGCGCGTCATCGTGACGCACATGCACCCCGACCACATCGGCCTGGCGCACTGGCTGTGTGAGCGCTGGACCACGCCCAAACACGTTTGCATGTTGTGGATCAGCGCCACCGACTACCTGTCAGCCCGCATTGGCTCGCAAAGCACCACCGGCTTCGGCGGCGAGAGCGCCGCGCGCTTTTTTGCCGCGCACGGACTGGTTGACCCGGAATCCGTCGAGAAAATACGCGGCCGGGCCAGCTACTACCCCGGCATGGTGCCGGCCGTGCCGGCCAGCTACGTCCGCATCATGGACGGCATGACGGTTCGGATCGGTGGGCGCGACTGGCGCTGCATCAGCGGCTACGGCCATGCACCCGAACACATCGCGCTGCACTGCGAAGAGTTGAACACCCTCATCAGCGGCGACATGGTGTTGCCGCGCATTTCGACCAATGTCAGCGTGTACGACATGGAGCCGGAGTCGAACGCGCTCACGCTGTTTCTGGAATCCATCGACAAATTCCTGCCGCTGCCTGAAGACACGCTGGTGCTGCCGTCACACGGCAAACCCTTTCGCGGCCTGCACACACGCATAGGCCAGCTGCACGACCACCATCGCGACCGGCTGGCCGAAGTCATGCAGGCCTGCACCGCCGCGCCCTGCAGCGCGGCCGACATACTGCCCATTATGTTCCCCCGCAAGCTGGACCTGCACCAGACCACCTTCGCCATGGGCGAAGCCGTGGCGCACCTGCATGCGTTGTGGTTTGGCGAAAAGCTCACGCGCCGGCTGGATGCCGATGGGATTTACCGTTTCAGCAGCGTTGGTCCGTAAACAGAGCCAGGCGGAGCTGCACTCACAAGCATGGCCGCTATGTTTTTAGTAGCTGCTCGCGCTCGTCCCTATTGGCCTGCAGCCCGATTCGGCACATAGGAATGAGTGATCGTGGGACCCCTTCTTTACCAGCCGGGGCCGCGGAACCGGCTTTGCCGGGCCGCAGGCGCAGCGCCCCCTCGGGGGGCAGCGCATTACACGAAGCCGAAGGCGAAGTGAAAAGCGTGGGGGCTTAACTACGCCACTTCCGGTTAGCCGTCACCAAAGCGGTGAGGTAACCGTGCAGCCATTCAAAGTTGACAGGTTTTTTCAGCAGGTGGGCGTGCTGCGGCAGGCCCCCGCGGGCCTCAATGGCGTCGGGCGGCAGGCCGCTGATCACCACGATTTGCATATCGGCCAGCTGCACGTTGCGTTTGAGCGCCTTAAGCATCTCAATGCCGTCCACGCCGGGCATGGACAGGTCCGTGATCAGCAGGTCGGGCCGCATGCTGGCGATATCCATCATGGCCTCCAGGGCAGATGGCATCCAGGTGCAGTCAACCGGCAGGTCCCAGTCTTCAAACTGGCAGCGGTACAGCTCGCGGGTGTCTTCGTCGTCTTCCACCATCAGCACCCGCAGGCGGCTTTTGGGGTCGGTGTCGACGCGGGACAGCTGTGGGCTGTTTTTGGCCAGGTAGGCGTTGATGGACTGCAGCGCAATGCGGCGGTGCCCACCCAGCGTCTTCCACGCCTCGATTTCCCCTTTTTCAACCAGGGACTGCACCGTCGCAACGGAGAGCCCCAGAAGCTTGGCTGCATAGCTGGTGCCGCAGTAATCCTCGCTGGAGAAATCCGCAGCCGTGATCGCGGCCTCGAAGGACTTGGGTTCACGCGCCATGGCAGACCGAACGGGGATTGGAGTGTTTCATTTTGGGCATTTTAATCAATTCGACTCAATCGCTTCACAGAAAATGATAGTAAGCATCAACTAACACCAGCGGGCACTGCCAGCGTCAGGGAGACAGCGGTGCGGTGGGCAGGGTGAAGAAGAACGTTGCCCCCTTGCCGGGCGCCGCCTCGGCCCACAACCTGCCGCCGTGCCGCTTGATCACGCGGCTGACGGTGGCCAGCCCGATGCCCGTGCCCGGAAACTCCGCGACAGCATGCAGACGCTGAAACGGCTTGAAGAGCTTGTCGGCATAAGCCATGTCGAAGCCGGCACCGTTGTCCCTGACGAAAAACTCCGGCAGCCCCGCGGCATCAAGCTGGCAGCCTACCGTGATTTCGCTGAGGGGTTGCTGGGCGCTGAACTTCCAGGCATTGCCGATCAGGTTTTCCATCACCACCCGGACCAGCCGGCTGTCGCCGTGCGCCTTCAGGCCTTTTTCGATGTTCACCGCAACCTTGCGCTCGGGGTCGCGCACCCGCCATTCGTCCAGGATGATGCGGGCAAGCTCCGACAGGTCCACCACCTTGTTATTCAGGGGGGTGCGCGACACCTGCGCCAGCGACAGCAGGTCTTCAATCAGTTGCCCCATCTGCGCCACGCCGGCCTGGATACGTGCCAGGTAGTGCGTCACCTTCTCGCCGGCATCGGCCCCCAGGTGTTTGCCCAGCAGGCGGCTGAAGCCGTCAACGGTGTTTAGCGGCGAGCGAAGGTCGTGCGACACGGAGTATGAAAACGCTTCGAGTTCCTGGTTGGACAGGCGCAGGGCGGCTTCAATGGCCTTGATCTCGGTGATGTCCGCGTCGATGCCCACCCAAAAGGCCACTTCACCGCGTTCGTCCAGCACGGGCGATGCGCGGTAGGACATGGTGTGCACGCCGTCCCGGGCCAGCACGCGGCGTATGCCCGAATATTGCGACCGCGTCTCCCGGGCGACCTGCCAGCGGGCCCTGATATCGGGGAGGTCGTCCGGATGAATGGCGGCAAACCATTGCGTGCCGGTCCAGTCCTCCATCTTGCCGCCCGCCAGGTCAAACCAGGCGCGGTTGAAGTAGGTGGCCGCGCCGTCCGGATCGCTGGTCCATACCACCTGGGGCGCCTGTTCGGCCAGCGCCTTGAAGAGGGCCTGCTGGCGTTCCAGCGCCAGCGTGCGGTCCGCCACTTTCTGCTCCAGCCCGGTGTTGAGCTGGCTGACCTCCTCGATCAGGCGGGAGTTCTGGATGGCGATGGACGCGAGCTGGGCCAGTTCGAGCGCCACATATTCGTCCTCCTGCGTGAACTCGCCCTGGTATTTGTCGGACAGCTGGAGCAGCCCGATGTTTTTGCCGTCGCGGCCCGTCAGCGGTACGGCCAGCCAGCCGCGCATGGCCGGATGCTTGTCGGCGTAGCTGCCGAAGCCGCGCCAGCGCGGATGCGCCTCCAGCTCTGCCTGTGTCATGCGCATGGACCGGTTGGTCTGGCAGACCAGGGCGTAAATGCCGGTGCCGTCGGGCGCCTCGATCATGTCCCGGTATTTCGCATATTTTTCGGAAAGCGACAGGGCGTTGATGGCCTGCCCCCAGTCGCTGTTCACGGTGAGGCTGACGATCGCCTGGTGCGCGCCTATCACCCCCCGGGCCTGTTCGGCCACCTCGTGCATGGTGCTTTCAAGCGTCTGGTGCCAGGTGATGGCCTGGGCCGCGTCAGCGGCGCGCTGCAAGGTGTACAGGTGTTCCTGGACCTCATTTTCAACCTTGACCTGGGCCGAGATATCCAGTGCCAGGACAAAACGCGCCGGGCGGCCGGCATACCGCACCGAGGTTGAAAAAGGGCGGGCGGTGAAAAACGACCCGTCCTTGCGGCGATGCTCCCAACGCTCCTTGACGATCAAAGGCGAGGCGGCGTGCTGGGTCCGGAGGTTTTGAGCTTCTGCTTCGCTGCGAATGTCGTAGATCGTCATCGACAGAAACTCTTCCATCGTATAGCCATAGCTCTTGACGGCGGCTTCGTTGACCATGAGGAAGCGATAGGTCTCGGCGTCAAAAACCCACATCGGGATCGGCGCCATTTCAAAGAGAGCCGAGTAGCGGTGTTCACTTTCTACCAGCGCCTGCTCTGCCAGCTTGCGCTGGGTGATGTCGCGCTGCACCGCGACCCAGTGGGTGTAGTGGCCTTTGGTGTCGGTGATCGGAACAATGTCGAGCTCCAGCCAGACCTCCTCGCCGCTCTTGGTGTAATTGATCAGCTCGGCGCGCACGGGCTGCCATTTTTCCAGTGCAGCCTTGATGCGGTCGAGCTCGTCCCGCTGCGTTTTGGGGCCCTGCATCAGGCGTGGCGTTTTTCCCAGCACCTCTTCGCGCGTGTAACCGGTACGGCGCTCAAAAGCGTCGTTGACAAAGATGATGCGCGGGCCGGCGCCATCGATGGGTGCGGCCTCGGTGATGAGCACAATGTCGTTGAGCCGGGATACGGCGGTTTCCAGAAGGCGCAGGTGCGCCTGCGCTTCGTGCTGTTCCGTGATGTCCTGCAGCACGCCGACCAGGCTCACAACCTTGCCGTCCCGCTGCAAAGCCCGGCCCTGCGTGCGCACCCAGATGCGCCGGCCCTTTGCCGTGATGAGGGGCAGCTCCAGGTCCCATGGCGTACCCTGCTTCAGGGCAGCCAGGGCGACCGAGCGGATGGTGCGCCGCGCTTCGGGTGCGTAAAAGTCGAGCGCCTCCTCAACCCCCAGGCCGGCCGCCGGATCGAGTTCGTGGATGCGGTAAATTTCTTCAGACCAGTAAGGCGTCATGGTGTCGACAGCGACCTCCCATCCACCGACTTTCCCCAGCGCGCCGGTGCGGTTCAGCAGCTCCGTGCTGCGGGCCACCACCAGTTCCGCGCGCTTGCGGTCGGTAATTTCCTGGATCACGCCGGAGCGGCGGCGCCCCGACGGGCCGCGGCCCGCGCCTTGCCCCTCCTGCCCGGTGTCCCCGGGCTGTGCTTCGTCAGCGCGGCCAAACAGGTGGACCCATCGAATCTCGCCGGCGGACGTGACGATGCGGAACTCAATGTCCAGCGGCTGGTTGGTCCGAACGGACAGATCGCGCCGTTCCTTGAAGGCCTGGCGGTCCCCGGGATGGACCAGTTGCATGAATCTGCCGTGGCTCCTGTCAAAGGTCGTGCGGTCAACGCCGAGCACCTCGTACACCTCATCGGACCACCAGCTTTCATCGGTGCCGGTGTCCAGCTGCCAGTAGCCGATGCGGCCCAGGCGCTGGGCGTCCCGCAGTTTCTGCTGGATGGCTTCGCTGTTTGCCAGTTCAGCCTCCAGGACACTCCGATGTTGCTCAAGCGACTCGGCCATGCGGTTAAAACCTGTGGATATCCTCGCAAACTCCCCGAAGTCGTCAGGCCGGCCTGGCGGTATCCGCACATCCAGCCGGCCGTTCTGGAGCTGCCGGATGGCCTCAAGGATGTTTCGGGTGGGCTCCACGATGGCACGCCCGCCAATGACCCAGGCGACGCCGCCGCCCACAAATGCCACCAGCAACAACACCACCAGTTCCAGCCACAGCTGTTCCCGGCTGGCGCCCACGACCAGTTCGCGGTCCAGGCTGACCGCCACAAAAAAAGCGGCGTGCACGTCGGGGCTGCTGGGCATGAAAGCCCACAGGCGGCGCTGCCCGGTGCCGTCCGGCCCATCGCTGGTTCCGGTACGCATCTGCTGCACGGCCGCCTTCAGCACGGGGCTTCTGGCCACCTGCCCGATTCGTATGGGGAGGTCGGGCTTGCCAGCCAGCAGCACGCCACCACGGTCGTGTATGCCCAGCGCGCCGCCGGGCGGCAGCTGGACGTCGATGGTGGACTTCGCCATCTCGGCCAGGTCTACCGACGCAAAAGCCACAATGTCAACGCGCCCGTCCTTGTCCAGCAGCGGCAACGCAAATGTGATGGAAGGCCGGCCCGTGGCACGTCCCACAATGTATTCACCCACCACAAAGCTGCGCTGCTCAACAGCATTGCGGAAATAGGCACGGTCGCCCAGGTAGCCGAGCCGCACGCCTTCCTGCCCGTTGCACAGCGCATAGCCGTCCGTTCCCACAATGCCGAAATTGGCGTAAAGCGGAAACAGCTTGTTGAGCTCTACAAGGTAGCGGTTGCAGCGGTCGGCGTTGCCGTCCCGCAGGCCGGGCACATGAACAATCGCCGTCAGTATCTGCCGGGCCGATTCCGCCAGGCGCTGCTGGCTGGATGCGGCCAGCGATGCGGCGAATTGCAGGTCGGTCTGGGCGCGCTCGACGGCGGTGTCGGCGTTGTAGACGGCCTTGAAAATGGACAGGCCAAACATCGGCACGATCGCCACCAGCACGAGCATGACAAGGCGGGTCCGCAGCGTGATTTGAAGCTTCATGGCATCAGCGCCGCAGGTACCGGCACCGGGTGTTTCTGGGCCACCGGTGCGTCACGGGATGTCAGCCGGCCGCGATGGATTCATTGACGCCCAGCCAGTACGCCTGCAGGCGGTTGAGCTTTTCGGTCAGCCCCCCAAAATCGACGGGTTTACGGACAAACCCGTTGGCCCCGCTCTGGTAACACGCCACGATGTCGGACCGCTCGCTGGAAGATGTCAGCATGACGACCGGCACCAGCGCGGTCAGGGGATTGGCCCGCACGCTGCGCAGTACGTCCAGGCCGGACAGCTTGGGCAGCTTCATGTCGAGCAGGATGAAAGCCGGCTGCCTTTGCGTGTCGCGCCCCGCATGGGCACCCTGGCCGAACAGAAAGTCCAGCGCCTGCACACCGTCCCGGGCGACGGCAATCTCGGCTGTGACGCCCTGCTCCTCCAGCGTCAGCACGGTCAGTTCCAGGTGGTCCGGGTTGTCTTCAACTACAAGTATGAGTTTGTCGTTCATGTGGACTTCAGGTGCGCGGAGTCAATCCCTGTCGTTTTCTGGTTTTTGGTGTTTTCTCATATTACCAAGTAAAGAAACGCCGCAGTACTGTGATTTGTACCCCCTTTGACGTCGCTCAACGGACGTGCAAAACGCAGCAGCGCCGGCCTACCAGCGGGGAATTGCTTCGTCCTTGAGCTGGCCGCGCAGCTCGGCGTAGTCGGGCACCACCGCGCGCACGGTGTCCCAAAAGCGCGGGCTGTGGTCCATGACACGCAAATGGCTCAATTCATGAACCACCACGTAGTCGATCACCGACTGCTTGAAATGGATCAAGCGCCAGTTCAGCCGGATGGAGCCATCCGCGCTGGCGCTGCCCCAGCGGGTGCCGGCGCTGGAAAGGCTGAGCTTGTGCCACTGCACGCCCAGGTGCGGCGCGAAATGGTTGAGCCGCTCGGTAAAGATGCGCTTGGCCTGGCGCATCAGCCAGGCCTGCACGGCGTCGCGGATCTGCTCGGGCGTGGCATGGTGGGGCAGGCCCACGTGCAGCGTCAGCTGCGCCACACCGGGCAAGGTGCCGTTGGACGCATCGTCGTTGCCCTGCAACAAGACTTCGGCAGCCGCGGTGCCGGTTTTGAGTTCGGCGCCGACGCCGCCGAAAGCGTGCCGCGGATCGATCACCACAATGACCTGGTCACCCAGGAAAGGCAGCGTGGTGCCGTCCTTCCAGTCAATGCGTGCGGACTCCAGGCGCTCATGGCGCACGCGGGTTTCCTGCAGCTTGGCCAGGATCCAGCCGGATTTTTCCAGCACCGCCTTGTCGATTTCATACAACGGCACCCATTTGGGCGCGCTCACCGTGAGGCCGTCGGCGCCGGCAGAAAAGCCGATGGTCTTGCGTTTGCTGCGGCGGAACTCATAAGCCACCAAAATGCCGTCCAGCACGGTCTCACGGGTGGCGCGCGGATGGCGGAAGGTGGCGGGTGCCAGCGCCTGCTGCAAGGTTTGGGCGGGTAGTTGCGGCCCCACGAACTCACCATTCGCTATGTTTTCGATAGCTGTCGGCGCAGTATTTATGGGGGCTACAGGCCTTTTTTGCCTGTTTTTTCTGGCTTTTGAGCCGCTGGGAACGCCAGCAAGCGGCGCCGGCGCGGAATCAAACAGGTCGAGCGTGAACTGAAGAAGCCGTTGCATCATGGCAGTTTAGCTTGACAGCATGGGCAGGCTGGCCGCTCAGGTATTGGGTACGACGGGTGTGGCGGGCGTGGCGACCACTTCACCGGCATAAGCCTCGGGGTCAAGGCGCCGCATTTCGGCTTCGATCCAGGTTTCCACCTCGCGCATCAACTCGTCGGGCTGCCGGCCGGTGCTGTCGATCGGCTTGCCGATGGAGATGTCAACGATGCCCGGGGTTTTGATGAAGGCCTTGCGCGGCCAGCATTTGGCCGAGGTCACGGCAATCGGGATCACGGGAGCGCCGGTTTCAATGGCCAGGCGCGTACCGCCGGATTTGTAAGTGCCCTTCTGGCCGCGCGGGATGCGCGTGCCTTCGGGGAACATGATGACCCAGGTTCCCTGCGCCATCAGGCGCTTGCCCTGCACCACGACCTTGTTGAAAGCCTGCGACCGCTGGCTCCGGTCGATGTGGATCATGTCCATGCGCGCCATGGCCCAGCCGAAGAACGGCACGTAGAGCAGCTCTTTCTTGAACACATAGGCCAGCGGGTGCGGCATCAGCGTGGGCATGCACAGGGTCTCCCAGGTGCTCTGGTGCTTGAGCAGCAGCACGGCTGCGCTGGTCTGGCCCGTGGGGAGGTTTTCCATGCCGGTCACCCGGTTCTTGATGCCCAGGATGAACGTACCGCCGCTGACCGCCACGCGCAGCCAGCCCGCGCACATCCAGTACATGGTATTGCTGCTGACGAACACCGAGGCAATCACCACGAAAGTAGCCCAGGGGATCACTGTGATGGCCATCCACAGCAGGTGAAGAATTGATCGAATCAGGCGCATGTCAAGGTTTCCGGTATCAGGCAGGTTTTGGATGCTGGTGTACAGCAGTTTTCACGATGTTTTAAGGCTCTAACCCTTATCTGGTCAGCGCGGGCAGCTAGCATTTTTATAGCATCACCTACAAGGCAACTTGCAGGGGCCGGGCGCTGCGTTCCAGGATGAAATCGGCAAATGCCGATAAATCGGTGTGCAGCTGGGTGCCTTCGGGCAGGCCCTCGGGCCGCCCGCCGCTGCGGTAGCGCGCCGACTTGCCCGTCAGGACCAGGTGGGGCTCGCACCCGGCAGCCGCACCGGCCTGCAGGTCGCGCAAAGAATCCCCTGCGGTGGGCACGCCTTTGAGCGGCACGCCGAAACGCGCACCGATCTGCTCAAAAAGGCCAGGCAACGGCTTGCGGCAGGTACAGCTTTCCTCGGGGGCATGCGGGCAGTAAAACACCGCATCGATGCGCCCGCCGACAGCGGCCAGCAGCTTGTGCATCTTGGCGTGCATGGCGTTGAGCGCCGCCACGTCGAAGAGGCCGCGCCCCAGCCCCGACTGGTTGGACGCGATCACGACGTGCCAGCCGGCGTGGTTCAGGCGCGCAATGGCCTCCAGCGAACCCGGCAGCGGCAACCACTCGTCCGGCGCCTTGACGAAGTCGTCGCTGTCGCTGTTGATGGTGCCGTCGCGGTCGAGGATGACGAGTTTCATGGTGAATAAGGCTGGTAGCTAGATAAACAGTACTTCATTTGTGATGCATCACTTCACTTTTTTTGCCCCGACGCAAGCGACGTTATTTGCCGGGCCATCCGCTTATCCGAATACAAGTACATCAGGGCCAGCAAATGAAAGCCCAGGCGCATAGGCAGTAAGGTAAGGTGCATCGCCAGTATGCGCGGATTGAACTGGGAAATCACCAGAGCCGAAATACCGGTTTCGATGACCAGACAGCCAACAATAAGTATCCAATAGTCCATGTTCGTCAGCGTGAAACGATAGGGCTTGGCGCACTGCCAACTGGCCATCAATGCGCCAAACAAGGGCGCAACGTCAAAAATGGCACTCCCATAATCGAAACCAAACAACATCAGCGCCAGATACGCCAGCACATAAGCGAGGACCACTACGCCGGCGAACGTGCCAAGCACAAGCTCAAACCGCAGAGCCGGACGCACTTGCGCCATCTCAGGGTTATTTGGCGATTCTGGCGTCGTCATCGCTGTTACACCGCCAGGCGCGACAGGTCGGCCACTTTATTCATGGCCTGGTGCAGCGTCGCCAGCAGCCCGAGGCGGTTGGCGCGCAGCGCCGGGTCTTCGGCATTGACCATCACGCCGTCGAAGAAGGCATCCACCGGCGCCTTCAGGGCGGCCAATGCCTGCAGCGATGCTGCGTAGTCACCGGCGGCAAAAGCGGCTTCGGCTTTGGGCGCCACTGTTTTCAATGCATCCGCGAGGGATTTCTCGGCAGCTTCCTGCAGCAGCTCGGGTTTGACGGCTGCTTCAACCGTGCCTTCAGCCTTCTTCAGGATATTGCCGACGCGCTTGTTGGCCGCAGCGAGAGCCGGTGCTTCGGGCAGCGCGGCAAAGGCGCGCACAGCCGACAGGCGTTTGGCCACATCGCCCAGGCGCTGGGGTTTGAGGGCCAGCACGGCATCGACTTCTTGCGCGCTGTAGCCCTGCTCGCGCAGGGAACCGGCGAGGCGGTCGTAGATGAAATCGACCAACGCGATGGACGCGTCCTGGATCTTGTCACCGAACACCGGCTGGGCGCCCTGAACCAGCTCAAGCAGGTCCAAAGGCAGGTCTTTCTCGACCAGCATGCGGATCACGCCCAGCGCATGGCGGCGCAGCGCGAACGGGTCCTTGTCGCCGGTCGGCAGATTGCCGATGCCGAACATGCCGACCAGCGTTTCCAGCTTGTCGGCCAGCGCGACGATGACGCCGACGGTGTTGCGCGGCAGTTCGTCGCCGGCAAAACGCGGCTTGTAGTGGTCCTCAATCGCGTCGGCCACATCGGCACTGAGACCGTCGTTGAGCGCGTAGTAGCGGCCCATGGTGCCCTGCAGCTCGGGGAACTCGCCGACCATGTCAGTCACCAGGTCGGTCTTGGCCAGCTCGGCGGCGCGCTGTACATCGGCCACATTGGCATTCAGGCGATTGGCAATGGCCTCGGCAATGGCGCGTACGCGCTGCGTACGCTCACCCTGCGTGCCCAGCTTGTTGTGATACACCACCTTGCCCAGGCCTTCAACGCGCGAAGCCAGCGTCTTCTTGCGGTCCTGGTCGAAGAAGAATTTGGCATCCGCCAGGCGCGGGCGCACGACGCGCTCGTTGCCGCCAATCACGGCGCTGGCATCCGTTGGGCTGATATTGCTGACGACCAGAAACTTGTTGGTGAGCTTGCCCGACGCGTCCAGCAACGGGAAGTACTTCTGGTTGGCCTTCATCGTGAGGATCAGGCATTCCTGCGGCACGCCGAGGAATTCTTTTTCGAATTCGCAGACCAGCACGTTGGGACGCTCGACCAGCGCAGTCACTTCATCCAGCAGCGCGTCGTCTTCAATCGCCCTGGCGCCGCCGCCAACTTTGGCTGCGGCTGCAGCAAGCTGCTTGACGATTTCGGCTTTGCGCGCGGCAAAACTGGCGATCACCGCGCCGTCTTTTTGCAGGGTAGCGGCGTAGCTGTCGGCATCCTTGAGCACCACCGGGTCGACGGCCGCTTCAAAGCGGTGGCCATGCGTGGCGTTGCCGGCTTTGAGGCCCAACGCCTCGATAGCGACCACCGAGCTGCCATGCAGCGCGACCAGGCCGTGCGCGGGACGTACAAACTTCACATCACTCCAGCCGTCGGCCAGCTGGTAGGTCATCCGCTTGTCGATAGGAAGTTTGGCAATGGCTTCGAGCAAGGCTTTCTGCAGACCTTCAACCAACGTAGCCCCCTTGACGACACTGTCGTAAAACAGCGCCTCTGCCTTGCCGTCGGGCGCACGCTTGAGGCCAGCCACAGCCGACGCATCGGCGCCCAGTGCATGCAGCTTTTTGAGCAGCGCGGGTGTGGCATTACCCGACGCATCGAGCCCCACCGCCACCGGCATGAGCTTTTGCGAAACGGCTTTGTCGACGGCCTGGGCGGCAACCGCAGTGACATGCGCGGCCAGGCGGCGCGGCGAGGCGAAGGCGGTGAGCACCGAATCAGCTGCGGTGAGGCCCTGGGCTTTGAGCTGCTCGAACAGCACGCCGGAAAAGGCATCGCCCAGCTTATTCAGCGCCTTCGGGGGCAGCTCTTCAACAAACAGTTCAACAAGCAGGCTTTGGGTTGTCATAGTGAGATTGTGCACAGGCGGGGTGCCTGCGCGGTTTCGTAGATTCGGGTGGTTTCGGAGGTAGCGCTCATGCCAACCAGCGCACGCGCGGTCGCAAGCATCGACTGACCAATTTTCTCGGTCTGCGCGGTTACGCGCGCGACCTGCTCGGGCGGTGGCGCAACGCGGGTGCCTAATCGCGGCCGGATTTCGTCCTGGATCGCCTCGCCGATGCGAAACTGGAACTCTAGCTGGTAATACAGCCAGCCGGGGTCGGTGGGATGTGCCACCGCCAGGCGTTGCATGTGTTGGAGTGCGTCACCATAAACCGCCACGGCGGCGTCAGTTCGCCCGGCGTTGAGGTGATCGTCGGCGATCTGCAGGTAGCTGCTGCGCAGATCCATCTGGGCGTTGATACTGGCGGGGTCACGCTCCACAATGGCCGTGCGCAACCGCAGGGCCTCCCGCAGCAACTGGGCGCCAACGTCGCTTTTACCCTTGTTGCTTTCAAACTCACCAGCGCTGGCGCGGTTGTGCGCCAGATCGCGTTGCCACACGAGGTTGGCGGGGTCACCTTGCACCAGCTTCTTGTGGACTTCAAAGCCGGCCTGGTACGCGTCGCGCGCCTGGCTGACGTTGACCACGATGTGGAACATCTCGCCCAATCGGTCGTAGTTCAGCGCAAGTTCATGCTGCAGTGCGGCGTTGGAGGGCGCCTCCTCGGCCAGCTTTTCTCGCAGTTCGAGTTCGGCGATTCTGGCGGCGCGCGCCGGCTTTTCTCCACCCATGCCGAACTGCGCGGAGCCCAGACCCCGGTATAGCTCCGCAAGGTCATGCCGCCACGCACTGCTGGCGTGATCTTTCGCGACAAGGCTTTTTTGCAGATCGACGGCTTTTTGGTGCAGATCGCGGCTTGTGGCCCACACACCTGACACTTCAGCCAGGCGCGAATACGACATCGCCAGATCACGCTGCCACGCGGCCTGCCCGGGATCGCCAGCGAGCAGCTTTTCGAGGATCGCAACCGCAGAAGTAAAAGATGCCCGCGCCGCCTGCCGGGCTGTCGCGGCGCCGGCCTCATCGGGCGCCGCATCACGAGCGCCACCGGGCCGAGCCAGCCTCACAGGGAGCCTGACGATGGCTTGCAACAAATCCTTTCGCCGCGCATCCGCTGGCGCTTCTTCTGCATTGATTCCTGCGGCATTCCGTGCGTGCCGGTAACCCGCCTCATACGGATAACGCAACAACGCCAGGTCGCCCCGGCATGCTTGAGCCTTCCCGGTACGCATGTGTCCCAGAGCCACTTCGTACTGCGCCTGGCGATTGGACTTGGCGTCAAGTTGCACCGGAGATTGCACCTGCGGCTGTGCAGCCGAAGGCACGGCAGCACCGAGCATGGCAAGCCCCGCCAGCGTTGCGCTTGTCAACAGTATTGACTTCATGGGTCAGGCGGCCTTCGTCGGCATCTGTTCTACCCATCGACGCGGCGCGAAGTAACCACTTTGCGCCAGGTTGCGGATGCGGCCAATGCAGGGCGCATGGCCCGTCACACCGATGGCGCCACGCGCGAGCAGCAAGTTGCAGCTGTGAGCGGCCTTGAGCAGCGGCTCCTCGACAAACAGTTCAACAAGAATATTTTGAGAACCGTTCATTGGTTTTTTCGGGAATGTCGGAGCGCAAAAATGGCCAGGGATGCAACCATCAGCGGCAGCCAGATGGTTTGGATCTCATTGAGCAACACGTCGGCGCCGCGTTGCGTGAAGAACCGGGAAAAGGAGACCGGCGACACCTCAACGGGCCGCCAGGGGCTGAAAAACCGCTGCTCGGAAAACGGCCAGTACAACGGAATGGCCACGCCGCCATTGGTCAGGGTGTCCAGCAGGGGATGCGAGAACGCGCAAAGCGCTATCCACGCATAGCCCTGCCATGGCGCCAGTTTCCAGTGCCGCGCCAGCCACCAGCCGATGAGGCCCACCACGAGCGCAAAGCCCAGGGTATGGGTAAAGCCGCGATGCCCCCAGATACCGCCGTAATGGATGCCGAGCTTGAAAGCGACTCCGTCAAAGTCGGGAAGGATGGCCGCGACCATGCCCGCCACCAGCATGGAAGGCGGTATGCGCTTGCTGCCCAGCGCCACTGCGGCTGCAACGGGAACGGCGATGTGGGAAAAGATGGTGGGCATCGGAGATCAGCTCACCGTCTTGGTGTGGCATCGGCGTAGTGCAACACCGTGGGAAACGGATCGTAAAAATGGTGAAGCAGCTTGCGCCACGCCTGGTAGGGCTCTGACTGGCGGAAACCCACGGTGTGGTCTTCCAGGGTGTTCCAGCGCACCAGCAGCATGTAGTGGTGGTCGTTTTCCAGGCAGCGCTGCAACTCGTGGCCCTGGTAGCCGCCCATTGACGCGATGATGGCCTGCGCCTGGGCAAAAGCCGCCTCGAAAGCGGACGCTTCGCCGGGCTTGACCTGCAACTGGGCGATTTCCAGAATCATCAGGCGGCTTTCTTCGCCATTTGCTCGACCCATTCACGCGGTGCCATCGGGAAGCCCAGGCGCTCGCGGCTTTCGTAATAGCTTTGCGCCACGGCTCGGGCGAGGTTGCGGATGCGGCCGATGTAGGCGGCGCGCTCGGTCACGCTGATGGCGCCGCGGGCGTCCAGCAGGTTGAAGCTGTGGGCAGCTTTCAGCACCTGCTCATAGGCCGGCAGGGCCAATTGCACATCGATCAGGTGCTTGGCCTGCTTTTCGTGCGCGGTGAAGGCGGTGAAGAGGAAATCGGCGTCGCTGTGTTCGAAGTTGTAGGTCGACTGCTCAACCTCGTTCTGTTTGTAGACGTCGCCGTAGCTGAGCTTTGAGCCATCAGGCCCTTCGGTCCAGGTCAGGTTGTAGACGTTGTCCACGCCTTGCAAATACATGGCCAGGCGTTCCAGGCCGTAGGTGATTTCGCCGGTGGCGGGTTTGCAGTCGATGCCGCCGACCTGCTGGAAGTAGGTGAACTGCGTGACTTCCATGCCGTTGAGCCAGACTTCCCAGCCCAGGCCCCAGGCGCCCAGCGTCGGGTTTTCCCAATCGTCTTCGACAAAACGGATGTCGTTTTTCTTCAGGTCAAAGCCCAGCGCTTCCAGAGAGCCGAGGTAGAGCTCAAGGATATTGGCGGGTGCCGGCTTGAGCACGACCTGGTACTGGTAATAGTGTTGCAGGCGGTTGGGGTTCTCGCCGTAGCGGCCGTCCTTGGGGCGGCGGCTGGGCTGCACATAGGCGGCTTTCCAGGGCTCGGGGCCCAGCGCGCGCAGAAACGTCGCGGTGTGCGAAGTGCCTGCGCCGACTTCCATGTCGTAGGGCTGCAGCAGCGCGCAACCCTGGTCAGCCCAATAGGACTGCAGCTTCAAAATAATTTGCTGGAAAGTAAGCATAAGAGTGGAGTTTTGCCAAACGCGGGGCACCTGGATTGCAGGCCCGGGGAGCGGCGCCTCAGGTGGCGGCCGCCAAGCCGGTCATTTTACGCGGCGGCGCGCGGGCGCCTTGGTGAGCGCCTTACCGGTCGGCATCACTGGCGGCATCTGGGTGGGCGGCACATACCAGCCGGGGCCGGTCTTGAAGGCCTCGACCAGAAAATCCACCATCACACGGACCTTGGCGCTCAGGTGCCGCCGGCTGGGGTACACCGCCAGCACGTCGATTTCAGGCATGCGGTAGCCGGGAAGCAGGGGCACCAGCCGGCCTTCGCGCAGGTCTTCCCCAACCAGGAAAGCCGGCTGCCAGATGATGCCCAGCCCGGCCACGGCCGCTTCGCGGGCGGTATCGCCGTTGTTGGCGTGCATGATGTAGTTGACCTTGACCGCGTGCGGGCGGCCCTCGTTGTCGGTGAAATGCCATTCGTTGGCGGTGGCGGCATAGGTGTAGCCCAGGCAGCTGTGGCCCGCGAGGTCGGCGGGCACGGCCGGGCGGCCGTGCTTTTTCAGATAGTCCGGCGCGGCACAGAGGATGTTGCAGGAAGTCGCGAGCTTGCGGGCTGCATGGGTGGCCGGCCCCGTGCGCGAGATGCGTATGGCGAGGTCGTAGCCTTCTTCCACGATGTCCACCACGCGGTCGCTGAGGGCAATGTCGAGTTCCACCTCGGGATAGCTTTGCATGAAGCGCGGCCACAGCGGCGCCAGGTGACGGATGCCAAAGCTCACAGGCGCATTGATGCGCAGGCGCCCGCGCGGCTGCAGGGTTGCCGACGAGGCCAGCGCCTCCGCGTCGGCAACCTCTTCAAGAATCGACTTGCTGCGCTCATACAGCGCTTCGCCGCTTTCGGTGAGCGAGAGCTTGCGGGAGCTGCGGTTGAGCAGGCGCGTGCCGAGGTGGGCTTCCAGCTCATTGATATAGCGGGTGACGTTGGCCGGCGAGGTGTCCAGCGCATCGGCCGCACGCGTGAAACTGCCGCGGCCAACCACGGCGGCAAACACCTCAAACGCACGCAGCCGGTCCATTTCAATCCCAATCATTCATAAAAGATGAATGATTAAATCAGTTTTACGGCCTTCTTCCAATAGAAGATGAAACTTACATTGGACTCATCGGCAGGCAGGAAGCCCACCGAACCAGGAACCCCCTACCCAAGACAAAGGAAATCGACATGACCACGCAAACCACTTCATTCACACCCCGCTTCGCCAACAAGACCGTGCTGGTCACGGGTGGCAACAGCGGCATCGGCCTGGCCACCGCCTTGCAATTCGCCGGGCAAGGCGCGCGGGTCGTCATCACCGGCCGGGACCAGGTGTCACTGGACCAAGCCAAAGCCCAACTGGGCACAGGCGCCATCGCCCTGCGCAACGACGCAGGCGCCAGCGGCTCGGCCAAGGCACTGGCCAGCGCATTGGCCGCCGAAGGCATCACGCTGGACGCCGTGTTCATCAATGCCGGCCTGGCCAAATTCGCCCAGCTGGAAAGCGTGGACGAAGCACTCTGGGACGACACCTTCAACGTCAACGTGAAAGGCGCGTTCTTTGCGATCCAGGCGCTGTCGCCGCTGCTGAACACGGGCGCCGCCATCATCCTGAACGGCTCGATCAATGCCCATATCGGCATGCCCAACTCCAGCGTCTATGCCGCCAGCAAGGCGGCGCTGATTTCGCTGGCAAAAACGCTGTCAGGTGAACTGGTCGCGCGCGGCATCCGCGTCAATGTGGTGAGCCCCGGCCCGGTTACGACGCCGCTGTACGGCAAGCTTGGCGTGCCCGCAGACCAGCTCGGTGCGCTGGCCGCCAGCATCCAGGCGCAAGTCCCGATCAAGCGCTTCGGCACGCCCGATGAAGTGGCGAGCGCCGTGGTGTATTTGTCATCGCCCGAAGCGGCTTTTATTGTCGGCACCGAGCTGATCGTCGACGGCGGCATGAGCCAGCTGTAAGCACTTCCCGCGCTCGCCGCGCAAACAAAAAAGGGCGATGCCGTTGCCGGCATCGCCCTTTTCTTCCTGTTGTAACTGCGTGAACTCAGTACTGCCAGAAGATGCGCTGCAGTTCCTTGCTGTCAATGTTCTTCGTCAAGGCCACGGCGGCCAGGATGCGGGCCTTTTGCGGGTTCAGGTCATGCGCGACCACCCAGTCGTACTTGTCGTCAGGCTGCTCGGCGTTGCGCAGCACAAAGCCTTCGGGCACACGCGAGGAGCGCACCACCTGGATGCCTTTGGCGCGAACTTCCTGCAGCGCGGGAACCACACGGTCGGCCACGGAGCCGTTGCCGGTACCGCCGTGGATCAGGGCCTTGATGCCGGTCTTGCCGACGGAGTCCACCGCGGAGCGCGGCACGTTGCCATAACCATAGACGATGTCGACCGGCGCCAGCGCTTCGAAATCATCAATGTTGAATTCGGACTGCGCGGTGTGGCGCTTCACAGGGGCACGGAACCAGTAATTCTGGCCTTCTACCACCATGCCCAGCGGGCCCCACTGGCTCTTGAAGGCCTCGGTCTTGATGTTGATGGTTTTGGTGACATCACGGCCGCTCTGGAGTTCGTCATTCATGGTGACCAGCACGCCTTTGCCGGCGGCATCCTTGCTGGCGGCCACGCTGACGGCGTTGAACAGATTGAGCGCACCGTCGGCCGACAGCGCCGTACCCGGGCGCATGGAGCCGACCACCACGATGGGCTTGCTGGTGCGGATCACAAGGTTGAGGAAGTAAGCGGTTTCTTCCAGGGTGTCGGTGCCGTGGGTGACCACGATGCCGTCCACGTCGGACTGCTTGACCAGCGCCGAGATGCGCTTGCCCAATTTCATCAGGTTGTCGTTGGTGAAACTTTCGGAAGCAATTTGCGAGACCTGCTCGCCCTTGACGTTGGCCACGTTGGCCAGCTCGGGCAGGCCGGCCAGCAGTTTGTCGACCGGCACCTTGGCGGCGGCGTAGGTCGCACTGTTCAGGGCCGAAGCGCCGGCGCCGGCGATAGTACCGCCGGTGGCCAGGATCACGACATTGGGTTTGGCGGTGGTTTGCGCCAGCGCGGGCGCGCCGAGCGAGGTAAAGGCCACCAGGCCAAGCGCAGCGCCCATGTGACGAAATGTTGAGGCTATTTGCATGTATGTCTCCAAGGAAATGGAATTTGTCTGATTTTTTGCGCACAGCGAGCAAAACAAGCGGTTTCACCAGCCTGTGCGGCGATTTCCCCAGCCTTGCGGCCAAAGGTGGCTCATCGTAGCGACGCTGGCAGCCCCCAGCGATGCATAATGTAACGAGGGGTATGACTAAAACTCACACCCCTCAGCAGCATGGCCCCATGCATCTCCGTCGACCCGGCAGCGACATACCCGCAGCGACATGAACCTCAGGCAACTTGAAGTCTTCCAGGCGGTGATGCAGACCGGCAACATGAGCGCCGCGGCGCGGCTGATCTGCATCACGCCCTCGGCCGTCAGCAAGACGATTGCACACACGGAATTGCAACTGGGCTACAAGCTTTTTACCCGCGGCAAGGGCACGCTGGCCCCCACGCCCGAAGCGCGCGTGCTGTTTGAAGAGTCTTCGCAAATCCACCAGAAGCTGGACGGGCTCAAGCGCATTGCCGTCAACCTGCGGCAGTCGGCCGGCGGCCAGGTGCGGCTTGCGGCCATTCCGTCCGTCAGCCATGAGTTTTTGCCGCTGGTGCTGGAAAGGCACATGGCGCGCTACCCGCGCGTTCGCGTCGAGGTGCGCACGCTGCACCAGGACCAGATGGTGCAGGCACTGCTGACGCGCAGCGTGGACTTTGCCCTTGGTTTTTATGAACACCCGCACCCGTTGCTGACCAGCTCGACACTGGTGAGCGGCCCGCTCTACCTGGCCGTCACGCGCGACATCTGGCAGCGGGCCGTGAAGGCAAGGCGCCAGAACCCGATGTCTTTCCTGGCCAGCATGCCGCTGATCCGCCTGGTGGGTGAGGATCCGATGTGCCAGTCGATCGACGACCTGGCGCGCCACCTGGGCCTGACCGCCCCTGAAGGGTTGCAGGTGCACACCTCGCGGCTGGCGCTGGAGCTGGTCAAGCGCGGCATGGGCTGGACGGTGGTGGACTTCCTGACGGCCAGCAACCTGGACCCGCAATCATTGACAGCGGTGCCGCTGCATGATTTTGCCCAGGCGCCGCTCCAGATGTATTTTGCGAGCAGCACGCCGCCGGGTCAGGATGCGATTCGGATGTTAGAAATGCTGCCGGAGCTACTGCACGGCGTGATGGCTGCAACGCACTGAAGATATAGCTCACCCCGTCGGACGCTCACTTCGTGTAGCGCCTTCCCCCTTCCAGGGGCGGCGCCTGCGGCCTGGCAAAGCCAGTTCCGCGGCCCCCTGCTAATTTGGGCATGCCGCAGCGAACTAGCTACATCACTACTGTTTTGATAGCTACTCGCGCACGTATCTAGCGGGCCACAGACCTAAAAGGCTGTACCTCTAGCGACGGCGGCGGAACGCCCCAGCCAGGACTGCAACGCCCAACCCCAGCCCCCACAGCGGCCAGAGGCCGTAGCGGGACACCCACTGGGCATACGGCGTGATGCCGTTGCGGCCCTGGACGTCGCCGTTCAGCACGCCGCGCGTGTGGCGTTCCAGCGAATGCGTGACTTTGCCCTGGTGGTCGATGATGACTGTGGCGCCGGTGTTGGTGGCACGAATCATCGGTCGGCTGAATTCCAGCGCGCGCATGCGCGAAATTTGCAGGTGCTGGTCAATCGCCACGGTGTTGCCGAACCAGGCGATGTTGCTGACATTGACAAAAATCGTCGGGGCGAGCGCAGGATCGATGAAGCGTGCGCCCAGCTCTTCGCCAAAAAGGTCTTCGTAGCAGATGTTGGGCGCCAGCCGCTGGCCTTTCCATTCGAAGGAAGCCTGCCCTACCGCACCCCGGTTGAAGTCGCCCAGCGGGATGTGCATCATGTCGATAAACCACCTGAAACCCGTCGGTATGAACTCGCCGAACGGCACCAGGTGATGCTTGTCGAAACGGTATGGCTCTGCTTGCCCGGGCTTGAAGCCCAGCACAGAGTTGGCGTACCCGGCCTGGGAGCTGCCAATCGGCAGGCCGATCAATGCCGCCTGGTTGCCGGCGGCAAACCTTGCCTGCAGCGCTTGCCAATAGCCTTCCGGCAATTGCTGGGGCAGCACGGGGATGGCGGTTTCAGGCGCCACCACCAGCGGCRCTTTCGCATCGCGCAGCTGCTGGCCGTACCAGCGCAGCGCTGTGGCCACGCCTGTGCCGGGCTGGAATTTTTCGTTCTGGGGAATGTTCCCCTGCAGCAGCGTAACGCCCAGCGCCTCGGCGGGCTGGACCGGGGCATCGCCGGGCCAGGCGCTTTGCACCGGCAGGTAACCCGCCACTATGCAGACAACCAGGATGCCGGTCACGTTGAGCCATTGCACATGGGATGAGCGCAGGGTCATGGCCAGCCATGCTGCAACCAGCGCTGCCAGGAAAGTCAGCCCATGCACGCCCACCCACGCGGCCAGTGGCCTGGCCCAGCCGTCGACGTGGGCATAGCCGCCCTCGCCCCAGGGAAAGCCGGTAAAGAACTCGACCCGGGCCAGCTCCGCCAGCAGCCAGAGAGCTGCAAACACTGCGGCGCGTGGCAGCCTGCGTCTGGGCGCCAGCTTCACGAAAAATGCGCTGGCCGCTGCGTAGTAAAGCGACAGGAAGGCGGCAAGCAGCACAATGGCCAGCACGGTCAGTGACGCGGCCAGCCCGCCGTAGTAGTGCATGGAAATGAACAGCCACCAGAAGGTGCTGCACAACATCGCCGTGCCGAAAAGGCCGCCCATCCACGCGGCACGTTTCCAGGAGCGGCAGCTGTCAAGTTGCGCGGCAAACAGGAAAAGCGCCAGCAGTTGCAGCCACCACAGCGGCTGGCCCTGTGCAAAACCAAAATCAAAAGGCCAGGCCATGCTTGCTGCATGGGTGCAACCAGCTATCAAAATAATAGCAACCTGGAACGGGGAAATGCCTTTGCGCGGCGGCGGGTTGCGTGCGTGCTCAAGCAGCGCAGGCAAGGTCGGGAGATGGGACATCATGCTTTGAATCGAATCCCGTCCCATAGTCAGCCCGCCCTTTTTCTTGAATTCGTTGTCAGACGCCGGCGCTGACCGGCGACACCTTGAACCAGCGCACGGCCCCACCTTTGGTGTGCAGTACGGTGAACTGCAGGCCTGCCAGCGCGTAATGCTCGCCGCGCTTGGGAACATGGCCCATCTCATGCGCCACCAGCCCCCCGATCGTATCGAAGTCGGTTTCGGGCAGCGTCACACCAAAAGCTTCGTTGACACGCTCGATGGAGGTGTCGCCGCTGACGCGGTAGGTGTGGTCGCTGAGGCCGAAGATGTCGCCCTCGTCTTCGGCGATGTCGAATTCGTCCTCGATCTCGCCGACGATCTGCTCGAGCACGTCTTCAATGGTGATGAGACCTGCCACACGGCCGAATTCGTCAATGACGATGGCCAGGTGGTTGCGGTTGCCGCGGAATTCACGCAGCAGGTCGTTCAGCCCCTTGCTTTCCGGCACAAAGACGGCGGGCCGGAGCAGGGCCTTGATGTTGAGTTCGGGCGCGCGCTGCAGCTTGAGCAGATCCTTGGCCATCAGGATGCCGAGGATGTTTTCCTTTTCGCCTTCGTAGACGGGAAAGCGCGAGTGGGCGGTGTCGATCACCAGGTGCAGCAGTTCGTCGAACGGCGCGTCGATGTTGATCACGTCCATGCGCGGGGCTGCCACCATGACATCGCCCGCCGTCATGTCGGCCATGCGGATGACCCCCTCGAGCATCTCGCGGCTCTGGGCTCCGATGACGTCATTGTCCTGGGCTTCCACCAGGGTCTCGATCAACTCGTCCTTCGAGTCGGGGCCTGGGTGGAGCATTTCAGCGAGCTTCTGCAAAAAGCCGCGTTTGTCTTCTGGCCTGGAAGACCGACTGGGGGGAACGTCGGACACGTGATGGGCGGTCGGTAGTTGTGAAGGGGCTAAGGATAGCTGAAATCCTTGACGGTGCGCAGGCGTAATTTGCCGTCGCGTGCCGAAGCGGTTGGCTTTTTGTATTTCTTGTTTGGGTTTGTGTCCATTCAGGGCCACGCGGCGGCGGCGTGGATGATTTTTGGCGCACAACCAATGGGAATGAGCGCAAGCAGCTATCGAATTAATAGCAAGAAGCCGGTTGTTGCACCGGCCTCACGAGCCCCCCCCAAACCGAAGCCATCACATCGGCATGCGGTCCCGACCATCCCGCACGCCCTGCCGCACTTCCTGGACCATCGCCAGCAGGTCCCAGAACTGCTTGGCCTGAACCTTGAGGCGGTAGTCGGTCTGGGCGATCTGTTCTTCGACCATTTCGGTCATGCGCGAGTCCAGGTCGGCCGGCGGCAGCTTCAGGTAGGCCTCGCTTTCAGAGCCGTCGCGTTCGATCGTGGCGCCGGCCTTGCGTGCGATGTTGAGCATGGCGGTGTTTTCGCTCAGCGCGTGGATGAACATCATGTCGACACCGTTGTTGCGGGCGTGCATGACCGCGCGGTCAAACAGGCGCGAGCCGTAGCCGCGGCCACGCGCCTGGGCCAATACAGACACGCCGAACTCGGCGCAGCTCTTGAGGTTGGGGTCGGTGGTATGCGCCAGGTGGGCCATGGCGATCAGTTCCAGCTTGCGGTTGTAGATGCCGAAAATCTCGTCGCGCTCGAAGTTGAGCCCGTCTACATAGCGGTGGATCTGCTCATCGTTGGCCGAATAGCCAAAGCGCAGGTAACGGTCGTGGGGGCCCAGTGCCAGCAAATGGGTGGCTATGCGTTCCCCGTGGCTGGGGCCGATCGAACGGATTGGAACCATGACGGGCTGGACATGACGCGCTGGAGGTGCCGCGGAGGCGCGCTCTTCCACGGGAGGCCGGAAGAATTCCTTGCCTGCGTTATAGGATGCTCTTAAAAGGGTGCTGGGTGTAACCATGATCTCAATATAAGGGTTTTCCCTAGAATCAACAGTCTAGGGGCTTCTGAACCAGCGTCAATAGAGGGCCGCTTCAAAAAAACACCTTTATGTGGATTTTTCCCAATAAATACGGGCGCAGGCAGCTATTAAAAATATAGCAAACTGACACTTCCAGTCGCTCCGGCGCGTGGATTGTTGCGATGCAACAACACTTTATACGCGCATCCGGGCAAGTCACGCACATGGAAATGCCGGTTCCCCGGCTTCGCCCCGGTTCAGCTCACAAAGGAACGGCCGTCGTCGCCTTGACCCGGTCCAGCACAAAACTCGTTTTGCAATCCTGCACGCTGGGATGTTTGAGCAGGGTGTCCATGATGAAGCGGCTGTAATGCGCCATGTCCTGCACCAGCACGCGCAGCAGGTAGTCCATCTCACCAGTCAGCGCTGCGCACTCGGCCACTTCAGGCCAGGTCTGCACGCTGGCCCGGAACAGGTCCATGGGGTTGCGTTTGTGGCTTTCGGTGTGCTTTTCCAGCCGTACGTTGATGTAAGCCGTGAGCCCCAGCCCGACAGCTTCAGGTTTGACGAGCGCCACATAGCGGTCGATCACGCCGCTTTCTTCAAGCCGCTTCACGCGCCGCAAAACCGCACTGGGTGAAAGCCCCACCTGCTCGGCGAGCAGGTCGAAGGTAGCGCGACCATCGGCCTGCAGGCTGCGCAAAATTTGCCGATCAAGCTTGTCAAGTGCTTCCATTCGGATTATTTTGCAGCTTTACTGCGCCAATAGCAATGTAAACGCCCCATTTCGCAGTAAAACTGACCGCCAGCGCCGCTAAAGTTACTTTATACGCACACCTATCTGGAGACACGCATGAATGCACGCGACGACACCGCCCTGAACTTTGAACAGGGCGCGGCTTGGGACAACCCCATGGGCACCGACGGTTTTGAGTTCATTGAATATGCGGCACCCGACCCTGTCGCCATGGGGGCATTGTTCGAGCGCATGGGCTTCACGCCGATTGCCAAACACCGCCACAAGAATGTCACGCTGTACCGCCAGGGCGGCATCAACTTCATCCTGAATGCTGAGCCCGACTCGTTTGCCCAGCGCTTTGCGCGCCAGCACGGCCCCAGCGTCTGCGCCATCGCTTTTCGCGTGCAGGACGCCAAGGCCGCCTATGAACGCGCAATCTCACTGGGCGCTTGGGGGTATGCCCACACATCGGCGCCTGGTGAGCTGAACATTCCGGCCATCAAGGGTATTGGCGATTCGATCATCTACTTCATCGACAAATGGCGCGGCAAGAACGGCGCGCAACCCGGCGACATCGGCAACATCGGCTTTTACGACGTGGACTTTGAAGCCTTGCCCGGCGTGCAGGGTGACGCGCTGAACCCCGCCGGCCACGGCCTGACGTATATCGACCACCTGACGCACAACGTGCACCGCGGCCGCATGGACGAATGGGCCGGCTTTTACGAGCGGCTCTTCAATTTCCGCGAAATCCGCTACTTCGACATCGAAGGCCAGGTCACCGGCGTGAAGAGCAAGGCCATGACCAGTCCCTGCGGCAAGATCCGCATCCCGATCAACGAAGAGGGCAACGAAAAGGCCGGCCAGATCCAGGAGTACCTGGACCGCTATCAGGGCGAAGGCATCCAGCACATCGCCATGGGCAGCAACGACCTGTTCGCAACCGTGGATGCGCTGCGCACCAGCGGCGTGAAGCTGCTGGACACCATCGACACCTACTACGAACTGGTCGACAAGCGCATTCCCGGCCACGGTGAAAACGTGGCGGATTTGAAGAAGCGCAAGATCCTGGTGGACGGCAAGAAAGGCGCGCTGCTGCTGCAGATCTTCAGCGAAAACCAGCTCGGCCCGATCTTCTTCGAGTTCATCCAGCGCAAGGGCGACGACGGTTTCGGCGAAGGCAATTTCAAGGCGCTGTTTGAAAGCATCGAGCTGGACCAGATGCGCCGCGGGGTTTTGTCGGGCGCCAAGGCAAGCGCACAATAAAGTTTTTCCATCCCCCAACCTCACGGAGATTGCCATGTCACTTTGCCCGCAACTGCCCCATCGCCTGGCCGCATTGGGTGTCGCCACCGCCGCATTGTTTGCGGTGACGGGGGCATCTGCCCAGACGGCGGTCAGCGTGGTTCCGGCCTCCAGCCTGGACAGCGTGCAAAAAGCCGGCGTGCTGCGCATCTGCACGCCGGGCGACTACAAACCCTTCAGCTTCCAGAAGCCCGACGGCACGTTTGAAGGTATCGACGTGGACCTGATGGCTTCGCTCACGGCCAGCCTGGGCGTCAAGCCCGAGTGGGTCAAGACCAGCTGGTCCAATTTGATGCCCGACATGGTAGGCGGCAAATGCGACATGGCTGTTGGCGGCATCTCGGTGACTACCGAGCGGCAAAAGCGCGCCTTCTTCAGCACGCCCTACATGGTCAACGGCAAGACGCCAATTGCGCGCTGCGCCGACGTGGCCAGGTACCAAAGCGTGGCCGACATCGACAAGCCCACCACGCGGGTGATCTTCAATCCGGGCGGCAGCAATGAGCGTTTTGCCCGCGCCAACTTCAAGCAGGCGCAGATGCGGCTCAACCCCGAGAACTTGACGATCTTTGACGAAATCCTGGCCAACCGCGCCGATGTCTTCGTCACCGAATCGGCCGAGGCGATCACCCAGCAGAGGCTGAAGCCGGGCCTGTGCGCGATCAACCCCGACAAGCCGCTGCAGTACGGCGAAATGGCTTACCTGCTGCCACGCGGTGACGTGACGTTCAAGGCCTACGTGGACCAGTGGCTGCACCTGGCCAAAGCCAGCGGTGACTACCAGCGCGTGGAGAGCCAATGGCTGAAGTAGAGAGCAACACGGACAGCAACACGCCACCCCCGGCGGTCTACGGCCAGTCTGACCGCCCGCCGCGGGGCGACTACGCACGTGGCGGCCAGGTCAATGCGGACTACACCTGCCCGCAAAACTACGCGGCCTACACCGCAGAAGATCACGAGACTTACCGGCGCCTTTACGCGCGGCAGTCGGCATTGCTGCCTGGCCGGGCCTGCAGCGCCTTTATCAAGGCCCTGCCCAGCCTGGGCGCAAGTGATGCCATCCCGCGTTTTGAAGACGTGAACGAGCGGCTCTTCAAGGCCACCGGCTGGCAGCTGGTGGGCGTGCCGGGGCTGATCCCCGAGGTGCCGTTTTTCACGCTGCTGGCCAATCGCAAGTTTCCGGTGACGGACTGGATACGCACGCCGGCGGAGTTCGACTACATCGTCGAGCCTGACATCTTTCATGATTTGTTCGGCCACGTGCCGCTGCTGTTCGACCCGAGCTACGCCGACCACATCCAGGCCTACGGCAAGGGCGCGTTGAAAGCACATACGCTGGAGCATGGCGCGCAGCCGATTCCCGGCGCGGTCGAGATGCTGTCGCGCCTGTACTGGTACACCATCGAGTTTGGCCTGATGCGCGACAAAGAAGGCAACGATGAAGTCCGCGCATACGGCGCCGGCATTTTGAGCAGCCCCGGCGAACTGGCCTGGAGCGTGGAATCTGCAGAGCCCAGGCGCATTTCACTGCGGGACAATGCCGACCTGCTGCGCTGTATGTCGTCGACCTACAAGATCGACAGCTTCCAGCAGCAGTATTTTGTGATCGACAGTTTTGATGCGCTGCTACGGCTGACGGAGCCGGATTTCACGCCGTTTTACAAGACGCTGGCGCAACATGCAGCACAGCAAAAGGCCCTTAGCCCTGCTTGAGCTGGCACGGTACTATCCGCACCTCTCTCTGAGTAAGCCGCCTGACACAATCCCTGATCACCTGATCAAAAATGATCACTGGTGGTTTCCATGATGTGCGGCTACCGAGAAAATCAGACCTGACCGGCATGAGCGCGCAGCGGCAGCTTGCATCCTGTCGTGTCGCTGCGAGGCGTTTTCGCACGCGAAGGACCAACAATGCCGCGCCGCCTTGCGGCATCCGTCCTGCCGGCCCTTAATCGCACAACGCGAGGTTTATGTGAACTATTGATTGATGCTCACTCCTCTGAATGAGCGACAATTCAACACTGATACAACACTGCGAGGCAACAGAGGTGCCCGTAGCACATCAGGTGTTTATTACACGCACTTCCTCCTACAAAATGAGGAGGTAAAAAATTGTTACACCGCTTACGATGCACTCCCTGATGGAATTACCAGCACACATGAACCGAAGCACGAAGGTGCTGCTGGTTATGGATGTGGTGGAGTCCGTCAGAATCATGGAGCAGGATCAAGATGGTTTTGTGCGGCGGTGGCAAGAACTGGTACAGCAGATTGAGCAGCAGATTCTGCCGCTGCATGGCGGGCGCATCGTCAAAAGCCTGGGGGACGGTTTAATGCTGGAATTTGCCGGCGCCCAAGGGTCTGTCAAAGCAGCCTTCGCTATTCAGCACTTCTGCCAAGGGGCCAATGCGGCCTTCCGCCCAGAGCAACAGATGCATCTGCGCATGGGCGGCCATTTGGCGAGCTTTGTGACCGACCAGCATGACATTTACGGCACAGACGTGAATTTGACAGCACGCGTCTGTACGTTGGCGGGGCCGGGTGAGATAGTCGTGACGTCCGATCTGCGTGATCAAGTCTCGTCCGTGCTGGACGCAGATGTTGAAGACTTGGGCGAATGCCACCTCAAACACGTCAAAGAGCCGATCAGGGCGTACCGGATCGGGCCGCCAGGCAATGCACCGGTAATATCATCTGGTACCGCAGTCCAGTTGAATTTGCGACCAACTATCGCGGTAATCCCCTTCGCGATGCGCAGCAGCGAACCGGGACATGAACTTCTTGGCGAGGCCTTGGCCGACGAAGTGATTGCCGCTTTGTCCCGCACCTCCGAACTTCATGTGATCTCGCGTCTTTCGACCACTGTGTTCCGGGAACGTCCGGAGGCAATGGAAGACATACGGACCCACTTGGGCGCTACGTATATCTTGTCTGGCACGTGCCGCAGCGCCGGAACACAGCTGGCGTTGTTCGTTGAATTGATCGAAGCAAAGACAGGCCACATTCTCTGGGCGGACAGTCTGAAGGGTCAAGTACACGGCTTATTTGCGGCAGACGATGAACTGATCGCACGACTGGTTTCTGCCATTAGCTCGTCAGTCATGTCGCAACAACTTGAGAAGGCACGAAGGCAATCTTTACCCAATCTTGAAGGATATACGCTGTTACTCGGTGCTGTCGCACTCATGCACAGAAACTCCCCCTCAGATTTCGAGCGAGCCCGGCAGATGCTGGAGCATCTGATTGACCGTAGCCGTCGGCATCCAATGCCGCACGCGTGGTTAGCCAAGTGGCATGTACTTCGCGTGCAACAGGGGTGGTCCACAGACTCTGCGAAAGAGGCTCAACTCGCGTTGGATTGCACCAAGCAGGCAATGGATAGTGAGCCGGATTGTGCTTTCGCCCTCACCGTAGAAGGATTCATATACACGAACCTTCTACGACAGCTAGACGCAGGCTCTCAACGCTACGAACAGGCGCTTGGCATCAATCCTAATGATTCGCTAGCGTGGCTGCTCAAAGGGACGATGCACGCGTTTAAAGGAGAAGGAGATATGGCCGTCGTGGGGACCGAAAGAGCCCTAAAGCTTTCACCGCTTGATCCACTTCGGTATTTTTACTTCTCCCTGGCGGCCACCGCCGCCAATTCAGCGGGTCAGTACGCCAAGGCTCTAGAGCTAATCACTCTATCGCTTCGAGCCAACCGCACGCATACGTCCAGCCTGCGAACCTTGGCAGTTGCCCAAGTGAACTTAGGGCAGCTTGACCAAGCAGAAAAGACCGTGGCCGAGCTGCTGAGATTAGAACCAGCTTTAACAGTGCGCAGCTATTTAGCACGCAGCCCAAGCAGTCAGTATGAGATAGGGAAAACTTGGTCCGCAGCCCTTCAAAAAGCTGGCCTGCCATATTAACAACACTACTTCAGGGAGTTTTTTATGAGTATTTTTAGTTTGCTTGGCGGTACCGGCGGCACAGGTGGTACTGGCGGAACCGGAGGCACAGGCGGCACAGGTGGTACTGGCGGGACCGGAGGTACGGGCGGGACCGGTGGTACGGGTGGCACGGGCTCCAACCCCCTGCTTTCGGACGCCCTCATCAGGAGTCGGGCAGCACTGGTCGGCCCATTCAAGGGTGCCGTATTCCCGATTGACCTTCCAGTGCCGCTGGACAAACCAGAGCGCCTCGTCCAGTGGGATGTGATGCCCAGATTGCAGGTTTGCGGCTTGGAACTGTTGTCGGGTTTGCACTTTCAGGTCAATCAGTCTGCAAAAGAAATCGCCGTCGAATTTGTAGACCTGACGAAAAAGCCGCTATCCAACATGAAGCTTGCCACCTTCGTCAGGCCCGACGTGGCAGTCTTCCGGCAACAACTTCAATTGGTTGAAAATTACGCCCAACTGCGGGAGGACAGAGGGGTGGAAATTCTGGCGCAAATGTCCAGCTTAACTCCCTTCTGGGGCTCAGTCGTAGGACTAACCGATCACCGGCACAAATGGACGATGGAGCTCGTGACGCTAATGCTTGCCTTGGCAATTGACGTAGAAATGCGCCTCAAGCATGCTTTCGCTTGTCCACGCCCTATTGAGCTTTCGCCACAAATACAACCCATGATTCCTACGCCTGGGCACGCAAGTTGGCCAAGCGGGCATGCGACTGAAGCCTTCCTAATTATCACGGTGTTACTCACGCTACTGCCGTCAGGCCACAAATACAAAGAACAATTGGAACGGCTCGCAGCCCGTATAGCGGTCAACCGAACAGTGGCAGGCGTTCACTATCCCGTAGACAGCGCCGCTGGCCGTTTGCTCGGAACTGCTCTCGCAGAATTTTTTATCGCACGTTGCCAAGGCGCCAAAAGTTCGGCTGTATGGGGCTTCGATGGACGGAAATTCCAGGGGAAAAAGGGCGAGCCCGTCGACTTTGACATGCGCGTCTCCATGACAGACAACCTCAGTGGCTACTATCGATACAAGACCACCAGGCAAGCGATACAAAAATCACCAATACTTGCTTTTATGTGGGCCAAAGCTGCAGCCGAATGGCTGCCTCTCAAATAGGTCGGCCATGAACTGGAGCAAATTGCCCAAGGGCGAATTTACCGGCATGGACTGGGCGTTGCCCAATGCCACCAATGGTTTTGACCCTTACCTGGTTTGGGCCGAAACCGATAGCTTTGCCGGCTATGGCGATACACAGCCCAAGTGGTTGCCCATTGCTATTGAGCTGACGCGGGGTACCACGGTGTCCCAGCTTATTGCCGCTGCCTCCCCCAAGTGGCTCCATGTGCCACCTGTGTATGTCGGCACGGTCGCGCCGGCTGGCCTGAGGTTTTGCACCGCGCGGGTCAGGCCTGCGTTTTTCAAGGCAATTCAGCCGGGTGGCAGCCTTCACCCGCTGGTCCTAAGGCTTGAGCTGGGGCTGCCTGCAGCTGAATACGCTGACGATTCGGCGGAGAGCTCGCACACCAATCCACCTCCACATTCGCGCGGCGCGGCGTACCAAGCTGAAGCCAGTGCTGAGCGCCTGCTTTCGGGCAAGGTGTTCGGACTGATTGACGATAGCCTGGCATTGGCTCAGGCGAATTTTCTCCATCAGGGCAAGGCCCGCACCCGCTACTTCTGGCGGCAAGACGCACGGGGCAAAGGCCGCACACCCACCGGGTTGGGCTATGGGCACGAACTAACCGCCGCCGACATCAATGCAGCCATGCAGGCCAATGTCTATAACGGCTTGGTGGATGAAAGCGCGGTGTATGTCGCACTGGGGCTTTCTACCCTGGGCCAGAAACAGCCCAAGACCGAGCGCTTTTTTCACGCGCTGGACACGTCGATCAGTCACGGCTCACATGTCATGGATCTGGCAGTGGGGCCGCGCAAGCTGCTGGCCCAGGTGGCCAACTTGCCGCCTGCGTATGACGCGCCGCCTAGCTGGGCGCTGGCCAACGACGATGCCAGCCGCGCGCCGCTGGTTGCAGTGCAACTCGACTACGACACCGTGCAAGACACCTCGGGCGGCTCAATGAATGTGCATGTGCTGGACGGGTTTATGTACATCCTCTCTCGCTGCACCCCCACGGCCAAGGTGACGGTGAACGTGAGTTTTGGCACGCTGGCCGGGCCGCATGACGGCACGTCGCTGCTTGAGGCAGCCATGGACCAGCTGATCACCCTCCTTCATGGCCGCCTGCAGATTGTTCTGGCTGCTGGCAATAGCTACCAACTGCGCATGCATGCCAATACAACGCTGGCGAAAAACAAGTCCGCCACGCTGCATTGGTGCGCACTGCCCGACGATACAACGCAAAGCTTTGTGGAGCTCTGGATTGAAGAGAACCGCGAAGGCCTGGAGATTGAAATTACGCCGCCAGGGCAAGCTGCCTTGCCGGCATTGAAGTTTGGCCAGTCCCGAATGTGGGCCAACAGCGACAAGCAGCCCCTTTGCGCGCTGATTTATCCAAAGACGGTGGCCACTGGCCGGCGTGGCACCTGCGCCCTGCTGGCGGTGTCACCCACCTTCAGCTTCGAGAAGAAAGACGTCACCGCGCCCAGCGGAGTATGGCAAATCAAGCTGACGAACACCGCCACAAAATCGGTCACGGTGGATGCCTACGTGGAGCGAGACGATGTGGTCATCGGCACCCATACCGGAGCGCGCCAATCGTACTTTGAGGACGAGTGGTACGACACCAGCGGCAACCCCGGATCCTTTGTCGATCACCCCAACAATCCAAGCCTGATCCGGCGCAGCGGCAGCTTCAACAGCATTGCCACGGGCAGTAAAACTGTGTCGGTCGGCGGCACACGTATCACGGGGTCGAAGTGGGCGCACTATTCCCCGCAAAAACCAGACCCCGATGCTGCGCGGCCGCAGCGACCCGGCGTCGTCAAAATCCCGGATGCAGCCGCCTCCAGCGACGAAAACCCGGCCATGGTGGGTGTCAGTGCCGCAGGGACGCGTAGCAGTGCCGTGGTGCGCTTGCAGGGTACGAGCGATGCGTCGCCGCAAGAGGCTCGCAGGATTTTTAACGAACTCTAGGCTCTCGGCAAGGACTCACCAACGGCTCGGCAGCTTTTTGAGCAGCGTGATGCGTTTGGTGCCCATTTCGATGTAACCGCCTTTTTCCAGGTCCTTTAAAAGGCGGCTGACCATTTCGCGGGAGGCGCCGACGCGGCTGGCAATCTCCTGATGGGTGATTGATTCAAGAGTGACAGCCTCATTGGTAGGGTCGCGCTCCACCGCATCGCTATGTCCTTCAAGCACGGCAATCAGCCGTCCGTACACATCGAGCAGCGCCATGTTGCGCGCCGCTTCTGTAGCAGCACGCGCCCTGCGAATCACCTGAACCACGAGATTGATGGCAAATCCTGGCTCATCACCCAAGTGTTCGCTCACATCGGTACGACTGAGCACCGCACAGGTGCAAGGCTCAAGGGTAATAACTGAAGCCGAACGGGGTCCGCCGTCCAGCGACATTTCCCCAAAATAGTCGCCCGAATGAATCCTGCCGTAGGTGATTTCCCGGCCGCTTTCGTCCATGGCGAACACCTTGACACTGCCCTTGAGCAGAACAAACAGGTTGTCGCCGATTTCCCCTTCGTTGATGACAACGGCTTTTTTGGGGTAAGTTCGCACCACGCCTCGCAGGGCGAGCGTGCGCAATTCGGGAATCAAATGGGCATACAGCCCCTCATCGGAAGGTGGTGGTGAACTCATGATCACCCGTAATCTAGCACGTCGCCGGGACGTACGGGGCATCTATCAGTGGATTTGTCCGAGTGGCAGGGGGGCAATAGGCGGCAAGATCGCCACGCGATTGACCAGTTCACGAACGCCGCTGGATGCGGTCTTGGCGCAAAGGCTGCGCACATGGCTGCGCACGGTGGAAACCGCAACTTTCATCTGGAGGGCGATTTCCGGCGTGCTCAAGCAGCGGCACAGGAAAACCAGCACCTGCTCCTCCGTATGCGTGAGACCGTGACTGCGGGCAAAGGAGCCAAAAACACCCGACTCGCTCACGCCCACTCGAGACAAAAAGAGGGCAATGCGCTCACAGGGACTGCCCGCATTGCGATGCAGTGGCACCACAGCCAGGGTAAAGTCCACGCCGTCGGCCACCAGCCTGATCAGGCTGCGTTTTCCGGCAACTGCTTTGCCCATGGCAATCTGGAAGGCCTTGGCATCTGCCTGCATGAGGACCTTCAACTCTCCCCTGTCCACCCCCAAAACAACAGAGCGCTCAAGTTCGCGCCGCGCGATTTGATTCGCGTGCAAAATCCGCCCTTGGGCGCTGACAACGAACACCCCGTGCGCCAGCTCATCAACCAGCAGGGCCAGCAGCGCAGGCGTGGAATCAGACTCGGGTTCCAGCAGGGGCGGCAGCGGTCGGACAGCCTCCAACAGGCTGGTATTGGGCATTGCATAGAGTGTCAAGGGCTTGCTCCATCCTACAAATAGATGAGCATAAAAAGCCCAGCTCAATGTAGATAGTGAATATGCCGGGTCTTTTTTGTGAGAAATTCACATCGATAACGCCGATTGCGGACTGGGAAGGCTTAAGGGCTGACGGCAAGCGTCGATTACGCCGGTTCAAGCCGGATCACTGTCCAGCATGGCCAGGGTAGCGTTCATGACGCCCGGCAAAAATGCCATCTGCACATGGGCCGCGCCGCGAACCAGGCGATTGTCGGCGCCAGGCAAGGTGGCCGTGGAGGTCGGAAACACGATGTTGTCGCAGTTGGAGTACCAGCAGGTAAACAGCGTATGCCGATGGGCGGGCATCTCATGGTCCAGCTGGGCCTGCCAGTCGGACAGGAGGCGCATCTGGCGCCCATTGTGGCCATGCCCGAACCGGGCCAGCCAGGTTCCGCGGTGCGGTGTGCCGATGGTGACGACATGATGTACCCGGGCTTCGGCCTTCATACGCTTGAGCCAGGCCCTGGCGGCCAACCCACCCATGCTGTGGCATACCAGCAAGGGGGCAAGGCCTGTGGCTTGGGTGACCCGCACCACTGCGTCGTCAATTTGGGGGGCGTAGCCGTCTATGGAGCCGAACAGGGGTTCGAGATTGACAGCGACAAAGGCGCGTCCACTGCCTCGAACCCGCTTGAGCCAGGGGGTCCACAGGCCACGATTGCAGAAGAACCCATGCACAAACACCACGCCGCGGCGACCTCGGGCTGTCTCGGCCGGCAGGACCCTGTCCGGGACCGCATTGGAACGAAAGGGCTGGCGCCAGCAGAACACGCGGGGAGCCGTCAATGTCTCACCCAGCCATGCGCGCAGAAGTTCTGTCCAGGTGGGCTGGGGCGCCGGATCTGCCTTGTTGATGTACCGAAGGAGTAAAAACTCAAGCGCGAGGAAACCGGTGTACCCCAGTGCAATCAGCAGGAAGCCGGTGACGGCCAACGCGGGAGAGCTGCTGCGGAACCAGAACAGCCAGCCGAAAGCCGCGGCGACCAAGGTCAGGGTGATGAATCTTTGCAGTTGAGCCAGCATGAATGAGTCGGCGCGAGATCAAACCCGCAGTATCTCAGGCCAGTGTGACATCCTTGCCCGACAGTTTTTTGGCGAGGCCTTGCGCCAGGCGATTCACGGCGCCGTAGATGGACAGTTGCGGGTTGGCGCCAATGCTGGTGGGGAAAAGCGACCCATCGTGAATCGAAAGATTTTCGAGTTGCCAGTGCACACCGTCGGGCCGGGTAACGCCCTGTCGTTCAGCGCCCGCAAGACTGCAGCCGCCCATGACATGGGCGCTCACAACCCGCGTGAGCATCGGCTTCATGGGCAAGGCACTGACCGCAGTTCGCGCCTCAGCCCAAGAGGTATAAGGCCTGGCCATTTCGTGCAGCGGCAAAACCTGTTTGGCACCCGCTGCAAACTGGATTTCCATCATCGACAGCAGAGCCCTGCGCCCGCCCTCCATGACGTAGTCCGTCAGCGGATAGTCCAGCACGGCGGAGTTGTCGCTGCGCAGCTTCACCTGGCCGCCTGGCGACTCGTCATGAAAGCCGTCACGGAGCAAGGCCAGCAGCGTGTGGTTGTAGGGAAAAGACTTGAGCAGGTCGTGCTGACCCTGGCCGAAGCCAGGGACGGTCGACGCAAAGATGATCGGGTGCAGGGGCGGCGCTTCCAGCTTGTAGCCAATCGGCCCGTCAATCGCCTGGGTTTCCAGGAAATGATCGGAGTAAATGGTTTGCGGCGCACCGTTCCAGGCCTCCACCTTCTGGTCAAACACACTGGACGACATCACGACCGGGTGCAGGAATGTCCGGGCACCCAGCACACTATGCGGATCAGGCGCTCCAGAGCGCAACAGGACAGCCGGCGAGTTGATGGCACCGCCAGCCAGCACATAGTGTTTTGCTCTTATTTTGATAGCTGATTGCGCAAGTTCTGATTGGGCTGAAGCCCCATTTGGCCCTACACCCCGGCATATAAGCGCGGTGACCCGGCCATTGGCCAGCTCAAGGCTTTCTGCGCGGGTTTCAGTGAGCAGTTGCGCTCCACGGTCGAGCGCGGCAGGAATGGTGGTGACCAGCATGGACTGCTTGGCATTGGTGGGGCAACCCAACCCGCACGAGCCCAGGTTCCAGCAACCCTTGACGTTGCGGGAGATGGCCGAAGCGGGAATGCCCAGTTTGGCGGCGCCTCTGCGCAACAGGTCGTTGTTCTCATTCGGCGGGACCAGCCAGGGGGTGATGTTCAGCCGCTGCTCGGCCTGCGCAAAATACGGTGCAAGCGCTCCCACGGTGTAGCCACCCAGGCCAAACCTGTCCTGCCAGAATTGAAGCGTGGAAGCGGGTGTACGGAAAGAGCTGGTCCAGTTCACCGTGGTGGAGCCACCCACGCAGCGCCCCTGCAGGATGTTGATGGCTTTGTCTGCTGTTTTGCGGGCGGCGCTTTCCTGGTAGAGCGAAGGATAGGCCTCTGACTCTTTCTGGTTGAAATCCGAGCTGCTTCTAAGCGGGCCTTCTTCAATGATCACCACCTGCAAGCCGGCCTTGGCCAGCAGCTCGGCCGTGACTCCGGCGCCTGCGCCGCTGCCTATGATGGCGACGTCACAGGTGATTTTTTCAGGCACCGGGCCGAGCGCGCCACCCATGACTTTCCAGCCGCGCGCAATGCCTTCGCGGATCGGGTCTTTCAATTGACTCATGCTGCTTTCGGTGTCTTCAGATTTTGACGGGGCCGGGATAGCCCAACATCGCCCAGCTGGACGGTTCGGAAAAATACGCGCCGGCCGTGATGTCGTGTAGGGCGGCATAAGCCTGCTGGCGCAGCGCGAGGCTTGACAGACGCATATCCTGAAGCGCCTGCTGGATCTCCGCAACAGAGGCTTCGGGCCAAGGCCGGCTCAAGCGGGCCAGCGCGTGCCGACCGGCAGCACTGGCCAGCAACGCCAGCAGTTGTGACAACTCGCCTTGCGCATGAGGCGGAAGGGATTGCACCAGGATATCGACCCGGCTGAGCAAGCCTTGCAGCGCGATCTCGCGCGGGCCGGCGTCTGCGGGCAAAGTGGTATCCAGAACAGCGCGGCCTACAGCGGAAAAGACTTCACGTCCCGAGTGAGTCAAGACCCCACTGGTCAGGCCAGGCTGCAGCAAAGCAGCAGCGCCGCCAGCGACAACCAGCACGGCCGCTGACGCGGCACCGAGCTTGAGAAGCGTTCTTCTTTGCATCCGGGAAGTTTCTCATGCGCATTTAGGTTTCTATAGGGGGCCGTACCTAGATAAACTCCGGGTTTGTATGGACGCATCCGCACAACAAATTCATCACGCACTGCAAACCGTTGCGCAGCTTCGGCAGCAGCACGCGGCAGACCCACCGCTGGCCAAGGCGAGCGCGGAGGTCAAGCGGTTTCAGGCGCGCCGTTTTCAGGCCACTTACTCGGACCTGCTGCACAGCCCGCGCTATAAAACTGCCGCCACCTTCTTCCTGCAGGAGCTGTACAGCGACAAAGACTACGCCGAACGCGACCAGCAGTTTGCGCGTATCGCAAGCACCATCGCCAAACTCTTCCCGCAACCTGTTGTCAGCACGGCTGCCGCGCTGGCGGAAGTGCACGCGTTGACGGAAAAACTCGACGACCTGATGGCGCGGGAATGGCTGGCGGACTCTGCAGCCATCCCGGAAAGCAGCGATTGCGGGAGATACATCCGGTGCTGGCGACGGGTCGGGGATGTAGCCGCACGCACCCGGCAACTTGAAGTTGTCCTGCACCTTGGGGACGAACTCAACCGCCTGACGCGGACATTCGGCCTTCGCACGCTGCTCAAGATGATGAGAGGGCCGGCTGCCGCGGCGGGGTTGAACTCCCTGCAGCACTTTCTGGAAACCGGCTTTGACGCCTTTGCCAACATGCGTGGAGCCGACGAGTTCCTGCGCTTGATCAAGGACCGCGAGACGGCCTGGATTCATACCCTGTTCACTGACGAAGCTGTCACCTGCGAGACCAGATTGGGCCATTTGCTGGCCGCGGGGCCGTAATGTCACGTCGGCATTAGGACAAGCCCCATACGGATTCCACAGCACGGCTTTCACAATGGGCCGCAAGGAGTGTGTATGAACAAGCATTGGCTCAACAGTTATCCCGCAGGCGTTTCACACGAGATCGACACCGAGCAGTTCCGCTCGTTGAATCATCTGCTGGAAGACTCGTTCAAGAAAAACGCGGCCAAACCTTTTTCGGTTTGCATGGATCGCTGGATGACGTACGGACAGCTCGATGAACTGTCGTCGGCTTTAGGCGCCTGGCTGCAAAGCCTGGGTCTTGAGAGCGGGGCGCGGGTTGCGATTATGCTGCCAAATGTTCCGCAGTTTGCAGTCACCATGGCGGCCATCCTGCGGGCAGGCTATACCTGCGTCAACGTCAATCCGCTGTACACCGCCCGTGAACTGGAGCACCAGTTATGCGACTCCGGGGCCACTACCATCGTCATTCTGGAGAACTTCGCTGCGACACTGGCCGAAGTGATTGAGCGCACACCAGTGAAGAACGTCGTCATGGCGTCCATGGGTGATTTGCTGGGCTTCTGGTATGGCCAATGGATCACCTTCGCAGTCCGCCACCTGGCCAAGCTGGTGCCCGCCTACAAATTGCCGCTTGCAAACGGGCGCATCGTGACAGCCTTCAATCGCACGATCGCAGAAGGTAGCCGCCTGCCCCTCAGGCCTGCGCAGACCACACTGGATTCAATCGCCTTTTTGCAATACACCGGCGGGACAACCGGATTGTCAAAAGGCGCCGTGCTCACGCATCGCAATATCGTTGCGGCCATTCTGCAGGCCGAAGAATGGTTCACGCCGGCTCTAGAGCGGATAGGCGATGTCAGCAAGACAAACAATATCGCAGCGTTGCCGCTGTATCACATCTTCGCGTTGACGCTATGCCTGCTTTCGATTCGTTGGGGAGCTCATCTAACACTCATTCCGAATCCGCGTGACTTCGGTAAATTCATCGAGGTGCTCAAGAAGCGTCCGTTTCACATGTTGCCGGCCGTCAACACGCTTTTTAATGCGCTGCTTCAGCACCCTCAGTTCAAGACGGTAGATTTCTCGGCCCTTTGTGTTTCGCAGGCGGGTGGCATGGCCGCGTCCGAAGGTACGGCGAAACACTGGTTGCAGGTCACAGGTTGCCCCATGATTGAAGGCTGGGGCATGAGCGAGACTTGCGCCATCGGCACCAACAATCCGGTGATGAACAAGGAGTTCACCGGCACCATCGGCCTGCCGTTGCCCAGCATCGAAATCGCCATCAAGGATGACGATGGCCTATCGCTCGCACTTGGCGAATCCGGCGAGATCTGTATCAAAGGTCCGCAAGTCATGACGGGCTATTACCAGCAGCCTGAAGAGAACAAAAAGGCGTTCACCTCCGATGGCTTCATGCGCACCGGTGATATTGGCATCATGGACGAGCGCGGCTACACCAAAATCATCGATCGCAAGAAGGACATGATCATCGTTTCGGGATTCAATGTGTTCCCCAATGAACTTGAGAACGTCATTTCCCTGTGCCCAGGCGTTGTTGAGTGCGCAGCCATTGGCATTGCCGACGAAAAACAGGGCGAAGCTATCAAGGTTTTTGTGGTGAAAAATGACCCTACACTGACCGAAGACGATGTGAGCGCCTATTGCAAACAGCACCTTACCGGATACAAACGACCCAAATATATTGAATTTCGCGATGACTTGCCCAAAACCAACGTTGGAAAAATCCTCAGGCGTGAACTGCGAACCGCGACCTGAAGCGCTGCAGGGCTCGGTAGCTTCTGATGGCCAAGCCTGATTTACCCCCGGGAATGCAGGTTTTTGAGCGCGGCTGGCTCTCTGCAAACAATATTCTTTTCACCGACGGTGAAAAAACCTTGCTGGTTGATAGTGGTTATTGCACGCACGCGCCGCAAACGCGGTCGTTGATTGAGTCCGTCCTTGGGTCCCGCCCTCTCGATATTCTCGTCAACACGCACCTGCACAGCGATCACTGTGGCGGCAATGCTGCTTTGCAGGCGCGTTATCCCGATCTGCATACCCTTATTCCTCCTGGCCATGCGCAACAAGTAGCCGACTGGGATCCCGTGGCGCTGACTTATTTTCCGACCGGTCAGCTGTGCCCACGGTTCACCTTCACTGATGCGATGAAGCCGGGAGGTTCCATGCAGTTCGGGTCCGAGATGTGGCAGATTCATGCGGCGCCTGGGCATGACCCGCATTCRCTGATTTTTTTCCACCCCAATAGTCGTGTACTTATTTCAGCCGATGCTTTGTGGGAAAACGGCTTCGGTGTGGTGTTTCCCGAGCTGGAAGGTGCCAATGCATTCACGGAGGTCGCCGCGACTTTGGACGTAATTGAGCAGCTGAAGCCCAAGACCGTCGTTCCCGGGCACGGCCGTGTCTTTGCATACACACCAGAGGTGCTAGCGCTAGCACGTCAGCGGCTGAATTCATTTGTCAACAATCCGCCCAGACATGCGCACCATGCTGCCAAGGTTCTGCTGAAGTTCAAATTGCTCGAAATTCAACGCCAGAATTTCAACGACTTCGCAAAATGGGCCCTGGAAACGCCTTATTTCATGCAAATCAAAGCCAAATTTTTCGCGGACATCCCTGCCCGCGCGTGGATTGAGCAATTAAGCAACGAACTGGTGACTGCCGGCGTGGCCAACAGAGACGGTATGCATATCGTGAATGCCTGAATCACTGCGGGCCAGCGAGTTTTGACATTCATTTTTATCGCTGCTGTGTCGATCGCCTCTTGGCGAGCACCTAGACGCCTGCTTTAAGCACTTTGCACAAATACAAAAACAAAAGCCCGCATGAATTCATGCGGGCTTTTTAAACTCTGTGGCCTGGTCAATACCRAGCGCACAAAAGAAAACGCCCGGTTGATCAAAAATCAACCGGGCATTCCTTGCTGTAAGAGCCTGACGATGTCCTACTTTCACACGGGAATCCGCACTATCATCGGCGCTAAGTCGTTTCACTGTCCTGTTCGGGATGGGAAGGAGTGGTACCAACTTGCTATGGTCATCAGGCATAACTTGTTGACAGATTGTCCAAAGAACAATCCATCGAATTCATAGAGTAAATCAGCTTGTATTTAGATTCGCACAGCTGCTGAGCTGTGCTTTTTGAATGCGTCAACTTGGCATAACAACTTCGAATTAATCAAAGTTATAGGGTCAAGCCGCACGAGCAATTAGTATCAGTTAGCTTAACGCATTACTGCGCTTCCACACCTGACCTATCAACGTCCTGGTCTTGAACGACTCTTTAGGGGGCTCAAGGCCCCGGCAGATCTAATCTTGAAACGAGTTTCCCGCTTAGATGCTTTCAGCGGTTATCTCTTCCGAACTTAGCTACTCGGCAATGCCACTGGCGTGACAACCGATACACCAGAGGTTCGTCCACTCCGGTCCTCTCGTACTAGGAGCAGGCTTCCTCAAATCTGCAGCGCCCACGGAAGATAGGGACCAAACTGTCTCACGACGTTTTAAACCCAGCTCACGTACCTCTTTAAATGGCGAACAGCCATACCCTTGGGACCGGCTACAGCCCCAGGATGAGATGAGCCGACATCGAGGTGCCAAACACCGCCGTCGATATGAACTCTTGGGCGGTATCAGCCTGTTATCCCCAGAGTACCTTTTATCCGTTGAGCGATGGCCCTTCCATACAGAACCACCGGATCACTATGTCCTGCTTTCGCATCTGCTCGACTTGTCAGTCTCGCAGTTAAGCACGCTTATGCCATTGCACTATTATCACGATGTCCGACCGTAACTAGCGTACCTTCGAACTCCTCCGTTACACTTTGGGAGGAGACCGCCCCAGTCAAACTGCCTACCATGCACTGTCCCCGATCCAGATAATGGACCTAGGTTAGAACCTCAAACACACCAGGGTGGTATTTCAACGTTGGCTCCATGCGATCTAGCGACCACACTTCAAAGCCTCCCACCTATCCTACACAGATCTGTTCAAAGTCCAATACAAAGCTACAGTAAAGGTTCATGGGGTCTTTCCGTCTTTCCGCGGGGAGATTGCATCATCACAAACATTTCAACTTCGCTGAGTCTCAGGAGGAGACAGTGTGGCCATCATTACGCCATTCGTGCAGGTCGGAACTTACCCGACAAGGAATTTCGCTACCTTAGGACCGTTATAGTTACGGCCGCCGTTTACTGGGACTTCAATCAAGAGCTTGCACCCCATCATTTAATCTTCCAGCACCGGGCAGGCGTCACACCCTATACGTCGACTTTCGTCTTAGCAGAGTGCTGTGTTTTTAATAAACAGTTGCAGCCACCGATTTTTTGCAGCCTCATTGGGCTCCCCAAGTAAATGGTTCACCTACTAAAGGCACACCTTCTTCCGAAGTTACGGTGTCAATTTGCCGAGTTCCTTCTCCTGAGTTCTCTCAAGCGCCTTAGAATACTCATCTCGCGCACCAGTGTCGGTTTGCGGTACGGTCGTGTGTAGC
>NZ_JBFUBQ010000004.1:150000-452238 GCF_056405695.1 Polaromonas sp. P1_F6
TACGCCCGAGCGCGTGGCCACATGTGACATGGACTGGCTGGCAAAGCCGTAAGGCAGGTCGAACAAACCTTCCGCAGCACTCTTGTCGGGGGTATCAAAGGGTCCGGAAAGGGCCGGCAGGTTGCGTTCGAGCCATCTAGGCGTAATGGCGTCGCCGGCAGACTTGATGGACAGGCAGGTGACGTCGCCCTTTTCGTCCAGGGAGGCCCTCAGCCTGGCGACCTGCATGGGCCGGTAAAAATCGTGCGTAGTGTCTTCTTCGCGCGACCAGATCAGTTGTACGGGCCGGCCACCACATTCCACGGCAATGCGCACCGCCTGTGCCACACAGTCGACCTCCAGCCGGCGGCCAAAGCCGCCGCCCAGCAAGGTGACGGTGACATGAACATCTTCCTGAGCCACCCCGGCCACCCGTGCGGCAACGGCCACAGCCATCTGCGGCACCTGGGTCGGCGCCCAGAGCCATACCTTGCCGTCCATGACTTGCGCGGTGCAGTTCATGGGCTCAAGCGTGGCGTGGGCCAGGTAGGGCGCGCGATAAAGTGCCTCGATTTTTCGCACAGCGGATGCCTCGGCCTTGCCGGCATCGCCTTTTTCATAAAAGACATGGCCTTCTTCGCGTGCCAGAGCGGCTTCCAGCGATTGTTCAATCGCGCGGGTGTCCAGCGCGCCAGCGGGTCGCTGCTGCCATTCGACCGGCACCATCAAGGCCGCCTGCTGGACCTGCCACCAGGTTTTACCCACCACGGCAAAGCCGGCAGTAGAGCCCGCATAGGCCGGCAGCCGCACCAGGCGCTCCACGCCAGGCAAGGCGAGCGCCGTATTGACCTGGATCGCACCCGCTGAACCGCCCAGCATGGGGCAAAGCCGGATCGCCGCATACACCATGCCCGGCAACCGGACATCCAGGCCAAAAACGGCCGTGCCATTAACCTTGGCAGGTAAATCCAGACGCTGGGCGCCCCGCCCTATCAGCTTCCAGTCCCCGCGGCTTTTGAGTGTCACGTCGCCCGGCGGAGTCGCTGCGGCAAATTTCGCCAGTTCACCGTAGTGGGATGAGGGACCTGAAGGGTGCGAAATCACGCCGTTTTTGACTGTGAGCTCATCCACCGGCAATTTCCAGTCCAGCGAGGCGGCCCCCAGCAGGGACGCACGGGCCGTGGCAGCGGCCAGCCGCACCACGTCCCAGGCATCCGCCAGGCTTGAGGAACCCCCTGTCGCGTTGATGCCGAGCTCACGGGCGACCTTGCCCATCATCCACTCGCCGATCCTGACCGGAGTAGGGCGAACCCTGGGGGCGCCTTCTTTGGCAAAGTCATCGACGTCCAGTGGATGAAAAGGCAGGCTGCCCACCAGCATCGCGACATTACCGTAAATGGCATCAGAACCCGCCTGCGCCACGGTCACCCGCTGCAGCGGCACGTCAAGCTCTTCGGCCACCAGCATGGCCAGCGCCGTGTGCACGCCCTGGCCCATCTCGCTGCGCGGCATGGCCAGCACCACACCGCCGTCCGCCCGTATCTTGACCCAGCCATTGAACACCGCGCCATCAAGCTCGGGAATGCTCGCAGGCCAGGGCTTGGCCGGGCTGCCCAGCCGGGAGCGCGCCGGCAACAGGCTCCAGCCCACCAGCAATGCGCCTGCCGCACCGGTTGCACTGAGCAGCCAGGCTCTTCTCTTCATGAGGACGTGGCCCCCACGCTTTTCGCTTCGCGTAAGGCGCTGCCCCTTTTTTGCATATTCCGGGGCTCGTTTCCTTGGGGCGGCCCGGCGGAAAATTGAGCCCTAGGTGTTGGGCCCTTGCCGCCGGGCGCCATGCCGGCCGCGCGCTTGATGGCCACCCGGATCCGCTGGTAAGTGCCGCAGCGGCAGATATTGGTCATGGCGGCATCGATGTCCGCATCTGTCGGCTTGGGGATTTTGTCGAGCAGGGCGGCGGCCGCCATCAGCATGCCCGACTGACAATAGCCGCATTGGGGCACCTGTTCGGCAATCCAGGCGACCTGCAGGGCGTGGGGCTTGTCCGGCGCACCCAGCGCTTCAATGGTCTGAATGCGCTTGCCCACCACGGCGGACACCGGGACGACGCAGGACCGCACCGCTTCGCCGTCCACCCGCACCGTGCAGGCGCCGCACGCGGCCACGCCGCATCCGAACTTGGTGCCCGTCATGTTCAGCACGTCGCGCAGCAGCCAGAGCAAGGGCATGCCGGGGTCGGCGTCGGCCTGAACGGCCCGGCCATTGATTTGCAGTTCCAAGGTCCCTCCTTCAGCGATCGAATCGCCGGAACGGACGACTATATCGGCGAGGCGTGGCAAGCGATAGGGCGCAGATGCGACACCGGCCACCCACGTAATAACTTGTATTTAACGGATGGCACGTATGTGGCCAAGGGCGGGCTTGCGGGGCCGATGAAGAGCMTATAAAGAAACCGCGTCACGGCAGGGGCGGATAATCTGCCCCCTTATGGCACTTATTACCTTACTGGACGCCCAACTCGCTTTTGGGCACGTCGCACTGCTGGATCACGCAGATTTTTCCCTTGAAACCAACCAGCGCATCGGCCTGATCGGACGCAACGGCACGGGCAAGTCGTCCCTGCTGAAAATTCTCGCCGGCCTCGAAAAACCCGATGACGGCACGCTGCAACTGCAGCAGAACCTGCGTATTGCCTACGTGCCGCAGGAACCCAGCCTGGACCCGCATGCTACGGTTTTTATAGCTGCCAGCGCAGGACTGGCGCGCACAAGGCATGTAGTTGAGCAATATCTCGCAGCCGACGAAAACACCGACCTGGACGCCCTGCAGTCGGAAATCGAGGCGCTGGACGGCTGGACCTGGGAGCAGCGGGTCGAGGAAACCCTGCACCGCCTGCACCTGGACAAGGACGCCATCGTCGGCTCGCTCTCGGGCGGTACCAAAAAACGCGTGGCGCTGGCCCAGGCGCTGGTCGCCAAACCCGACGTGCTGCTGCTCGACGAGCCGACCAACCATCTGGACCTCGATTCCATCGCCTGGCTGGAGGACCTGCTTGTCAATTTCAACGGCAGCATCATCACCATCACGCATGACCGGGCCTTCCTGGACCAGGTCGCCACCGTCATCGTCGAGCTCGACCGCGGCAAACTGAACAGCTACCCCGGCAATTTTGCCCAGTACCTGGTGCAAAAAGAAGAGCAGATGGCCCAGGAAGCCGTCATCAATGCCAAGGCCGACAAGCTGCTGGCGCAGGAAGAGGTGTGGATCCGCAAAGGTGTCGAAGCGCGCCGCACCCGCAGCGTGGCCCGCATTGGGCGCCTCGAAGCCCTGCGCGACAACCGTGCCGCACGGCGTGATGCGGTGGGCCGCGTCAACCTGGATGTCTCCAGCGGCGAGAAGAGCGGCAAGATCGTCGCCGAGCTCACCGACGTGAGCAAGAGCTTCGGCCATCCCGGTTCGGAAAAGCTCATCGTCAACAAGTTCACCGGCACCTTGCTGCGCGGCGACAAGGTCGGCCTGCTCGGACCCAACGGCGCCGGCAAGACCACGCTGCTCAAGCTCATCCTGGGCGAGCTGCAGCCCGACGTGACGAATCCGCCCGGCAAGATTCGCCAGGGTGCCAACCTGCAGGTCGCGTACTTTGACCAGATGCGCGACAGCCTGGACCTGGACGCCACCCTGGAAGACTTCATCAGCCCCGGCAGCGAGTGGGTCGAAATCAACGGCCAGAAAAAACACGTCAAGAGCTATTTGACCGACTTCCTGTTCTCGCCCCAGCGCGCAAATTCACCGGTGCGCACCCTGTCAGGCGGCGAGCGCAACCGGCTGCTGCTGGCGCGCCTGTTCGCGCGGCCGGCCAACGTGCTCGTGCTCGATGAGCCCACCAACGACCTGGACATCGACACCCTCGAATTGCTGGAAGACCTGTTGCAAAACTACGAAGGCACGGTGTTCCTGGTCAGCCACGACAGGCGCTTCCTGGACAACGTGGTCACCAGCACCATTGCCTATGAAGGTACGCCCGAGAACCCGGGCTTCTGGCGTGAGTACGAAGGCGGCGTGACGGACTGGATCACGCAATCCAAACGCGCAGCGCAGATCACCGGTGCCAACAAGCCCGCCAGCAGCCCCGCCGGCAGCAAAACTTCAAGCAAAACAAGCCCGCAGCCCAATAAGGACGAGCGCGAGCCGCTATCAAAAAAGAAGCTGAGCTACAAGGAGCAGCGCGAGCTCGACGGCCTGCCGGCGCTGATCCAGCAATTGGAGTCGCAGCAAAAAGCCATCGAGCAGGAGCTCTATGACGGAACGCTCTACACCACGAATGCCAAACGGGCGGCGGAACTCAACGCGCGCAACAGCAAGATCGAGGAAGAGCTGATGGCCGCACTGCAGCGTTGGGAAACGCTGTCGTCTTAACGCGCCGGCTTCGCGTGTTTCCGGCGCGGTCAGTGTAGTCAAGCCTCGCGCCTACAAGAAAAATAGGCGCGAACGCAGGGACCGGCGGCACCAAATACATCTCCTTACGCTAAAGTGGCCTGCACCATGCAGACCACTTCCCGCGCCCTTCCCGGCATCCGCTTGATCCCGCACACAGGCTGGCGCGCGTTGCAGGGGCTGGCCATGGCCTTCGCCGCTCTTTGGATAGCGGGTTGCGCCTCGCTACCCAGCGAGGTCGACCGCCCGGTTTCCACCGCGCTGGCCAACCCGGCCGAAACGCGCCTGGGCAGCCTGGTGGCAGCCCGTGCGGCCAAGGCCGGCACGCGAAACGATTCGGGGTTTGCGCTGGTCGGCGACGCAGAACTGGCTTTCACCAGCCGCATGACGCTGATCAAGGCGGCGCAAAAGACACTGGATATCCAGTACTACGCGATCTTTGCCGACGAAACCACTGAACGCATGTTTGACGCGCTGCGCGAGGCGGCCGGCCGCGGCGTGCGCATCCGCATCCTGCTGGACGACTTCAACACCTCGGGCAAAAACGCGCAGGTGCTGAAGCTGGCGTTTGAAAAAAACATCGAGCTGCGCCTCTTCAACCCCCTGCTGGGCGGCCGTGGCTCGCTGATGTTCCGAATCCTGGGCAACCTCAAGGACACGGCGCGCATGCAGCGGCGCATGCACAACAAGATTTTTGTGGCGGACAACGCGGTGGCCATTACCGGCGGACGCAACCTGGGCGAAACCTACTTCGGCCAAAGCACCGGTACCAATTTTGTGGACATCGACGTGTTGGCGGCCGGCCGCATCGCGCAAGATCTGTCGCGCAGCTTTGACCAGTACTGGAACAACCCGCTGGCATACCCGGTGCAGTCGCTGATGACCGAAAAGGAAATCGACGCACTCAAGCGCAAGCCGCCGGCCCCTGAAAACCGTTCTTCTCCCGCAGGCACGGCACAGGCCGCTACCCTCCAGGCGGGTGACGGCGCGGTACCCCCCTCAACCCGGCCGGAACGGGCGACCTCTGCATTGCCGACGCTGCCGGATTCGACCGACCTGCGGCTCTTAACCTGGACCTGGGCACCCTCGGTGCTGCTGGTGGACAAGGCGTCCAAGATCGCCGCCGACGCCGACACCACTGAAGAATCGCAGGACACCACGGTCGACGGGCTGCTGCAACTGATGTCGCAGGCCAAAAACAACCTGCTGATCGTTTCGCCGTACTTCGTGCCCGGCGAACGCATGATGAAGCAGTTTGCCGACCTCCGGCAACGCGGTATTCGTGTGCGGGTGCTCACCAACTCACTGGCATCCAACGACGCGCCGGCTGCCCACGTCGGTTAYGCGCGCTACCGCAAGGCCTTGCTGGAGATGGGCATCGAGATTTACGAGATGCGCGCCGAGCAGGAAGGCTCTTTCAGCAGCTTCGGCTCGGCAGCGATCGCGGGGGGATCCACGGGCGGTTCCACCGGCGGCTCACGTGCCAGCCTGCATTCCAAGGTCGTCGTCATGGACGACCGCCTGCTGGTCGTGGGCTCCATGAACCTGGACCTGCGCTCGCAGCTGCAAAACAGCGAAGTGGCCATAGTCATCCGCAACCGAGCCATCTCCGCCGAGGCCACGCGGCTGATCGAGCCCACGCTGGCTTCCGGCGCCTACCGTGTCGAGCTGGAGAACAGCCGGCTGGTCTGGCGTGCGCCGCAGGGCTCGCCCCTCAAGGACTCCCTGATCGAGCCGGATGCCAGTTGGGGATTGCAACTGATGCTCAAGCTGATCGGGCCCTTTGCACCGGACGAAATGCTTTAAAGACAGGGCCTTTGGCCCCGTCAAGCCGCTGCAGCAGCTTTCTGAATAGCTTCCCGGTGGGCGCCCACCTCGTCCTGAAGACCGGATTGTTGGCTCACATGGCGCCCTTGCCGCGCTGCGCCTTGTCGGCTGGAACGCACGGGTGCAACCGGCTTGGCGGCACCCAGCAGATCGGCCAGGCAATTGGGGCGGCCGCGTGCGCCGCTGGCCAGGTAGTCGGCCAACAGTGCGCTGAGCACCTCTGCGCTGACCAGGCCCCGCACTGCGGTGAGATGCTCAAACAAAAAATCCACCAGCTTTTCGGGTGCGAACTCATGGGTTTTACCGGTGCTGGCCCAGAGCCAGTCGCTGAAATGCAGAAAATGGCCGAATGCCGAGCCCGGTGCCAGGAGCAGCTGGAGCCCCCGTGCAAAACGCCCTGAGTTGGCCAGCATTTCCCAATACCTTGCGAAGCGGTTGATGCGCTGCATGGTGACAAAGTCAATCGTGGAGTTCTGCAGAATCGTGTACGGCGTCTGCGGGTCATACGCCATGGCGAACTCCGCCGTGTGCCGGGTAATCGGAGTGCCGCGCAGGCGCTTCAGGATGCCGAACTGGATTTCATGCGGCGCCAGTTCATGCAGGCGATCAAAACCCTCGGCGAAGCTCTCCAGCGTCTCGCCGGGCAAACCGAAGATCAGGTCTGCGTGCACATGGGCCTGGCTCTCGTTCACCAGCCAGCGCAGGTTGTCCGCGGTCCTGGCGTTGTCCTGCTTGCGCGAAATGCGCTGCTGCACCTCGGGGTTGAAGCTCTGGATGCCGACCTCAAACTGAAGCGAACCTGCCGGGAACTGCGCAATCAGCGCTTTGAGCCGGTCGGGCAGGCTGTCGGGCACCACTTCAAAATGCACAAACAGGTCAGGCGCCATCCGGTCCAGGAAAAACTGCAGGATGCGCACCGAGTTCTCGACCTTCAGGTTGAACGTGCGGTCCACAAACTTGAAGTTGCGTGCGCCGCGCCGGTAAAGTGCGTCCATCCCGGCCATAAACGCGTCCAGATCGAAAGCCCAGGCGGTCTTGTCGAGCGAGCTCAGGCAGAACTCGCACTTGAAGGGGCAGCCGCGCGAGGCTTCGACATACAGCAACCGTTTGGCCAGGTCTTCGTCGGTGTATTCGCCATAAGGCAGGGCCAGCGCCTCCAGTGCCGGCTGCTCCCCCGCAACGACCTTCATCAGCGGTTGCGGGCCCTCGAGCAAGGCACGGCAGAGCTTGGGAAAACTCACATCGCCCCAGCCGGTCACCACATGGTCGGCCAGGCGGCAGATTTCCTGTTCGCCCGTCTCGTAACTGACCTCGGGTCCGCCCAGCACCACCTTGATGCCGGGCCTCAGGGTTTTGAGCAGGCGCACGACCTGGGTGGTTTCCACCACGTTCCATATATAAATGCCGAGGCCGATGACTTCAGGATCGAGCGCCAGCAACTCCTCGACGATCTGCATGGGCCGTTGCTGGATCACAAATTCGCGCAGCAACGTTTGTGCGCGAAGGCCGGGGCCGCCATGCAGGTCCATATTGGCCAGCAGGTAGCGCAGGCCCAGCGAAGCGTGGATGTACTTCGCGTTGAGGGTGGCGAGGACAATGCGCGGCATGCCCCTATTATCTGGGCTGACTCTGAAAACGGCTGTAATAAGGCAGCGTGAAAACGGACTAACCGTCATCGAGCGATGCCCGCACGCTGTCTTGCCTCCTAGCCTTCCAGGAACTAATCTCTGCGCCACCCGCTCACACTTGCACAATGAATGCCCTGCGTTTTCCGTTTGCCAAGCTAGCCGCTACATTTTTGATAGCTGCTTGCGCAATCCCCGTGCCCGCCAGCGCCCAAAAGGCCTTTAGCGACATTCTGGGCAAAGGCACCCCGGGCACAACCGGTGCGGTGGTCACAACGGAGCAGGTCAGTGCCGAACTGCTGGCCTGGGCGCCGCAAGGCGTGGAGCCCGGCAAGCCGGTCTGGGTGGGGCTGCGGCTCACGCACCAGCCCGAATGGCATACCTACTGGAAAAACTCCGGTGATTCCGGGCTGCCGACGCAGCTCGACTGGCAATTGCCCGCCGGCATCACTGCAGGCGATATCGCCTGGCCGACGCCCAAAAAAATCCCGATTGGCACGCTGGCCAACTACGGCTATGAAAAGGCGGTGCTGCTGCCCGTGCCTTTGACCGTGGCGCCCGGTTTCGCCGCCAGGCAGCTGGACGTCAAACTCAAGGCGTCCTGGCTGGTGTGCCGCAAGGAATGCATTCCGCAAGAGGGTGACTTTTCACTGAGCATCCCGGTGCGAAGCTCGACCGCGGCCAGCGGCCAGTTGTTTCAGGACACGTTCGCCGCCACGCCCAAAACTCTGGCCGCCGGCGCCAGCCAGGTGGCAGTCGAAGGCAAGGCGATCAGCATTTCCCTGGCCGGCTTGCCCGCTGCCCTGCAGGGCAAAACACTGGCGCTGTACCCCGAAACCGGTAGCGTGATCGAGCCCGCCGCCCCCTGGCAACAGGCTTGGCAAGGCGCGGTGTGGACGGCCCAGGTGCCCCTGTCGGGCCAGCGCACCGAAAGCCCGGCCAGCATGCCGCTGGTGGTGGCCCTGGAGAACGCCGCCTATCGCATTGACGCGCCGGTCAAAGGCCCTTGGCCTGCGCCAGCGGCTGCCACCGTCGTGCCGCCGGCACTTGAAGCGGCCTTGCGCGCCAACGCGTCGGCCGGTGCGGCACCCGTGCAAACCAGCGCACCACCGGTTGGCCTCATCGCCGCCATGCTGGGTGCATTGCTCGGCGGCCTGATCCTCAACCTCATGCCCTGCGTGTTTCCGGTGCTGGCCATCAAGGTGGTGGGTTTTGTGCAGGTGAAGGACCAGGCCACGCGCCTGACCACCGGCCTGGCTTACACCGTGGGCGTTGTGGTGTCTTTCCTGGCGCTGGGTGCGCTGCTGCTGGGTTTGCGCGCCGCGGGCGAGCAACTCGGCTGGGGCTTTCAGCTGCAGAACCCGGCGGTAGTGGCATTGCTGGCGGCACTGTTCACCTTGCTGGGGTTGAACCTGGCGGGCCTGTTTGAATTCGGCAATGTCCTGCCGGGCCGGCTCGCCGGCTGGCAGGCGAAAAATCCCACCGTCAACGCATTTTTGTCGGGTGTCCTGGCCACCGCCATTGCATCGCCCTGCACCGCTCCTTTCATGGGCGCCTCGCTGGGCTATGCGGTGGGGCTTCCGGCGCTTGAAGCGCTCGCGATTTTCGCGGCCATCGGTATAGGTATGGCATCGCCTTATCTGGCGGCGAGCGCCATACCGGCCGTGGCAAGAATGCTGCCGCGTCCCGGCCCCTGGATGGTGACCTTCAAGCAGCTGATGGCTTTCCCGATGTTTGCCACAGTCGCCTGGCTGGTCTGGGTGCTGGGCCAGCAAAGCGGCATCGACGGCGCGGGTGCACTGCTGGCCTTGCTGGTGTTGATGGCACTGGCGATCTGGGCCTTTACCCTGCGCGGCACGGCACGCACGCTGCTGGCAACCTTTTCCGTGGCGCTGGGTGCGCTGGGGCTGTGGGCCATTGGCCCGAACATCACCAAACCTGCGGCCCTGGTGTCGGCAACACCGGCAGTGGGCGGTTGGCAAGCCTGGGAGCCGGGCCGGGTTGACCAGCTCACCGCGCAAGGGCAAAGTGTGTTCGTGGATTTCACCGCCGCCTGGTGCGTGACCTGCCAGTACAACAAAAAGACCACCCTCTCGAATGCCTCGGTTCTGGCCGACATCGAAACGAAGAACGTGGCGCTGTTGCGTGCCGACTGGACGCGGCGCGACCCGGCAGTGACAGCGGCACTGAAGCAACTGGGCCGCAACGGTGTACCGGTATATGTGATTTACAAGCCCGGCCGCGCGCCGCTCGTGCTGTCGGAGATTTTGTCGGTGGACGACATGAGGGCCGAACTGGCCAAGCTGTAAAGAACCTGTTGTCGTGTTGTTGATTATTTCTTCCTGAAGGAGTTCAAGCCATGTTGAATACCCCTCTGCAGCCCGTCCGGGCACTTACCCGCCGCAACTTTTCCGGCGCTCTCGTTGCCGCCCCCTGGCTGGCGTCGGCCGCCTTTTCCGTGCAGGCGGCCACAGCAAGTGTCGGCCAGGCAGCCCCCGACTTTTCAGCCCCCGACACGGCTGGCAAGACCCGCAACCTGGGCGATTACAGAGGCAAGCTGGTGGTGCTGGAATGGACCAATCCGGGCTGCCCTTTTGTGCGCAAGCACTACAGCGGCAACATGCAAGGCCTGCAAAAGGAGTTCACCGCCAAAGGCGTGGTGTGGCTGTCCATCAACTCCACGGAGGCCGAAAGCAGCGACTACCTGGCGCCGGCCAAACTGGCCGGCTGGATGGCCGAGAAACAGGGCCAGCCGACTGCGACACTGATGGACGATTCAGGCAGGATCGGCCAGCTTTACGGCGCCAAGACGACACCGCACATGTACATCATCAGTCCGCAGGGCCAGCTGATTTACGCAGGCGGTATTGACAGCATCCCTTCTGCCCGCGTTGACGATATCAAGACCGCCACCAATTACGTGCGCCAGGGCCTGACCGAAGCGCTGGGCGGCAAGCCCTTGAGCGTAGCAACCAGCCGGGCTTATGGCTGCTCCGTCAAATACAAGGCATGAACCAGCCATGAACCCCTTGCCACCTGCGGAGCGCATGCCGCATATCCTCAACCACTGCCGCACCATCGCGGTGGTGGGCTTGTCGCCCAAGCCTCACCGCGCCAGCTTTGATGTGGCGCGCTACATGCAGGCCAATGGCTACCGCATCATCCCGGTCAACCCGAACGCCGCCGAGGTTCTTGGCGAAAAGGCCTATTCGACGCTGACCGAAGCCGCGCAGCACGAAAAGATCGACCTGGTGAACTGCTTTCGCAACAGCGAAGATATTCCGCCAGTGGTCGACGAAGCCATTGCGATAGGCGCCAGGGCCGTGTGGATGCAGCTCGGAATTTCCAACGCCACGGCAGCTGCGAAGGCGGAAGCGGCGGGCTTGCTGGTGGTACAGGACCACTGCCTCAAGATTGACCACCGGGTGCTGCTATCCCGCGGACTGTTGCACCCGATTGCCCAAGTGGGCGCGGCTTCCGCCTGAGCTTGCCCCTGCAGCCGGCGGCAGCCCGGGAAAGCCATGCTTGCGCGGCGCGGCGCAGCCGCTGAAAATGCCCCATGTCCTTGCGCACGGCACCCATCTCCCTTCCCGCACCAGCCATTTCTCCTTCCATTTTTTCATTCTTCCGCCCTCCCTTGCTGCTGGCCCTGGCTGCATTGGCCGGGTGCGCCAGCCAGGCGCCCACGCACAAGGGCGAAGCACAGGCCGCCCCGATGGCCGCCAGCGAGATCGGCCAGTCGGACGTGAACCGCATGGCCACCCTGGGCATGCGCGATAACCTGGAGGGTTTGCTGCGCCTGGCCGACAAGCTGTACCGGCGCAACCCGGCGGAATGGCGGAAAACCAGTACGCTCGGGCGCGACGCGGCCCTTGCCCAGCTGCGCGTGGCGGTCGATACCCGTACGCCCTGGCCCGAACTGCAGGGCAAGCGCGACATCGCCGCGCTGTCGCTGGCGCTGGGGCCCGACTTCAAGGGCGACCGCGTGGCGGCGTTCATTTATGCCAGCGCCGACATGGTGGTCACGGCCCACGGCGGGAAAACAGCGTATTACCTGACCGACAGCCTGGATGCGCAATACATCTACAACGCCGCCCGCAACATTGAAATCGCCGTATGGATGCTGTCCAACCGGCGCAATGCCGCAGGCCAGCCCTTGCTGCTGGCCGATGAAATCACCGAGCGCGAGCGCAACCTGAGCTTTGAGCGCGAGTTCGGCAAAATCATTGGCCGGCTGGATCTGCTGGCCTCAGTGCTGACGGAGAAGTACCGGCGCGCGGTGATCACCTATGTTCAGAACTTGCTGGGCGGCACGTTCCTCCAGTTCTTGCCCGTCAGGTAGGTTCACCCCCTTCTCGGCTCACTGCGTGTAGCCGGATCCCCCCTTGCAGGGGGCGGCCGCTGCGGCCCGGCAAAGCCGGTTCCGCGCGGCCACTGGATGGGAGAGAGGTTTCCGGCGCGGGGCGATCCTGGGCGGAGACAATAGGCTTTTGCCAATCGTTTTTCCGGAAGCCTCCATGCCCGACAACTATTTGCCCGAAGTCAGAAACCAGTATGAGGCGCTGCCTTATCCGCCCTGCAATCCGCAGGACGACCACAAGCGCCTGGTGCGGACCTGGCTGGAAGATTTGCCCATGATCAATCACTATTGCTTTGCGGGGAAGCAGTCGTTCCAGAATGGCTTTCGTGCGCTGGTGGCAGGCGGCGGCACCGGCGACGCCACCATTTTCCTGGCCGAGCAGTTGCGCGACACCGACGCACAAATCGTGCATCTCGACATGAGTGGAGCCAGCATCGCACTGGCGAAGGAGCGCGCGCAGATTCGCGGGCTGGCAAACATCACCTGGGTTCACGATTCATTGCTGAACCTGCCGGCCCTGGCGGCAGAGCTCGGCACCTTCGACTACATCAATTGCAGCGGCGTGCTGCACCATCTGGCCGATCCCGATCTGGGATTCAAGGCGCTGCGCAGCGTGCTCAAGGACGATGGCGCCATCGGACTCATGGTGTATGCCACCACGGGCCGCACCGGCGTGTACCAGATGCAGGAACTCATGCGCCTGGTCAACGGCGACGAGGCGGATGCGCAGCGGAAAATCGCCAACACGCGCGACTTGCTGGCTAGCCTGCCCGCCACCAACTGGTTCAAGCGCAGCGAAGACCTGCACCACGACCACAAGATGGGCGACGCAGGCATCTACGACCTGCTGCTGCATTCGCAGGACCGCTCATACAGCGTGGGCGAGCTGTTTGACTGGCTGGGCGGCGAAGCGCATGGCGCAAAGAGCGGACACGGCATGCACCTGGAGTTCACCGATGTACAGCGCGGCCTTTCGCCTTATTTGCCGCACATGGTGCTGGGAAGCAAGCCGCCGGCCATGGCCGCGGCATTGCGCAAACTGCCGCGGCGCAAGCAGTACGAAATGGCCGAACTGATGGCCGGTACCCTCATCACCCATTCGCTATACGTCACGCACGGTGACACTTGCAAGGCGCCCTATGGCGATGCGGAATACGTGCCGTTTTTCTACCACGAGCCCCTGACCGGCGAACTTGCCGCGCAGGTGTTCGGCAGCAACCGGGGCCAGCCCTTCATGCTCAGGCACCAGCATTCAGGCATCGCGGTCATGGTCAATCCCGGAAAATACGGCGCGAAGATTCTTTCGCTGGTGGATGGCCAGAGGAGTTTTGGCGAAATCTTCGACCAGTTCCGCGCTGCATGGCAAGGCAAGGCCGCGGCACCCGACAATGCCACGCTGTTTGCCGACTTCGCCGAATCCTTTGGCACACTGGCTGCCCTCGACAGGCTGCTGCTCAGGCATCCCTCGGCCGGCCCGTTAGCGGCCGGATAAGCATCCCGTCAGGGGTCCGGCCGGGCGGCACTCATGCGGCCGAGCCGGACAATTTGGGTGCCGCCAGGGGCTCTGTGGTCTGCAGATCCACCACCAGCACAAGCTCTCCGCCAAACCTGCCGATGCCCAGGCCACTCATCAGGCGTTGTTCTTCCTCGGCTGTGGCCATGCGCAGGAAGCACAGGGCCTGTTGCTTGCCGGCGTGGGAGGCCGGCAGGATATTGAGCTGGGTGACGGAGCCAAAACGGGAACACATGTTTCTCAGGACCGTTTGCAAAGTGTCGATATCGGGGCATTGCTGCAATTGATCGAGTTCAAGAGGGGGCATTTGTGCTTCGCTGAAGAGGAAAGATCACGAAAATCGGGAAACCTGAGGAGGCAGGAGCGATGGGCGATGAGAGGTGTTGCAGCATGCAACGCGCTACCGCCAGGTACGGTGAGGCAGCGACAGAGAGCAGCGTAGGACAAATTCGCTTCCGGGTACGCAACAGAACGTTTTGCAACGCTTTATGGTCAACACTTGCAAATCTCACACGCCGCTGACGCTAATTCACGGCGCTATGCATCAGCATCAAAGGCTGTAGTTTGAAAAGCAGGTGTTGCTCCCGTGTCCGTTTCCACTGTCGATCCAGCGTTTGCGCTGCACGTCCTGCCGCAGGGTGGCGAAGAGCACGATGCCACGCGTCCAACCAACGCCGACCGGCTTACCCGGCTGGCGGCCCGCTCCTGCGCCACGCCGATTGCCATCATGGTGGCGATGGAAAACGGGCAGCCGGCTTTCAGGTCGGGCACCGGCTTCGCTCCGCATGAGCGTGAAGGCCTGGTGACGCTCTGCGTCGCCACGCTGGAAAACCCGCCGCGCCAGCCGCTGATACCTGCCCGTTGTGCTCCCGGCATCAACTTTTACCGCGGTGTGCCGCTGGCCGGCGGCGACGGCGTTTTGCTGGGCGTACTGGCCGTCATGGACAGGGTTCCGCGGAACCTGGACGCAGCGCAAGAGGAAGACCAGGACACGCTTGCCGGATTGATCGCTGCGCAACTGAACCTGCAGCAGCATGCGCTGCGAACCGCAGGGGCAGAAGGACATGAGGAACCTGGGGACAGCGCAGCCGGTACGGCCGGCCAGCAGACCGAAGAAGACGCCCAGCGGCTGGCCACCCGCCTGGGCATCACGCTGGAAAGCATCACCGAGGGGTTTTACACGCTGGATCCGCAATGGCGCTTTACCTACCTCAACCGGGAAGGCGCGCGGCTGCTCCGCCGACCCAGCAAGGACCTGCTGGGCAAAAGCATCTGGAAGGAATTTCCGGGCGCCATCAACACCTCGTTTTCCGAGCAGGTCCGGGCCGCGGTTGCGGGCAACTACCAGGTGGAATTTGAAGCGCTCTATGCACCGCTGGACAAATGGTTCGAGATCCGCGCGTACCCGTTTCCGGACGGAGTCGCCATCTACTTTCGCGATATCAGCGAACGACGCAAGGCCAGGGAACAGCTCATGCTGCTGGAGACAAGCATCTCCCGCCTCAACGATATCGTGCTCATCACGGAAGCGGTACCTTCCGGAAAACCGGGCTTGCGCATCATCTTTGTCAACAACGCCTTCGAGCAACATACCGGTTATAGCCCGGAAGAGGCCCTCGGCCATTCGCCGCGCCTGCTGTGCGGGCCGTTAACCCAACGCAGCGAACTGGAGCGCATCAGCGCCGCCTTTCAGAAAGGCGAACCCGTCCAGGCCGAACTCATCACCTACAAGAAAAACGGCCGGCACTTCTGGATGGAAGTCGACATCGTGCCGGTCGCGGACGACGCCGGCGTTTTCTTTACCCATTGGGTTGCGGTGGGGCGCGACATCACGCGCCGCAAGGTGGCGGAGAGTGAAATCAAGCACCTGGCCTTCTACGACCCGCTGACGCAGCTGCCCAATCGCCAGCTGCTGATGGACAGGCTGCAAAAAGCACTCACCCACAATTACAGGCACCCGCGCGAAGCCGCGCTGATGTTCATCGACCTGGACAATTTCAAGACGCTCAACGACACCATGGGCCACCAGAAGGGAGACCTGTTGCTGCAACAGGTGGCCAAGCGCCTGGCGGCCTGCCTGGAGCAGCCCGACACGGTGGCACGGCTGGGCGGGGACGAGTTTGTGGTCATGCTGGAGGACCTGGGCCAGGATCCTCGCGAAGCGGCCGCAAAAGCTGAAGCGGTGGGCACGCGGATTCTTGCCGCGCTGAGCGAGCCCTACAGCCTGGCGGGCTACCAGCACTACAGCACCTGCAGCATCGGCATTACCTCGTTCAACCAGACCCTGGACAACATCGGGGACCTGCTCAAGCAGGCCGATCTGGCCATGTACCAGGCCAAGATGTCGGGGCGCAATACCATCTGCTTTTTCAACCCGGCGATGCAGGCCGCCGTCACCGCCAGCGCCGCGCTGCAGTCGGACTTGCGCCAGGGCCTGCGTGAAAAGCAGTTCCTCCTGTACTACCAGCCGCAGGTGGGGCGTGACGGGCGCATGACGGGCGTCGAGGCGCTGTTGCGCTGGCAGCACGGCGGGCGTGGCCTGGTACAGCCGTCCGAGTTCATTCCGGCGGCTGAGGAGGCCGGACTGATATTGCCGCTGGGCCAATGGGCGCTCGAGACAGCCTGCCGCCAGCTCGCAGCGTGGGCCCATCGTCCTGAAACCGCAGCCTTCAGCGTGGCCGTCAATGTGAGCGTGCGGCAATTCCGGCACCCGGAGTTCGTGGACCTTGTCATGGCTGCGCTCAAGGAGACGAAAGTCAGCCCGCACAAGCTCAAACTGGAGCTGACCGAAAGCCTGCTCGCCGAAAACATGGATGTCACCATCACAAAAATGGCCCGGCTCAAGAAGATGGGCGTGACCCTTTCCATTGACGATTTCGGCATGGGCTATTCCTCACTCTCATGCCTGAAGCGCTTGCCGCTGGACCAACTGAAAATCGACAAGTCTTTTGTGGAAGACATCCTGCGCGACCCTAACGACGCTGCCATCGCACGCACCATCATTGGCCTGGCGCAAAGCCTGGGGCTGGGCGTGGTGGCGGAAGGCGTTGAGACCGAAGCCCAGCGCGACTTTCTGTCGCGCCACGGTTGCGACTGCTACCAGGGCTATCTGTTCTGCAAGCCCCTGCCCATCGACGAGCTCGAAGCCTTCATCAAGACACTTCGGATTTAACGGTGACGGCAGGCAAAGGCGCGGCCTTGTGGTGTTCCAGCCGGAAGATCACCTCCTTGACGATGCCGTACATCACCGCGCGGTCGCGGCCAGGGTGGTCCGCGAAATGCACCGTCGTGGACCCGAGCGTCGCGCCCCCGGCGTCATAGCTCACCGTGATGCCGTAGGCCGTCATCAGCGGGCCACAGGCACGCCAGTCGCGCGTCCACTGCGGCAAAGCCTGATTGCTGTCCCAGAGGGTGCCTGCGCTTTCGTAGCATTCCTCGATGTGCGCATGGCCCAGCAGTTGCGCAAGGTGCCGCTCCTTGGCGATGCAACTGCGGAAATACTCCTGGTCGTTCATGCGCATGAAACACCTCTTTCGGACCCGGCGGGGCCCATGAGGCCATGGTAAATCCGAACCCGCACAAGTGCCACCCCTGCGGATATCCCGCGATGGGAGGGCCCGCCTCACACCTGAGACAATCAGGGCATGTTCGCACCCCTTCAAAACGACACCTTTTTGCGCGCCTGCCTGCGCCAGGCCACCACCCATACTCCCGTCTGGCTGATGCGCCAGGCCGGCCGCTATTTGCCCGAGTACCGCGCCACGCGCGCCCAGGCCGGCAGTTTCATGGGCCTGGCCACCAACACCGACTACGCCACTGAAGTCACGCTGCAGCCGCTGGAGCGTTACCCGCTGGATGCAGCCATCCTGTTCAGCGACATCCTGACCGTGCCCGATGCCATGGGCCTGGGCCTGTCGTTTGCGCTCGGTGAAGGCCCGCGCTTTGCCACGCCGGTGCGTGACGAAGCTGCGGTGGCCAAGCTGGAAGTGCCTGACATGAACAAGCTGCGCTATGTTTTTGACGCCGTCACGTCGATCCGCAAGGCGCTGAACGGCCGCGTGCCGCTGATCGGCTTTTCGGGCAGCCCCTGGACGCTGGCCTGCTACATGGTCGAAGGCGCAGGCTCCGACGACTACCGCCTGGTCAAGACCATGCTGTACCAGCGCCCGGACCTGATGCACAAAATGCTTGCCGTGAACGCCGACGCGGTTGCCTCCTACCTGAACGCACAGATCGAAGCCGGCGCCCAGGCCGTGATGATTTTTGACAGCTGGGGCGGCGTGCTGGCCGACGCAGCCTTCAAAACCTTCAGCCTGGCCTACACGGCCCGCGTGCTGGCCCAGCTCAAACGCGAGCACGAGGGCGTCAAGATCCCCCGCCTCGTCTTCACCAAAGGCGGCGGCCAGTGGCTCGAAGCCATGGCGCAGCTCGATTGCGAAGTGCTGGGACTGGACTGGACGGTCAACCTGGCCAGGGCGCGCGCGCTGGTCGGTGAAAACGGACCACATGCCAAAGCCTTGCAGGGCAACCTGGACCCCAACGTGCTGTTTGCCAACCCGACCCAGATAGAAGCCGAAGTGAAAAGCGTGCTGGACAGCTTTGGCAAGCCCCATATTGATGCCAGCAAGCCTGGACCGGCCCATATTTTCAACCTGGGGCATGGCATCAGCCAGCACACGCCCCCCGAAAGTGTGGAAGTGCTGGTGCGCGCAGTACACGCTCACTCTCGCAGCATGCGCGCCGCTGGTACCTAAACTTTCCGCCTACGTCCAGAAAAGGCCACTGGACGAATGATTTCAACCATGGCTAGCACAAAACCGGGCGATGGCGCCCGGACTTATGCACAAAATTCGTGTTGCGGTGCCGCAATGGTGAACGCAGGCGGCATGCTTCGCTATCAAAGCAATAGCGGACGTAAGTTGTTGATTTATATAGAGACTTTAAATTGCTTTTTTTCCGGGCAGTTTAAGAAAAGCCTTGATTTACAAGGCTTCGCGACGCGCCACGGCAAGCTATCAACAAAGTTATCCACAGAAAATCTGGAAATCTGTAAAGCGATGGTAAATCAAGGACTTAGCGCACTATCTGGATGTACTTCTCAAGAAGTAAACACATTTAGTTACTCCAAATGAGCTATTGGCTTCAAGTTGCCGTTGCCGCGCCCGCGCACAGTTCCATTGGCGGGCCACTGACCTACCAAAGCGAGTTGCCGCTTGCTGTGGGTGCCCTGGTGCGCGTGCCGCTGGGTAAACGCGAAGTCCTTGGGGTGGTGTGGGAGGTCGTGCCTGACAGTGGAACGCTGCTGGAAATACAGACGCGTCATGTCACCGGTGTGCTGGAAGGGCTGCAGCCTCTTTCGGCGACCTGGCAAAAACTGGTGACGTTCACCGCCGCTTATTACCAGCGCTCCCTGGGCGAGGTGGCGCTGGCGGCATTGCCGCCGCAACTGCGCGACCTGAGCAATGTTCAGCTGGCGCGGCGGCTCAAGCGCCCGGTTGCGGACACCAGCGGCCCGCAGGACACCGCGGCTCTGATGCCGCTCAGTGCGCAGCAGGCTCTTGCCCTGGCTGAATTTGACAACGATACCCGGCCCGCGCTGCTGTTCGGCGCCACCGGCAGCGGCAAAACCGAGGTCTACCTGCGCGCCGCGGCCCGCGTGCTGGAGCAGGACCCCACAGCCCAGGTGCTGGTGATGGTGCCCGAGATCAACCTCACGCCCCAGCTGCAATCGCGCTTTGAAGCGCGTTTTGCCCACCTGGGCAAAGAGCGCGTGGTGGCCTTGCACAGCGGCCTGACCCCAGCCCAGCGCCTGAAAAGCTGGCTGGCGGCCCACGCCGGCCATGCGCGCCTGGTGCTGGGCACGCGCATGGCGGTGTTTGCCTCCATGCCGAATCTGCGCCTGCTGGTGGTCGATGAGGAACACGACCCAAGCTACAAGCAACAAGAGGGCGCACGCTATTCCGCCCGCGACCTGGCGGTCTACCGCGCCAAGATAGAGACCGAGGACGCCACGCATGACCATGGTCCTTGCAGGGTGCTGCTCGGTTCGGCCACGCCATCATTGGAGAGTTGGCAGGCGACACTGGCGGGCCGCTACCAACGCCTCACGATGAGTGAACGTATCGGTGACGTGGCCCCCACGCTTTTCGCTTCGCGTAATGCGCTGCCCCCCGAGGGGGCCAATTTTCCTAGGGGCGGCCCGTCGGAAAATTCCTCAGCGACGAGCTCTTCAGGAGGCCTGCCCACAGTTCGGCGCGTGGACATGAACCACCAGCCCAAGCACTGCGTGATTGCGCCGCCGCTGCTGGATGCCATCGCGCAGCGCGTAGCCCGTGGCGAGCAGTCGTTGATCTTTTTAAACCGGCGCGGCTATGCGCCTGTGCTGGCCTGCCACGACTGCGGCTGGAAAAGCGAGTGCCCGCACTGCAGCGCCTACCGCGTTTTTCACAAGATAGACCGCACCCTGCGTTGCCATCACTGCGGCTTCACCGAACGTGTGCCGCGCGCCTGCCCGAGCTGCGGCAACATCGACATCGCGCCCGTAGGACGCGGCACCGAACGGCTGGAAGAACATTTGGCCGAATTACTGGCCGGCGTGAAGCGGCCAGACGGCGAGCCGCCGCGCATTGCCCGTATCGACGCTGACACGACGCGGCTCAAAGGGGCGCTCGAATCGCAGCTGGCCAGCGTGCATGCGGGCGAGGTCGACGTGTTGGTCGGCACGCAGATGATCGCCAAGGGCCACGACTTTCGCCACATCACGCTGGTGGCGGCCATCAACCCTGACGGGGCGCTGTTCTCCAGCGACTTCCGTGCGCCCGAGCGCCTCTTCAGCCTCTTGATGCAGGCGGGGGGCCGCGCCGGCCGCGACGCGCGCCACAGTGAAGCCAGCGAGATGTGGGTGCAAACCTTCCATCCCGCCCATCCGCTTTTTGAAGCATTGAAAAAGCACGACTACCCGGGTTTTGTCGCGCAGCAGCTGGCCGAGCGCGAAGCGGCAGGCATGTCGCCCTTCGGTTTTTCAGCGCTGGTGCGCGCCGAGGCACGCGCGCAAGACGTGGCGCAAGGATTCCTGAACGCAGCAGCGGCCCAGGCCGAGGCGCAACAACTCACAGGGCACGAACAGGTCACCGCTTACCCGGCCGTGCCAATGACGATACAGCGCGTGGCCAATATCGAGCGTGCGCAAATGCTGGTTGAAAGCCCGTCACGCGCGGCGCTGCAGCGCTTCCTGGCGGTGTGGCAGCCGGTGCTGTTTGAAACGCGCCAGCAGGCTGAATTCAAAAGCCTGATCCGCTGGGCGATTGATGTGGACCCGATTGCGATTTGATGGATGGTGGGCGGTTCGTTGGGCGGCGATTCAGTCCTTGCCTGTCCAAGGTGGGAGTTCGCCGCCGAACTCCTTGACAGACCGTTCGTTGAACTCGTCTCGCTCACGAATCTTCGAGCGCACGAAGGCGACAGCCTCTTCTGGCGACATGATTTGAACCAAGTTGCCGAGCTTGTGACGATTACCAAGGATGCCTCCCGGCTGAGTCTTTGAAGCTCCGTCGGCCGTGACCAAGATGGCATGGTACTTGGCAGCTTCGCACACGATGCGGATGTCGTTGCGCTGATTCTCATCCTTAGGTCCCTGTGGGAACAGAGCGGTCTGAACCTTCTCAAACAGCGGATCGTTCTCCGGAACCGGAGGTGTTGCGGTGTAGATCTGCTCGTTGGCTTTCTTGACGCGGAGCGGATCTCCATCCGCCTGTGCCTCGTCGTGGGCGACAGAGGAGATGTTGATCAGAATTACCTCGTCTGCGTACCACCGTTCGAGTAGATTTACCGCACCAAGCTTTTGCCGAGCATTGATGAGGTTCGTGTCGATTTGGAGTACAGGGATGTATAGCATGCGACGTTCCATTCTCTGCTTCCTCATTCCGCGCCTAACGTCGAAGTTGACCGGCATGCAGCGGCATTGCGCCACGAGGCGTCGGGGGAAGCGTGCACCTCGCGGCGCAATGCCGCTGCGTGTCCGTGTCGAACGACCTGTTAAGTCTCATCTGCTCACCTTTATGGCGCGTACCGCGCTTCGGATTGATTCGGCACTGGAGGGCATAGCTCCGCACTCAAGCACCAGCTTGTGAAACTCGTCGGATGCGTCATGCGGTTCGAGACGTTCCGAACGGACTACCGCTCGCGCCTTCGGGATCAGATCAAGAACATCTCCCCCAGTCAAGTAACCTGAGAAGCTCGCAGCTTCTTTGAACTCCGCGATAACCGCAGCAGGAAGATTTGGTCCGCACACAAAGTACTCGAGATACTTCATGAAGTGGGGATGCGCCAGGATCTCTGGTCCAGAGGTCCCGTTCTTCTCGAATATGTCCTGGCGGGACTTGCCACGGCCACCGGGATTCCGCTCCGGGTCGGTAAAGTACAAGCGCCGAACTTCGGAAACCGCGCCGCGCTTCAGCAAAGTTTCGGTTAAAGCGACCATCGGCATGATCGATGCGCGAAAGTCCTCATGCACCCTGGAGTGGAAGTGAATTTGAGCGAACAGCTCTTGCTCTCGACTCGTCAGCTCAATGTCGGGCGACCGCATGGTGAGACCTAACTTAATGTACGCCGCAAAATACGACGACCTAACTTGATAACTTCAATCTCGGAAGCATCAGGCATATGACTTTGACCTCTCACGTAATGTATGACGCGAAATGCGACAGGACAAGCTGGCGAATCTAACCGCAAAAACCAAGGGACACGTCCTCTCGATTGAAGAGATTGGGCGTTTGCTCACTGGAGGGCCGGCGATTGAGCGACCGCATTGACGATGAGGCCTGTGCAGCCAGACTGCGTGCATGCGTACCAGCGGTTTTCAGTGAAGCTGCAGCCCCCGTCCAGGCTATCTTTGACAAACAAGCAGTCGATGAATTGGCATTCAGTGAAGCTGCAACCTGCAAATGAGGCGCCGCGAAAGATGCATTTTCTGAATTTGACATTCACAAATGTGGCGGTATTGAACAAGCTCCAATACCACTCCGATTCTTCGACGACGCAGCCCACGAGAACGCCGCTGAAACCGCTACCTTCTATATCAAGCTTGCTGAAGTTGCAGTATTTGAACGACCCCTCGTCCCAGCCTTTGGGCAGGGAGTCTTGGTCAAAGTCAGTGCTCTCAACGTAGAGTGTCATGGAAAATCTGGCAGAAGTGGATTTGAGTGAAGCGCCTGACGTAATGTATGCCGCAAAAGGCTGTGGCATGAACGGGCGCCGAGTTCAGGCGGCTGCGCGCCGTTGCTCCTGCCGCGCTGGGAAGGTCTCTCCCTCCGTCACTTGCCGCCAGTCCTCCTGCCCCATCCAGTCGCGCAGCGCCACCGCACCTTTAGGTGTGATCTCCAGCGCGCGCATACCCTGTCGGCGCAAGAGCCAGCCGCGCTCCAGGCTGTGGTTGCAGATCAGCGTGCCGAGTTGCCCGGCGACATGAAAGCGGCGCTCGCTCCAGTCAAGGCACGGGCGGCAGTAAGGCCGTTTGGTGTTGATGCTGGTGGGCGAGGTTGACAGCTCAATGCCCAGCCGCGCCAGCACGGCGCCGGCCTTGGCGGTGACGTGGCCGGCCTCGCCGTCAAAGGTGATGGCGCCATCGGCCAGCAGGTGATGGGCGATGGCTACGCCGAGGCGGCCGGCGATGTGGTCGTAGCAGCTGCGGGCCATACGCATGGCGGCGTCTTTGGGGCCGGGCACTACGGCGCGGCGTGGCGCGGGGGCATTTTGGGAGGCCAGTTGCGTGATGCCTTCGAGCACACGTGCCACTTCCACCGAGGCGAGGCGGTGATAACGGTGCCGGCCGTGTTGCTCTACGCACAGCAAGCCGCCTTCGACCATCAGGGCCAGGTGTCGGCTGGCGGTTTGTGGTGAGACATTGCCGACCCCGGCCAGCTCATGGGCAGTGAGGGAGCGGCCGTCGAGCAGCTCCATCAGCATGGCGGTGCGGGCCGGCTCGCCGACCAGCGAGGCGATGTGGGCGATTTGGTTGGTGTTCATCATGATGTTTGACGTCTTGTAGGGTCAACCTTAGCAGCATCGCGCCGCCCATGCTTCGCTCTGTGACGAAGCATCAAGGCAGGGCTTCGCCGCACCATGAAGGCCATGCAGCAACCGCTGCCTTCTCACAAGGAGAACCTCATGGAACTGCCAATGACCCCAACTCTGCGACCCCAAGCGCCACGCGCGTTTTACGGAACCACCGTGGTGCGGGCCGCCTTTGTGCTCGCCATCTTTGGCTGGGGCGTGGGCTTTTACAGCCCGGCGATTTTTCTGCATGCGGTGATCGCGCGCACCGGCTGGGCGCTGCCGTTGGTGTCGGCGGCCGTGACGTTTCACTTCCTCTTTGGCGCGGGCGTGGTGGCCTGCTTGCCGCGTATTCATGCCCGGCTGGGCGTTGCAGCCACTACCGCCGCAGGCTGCGCAGCGCTGGCGGTCGGCCTGCTGGGTTGGGCCTTGGCTGCACAGCCGTGGCAACTGTTTATGGCCGCCATGTTGACGGGCGGCGGCTGGGTCACCATGGGTGCGGCGGGCATCAACGCCATCATCTCGCCCTGGTTTGTGCGCGGCCGGCCCTTGGCGCTGGCCAAGGCCTACAACGGCGCAAGCCTGGGTGGCGTGATCTTCTCGCCGCTGTGGGGTGCGCTGATTGCGGTGATGGGTTTTACTGCCGCCACCGTATTGGTGGGCGGCGCCATGCTGGCCATCGTGGTTTGCCTTTGTTTTTGCGTGATCGCGCAGACGCCTGAGCACATGGGCCAGCAGCCCGATGGTGACGCGCCAGGCACGCCAGCACGCAGCATCACCTCGGCACACGCCAAGCCGCTGCCAGGCCGCCTGCTGTGGCGCGACCGCAGCTTTCGCACGCTGGCCGCGGCCATGGCGCTCAGCCTGTTTGCGCAAGCTGGCTTGATCACGCATTTGTATTCGCTGCTGGTGTCGGCACTCAGCACCCAGGGCGCAGGCCTGGCGATGGCGCTGGCCACGGCCTGCGCCATCGGTGGCCGAACAGTGGTTGGCAAATTCATGCCTGCCGATGCCGACCGACGCGTCGTCGCCAGCGTGAGCTACGCGGTGCAGATCGCGGGCTCACTGCTGCTAGCTTGCGCGGCGGAACACCAAACGGCGCTGATCCTGCTGGGCGTGGTGCTGTTTGGTGTCGGCATCGGCAACGCGACCTCGCTGCCGCCGCTGGTGGCGCAGGTGGAGTTCGTCAAGGAAGATGTTCCGCGTGTGGTGGCGCTGATCGTGGCGATGTCGCAGGGCCTGTGGGCGCTGGCGCCTGCTACGTTTGCGCTGCTGCTGGTGACGGCCAACGGAAGCCCGGCGCATCTGGGTGCGGGCACAGGCCTTTACTTTGGCGCGACGGTGTTACTGCAGCTGGCCGCCATCGCCTGCATGCTGGGCGGCCGCAAGCCGGCAGCCTGAGCGCCTCAGGAAAGGCGCGGCGTGGCGTCGGGCTTGCAGGCTTCAGCGCGCGCCAGCAGCAGTTCGCGCTCACGCAGGTTGCGCGTGAGCGAGGCGGCGCGTTCGAACTCCGCATGGGCCTCTTCGATTCGGCCGAGCTTGAACAAAAAGTCGGCGCGTACGCTGGGCAGCAGGTGGTAGTTTTTCATCAAGGGCTCGGCCAGCAGCGCATCGGCCACCTCCAGCCCCGTCGCCGGGCCAAAGGCCATGGCCAGCGCCACGGCGCGATTGAGCTCCACCACCGGCGAGGGCATGAGCTGCGCCAGCGCATCGTAAAGCGCGGCAATGCGCTGCCAGTCGGTGTCCGCACCGGTGGGCGCACGCGCATGGCAAGCGGCGATCGCGGCCTGTAACGCATACGGCCCCAGCGCGCCGCCTAACGCCTCAGCGCGTGCCAATGCGGCAAAGCCGCGGCGGATCAGGATATGGTCCCAGCTCGCACGGTTTTGTTCCAGCAGCAAGATGGGCTCACCCGACGGCCCGGTGCGCGCCTTGGCGCGCGAGGCCTGGATTTCCATCAGCGCCACCAGGCCATGAACCTCAGGCTCCTGCGTCGCGAGTTCGGCCAGCACACGCCCCAGCCGCAAGGCCTGGTCACACAGCGCGGGCCGCATCCAGTCGCCGCCCGACGTGGCTGAATAGCCTTCATTGAAGATCAGGTAGATGACTTCAAGCACCGAAGCCAGCCGGGCTTCGCGCTCGGCAGGGCCGGGCACCTCAAAGGGCACCCGCGCCTCGGCCAGGGTGCGCTTGGCGCGCACGATGCGCTGGGCCACGGTGGGTTCGGGCACGAGGAAGGCGCGCGCGATTTCGTCGGTGCTGAGACCGCCCAGCAGCCGCAGCGTGAGCGCGATGCGCGCCTCAGTCGACAGCACCGGGTGGCAGGCGGTGAAGATCAGGCGCAGCAGGTCGTCACCATAGGCGTCATCGCCCTCGTCCCCGGAGCCGGGCTCGTCTACATCGGCGAAGGCCATTTCCTGCTCCAGCTCAAGTTCATGGCCCAGCTCTTCATGCTTGAGCGCGAGCAGCTTGCGCCGCCGCAGGTAGTCGATGGCGCGGTGCTTGGCGACGGCCATGAGCCAGGCGCCCGGATTGTCCGGAACACCGGTCTTCGGCCAGCGCTCAAGCGCCGTGACCAAGGCGTCCTGCGCGATCTCTTCGGCCAGGCCCACCTCTTGCACCATGCGTGCAACCTTGGCGATGACCTTGGCCGATTCGATGCGCCAGACTGCGTCGATGGCACGGTGGGTTTCATGCGACGCCATGCGGCTTCAGGCGCCCTTGCCTTTGCTGGTACTTTTGCTTTTCCCGCTGGGGGCCTGCTGCATCTCGACGAAGCCGGCGGCGGCTTCCTGCACGTCGGGCGGGAAGTCCGACATCTCCTGCACCTGGCGCACTTCGATGATTTCGTTCTCGCCGCCCGGGCAGCGCGTTGCCCACTTGATGGCTTCCTCGCGCGAGGCCACGTTGATCATCCAGTAGCCGCCCAGTACCTCACGGGCTTCGGCAAAGGGGCCGTCGCTGACATGGGCCTTGCCGCCCGGAAAGCTCACGCGCGCGCCCATGGAGGGCGGGTGCAGGCCGTCCAGCGCGAGCAACACGCCGGCTTTTTGCAGTGCTTCGTTGTATTTCATCATCGCGGCGACGGCGTCGGCGCTGGGCATGGTGCCTGCGTCGGCAGTTTCGTAGCCCTTGGGGATCATCAGCATCATGAATCGCATTTGAATACTCCTTGAGTGTGGGGCGGGTGAGCCGGGCTTACTTTTCTGCAGCAGCCTTCAGGTCGGCCAGGCCGGCTTCGAAATCCTTGCCCACCATCTTGTCCATATCGAAGAAGACATGCATGACCCTGGCCATCAGGGGCGCGGGGCCGGCCATATCCCAGCTGACCAAGCTGCCACCGGCTTGCGGCTGGAGAGTGAACACCACCTTGTTGTGGGCTTCGAAAGGTTTGCTGAAGTTCAGGTCTATCTTGACCAGGGAAGACGGTACGGACTCGGTGATCAGCATGTCACCCGTGCCGACTTCCTTGCTTTCCCAGGCGTAGGCAGAACCTTTGCCGGTGGCCGGGCCGCTGAAGCTGCGCTTCATGGCGGCGTCCTTCTTCTCCCAGGGCGACCAGGCGGCCCACTGTTTGTAGTCGTTGATCAGCGGAAAGATTTTTTCGGGTGGCGCCTGGATGGTGGTCTGGCGCTGGACGCGGAAGGTGTCGGGCTTGTTGGAGGCCAGTATCAGCACGGCCACGATAAACACCACAATGGCGACGGCTGCAATGATGGCGATGGTCTTGAACATGTTCTATTCCCTTAAGTTGGTGTTCGTTCACTTCGATGAATGGGCGAGCGCCGGGTTTATCGGGCCTCTCCGGCCCCAAAAAAACGTCTGCTCACTGGTACGACGAACGAAAAATGCGAAATCGACACGCCCGGTGAAAAAAATTTCAAATATTTTTGACCGAAGCCCTGAACGTTAGGCCGGGGCGAAATCTGCCGCCTCATATAGCAACCGGATCTCGACCTCAACCTCTTCCGTATCGCGAAACGGAAAGGGGTAACTCAGCGCCCAGTCCACCGCAGCCTGCAGCGAACGCGCCCGGATGATCCAGAAGCCGGCCAGCAACTCCTTGGCTTCGGCGAACGGCCCGTCCATCACGCTGGGTTTGCCTCGGGTGAACTTCATGCGGGAGGCGCTGGCGCTGGGCTTGAGCCCTTCACCCATGAGTAGCACGCCAGCCTTGACGGCATCGTCGTTGTGTTGGGCCATGCGCCCCAGCCACTGGTTGTCGGGCACGATGCCGGCTTCGGCGCGGTCATTGGCCTTGAGCAAAATCATGAAGCGGCGGAACCCCTCGGGCAGCGGCGGCGCGCCTTCCCCGGCGACGCCGCGCAGGCCGCCGGGGCAGCCACCCTCGCGGATTTCCAGCGAGGTATTGCCATCCGCATCCTCTTGAGGCCAGCGCTTGAGCCATTCCAGTGCGTCATCCCTGGAAGCCGCCTCAATCATGGTGAAACCGGCGATCAGCTCTTTGGCTTCGGTGAAGGGGCCATCGATGACCGTGGGCTTGCCACCGGAAAACCGGATGAGCGCGCCCTTTGAGCTTGCCTGCAGGCCCTCGCCGCCCAGCAGCATGCCGGCCTTGGCGAGTTCTTCGTTGTAGGCGCCCATGGCGGCCAGCAGTGCGGGGCTGGGCAGCTCGCCGGCTTCAGTGCTCGCGTCGGATTTGCGCAGGATCATGTATTGCATGCGTGGAATCTCCTTGGAACCCGGTTTTTACCTCAAACACGGGCCCGGCAGCCGGACGCCCGTTTTCAGGACTTTTCGCCGGACTGCGCCTCCACCTGCCGGCGCAGGCGTTCTTCGGCTTCGCGAAGCTCGGGCGTGAATTCCGCGCCAAAGTCTTCAGCCGAAAACACCTGGCGGATTTCAATTTCGGCCTCGCTCTCAGGTGGCAACGGGCAGCGCTTGACCCATTCAATGGCCTCTTCTTTGGACGAGACCTGCAGCATCCAGAAACCGGCGACCAGTTCTTTGGTTTCGGGAAAAGGCCCGTCGATGACGGTGCGCTTGCTGCCGGAAAATCTGACGCGCGCGCCTTTGGAACTGGGATGCAGCCCCTCGCCCGCCAGCATGACGCCGGCCTTGACCAGCGATTCGTTGAACTTGCCCATGTCGGCCAGCAGTTGTTCACTGGGCATTTCACCGGCTTCGCTGTGTTTGTCGGCTTTGATGAGAACCATGAATTTCATTTCGGACTCCTTGAAGTTGCGTTAGTTGCGTTGGGAGCGGAGAGCCCGGACAACCCAGGCAGAAAAATCCTGCTCTTACCGGTACGACGAACAGAAAGAGCGGAATCGACAGCGCGGGGCCATCTTTTTTCAGGTTTTTTTGTAACGACAGCCGAAAAGGCCTGGTACCTGGCTCAGGTCAGCAGGGTCACTGCTGCCGAAAAGCTGAAAAAGGCCAGCACCGTCGACAACAGGATGATGCGCGCGATGCGGCCGTTGTCCGCACCGAAACGCTCGGCCAGCAACGCCACATTGCTGGCGCTGGGCAGCGCCGCCACCAGCACGATGACGGTCAAAGCAAAAGGCTGCAAAGGCACGCCCACTGCGATGGCGCCCAGCCCGACGAGGCCCACCAGTACCGGGTGCACCACCAGTTTGATGAGAGCAACCGGCACATACTCCTTCAGGGGTGTGGCTGCCGTGCTGTTCATCTGCGAACGCGCCAGCACCGCGCCAATGGTGAACAGCGCTACCGGCGAGGCCGCATCGGCCAGCAGCCCGACGGTCTGCATCACCGGCGCGGGCAACATCACACCCAAGCCGGACGACAGCGCGCCCAGCACGATGGCCCACGGCATGGGATTGAGCGCCACGCCCTTGAGCGCATTCTGCGCGGCGACCTCGGCGCCATGAATGTCGGCCGAGTCCAGCCGCGACAGCGCGATGCACAGCGAGCTTGTCACCAGCAAATCAACCAGGATGGTGACGATGGCCGGTCCGGCGGCCTGCGCACCCAACAGCGCCACCAGCAGGGGCACACCCATGAAGCCGGTGTTGGGGAAGGCCGCCACCAGCGCGCCAAAAGACGCATCGTTCCATGCAATGCGGCCCTTGCGCGTGAGCATCACGGTGAAAGCCACCATCAACAGAGCACACACTAAATAGACGGCCACCAGGCTCGCGTCCAGCAGCTGCGCAATCGGCGTGCCGGCGCCAAAGCGGTACAGCATGCAGGGCAGTGCGAAATACAACACGAAGGTGTTCAGGCCAGGAATGGCCAGCTGCGGGAGCAGGCCCCGGCGTGCGGCAAGGTAGCCGCACAGCACCAGGGCAAAAAAAGGAAAGGTGACGAAAAGAATGCTGAGCACGGCGCTGATTGTCGCCCACGCCCTTGCATACGGGTGCGTAGCACGGCCCCGCTAGCACGCCGATTGAGCATAAAAAATAGCTGCGGCGCAGGCAGCGCCTGCGCAAGCAGCTATATTTTTAATAGCAAAAAGTGGCTGGCCAGCTGGTCCGCGTCAGGTGATCCCGATCTGAACCTGCCGGCCTGCCGCCGAACGCATGGAACTCGCCCGGCAGCGTTGCCCTTTAAAAGCTGTGCGCGATACCCGCGTAAACGGTTCTTTGCCCCTGGTTGACCGCCGGATTTCCCGAAATCCCCCCGTCCACCCCGAAGTTGGCACCACTGGAGTTGCTGACGCTACCGAATGACGCGTACAGCAGCGTGCGCTTGGACATGTTGTAGTCCGCACCCACCATGCCCAGCGTGGCCTTGCCGGCCACCCGGTCAGATTTGACGTGGAAGACCGAACCGATCAGCGTGAGCGCCGGGGTCACATCGTAGCGAACGCCAACCCAGGCATGCTTGAGCTTGGACGCGGCGGTGAGGGCCGCGTCGGGTGCGGTGATGTAGTCGTAGGCTGCATAGAGCTTGGCCGGGCCGAACTTGTAAGTGCCGCCTATGATGGTTTCCTTGGAGGTGCTGAAAACATCCGTGAAGGTGGCGGTAGCATTACGGCGCTGGGAATAGATGGCGCGCAGCATCAGGTCCTGGTTCGCATAGGTCATCGATATGCCTTCGCCGCGGTTGGCCTTGCTGTTTCCAGCCTGTTCGCCAAACGAGATTTGCCCGGTGGCGCTGAAGCCGCCCATATCAGGCGTTGAATACTCGACCACGTTGCTGGCACCGGGCCAGCTGCGGCCCCTGACCAGGGTGGCGCTGCCCACCCACTGTTGGCCAGTCGGGTCCAGGTCCCACACGTCGTTGCTGATGAACAGGTTCTTGCCAAGACGGAAGCTGCCCCAGCTGGCGTTGGACAGACCGACATAGGCGCGGCGGTTGAACAATGCCGAGCCGACCGAGCCGTTTTTCAGTTCAAACCCGCTTTCGAGAAGGAAGTTGGCCGCCAGCCCGCCGCCCAGGTCTTCCTTGCCCTTCATGCCCCACATGCTGGTGCCCCACTGGTTGCTGGCCACCATGGCTTTGGAGAAGCTGGCATTGGCCACCGGGTCATACACATTGTCAATATAGGCCAGGCCGGATACGGCACGTCCGTACAAGGTGACGCTGGACTGGGCCGAGGCCAACTGCGGCGCCAGCACGGCCGCGCAGGCCACGCCGAGGTACACACTACGGAAAGCAGCTTTCATGATTTGTCTCTCTTTGCTATGGTTAGGTTGAGTCAGTTAAAAAGTCCGGATATGCCCATTCGCCGGCATGGCTGCCCAGAGCGAACCCGGTTCGGGCGGGGAAAATCTGCGGCGAGCTTCATCGCGCTTTTCAGGGCTCGGTAGCTGGCAACGCCGCATGGCGTTTTGGCCGTATGGATGTCTGTTCATGACGGTCAGCCGACAGGTAAGGCGCGGTCCAGATGCACATAGCCGCCATCGGGATGAATCCACTGGCCCGTCGTGTGCGAGGCGCGATCGGACAGCAGGAACACCACCGTGTCGGCAATTTCGCGGTCGGTCGTCATGCGCTGGCCGAGGGGAATCCGGGCCGTGATGTCGGCCAGCGCCGCTGCAGGGTCGGCAAAGGTCTTGAGCCACGTTTCATAGAGCGGTGTCATGACTTCGGCCGGCAGCACCGCATTGACCCGCACGCCATGCGGCGCCAGCGCGGCAGCCCATTCGCGTGTAAGCCCCAGCTGGGCCGCCTTGGCCGCGACATAGCCGCTGGTGTTGCCCTGCCCGGTGAGCGCCGTCTTGGAGGAAATGTTGACGATGGCGCCGCGCCTGGCCTTGAGCTGGTCCAGGCACAGGTGCGCCATCAGGTAGTAATGCATCAGGTTGGACTGCAGCGAGCGCTTGAAGGCCTCGGGGCCGGCCTCCAGGCCGACGCTGTCGTTGACGCCGGCGTTGTTGACCAGCGCATCAATGCCGCCGAATTCGGCCACGGCGCCCTGCACCGCGGTCCGGCAGGCCGATTCGCTTTCAAGGTCGAGCTGGAAAAACCCGTGGCGTGCACCGAGATCCCGCAAGGCCGCGGAAAATTCCGGCAACAAGGGGCTGCGGCCGAAGATCACCGGCACGGCGCCTTCGCGTGCCAGCTGCAGGCTGATGGCCCCGCCAATTCCGGCGCCCCCGCCGGTGACAATGACAATCTTGTTTTGAAGGTGCAAATTCATCAAGGGCTCCGGTGTCAGATGTTGGTTATGGTCAGGCTCAGCCGAGGGTGTGTAGCGGCCATCAGCCCTTGAAGGCGTACTGCGCCAGCGATTCGCGCTTCATCTCAATCGAATAACCTGGCCGCTGCGGCGGCATGTAGGCGGCATGGCGAATCACGCAGGGGTCCACGAAATGCTCGTGCAGGTGGTCCACGTATTCGATCACCCGGCCTTCCTTGGTACCGGCGATGCAGAGGTAATCGATCATCGACAGGTGCTGCACGTATTCGCACAGGCCGACGCCGCCGGCATGCGGACAAACCTTGAGCCCATATTTGGCCGCCATCAACATCACGGCCAGCACCTCGTTGACCCCGCCCAGGCGGCAGGCGTCGATCTGCACCACGTCAATGGCGCCCTGCATGATGAGCTGCTTGAACATGACGCGGTTCTGGCACATCTCGCCGGTGGCGACCTGCATGTCGCCCTTCACCGCCTCGCGGATGCGGCGGTGACCCTCGATGTCGTCGGGGCTGGTCGGCTCCTCGATGAACCAGGGCTTGGCAAAGCCCAGGTGGCCCAGCCACTCAATCGCCTCGTTGACATCCCACACCTGGTTAGCATCAATCATCAGGGTGCGGTCGGGGCCGAGTACCTCGCGGGCGACGCGCACCCGCCGGATGTCGTCCTGCAGGTCGCGGCCCACCTTGAGCTTGATGTGCGAAAAGCCGGCGTCCACCGCCTCCTGGGCCAGGCGCCTGAGCTTTTCGTCGTCATAGCCCAGCCAGCCGGCGGAAGTGGTGTAGCAAGCGTAGCCTTCCTGCTCGAGCGTCTTCAGGCGCGCGTCCTTGCCGGCGGCCTGGCGCGTCAACAGTGCCAGCGCTTCGGCCGGCGTGATGCAGTCGGTGATGTAGCGGAAGTCGATCAGCCTGACGATCTCTTCCGGGCTCATGCGGGCCACCAGCTTCCACACCGGCAGGCCCTCCTGCTTGGCCCACAGGTCCCACACGGCATTGACCACCGCGGCTGTCGCCAGGTGGATCGCGCCCTTGTCGGGGCCGATCCATCGCAGCTGGCTGTCCGAGGTGATGTAACGCCAGAAGCGGCCCATGTCTTCGGTCACCCAGTCCATGTCGAGGCCGACCACCAGGTGGCGCATGGCTTCTATGGCGGCGCAGCAGACTTCATTGCCACGGCCGATGGTGAAAGTCAGGCCATGGCCTTCAAGCCCCGGCTCGCCGGTTTCCAGCACCACATAGGCCGCCGAATAGTCCGGGTCCGGATTCATCGCGTCCGAGCCGTCGAGATGCCGCGACGTGGGAAAGCGCACATCGACGACACGCATGGATTGGATAGTGCTCATGAATGATTGCCTGGGGACTGCTGTTTGCCTGGTGAAGAAGCGCTTCAGCGCGTGGCCCTGAGGCCGCCGCACCCATCAGTCATACAGAACCGCAGCGATCTTGGGATCGTTGATGGTGGTCTTGTCGTAGTAGTAAAAGCCGGTATCGATGATCTTGGGGAGCTTTTCGCCCTTGAGGGACTTGACCGCCGCCTCCACCGTCTTGTAGCCAATGCCGACCGGGTTCTGGGTGATGGCGCCGGCCATCGAGCCATCCATGATGGCGGCCTTTTGCTGCTTGCCGGAGTCGTAGCCGATGATCACCACCTTGCGCTTCATTTCCCTGGCGCCGTTCAGCGCGCCGATGGCCGAGCCTTCGTTCGCGCCGAAAATTCCCTTCAGGTTGGGGTTGGCCTGCAGGATGGACTTGGTGATCTCGGTCGATTTGAGCTGGTCGCCGCCGCCGTACTGCACGCTGACGATCTTGATGTTGGGATAGGTTGACTTGATACGGTTGACAAATCCGTCGGTGCGATCGATGCCGGTGCGGCTGGTCTGGTCATGCACCACCAGGGCGACATCGCCGCTTTTACCGATCAGCTCGGCCATCTTGTCGGCAGCGAGGGCGGCGGCGGCCACGTTGTTGGTGGTGGTCGTGGTTACCGGAATATCGCTGTCCACGCCCGAGTCAAAGGCGATGACCGGGATCTTGGCGGCCTGGGCTTTTTTCAGCAGCGGGATCGACGCCTTGCTGTCCAGCGCGGCAAAGCCGATGGCCGACGGCTTTTTGGCCAGCGCCGCCGCGAACATGTCGATCTGCTTGTCTACCATGCTCTCGCTCTCGGGGCCTTCGAAGGTCACCTTGACCTTGTAGTCCTTGCCGGCCTGCTCGGCGCCGGCCTTGACGGCTTGCCAGAACTGGTGCTGAAAGCCCTTGGAGATCATTGGAATGTAGATCTCGTCGGCGGCCAGCGCCGTCGTGCTCAAGGTGGAAGCCAGGCCAAGGCCCAGCGCAAGGCTCAAAAGTGTTCGTTTCAAAATCATGGTCATCTCCGGATCGTTATGGGTGTTGCAATGAAATATCAGAAATCAAACGTTGGCAGGGCCTGGGGTTTGGGTTTCTCCTTCGTAAGAACTGCACGCAGGCGGATAGCGGCTGAAACCGCACTTGCTTTCATTTACTTGCGCTTTCGCAAAATATCGGCATACACCGCCACGATGATGATCAGGCCCGTCACCACCGTCTGCCACTCCTGGGCCACCGACATGATGCGCAGCCCGTTGGTCAGCACACTCATGATGAAGGCGCCGATGATGGTGCCCAGGATCGTGCCCGCCCCACCGCTCAACGAGGTGCCTCCGATCACGACGGCGGCAATCGCGTCCAGCTCATAACCCTGGCCCAGCGCCGGCTGCGCGGAATTCAGGCGCGAGGCGATGAGCAGCCCGGCCACGCCGCAAATCGCGCCGCTGAGCGTGTAGACAATGATCTTCCAGCGGTCCACATTCACGCCCGACAGGCGTACCGCCTCTTCGTTGCTGCCCAGCGCGAAGGTGTAGGTCCCCAGCACCGTCTTGTTCAGGATCAGGCTGGATACCACCGCCACCACAAACAGGATCAGCACCGCATTGGGGATGGGCAGATCGGGCAAGAAATAACCGATCAACGACTCCTGGGAAATGACCGAGAACTCCGGCGTGTCGTTGAAATAGATTGGCTTGGATTGGGTGATGACCAGCGACAGGCCTTTGAGCATGAGCATCATGCCCAGCGTGGCAATGAAAGGCGGGATCTTCAGCTTGGCAATCAGCACGCCCGAGGTGAAGCCAGAGAACGCACCGAAGAAAATGGCGGCCAGCACGCCCAGGTAGAAGGGCAGGCCCCAATAGGTCAGCACCACCCCGGCCATGACGGCGCAAAAGGTCATCAAGGTGCCCACCGACAGGTCGATGCCCGAGGTGATGATGACAAAGGTGCAGGCGATGGCCAGCACGCCGTTAACCGCAGTGGCCTGCAAAATGCCCACCATGTTGTCGGTCTGCATGAAACTGGACGAGGCCATGCTGAAGAAAATCAGCAACCCCAGCAAGCTGGCAAATGCCAACAGCTTTTGACGGGTGTTGCTGCTAAAAGCTGCAGTTTTGAAACCTTGCAGCAACTTGGAGACGGTCATGGATGGTGGTTCCGGTATTCTTAGAAGGCAGCAGCGGCAACCGTGCCGGAAACGGTAGCCGTGGCTTCGCGCTGGGTGGCGAGCTGCATGATTTTTTCCTGGGTCGCGTCCCATGCCGCCAGCTCGCCGGTGATGCGGCCCTCGCACATCACCACGATGCGGTGGCTCAGCCGCAGCACCTCGGGCAGTTCGGAGGAGATCATCACGATGGCACGGCCCTGCGCCGCCAGCGCATTGAGCAGCTTGTAGATTTCACTCTTGGCGCCCACGTCAATGCCGCGCGTAGGCTCGTCAAAAAACAGGATCTCGCAGTCGCGCACCAGCCATTTGGCGACGACGATTTTTTGCTGGTTGCCCCCCGACAGCAGCGCCACTTTCTGCAGCGCGCTTGGGGTCTTGATGCCCAGTTGCGCGATCAGCTTCGCAGCCGTGTCCTGTATGGCCGCGGGCTTGAGAAGAAACCCGAAGCTCAAGAACCGCCGCAAGCTCGACAGCACAATGTTGGTCTGCACATCCATGCCGGTGGCCAGACCGAAGTGCTTGCGGTCTTCCGACAGGTAGCCGATGCCGTGCTCAACCGCGTCGGCCGGGCTATGCACCCCGATCTGGCGGCCCCTGACCCAGATCTCTCCCGAATCCCTTTTGTCGGCGCCGAACACGGCACGCGCCACTTCGGTTCGGCCCGCGCCCATCAGGCCGGCAAACCCGAGGATTTCGCCCTTGCGCACGGTGAAGCTGACATCCTTGATCGTACGGCCGCGATTGAGCCCGCGCACCTCCAGCACGGTCTCCCGGCCCTGACCGGTTGCCGGCGGCCTCTCGTCTTCAAGCAGCGCGCGCCCGACCATCATGCCGATGATGGTGTCCATGCTGGTGGTGGCAGTCGGCACGGTGCCGATGTACTGGCCGTCGCGCATCACTGTCACGCGGTCCGAGATGCGCTTGAGCTCGTCCATCTTGTGCGAGATGTACACGATGCCGACGCCGTGGCGCTTGAGCTGGCCGATGATGCGGAACAAGTCGTCGATTTCCGCATTGTTCAGCGCGGCAGTGGGCTCGTCCATGATCAGCACGCGCGAGTCGAACGACAGCGCCTTGGCGATCTCCACCATCTGCTGGCGCGCCACCGTCAGGTCGCAGACCAGCGTGTGCGGTTCCAGGTTCAGGTTCAGGCGGTCGAATATCGCTTTCGTGTCACGGGCCATCTTCTCGGTATCGATGAACAGCCCCAGCCGCCCGAGCGGCTCGCGTCCGATGAAGATGTTCTGCGCCACGCTCAGATGGCTCATCAGGTTGAGTTCCTGGTGGATGATGCCGATGCCCAGCGCCTGCGCAGCGCGCGGGCTGGCAATCTCGACCGCCTGACCGTCGATGCTGATCTCGCCCGCATCCTTCTGGTAGACCCCGGCCAGTATCTTCATCAGGGTCGATTTCCCGGCGCCGTTCTCGCCCATCAGCGCATGCACCTCGCCTGCGGCAACCTCAAGCCGGGCGTTGTGCAACGCGCGCACTCCCGGAAAGGATTTGCACAGGTTGCTGATGCTCACAAGAGGTGTCATGGGCGGTTCCGGACAGGCGCGGTGCTCGCTCAGATCGGCGCGATGTCGTTGACCGTGGCCAGACGGCCCGTCGACCGGCCCGGAGTGCGCCCAAACCAGGCGCTGCAGCAACGCCCGGAATCACCCGGGGCCAGGCAAACCGTTGTACGGGCCTGGCCGACGCCTTGGGCGGCCGCGCAGATCGATACTGTTTTTCCTTCCAAACTTCCTGGGTGCATGACAAAAACCTTTTTGCGTTGACGGAACCGTTCAATGAGGCGAAGGCACCAAAATCAGGAAACTTATTGTTACAAATGGTTCATTGATGAACAATCTATTCACTTATGGATTGAAGCGGTGTGAATCATAGAAATTTGCTCATCTTTCCAAGCCCCGGACTTTCCCTAGGTCAAGATTTAATTTATTGATGAACATTAAGTGCAAAAGTAAATAAATCTAAAACAATGAAGGCGAAAGTCTTCGCGAGCGCCGCGTGCCATATCAAGAGCGCTGCGTTACATATCAAAATTGCAATGCCTTTGACCTCACCCACCCTGCCGCCATGACACAAAAATATTCCGTTCTCCCGACGAATGACCAGAACACGAACGACGCCGTCGTCACCGCATCCCCGCCTCTTGCCGACGACCGCTACCGGGCACCGGCGCTTGACAAGGGCCTGGACATCCTTGAGTTGCTGGCTCGCCAGCCGCAGGGCCTGACGCGCGCGGAGATCGTCAAGGAAATGGACCGCAACGCGAGCGAGATCTACCGCATGCTGGAGCGGTTGGTGGCACGGCAATATGTCATGCGCTCGCTCTCGGGCGACCGCTACTCGCTGAGCCTGAAACTCTTCACGCTGGCGCACATGCATCCACCGCTCAACCGGCTGGTGACCCAGGCCATTCCCATCATGGAGGCCTTTGCGCACAAGGCTGAGCAGGCCTGCCACATGGGCGTCTATGACCAGGGCAACGTGCTGATCACCGCACAGGTCAACGGCCCCGGCACCTGGAGCATGACGATCCGCGTGGGCGTGCATGTCGGGCTGGTCGATACCGCCTCGGGCCGGGTGTTGCTGGCTTTCGCGGATGCCAGCCAGACTCAGCAAATGCTGACCCAGCACACCGCACTCGAAGGCGAAGTGCCGATCGGGTCCGATGCATTGGCTGCCGCCCTCGGTGTCATCCGGGAGCAAGGCTATTTCGAGCGCGACAGTCTGCAGTCTTTCGGCGTGGCCGATATTTCCTGCCCCATCTTCGGGCCCGACCACAGCGCCCTGGCCGCGTTGACCTGCCCTTACGTGCGGCGCATAGACCGCCACGTCGGCCCCGACCAGAAAACCGTGCGCCTGCTGCTGCAGCAGGCAGCCCAGGCACTGTCGTTGACGCAGGGTGGGTTCGCCCCGGCGAGCCGGAACGCATGAAGCCGCGCCTGCTCCTATGCTATTGATTCGATAGCTGCCAGCGCAGACCAGCACTGCGCTGCAAGCATTTATTGCTTGAATCCGGGGCTTGTGGTGGTTCCGTGCGGGCGCGGTCTTTTTTCATCCAGCTAAAGCGCCAGGCATGAAACCTGCGGTGCGGTCCAAACCGAGCTACAGGCTCCAAAAGGGCAGCCGCTATGATTTGCCGTTCCCTGGCTGTCCCTGACAGGGCCGGTCCCGCGCATTTTTCCCCTTGGAATCGATTGTTTTCATGACCCACGGCCTGAACCTCGCCCAACAAGAAGCCGTGAACTACCTGCATGGTCCCTGCCTGGTACTGGCGGGCGCCGGTTCCGGCAAGACGCGAGTGATCACACACAAGATAGGCCGGCTGATCCAGTCAGGGCTCAAGCCTGAGCAGATTGCCGCGATCACCTTCACCAACAAGGCCGCCGCTGAAATGCGCGAACGGGCCAAGGCGCTGATCGGCAAAAGCGCCAAGGGCGTGCTGGTCTGCACCTTCCACGCACTGGGCGTGCGCATGCTGCGCCAGGACGGCGCGGCGCTGGGCCTCAAACCCCAGTTCTCGATTCTCGACAGCGACGATGTGACCAGCATCATCAAGGACGCCGGCGGCAGCACCGATGCGGCCACGGCGCGGCAATGGCAATGGACCATCAGCCTGTGGAAGAACATGGGCCTCAATGCAGCAGAAGCCATGGTGCAGGCCAATGGCGACGAAGAGCGCGCCATCGCCCGCGTGATGGCGCACTACGAAGAGCGCCTGACGGCCTACCAGAGCGTCGACTTCGACGACCTGGTCGGCCTGCCGCTCAAGCTGCTGCGCGAGCACGACAGCGTGCGCGAAAAATGGCAGCAGTCGCTGGGCCATGTGCTGGTCGACGAATACCAGGACACCAACGCCACGCAGTACGAGATGCTCAAACTGCTGGTCGGTCCGCGCGGCCGCTTCACCGCCGTGGGCGACGACGACCAGTCGATTTACGGCTGGCGCGGCGCCACGCTGGACAACCTGAAAAAGCTGCCGCAGGACTACCCCAACCTCAAGGTCGTGAAGCTCGAGCAGAACTACCGCTCCACCAGCGCCATACTGCGCGCGGCCAACAACGTGATCGGCCCCAACCCCAAGCTGTTTCCCAAGACGCTGTTCAGCGAGCTCGGCGAAGGCGAGCCGGTGCGCGTGATCGATTGCGACAGCGAAGAGCACGAAGCCGAACGCGTGGTGGCCCGCATCCAGAGCCTGCGTGCCGAAGGCAGCTTGCAGGCAGAAGGCGGGCAGTACAAGGAGTGGAAAGATTTTTGCGTGCTGTACCGCGCCAACCATCTGGCCAAGCCTTTCGAGAAAGCCTTTCGCAAGGCCAACATCCCCTACAAGGTCTCAGGCGGGCAAAGTTTTTTTGACCGCGCCGAGATCAAAGACCTCTGCTGCTGGATGCGGCTGCTGGTCAACAACAACGACGACCCGGCGTTTATGCGCGCGGTGACCACACCCAAGCGCGGCATCGGCCACACCACGCTGGGCGCACTCGGCACCTTCGCGAGCCAGTCGAAGCAAAGTCTTTTCGAAGCGCTCTTCAGCAACTCGCTGGGCTCGGTTCTGCCGGCCAAGGCCGTCGGCTCGCTGCACGAGTTTGGCCGCTACCTCAACGACCTGGAATACCGCGCCAAACGCACTGTGGGCGCCGAAGACGCGCGCGCTTTTCTGAACGACTGGCTCAAGGAAATCGACTACGAGAAGCACCTGTACGACGGCGAAGACAGCGAAAAGCTGGCCGCCGCGCGCTGGACCAACGTGATGGATTTTTGCGACTGGGTGGCCCAGCGCTGCGGCGGGCAGATTGACGACACATCTGGTGCCGTGGTGGCAGCCGAAACCAAAACCATGCTGGAAGTGGTGCAGACGATTGCACTGCTTTCCACCATCAGCGAACGCGAAGGCGACCAGAACGTGGTCACCCTTTCAACCCTGCACGCCGCCAAAGGCCTGGAATGGCCACACGTGGTACTGGCCGGCGTGAACGAAGGCCTGCTGCCCTTCAAGCTGGAAGACGATGACGGAGTCAACACCGACAGCATCGCACTGCGCCTGCAGGAAGAGCGCCGCCTGATGTACGTGGGCATCACCCGCGCGCAGCGCACGCTGGCGGTGAATTGGCTGCGCAAACGCAAGAAGGGCCGCGACATGATTCCCGGCGCACCCAGCCGCTTCATCGCCGAGATGGCGCTGGACAAGGCCACCGTGAAGGAAGACCCGCGCGAAAAGATCAAGGCCTTGCGTGCGGAGTTTGCGAAGAAGTCAGCAGACGGGATTGCGGCGGCGGCAGCGGCGGCAGAGACGCGCTAGCGCTGCCCTGTTCCGTGGTTAATTCGGCGCGAGATCAGGTGCCGGGCCGCATGAAGGCGTTTTCAGTGCCGTGGTTACAAACCGTTTCAGGCCACGGGTTTTTACCGGTGCTTTACCTGATTGAGATGTATTCGTGAGATAGTGCGCAAGCTCCACGGCCTGCGCGTTGCATCAACCCCGCACTCGCGTGCCCGAGTTTTCCGTTTCACCCCCTGCACTGCAGCCTTGGCCGCTCCGTCCGCCTTGCTGCGTTGCTACAGCCCGTACCGCACGACCAGGCCGTGCACTCACTTGTTCATGACTTTGCTTTTTCTTCGACCCGCTTTTTTTTTAATCGCCGCTTGCGCAATATCCACTAGCGCTACGGCCCAAACGAAACCTGCCGCCGCTTGCCCGGCCGCCACGGAGATGAAGGCCGCACAACTCCATGGCCTGTGGGCCGTGCGCTTTGACCGCCCACCTGCCGGCTTGCCGGCCCGCGCCACCATGCTGCTGGAACGGCATGCCGAATTCGCCGAAAGCCTGGCCGGCATCGTGAGCCGCGACCTGGGGCCGGCCGTCGGTTCCAAAGCCATTGCCGGACATGCGGCCAAGGCCGCATTGGCCGGTGACCTGGAGGGCGGCATGTTGCTGCTCGACGAGTCCTCCGACAATGTCAGCATCACCGGCACCTGGAACGGCGAAATGGTCGAAGGTTCTTGCGGCAAGGCCTTCAAGGGCACCTGGAAAGACACCAGCAGCAGCGCCCCGGACAATGCACCCGATGTGCCCTTCACGCTGACCCGGCTACCCTGAACAGCGCAATTTTCAAGACCGAGCCATGCCACTGAAATCTCTCAATCCTGCTGCTGCATCGCTTTGCACGGTGCTTCTGGCCCTCCTGGGTCTTGGCACCACGGCTGCGGCACATGCACAGGCCACGCCGGCAAACCGCCCATCCAGCACAGGCTGGCAAACCTGCCAGGCCATGAAGGGCGACCCTGCGGCGCAGCTCACCTGCTTCCAGCAATGGGCCGATGCGCAAACGCCCGCCAACACGCCCGCGCCCAGCCTGACCACAGCGCCGGCCAATGCCCAGACCGGCCAGCCGGCCACCCCGGTGCTGCTGCTGCCATCACTGAACACCGAAGCGCCGGACGGCAAGCCGATCGGCTGCAAAAACACCAGGTACTCGGAACTGTCCCGCTTCTGGGAACTGCAGCGCGGCACCGACTGCGATACGTTTTCGCTGCGCGGCTACCGGCCAATCACGCTGGCCGTCTCCACCGCCGACAGCGTGAACACGCAACCCTCGTCACCCGCCGCAGGGCATACCGCGCTGACCTCTGTGCCCTATATGCGCACTGAAAACAAAATCCAGCTGTCGGTGCGCACCAAGGTCGCCAAAGGCCTGCTGAAAAGCGGCGACAACGACGACGACGACCATGACTCGGTATGGTTCGGCTACACGCAGCAAAGCTATTGGCAATTGTTCAACGGCAGCATCTCGCGGCCGTTTCGCACCACCGACCACGAGCCCGAGGTGATCTACATCTACCCGCACCAGATCCCTTTGGCCGGTGGCTGGAACTACCGGCTCTCGGGCCTGGGGCTGGTGCACCAGTCCAACGGCCAGTCGCTGCCGCTGTCGCGCAGCTGGAACCGCGTCTACCTGATGGGCGCCGCCGAGAAAACACTGGGCCAGGACTCGGGCCTGATCCTTCAGGGGCGTATCTGGGACCGGCTCAAGGAGTCCTCGGGCAATGACGACAACCCCGGCATCGAAAACTATGTGGGCCGCGCGGAAGTCACGGGCAGCTGGCAGATCAACAAAGCCAACACGGTGGGCGTCACGCTGCGCCACTCGTTGCGCAAGGAAGCCCGCGGCTCGGCCCGGTTTGACTGGATGATGGCGCCGGCCTCGTCGCCCAACTACACCGGCTTGCGCTACCACGTGCAGCTTTTCAGCGGCTACGGTGACAGCCTCGTGGACTACAACCGAAAGCGCAATGTTCTGAGCATCGGCCTGAGCCTGGTGGACTGGTAGGCGCTGGAACGGCATTCCGCGGTTTGCTATAGTTTTTATAGCTTATCGCGCTTTTATTTATTGGCCTCAGAGCGCTTTTCGCTTAAAAAAATCGGACACAAACGTGTCTACAGGGCGCATCCAGGCACCACGGCAACGGCGCGTCGGCTGATACCGGGACGCCTGCGCTTGCCGTAAGGTGGGGCGATGACTTTTGCCGAGCCCACCACTTTCACGCTGGCCTGCATCGTGGCCGGTGCGCTGCTGATTGCCATGACACTGGGCGGCTCTTTCATTGCACGGTTACCTCTGAGTGCCGCCATGCTGTACCTCGGTGTTGGTGTGGCGGTCAGTCCCGTTGGACTGGGGCTGCTCAAACTCGACGCCCTCAAGAACACGGTGCTGCTGGAGCGCCTCACGGAGGTGGCGGTACTGATCTCGCTGTTCACCGCCGGCATGAAGCTCGAGTTCCGCGTACGGGATGGCCGCTGGCGCATTCCGGTGCAACTCGCAACCGTGTCGATGGTGGTCACCGTGGCCGCCATCACCGCACTGGGCGTTTATGTGCTGGAGCTGCCCGTGGGCGCCGCGGTGCTGCTGGGCGCCATCCTCGCGCCGACCGACCCGGTGCTGGCCTCCGACGTGCAGGTGGCCAACCCGGGCGACCGCGACCGCCTGCGTTTCGGCCTCACCGGTGAGGGCGGCCTGAACGACGGCACCGCATTTCCATTTGTGATGCTCGGGCTGGGCCTGCTGGGCCTGCACGAACTCGGCGAAGGCGGCTGGCGCTGGTGGGCCGTCGATGTGCTGTGGGCCGTGGCCGGCGGCCTGGCCCTGGGCTGGCTGCTGGGCACGCTGGTGGGCCGCGCCATTCTTTACCTGCGCATGCGCCACCGCGAAGCGCTGGGCTCGGACGAATTCATCGCGCTGGGACTCATCGGGTTGACGTACGGCCTGGCGCTGCTCTTTCAGACTTACGGCTTCCTGGCGGTGTTTGCGGCGGGCCTGGCGCTGCGCCGCATCGACGAGCCCGATGCGCGGCCCGTACCCCAGGCTGCGGCCGCACCCGATGAAACGCTGAGCCCCGATGACCAGGAAGCCTCGGGCGCGGAAGCGCCCGCCCACATGATGCGCGCAGTAGAGCGCTTTAACAGCCAGCTGGAAAGCTTCGTGGAAGTCGCCATCGTGCTGGCGGTGGGCGTGCTGGTCGCCACCACACGCTTTCGCGCTGAAGTGCTGTGGTTTATCCCGGCGCTGTTCCTGGTGATCCGGCCGGCGGCGGTTTTTATCGGACTGCTGGGAACGCCGGTCAGGGGTTCGCAGCGCCGCCTGATGGCCTGGTTCGGCATTCGCGGCATCGGCTCGCTGTATTACCTGCTCTATGCCATCAACCACCACCTCCCGCCCGCGCTGGCGCAACGGCTGCTTTCCATCACGCTCGCGGTGGTCGTCGCCTCGGTGATTGCCCACGGCATTTCTGTCACGCCGCTGATGAAACGCTATGAGGCGCGCAAACCGGGTAAACGCCGCGGGCCCTGAACAAGCGGTCCGGCGGGCGTCCGCACAGCGTCACAGAAAGTCACCTTATTGATAACGATAACGATTCTCATTTGTATAATCGCACTTTGACCGATTAACAAAGACACAGGAGTCGTCGTGAAACCAGCAATCAAACCCGCCATCCTTGCCGCCCTGGTGGCCCTGCTTGCCGTGCCGGCCATGGCCCAGCCCGCAGCAACGGCAGCGGCCGGTACCGCGCCTGGCACAGTGGCGGCACCAGCCACCACGGCGGCCGCCGTGGCAAAGCATTACGCCCACCTGGTGCAATCAAACTATGACGACACGCTGGCCAGCACGCTCATCCTGCAAAAAGCAGTGCAGGCTTTTACCGACGCACCGTCTGACGACGGCCTCAAGGCCGCGCGCAAGGCCTGGCTGGACGCGCGCGAGTATTACGGCCAGACCGAGGCCTTCCGTTTTTACGGCGGCCCGATCGATGACAAAAACGGCCCTGAAGGCCGCATCAATGCCTGGCCCATGGACGAGTCCTATGTCGACTACGTGAAAGACGCACCCAACGCCGGCATCATCAACAACCGCAAGGCCGTGATCAACAAAAAACGGCTGGCCAGCCTGAACGAGCGCAACGGCGAAGAAAACATCGCCACCGGCTGGCACGCGATTGAATTTTTGCTGTGGGGCCAGGACCTGAGCACCACCGGCCCAGGCAACCGTTCGTTTGAAGATTTTGTGGACGGCAAGAAACCCAACGCCGACCGCCGCCGCCAGTACCTCAAGGTGGTGACCGAACTGCTGGTCGACGACCTCGGCACCCTCACCAAAGCCTGGGCGCCCACGTCGACCTCCTACCGCGCGAAGTTCGAGCGCGGCGGCATGGAGTCGGTGCGCAAGATGTTTGTCGGCCTGGGCTCGCTTTCGCGCGGTGAACTCGCCGGTGAACGCCTCGAAGTCGCCCTGGCCAGCCAGGACCAGGAAGATGAGCACTCATGCTTTTCCGACAATACGCACCGCGACGTGGTGAACAACGCCAAAGGCATCCAGAACACCTGGCTGGGCCAGTACAAGCGCGCCGACGGCACGACGCTGGCCGGCCCGTCGCTGCGTGACCTGGTGGCGGTGAAAAACCCGGCACTGGCAGACCGCACCAGCAAGCAGATCGCAGCATCCGTCGCCGCCGCCGAAGGCATTCAGGCACCGTTTGACCGCGAAATCGTCGGCGCCAAAGACGCACCCGGCCGGCTGCGCGTGCAAAAAACCGTCGACAGCCTGGTGCAGCAAAGCAAGGACCTGGTGGAAGCCGCCAACGCCGCCGGCATCACCAAGCTGACGCTGGTCAAACCTTAATGGCCAAGGCCGCGTCGTCCCGGATGGTCACGCGCCCTGCGCGTGCAGTGCTTGCCTGCGTGGCCGCAGCGGGACTGGCAGGACTGGCCTTCTGGGCGTCGGCAGGGCCGGGTGCGCAAGCCGGCACGGCGCCCGACGACGAGAAAACCGGCGGCGACACCACGGTGTTTGCCACCGGCCACAACGCGTTTTCATTTCCGCTGGCCAACCTGGGCGACGAGGAACGCACGCGTTTTGTCATCGGTAATTCTTTCTTCAAGCGCAACTGGGTGCAGGCGCCCTCCTCCACCACCGCGCGTGACGGCCTGGGCCCGCACTTCATCGCCCGCTCCTGCGGCGGCTGCCATGTGCAGGACGGCCGCGGCGCACCGCCCGACTTCAACCGCGGCCTGGCCGACCAGCCGGTCGGCCTGCTGCTGCGCCTGTCGGTGCCGGGCAAGGACGCACACGGCGGGCCGCTGCCGGATCCGGTGTACGGCGACCAGTTTTCCAATTTCGCGGTGCAGGGCGTGATGCCCGAGGGGCAGATATCCCTGCGCTACGACGTGGTGCGCGGCAAGTTTGCCGACGGCACACCCTACCAGTTGCAAAAACCCCGCTACGGTTTCAGCAAACTCCATTACGGCCCCATGGCCAAAGATGTGATGGTGAGCCCGCGCATCGCGCCGCAGATGGCCGGCGTGGGTTTGCTCGAAGCGATTCCCGAAGCGGAAATCCTGCGCAATGCGCGCGAGCAAGCCGCCTCCGACAGCCCGGTGCGCGGCGTCGTCAACCAGGTGTGGGACGCGCCGACGCAGCAGATGCGCACAGGCCGCTTCGGCTGGAAGGCCAACGTCGCCACCCTGGCCCACCAGACCGCGGGCGCCTTCCTCGGCGACATGGGCATCACCTCGCCGGTCTTTCCGAAAGAGACCTGCACAGCCGCCCAGAAAGACTGCCTGGCGGCGCCGCGCGGCGCACGGGGCAAGGCGAGCGAGATTGACGAGAAAACATTCAACGACGTGGTGTTTTATGAAACCACACTGGCACCGGCGGCGCGCCGCAATCCGCGCGATGCCCAGGTGGTGCGCGGCCAGAAACTGTTTGCCGACGCACAGTGCGCCGCCTGCCACCGCCCGAGCTACGTCACCGGCGAAAGCCCATTTCCGCGGCTGGGCAGCAAGGCCGTGCAGGGCCAGACCATCTGGCCCTACACCGACTTGCTGCTGCACGACATGGGCGAAGGCCTGGCCGACGGCCGGCCCGACTTCCTGGCCGATGGCCGCCAATGGCGCACGCCGCCGCTGTGGGGCATCGGCCTTGTGCCCGACGTGAACGGCCACAACCGCCTGCTGCACGACGGCCGCGCGCGCGGCGCGCTGGAAGCCGTGCTCTGGCACGATGGCGAAGCCAAAGCCAGCAAGGACAAAGTCCTGCGGATGAATGCGCAGGAACGCACCGCGCTGGTGAAATTCCTTGAATCGCTATGAGTGCCATGAAGACATCAAGCGCCTGAACCAGGGAGCAGCCCGATGAATTCCCTCACCTCTTTGTTGCAGCCGGCCTGGCGCAGAGCCGTGCCGGCCATCGCCATGCTGCTGGCCGGCGGCGCGGCGCAGGCGCAAGTGGTCGCGCCCAACGTTGCCGTGCCGTTTTACACGGCGGGTGATTTCATGCGCGGCATCCATCGCTTCTGGTATGCGCCGCAAGCCGCCGCATTTGCCGAGCAGGCCGGCGGCCTGCCTGCGGCAATGCAAGCCGTGTGCGACGCGACCGCCACCACCGCACCCGAAAAACTGGAGCAAGCCAAAGAGCGCTGGAAAACCACCGCGCTCGCCTGGGACCGTCTGAGCGGCGTGCAGGCCGGCCCGCTGGTGCAGCGGCGCTCGGCGCGGCAAATCGACTTTTCGCCGACGCGGCCCGAGCTCATCAAGCGGGCAATTCAGTCAGCGCCGCAAGATGCCACCGCCCTGGAAAGCATAGGCTCGCCGGCCAAAGGCCTGCCGGCGCTGGAGTGGCTGCTGTGGAGCCAGCCTGTTTCGTCGTCTGCACCCGCCACACCGGCCTGCCGCTACGCGGTGCAGGTGGCCGCCGACATCCAGCGCGAAGCCGACACGCTGGCCAAAGCCTTCGGCGAACTGGCGGCGCGCAAACCCGGCGAGTCGGAAGAAAGCAATGGGCCGGCGATGAGCGAGCTGGTCAATCAGTGGACCGGTGCGCTGGAACGCCTGCGCTGGGCCGAGATGGAAAAGCCCCGCATGGCCGGGGTGCAAGGCAACCGCAATGCCGCCTACGCGCGCAGCGCCAGCGGCCAGACGGCGGCGCGCTGGGCCGCGCAATGGCAGGCGCTGCGCACACTGGGCGCATCGCAGGCGCGTGAAGCCCCTTTGCCCGGCGCCGGCCTGGCGCCGCTGGAAACCTATTTGCGCGGACTGGGCCGCAACGAGCCGGCCAACCAGCTCGCGCAAGCGGTGAACAAAACCGACAAAGCCATGCAAAGCGCATCGCCCGCCAACAAGGCCGGCATGGGCAGCGCCGGGCGCTCGCTGGCCGACCTGAAAAAACTCGCCGAAGCCGACATCGCACCCGCGCTGGAAGTGAGCATCGGCTTTTCGGACGCCGACGGCGACTAGAAGCCCCATCATGAAGAACGCACAGGCCCTGACAACACTGCGGCGCAGGCAATGGCTGATGCTGGCGGCCAGCGCAAGTGCCTGGCTCCAACCGGCCCTGGCAGCTGCCACTACGGCGACCCCCTCGCAACAGCTGGCCGCCGCCTGGGAGGCAACGCACGGCTACCAGGTCGGTGTGCTGGCGTACCGCGGCGCCGCGCTTCAGGTCAGCGCCGCACTCAATGTGCCGACGCGCGCCCATGGCGTGTGGGTCGAGCGCAGCGGCACGCTGCTGGCGGTGGCCCGCCGGCCGGGCGACTGGCTGCTGCGCTGGAGGCCCGAAGGCGAAGACACCGGCCAGGCCATCGCCTGGGGTTGGACCGACCCTGACCGCGCCTTCAATGGCCACGTGATCGCCAGCCCCGACGGCAAAACGCTCTACACCACAGAAACGAATCTCGAAACCGGTGAAGGCCTGATCGGCCTGCGTGATGCCGCCACACTGGAGAAATTTGGCGAATGGCCGACCCACGGCATGGACCCGCATGAACTTTTGCTGGATGACGACGGCAGTTTGGTCGTGGCGAACGGCGGCATCCCCGCGCTGCCTGAAACCGGCCGGCTGAAAATTCACATGGACCGCATGGATGCCTCGCTGGTGCGGCTGGACACACGACGCGGCGCGCTGCTGGGACAGTGGCGACTGGCCGACAAACGCCTGAGCCTGCGGCACATGGCCTGGGGCCGCGCACCGGCGGCAGGCGGGGCGCGTGTCCTGGGCATCGCACTGCAGGCCGAGCATGACGACACGGCAACCAAAACCGCCGCGCCTGTGTTGGCGCTTTTTGACGGCCAGAAGTTGCAAACCTGCGCCGCTGCTGACGGGCGCGTGCTGGCCGGTTACGGCGGCGACATCGCCTGGGCCGCGGGCGGTTTTGCCGTGGGTTGCCCGCGCGCCAACGGCGTGGCCGTGTGGCAGGCCGATGGGCGCTGGACAGGTTTTTTTCCGCTGGAAGAAGCCTGCGCCGTCACGTCGGCCCCGGCCGCGGGCCAGGCTGACGCCATGTTGTGGGCAGGCGGGCGGCTCGCCGCACTGACACGCGACGGCGCAGGCCACACAGCTTTGCCGGCGGTCAAAAATGTGCGGCTGGACAACCACTGGGCGCCGCTTGCGGGTTAGATAACGGTTGGGCTGGCTGGGGGCATCGATGAATCGCTATCTTTTTGATAGCTGCTCGCGCCTGTTCTTATTGGGCTACCGGCACATTTGGCAAACAAAAAGGCCCTGAAACCGCGTCCTGGCAGGGATTTTTCCGGATTTTTGTCGTCCCCCGGACAACCAAAAAAGGCTATTTTCAAAGCGAAAAACGGCTTTGACCCAAGCGGGTCCTGCGCAAGCAGCTATTGTTTTTATAGCGCCCCGATGACCTGCGGATTCGAACGCAGCTTATTCGGCGCCCTATTCGGCACCGTTATTCGGCGGACTTCACAGCTTCTTCCACAGCTCGCCATCCCTGGAGCGGTAAGTGCCACCCGTGGCGCAGCAGCCCCCTGCACCGAAGGCGATGCGTCCGAGGGTGACGGTGACGACACCGTTGTCTGCCTGCAGCGATTGCCGCTCGCAATACGTGAAGAAGGGATAGAGATCGGGTTCGAGCACCATCTGCCAGTCGCCCTCGCCGCCCTTTCCGGGCTCCCTGGCCTCCTTTGGTATGGCGCGGTAGACCTTGCAATCATGCACCGCGAGGTGCACCGGCTTACCCTCCAACAGTCCCTTGAATACGCGCTCCGGCGGTATCGCTGCCATGGGGTCCGGCTCGGCAGGTGACGGAGCCGGGACACTGCCGCCGCCTGCCAGCCCCAATCCAATCCCAAGCCCAACAGCCAGCAGGAGCTGGCCCCACAGCATGTTCCGCTCAGGCCTTGTCACCGGTGAAAACGCCTGCCACGCCAGCGCAGCAGCAGCCGCGGCCGAAAGCGCTGTGGCGACCCAGACCAGCAGCTCGGCGGCTTCGGTGGCTGGACTGATCGTCCAGCCAACAGCCAGCACGGCCGCATTGACCAGCAACAGCACGAGGCAAGCCCATGGCCGCACCCGGGAGAACAAGCCAGCAATCAGCAAGAGCACCGTGCACAGCAACACCGCGGGCAGGACCACCACGCCTGAAAACAGCAGTTCGAACACGCCCAGCAGCCAGCCACCACTGCCCGCCACCTTGCCAACGGTGTACAGGTAAAGCGCCAGACCCAGGCCCGGCAGGGCCAACAGCTGTGCGGCGACAAAAGCAAAGGCGTAAGGTGCGTTGGAGGTCTTCAAGGTGTCTGGGATTCTAGAGTGCGGCCGGGATACTTCCGTATGCGGACCTGAGTGAATCCCGTACGCCCAAATGCCATCGCCCCGGCAACCTTTGGCTACCGGGGCGATAGTGCTGAAGCCGGCTGCTACCGGCGCCTTAGCAGGCTTATTGCTGGCTGGTCTTCACGAGTTCAGCAGCAGCCTGGGGTGCTGCACCGGCCTTCTCGGCGCGGGGAGCGCCGAGGTTTTGCTGGGCGGTGGCGCCGTTGTAGCTGGAAGCAGAGCTGGCATTTTGGGCGTGTACCACTTCGCTTTTGACTTCCGCGCGGGTTCTGGTCGCAGGTGCCTGCATCTGGTCAAACAGATAGGAGTTGAAGGTTTGGGCAGAAGCAGCCACGGAAGTCAGGGCGGCAACAGCCACAACGGAAGCGGCGATAAAGTTCGATTTCATGATGAATATCCTCTCAAAGTTAAGTGACGTTCCGGGCATGGCGGGCTCATCTTCCCGTCTGTCCAGCCTCGGTGAGTCGCCTTGTAGTGGGCTTCGGCTCATCGATGTATGAACTTTATTCCATTCAAATCAATCAAAAAATAGCAATTTCAACAATGCATTACTGTCGAATCAGCAACAATAGAGGCATTATTTAGGGGTAAACCATGGACCGGCTTCAATCAATGCGCGTTTTTCAGCAAGTGGTGGATGACGGGAGTTTTGCAGCGGCAGCGCGCAAATTCGACATGTCTTCCGCCGTGGTGACCCGGCTGGTCGGCGACCTGGAAGATCACCTTGGGGTGCGGCTGCTGCAGCGCACCACCCGCCGCCTGGCACTCACCGATGCGGGGGAAACCTACCTGGCCCGCGTGCGCCATATCCTGAACGACATTGATGAAGCCCACGCCGCCGCCCAGGCGCACGCCCAGGAAATGTCAGGCGTCATCCGCATCCTGACGCCGCCGGTGTTCGCCACCCATGTGCTGGCGCCGCTGGTGGCCGAGTTCGGGCGGCGCTACCCCAAGGTCGTGCTGGACATCCATGCGGACTCGCCACTGGTGCCGCCCATTGAAGACTACGACCTGACCCTGCTGGGCGCCGCTGATACTTTCGACGCCAACATCATTGCGCGGCCCATCGCCTCCTCGGACGGCATCCTGTGCGCCTCGCCCGACTACTTGCGGGAGCATGGCATTCCGCTGCAACCGGAAGATCTCGCCAGCCACCGCTGCCTGCGCGTCAAGCTCCAGGCGAACCGGCACCGCACCCTGCGCCTCATCAACCCGGAGGAACACAACCGGGAAGTGGAGGTTCAGATCGAACCCGCGCTGCTGGTCAACAACACCACCGCGCTGATTCGGGCTTGCCTTGACGGCGCCGGCATCAGCATCCAGGCCATCGACATCGTGGCGAAGTACCTCCAGAACGGCGAGCTGCAGCGGGTTTTGCCGCATTGGATCACGGGAAGAAACACGCTGTATGCAGCGCTGCCCAGCCGCAAATTCATTCCTGCCCGCACCAGCGTGTTTCTGGAGTTCATGACCGAGTACACGCGCGCTGTGCTCAAAAAGATGGAAGCGCGGCAGGACTGAGCCTGCGCCGGGCGCACGGCAAAAGCACTCACGCCAGCGGCCGGTGTGGAAATGCGGCCTTGCGGCCCCATGTATCAACGGCAGCCTTTGCCCGGTTTGCCGGCGTATGCCGTGAAACTCCACCCCTCGCCAAACACGTTGCGCCAATCGCGAAGACGTGAACGAACTTTTTGCACACCAAAAAGTTCCAGGACTACACGCCGTTATTGTTCCGGTTTCGACAATTGAATGTTCTGCCAATACGCACTTGTGTATCTGCGCCGCGGAACAAGGTTTGATACATCGGTGAGCCACCTATTCAAAGCGACTCAGCGATGAAGGCCTCACGGGCAGAACGCCCGTCCGACCTGTTTTCACAATTGTTCTTAAAGGAAATTCACCATGAAATCGACGAAACTTGTTTCCGCATCCGTTCTTGCCCTTGCAGCGCTCGCCTCGGCGAACAGCTTTGCCCAGGACAGCAACTACCCCGGCAATGAAGTGAGCGCCGCCAGCACCAGGACCCGCGCCGACGTCCGCGCAGAGTTGCTGCAATCACCGCGCGCGTCATACCAGGTCAACAGCGACAGCAGCTATCCTGGCACTGATGCCACCCCCGTTGCAGGCACCAAGACCCGCGCCGAAGTCCGCGCTGAACTGGAGCAGGCACAGCACGAAGGCTACAAGCTGAGCGTTGACAACTCCTACCCCAGCGACTTCAACGTACCTGCCGCACACGGCAGGGCACACTCCGCGGGTTAAGCAGCGCCGCACCGCCAGCCGGCGTGTGCATCTCTCGTTAAACCGCATTGCAACGTCCAGGAAGCCTCCGGCTTTCTGGACGTTGGCCTGCGCGCAGCACCGTCCCTTCCTTCCCTGTTGTCCATCCTGGCGTCGCGTGAAGGACATTCAACAAGTCAGCGATCAAAATTGCCTTGGCACGCATAGTTGCAAATCATGTATGATGCGTATCATGCGAAACACCAAGATCAACGCCAGAACGGCCGCCAAGGAGGCCTCCCACGAACGTATCGTCTCCGTAGCCGCGCGGGCAATACGCCGCAGCGGCTATAGCGGCACCGGCGTGGCCGACATCATGAAAGAGGCCGGCCTGACCCATGGTGCGTTTTACGCCCACTTCGCGTCGCGCGAGGCCATGCTGGCCGAAGCCGCAACGCGGGCCTGTGCCGAATCGGCGGCCGTGGTGGCGGGTGTTGCGGCCGGCTCGCCGCCTGAACAGGCCATGGCGGCCATGTTGCGCGCCTACCTCTCACCGGAGCACCGGGAGCAGGTTGAGATGGGCTGCCCCCTGGCCGCGCTGGGTTCGGAGACGCCGCGCCAGGCGCCTGAAGTGCGCCGCGCGACCACCCGGCATGTCAAGGAAATGGTGGATTTCGTCGCCCGCCAGTCACCCGATTGGGGCCAGCCCGGCGCCCACGAGCGCGCGCTGGCGACGGTCGCCACCATGGTCGGCACCTTGCTGCTGGCGCGCGTGGTCGACGAGCCCGCGCTGGCGGACAGCTTTTGCGAAGCCGCGCTGAAGCAGCTGGTACCGGTCTCCCACTGAATTCCTTTTTTGAGCCACGCCTGCTTTTTTCTTCGCCATCATATATGACGATCATCATTTCAAATTCACTTCACACTGAAAGAACAACACCATGAACACCCAAAACAAAATTGCCCTTGTGACGGGCGCCTCCTCAGGCATCGGAAAAGAGACGGCAGAGCGGCTTGCAAAAGCCGGCTACAAGGTCTACGGCACCAGCCGGCGCGGCGGCCGGACGGGCGGGCAGCCCTTCGAGATGCTGGCCCTGGATGTGACCCAGGACGCGTCGGTTGAAGCCGCGGTGCAACAGCTGATTCAGCTTGAGGGCCGCATCGACCTGCTGGTCAACAACGCGGGCTTCGGCGTCGCCCCGGCTGGTGCGGAGGAAAGTTCGATCACGCAGGCCCAGGCGATCTTCGACACCAACTTCTTCGGGATCGTCCGAATGACGCGCGCCGTCGTGCCGCACATGCGCCGACAGGGCGCGGGACGCATCATCAACATCGGCTCGGTGCTTGGTTTCCTGCCAATGCCGTACGGGGCACTGTATGCGGCGACGAAGCATGCCATCGAAGGCTACTCCGAGTCGCTTGACCATGAGCTGCGCACGAGGGGCATCCGGGTCTCGGTCATCGAGCCTGCATACACGAAGACGCCGTTCGACGCGAACTTCCTGGAACCCGACGCTCAGCTCGATGAGTACCGCGAGGTTCGCGCTGCCGTGAGCCAGCGCGTGAAGGAAGTGATGGCAACTGCGGAACAGCCAGGCGTCGTGGCGGACGTCGTGCTGAAAGCTGCCAGTGCCGCTCGCCCCAAACTCCGATACACCGCTGGCGGACTCGCGAGTCGCCTGCGATTGCTCCGGACATTTGCGCCTGCGGGTCTGGTGGATGCCGGGATTCGAAAAGATCTGCGGCTCGACGTGATGCCAACAGTGACAACATCATGAAAGCATTCATCGTTGAACGTTATGGAAAAAAGAGCAGTTTGCGGTTGACGGACATGCCGAGCCCGGAGCTGCGCGATGACGAGGTCATGGTCCAGGTGCATGCCGCTGGCGTGAACCAGCTGGACTTCAAGATCCGCGACGGCGAGTTCAAACTCATACTGCCCTATCGCCTGCCTCTCATTCTGGGCCACGACGTCGCCGGAGTGGTCGTCAAGGTCGGCCCAGGCGTGCGGCAGTTCAAGCCGGGCGATGAGGTCTATGCGCGGTCCGATGATTTCCGGATTGGCACATTTGCGGAATTTGTCCCGGTCAAAGAGGCATCCCTGGCGCTCAAACCTGCGGGGCTCACGATGGAAGAAGCCGCGTCCATCCCGCTGGTGGCTTTGACGGCCTGGCAGGCACTGGTTGAAAAGGCCCAGCTGAAAAAAGGGCAGAAGGTCTTCATCCAGGCTGGCTCAGGAGGCGTTGGCACCTTTGCCATCCAGTTGGCCAAGCACCTGGGCGCCACCGTCGCCACGACGACCAGCACGGGCAATGTCGCACTTGTGAAGAGTCTGGGCGCGGACGTCGTGATCGACTACAAGACGCAGGACTTCGAAGACATCTTGCGCGACTACGACGTGGTCCTGAACAGCCAGGACGGCAAGACGCTTGAAAAATCCCTGCGGATTCTCAAGGCCGGCGGGAAGCTCATCTCCATCTCCGGCCCACCCGATCCCGCATTCGGCAAGGAAAGCAGTGCTCCTGCATTCGTAAAGCTGGTGATTCGCATGCTGAGTTCAGGCATCCGGCGCAGGGCAAAGAGCCGTGGAGTTGACTACGCGTTCCTCTTCATGAAGGCAAGTGGCAGCCAACTGCGCGAGATCACGCGGCTCTTCGATGCTGGAGCCATCCGTCCAGTGATGGACCGGGTCTTTCCGTTCGAAGCAACCAACGAGGCCTTGGCCTACGTCGAGGCGGGCCGTGCAAAAGGCAAGGTCGTCATCAAGGTCAAGTGAGCCAGTTTTCCCTCATCAGCTTTTCCCACCTACTGGAGTTTTCTCATGCAAATCAAAAACGCTGTTGTTCTCGTCACCGGCGCCAATCGCGGCATCGGCCTGGCATTCGCGCGCGAGCTGCTCGCCCGCGATGCCCGCAAGGTCTACGCGGCCGCTCGCGACCCTGCCACCATCACCTTGCCAGGCGTTCAGGCTTTGAAGCTCGACGTCACCAAGCCGGAAGACGTAGCGGCCGCCGCGGCACTGGCGTCGGATGTCACGCTGGTAATCAACAATGCCGGCATTGCCCAGCCGGGCGGTTTTCTGGCGGCCGACAGTGAAGATATCACCCGGCGCATCTTCGAGACCAACGTCTACGGCGTGTTGCGCATGAGCAAGGCCTTCGCGCCATTGCTCAAAGGCAACGGCGGCGGCGCCCTGCTCAATGTGTTGTCGGTAGCCTCGTGGGTGAACGGCGGTGAGCTGGCAGCTTATTCAGCCAGCAAGTCCGCGGCCTGGTCGCTCACCAATGCCTTGCGCAGTGAACTGGCGGCGCAAAAGACGCAGGTGCTGGGGCTGCACATGGCCTATGTAGATACCGACCTCACGCGCGGCTTCGAGGTTCCGAAGTCCAGCCCTGAAGACATCGTCAAGCGTGCGCTCGACGGACTCGAATCGGGGGCTGATGAAGTGCTGGCCGATGAAATCACCCAACATGTCAAAGCCGGGATGACGGCGGCCAGACCCAGCTACCTTCCGCAGGCATCCTGACTTCGAAACCTGGCCGGAGCTGCGCCTGCAGGTTGTGGCCGATGCCATCGCCACGCCAACGCACGGGTGGTGACTCCACTTTCTATGGCTGAAAGTGAGGTGCGAGGCTGCTGTACAACCCTGCCAGACGGGCGGCGCGGTCCTGCATCCGCGTGCGCTCGGCCGCTCGCACCTCGAATACGCCAGTCACCTCTGGCGCACGAAATATTCCCGCCGCTTCGCCCGGATCGCAGGCCAGCCAGGCCAGCCGGGCCGCGCCCAGCGACGGGCCAACCTCGGCATCCGCGTGCCGGACTACCTGCAGGCCGGTAGCGTCGGCCAGCATTTGAGCCCAATAGGCATTGCGCGAGCCGCCGCCAATCAGGCTGACACACGCCAGGCCAGGCTGAACCGACTGCAGCGCGGCAATCCCCTGCGCCATGCCCAGGCACACACCCTCGAGCGTGGCATTCACAATGTCTTCGCGCTGCGTGCCTGCGTGCATGCCGAAGAACACGGCTTTGGCATGCGGATTGTTGTGCGGCGTGCGTTCGCCGTTCAGATAAGGCAGGAACAACGGCGTATCTTCACGCAAGCCGCGCTGCTCCGCCTGCGCAAGCAGCACGGCCACGTCGCGCTCTCCCAGCAGCCCCGCTGTGAACTCAAGGCACGAGGCGGCCGACAGCATCACGGACATCAGGTGCCAGGCCTGCGGCAGCGCGTGGCAGAAGCTGTGCACCGCCTGCTGCGGATTCGCGACAAAAGCGCCGGTAGCCACGAACACCACGCCGGACGTTCCAAGGGACAGCATCGCGTCGCCCGGGTTGACCACGCCGGCGCCCAGTGCGCCTGCGGCGTTGTCGCTGGCGCCGGCCACCACCGACACTTCGCGCAAGCCCCAATGCTGCGCCACCTCGGGCAGCAGGGTTCCGGTGACCTCCGGGCCTTCATACAACCTGGGCATGCAGTCGGAGGACAGACCGCAAGCGGCCAGGAGCTCGTGACTCCATTCGCGCCTTCCGACATCCAGCCACAGCGTGCCGGATGCGTCGGACAGATCGGTCGCATAGTCGCCGGTCAGACGCCAGCGCAGCCAATCCTTGGGCAGCAGTACTTGCCGGATCCGGTCGAACACGCCGGGCTCGTGTTTGGACACCCAAAGCAGCTTGGGCGCCGTGAAACCCGGCATCATCAGGTTGCCGGTGATCTGCCGCGACTGCGGCACCGCCCGCTCCAGTTCCGCGCATTCCGCCGCCGCCCGGCCGTCGTTCCAGAGGATGGCCGGCCGCAGAACTTCACCGCGCCCATCCAGCAAGGTTGCGCCGTGCATCTGCCCGGTCAGGCCGATGGCCTCGATCTCGCTGCCTGTGCGGCCGCCGCGCCGCAACTCCTGCAACGCGGCACCTACGGCGGCATCGCACGCACGCCACCATTCGGAAGGATGCTGCTCGCGCCACAAGGGATGGGGGGCATCCACCGACAGCGGCGCGGAGCCGCTGGCCACCAGGCGGTGGCCACGGTCCAGCACGACCGCCTTGACACTGGAGGTGCCCAGATCAATGCCCATGAACATCGGTCAGTCCCCGAACGGCGTCCACTTGGCCGTACTGGCCGCAGACTGCACCACCTTCTCGATGAACCGCACACCGCGGGCGCCATCTTCGAGGCGGGGATAGTCGGCGTCCAGCGGATCCGGTGTACTGCCGGATTGCAGCGCGCGGATGTGCGCAGCCACTCCCAGGTAGACATTGGCAAAGGCTTCGATAAAGGCCTCGGGGTGCCCCGTGGGCAGTCGTGTCGCGCGGCGGGCTGCCTCACCGAGCCACGGCGAGCCCCGCGTCAACATGCGGGCCGGGCCGTCGATGGGGGCATGCAGCAGCCGGTTGGGCTCCTCCTGGCGCCAATCCAGCGTACCGGTGGTGCCGAACACGCGCAGCCGCAGGTCGTTCTCGCAGCCCACCTCGATCTGGGACGCGATCAGCACGCCCCTGGCGCCGTTCTTGAACCGCAGCAGGACATTGCCGTCGTCGTCAAGGCGCCGGCCCGGCACGAAGATGGTGAGGTCCGCGCAGATGCTTTCCAGCTCCAGCCCCGTCACCGTCGCCACAAGGTTCTCCGCGTGCGAGCCGATGTCGCCGATGGCGCCGGCCACGCCGCTGCGCGCCGGGTCCGTCCGCCAGTCGGCCTGCTTCTGCCCGCTTGCCTCCAGGTGGGTGGCAAGCCAGCCCTGGTTGTATTCGACGATGACCTTGCGCACCACGCCGATCGCGCCGCACGCAACCATGTCACGCGCCTCGCGCACCATAGGATAGCCCGTGTAGTTGTACGTTACACCGAAGATGGAGCCGCTGCGCTTGACAACCCGAACGAGCTCCGCTGCCTCCTCGCTGGTATGGACCAGCGGCTTGTCACACACCACATGGATGCCCGCCTCGGCGAACGCGCGGGCGACGGGGAAATGCACATGGTTGGGCGTGACGATGGAAACGAAATCGATGCGCTCGTCCTTGCTGCGCCGCAGTTCGCCTTCCAGCAGGTCTTCCCAGCGACCGTGGTTGCGTTCATCCCGCAGGCCGAGGTCGCGGCCCGATGCGCGCGCGCGCTCAGCATCGGAGGACAGTGCACCGGCCACCAGCTCCATCTGCCCATCCAGCGCCATGGCCTTGCGGTGCACAGCGCCGATGAAAGCACCCTGCCCGCCGCCCACCATTGCATAGCGCAGTTTTCTCATGAGCCCGCCATCCCGCCCTGCTTGGCCTTGTCGAACACGGCATCGAAAGCACCCGCGGCAGGTTTGAAGTCCAGCCGCTTGCTGTAGGCCGCGCTTTCTGTGGCGCCATGCACCCGATCCATGCGGCTGTCTTCCCACTCAACGCTCAAGGGCCCGTTGTAACCCACGTCGTTGAGCGCGACGATGATGGATTCGAAGTCGATCTGCCCGCGCCCGACACTGCGAAAGTCCCAGTGGCGGCGCGCGTCGCCGAAATTGGTGTGCCCGCCGAAGACCCCCACGGTGCCGTCGCCCCGGCCCCACCACACGTCCTTCATGTGCACGTGATAGATGCGGTCACCGAATGTCCGGATGAACTTGACGTAGTCCACGCCCTGGTAGCCCAGGTGGCTGGGGTCGAAGTTGAAACCGAAACGCTTGTGACCTCCCACGGCGTCGATGGCGCGCTGCGCCGAAGCGATGTCGAAGGCGATTTCCGTGGGGTGCACTTCCAGCCCGAAATTCACGCCACACTGCTCGAACACATCGAGGATGGGTTTCCACCGGTTGGCAAAGTCGACGAAGCCCTTGTCCCAATACTCCTGCGAAGTGGGCGGAAACGCGTACAGCGAATGCCAGATGGACGAGCCGGTGAAGCCCGTCACCACCTTCACGCCCAGCTTGGCGGCGGCACGCGCGGTGTCCTGCATTTCCCGCGCGGCGCGCTGCCGCACGCCTTCCGGATCGCCGTCCCCCCAGACTTGCGGCGACAGGATGGCCTTGTGCCGCTCGTCGATGAGGTCGCACACCGCCTGGCCCACCAGGTGGTTGCCGATGGCGAAGCAGCGCAGCCCGTGCTGTTCCAGCAGATCGCGCCGGTCCTGCACGTAGCGATCGCTCGCCAGGGCCGCCTGCACATCGAAATGGTCGCCCCAACATGCCAGCTCCAGGCCGTCGTAGCCCATGCTGCGTGCCAGGGGTGCCAGCTCCTTGAGAGGCAGGTCCGCCCATTGCCCGGTAAAAAGAGTGACAGGTCTTGCCATGGCTGCCTCAGAACGGGGAATCGGGGAAGTAATACTGCTTGGCGTTTTCCCTGGTCACCAGCACCGACGGGATGATGGTGGTGGCCGGCAGTTTCTCACCCTTCACCCGTGCGGCGGCCGTTAGCTTCATCGCATCGGCAATCATGGCGGGCGAGTAGGTGACGTCGGCCGTCACGATCTTGTCGCCGTCCATGACCTTCTTGATGTAGTCCTTGGAACCTGCGCCGCCCAGCACGAGCTTGACATCGGTTCGCTTGGCCTGCGCGATTGCCTTTTGCACGCCGACCGCCATGTCATCGTCCGAGGCCCAGACGGCGTCGATCTGCTTGAAACGGGTCAAGTAGTCCTGCATCACCTTGAAGGCATCGTCGCGGTTCCAGTTGCCGTGCTTGGCATCCAGAACCTTGATGTCGGGATAGTTCTTCATCACAGCCGTGAACGCGTCTACGCGCTGGTTGTCGATGACCGTGGGAATGCCCCGCAGTACTACGACGTTACCCTTGCCGCCCAGGGCTTTGGCCATGTACTCCGCCGATACCTTGCCGAAGCCGGGGTTGTCGCCGGCAACGTAGGCGTCCTGCGCATTCGCATCCGTCAGGCCGCGGTCGACAACCGTGACGTACACGCCTTTGCCCTTGACCTGCGCGACCGGTTGCGTGAGCGGCGCCGACTCGAATGGCAGGATCACGAGGGTGTCGATCTTGTTGGCTGTGTGCAAGTCCTGTACCTGGTTCGCCTGTTCCGAAGCAGACCCGGCCGTCTTGATGGTGACTTTCAGGCCCGGGTACTGCTTTTCCAGCTCGGACTTGGTCCGGTTGGCCCAGTACACGACCCCGCCCGTCCAGCCGTGCGTGGCGGCCGGTATCGAGACGCCGATGTGGGGCTTGCCCTGGGCCATGGCGGAGGGCGCCGCACCCAGCGCCGCGAGAACTGTGGCGCCTGCGGCCATCAGACTTATCAGTGATTTCATGGTTTGTCTCCTTATGTTGTGAGAAACGGCAGCCTTGCCACCTGTGGGGAACCGGTTACTTGCGCCCGCGCTGGAAGAACGCGACGGCGATGATCACGAAGCCCTGCACCGCCGCGTTCAGGTACACACTGATGATGCTGGTCAGATTGAGGATGTTGCCGATCACCGAGAGCAGCACGGCGCCGATTACGGTGCCGGTGATGCCGCCGGCGCCGCCACGCAAGGCAGTGCCTCCGACGATGACCGCAGCGATGGCTTCCAGCTCCCACAGCAGCCCGGTGCTCGGCGAGGCCGAACCCAGGCGCGGCACATAGAGCACGGTGGCAATACCCACGCAAATGCCCAGCAACATGTATGTGAGAACCTTGACGCGGTCCACCTCGACGGCCGCGTAGCGCGCAACCTGCTCGTTGGAACCGATGGCCTGAACGTAACGGCCAAAGGCAGTGCGGTTGAGAACGAGGCCTCCCAGCAAAGCGACAGCGGCGAATACCCACACGGGCACCGGCACCCCCAGCCAGCTGCCGTAATACACCGGGCTGTAAACATCGACCAGTGCACTGTCGAGCGTGATGGCGCCGCCGTTGGAGAAGTAGGTCAGGTACGCGCGGAAGATGCCCAGCGTTCCCAGCGTCACGATGAAAGGCTCGATACGACCCTTGCTGATGAGCAGCCCGTGGCCCAAGCCGAACAGTGCGCCAAGTACGACTGCGAAGGCCATGCCGGTCACCACGGCCGCCATGGGGTTCCAGCCGGCGCCTGCTGTCGCATTCATCAGCAGGATCGTGCTGCCCGCAATCAGCGCGGCCATGGATCCCACCGAGAGATCGATGCCGCCGGAAATGATGACGAAGCACATCCCCACCGCGATGATTCCGATGAAAGCCGTGCGGGTGAGCACGTTCATCGCATTGTCGAGGCTGGCGAAGTTCTCGTTGAGAATCGCACCCGCGATGCACATAAGTGCCAACCCGGCCAGTGGCCCGGCTCCCGTGAAAGAGGGCCATTTGCGCAGTGCCGGCCTGGCGACAGGCACTGGAGCGGCGGCGGTATCAGTGGGTTCCAGTTGCATGGGCAATCAACAGTTCTTCGGACAGCTGATCCTGCGCGAGCTCGGCAGTGAGCCTTCCCTGGCGCATCACAAGGACGCGATGACATAACCCGATCAGCTCGAGCAGCTCGGAGGACACGACGATGATCCCGCGGCCTTCGCTGGCCAGCCGCTGGATCAGGAAATAGATATCGCGCTTGGCGCCGACGTCAACTCCTCGCGTCGGTTCATCCAGCACCACGACTTTGGGATCGGGCTGTAACACCCGCGCGAGCGCCAGCTTCTGCTGGTTGCCGCCGGACAGGGCGGAAGCCGGTATGTCAGAGCGTTGCGTGCGGATGCCAAATGCCGTGGTCGCGGCCACGAGGGCTGCCTGTTCCCGCTGCGGGTCGAGCAGCGGCTTCGCATAACGCTCCAGCGCCATCAGCGTGAGGTTCTGCGCCAGCCCCATGCGCAGGTGCAGGCCACGCGTCTTGCGGTCCTCGCTGAGATACGTGAGCCCCAGCCGTGCGGCCGAACGCGGATTGCGCCGCATCCAGGTTTTGTCCGCTACCTGCACAGATTCCGCGCTGGAGGGGCGCAACCCCAGGAGCCCTTCGAACAGCTCGGTCCGGCCCGCACCGACCAGCCCTGCAAAGCCAAGCACCTCCCCGGCGCGCACCTGGAAACTTGCGTCGTGGCACCACCCGGGTACGGTCAGTCCTTTCACGTCCAGCAGGACGGGCGCGCCGGCCGCCACGGGAAGCCTGCCCGGAAAGAGATCGGCCAGTTCGCGCCCCACCATCAGGCTGGCCATCTGCTGGCGTGTCACGCTCTGCGTGGACCGGCGAGCCACGAAGCGACCGTCGCGCATGACGACCACCTCGTCGGTGATGCGTTCGACTTCGTCCAGCTTGTGGGAAATATAGAGGATGGTGGAGCCTGCCGCTCTCAATTGCCCGATGAGGGAAAACAGGCGCTCGGTCTCGGAGGGCGTCAATGTGGCGGTGGGCTCGTCCATCACCAGTACGCGCGCGCGCCGGCTGAGCGCGCGTGCGATCTCCACCAGCTGTTTCTCGGCCACGATGAGGTCGCCCACGCGGCGCGCGGGGCTGCAATTCAGGCCAACCTGACGCAATGCGGCGCCCGCCTCCCTGGTCATCAGGTCTTCATCCAGCAGCCCGTAGCGCTTGCGCTCATGGCCGAGGAATATGTTCTGCGCAATGGTGAGGTCATCAGCAAGGTTGAATTCCTGATGGATCATCACCACACCGGCCGCTTCGGCCTCGCGCGGCCCCTTGAAACGTACGACATGCCCGCCCACCTCTACCACACCCTCACTGGCGGCCTCGTAGCCGGCCAGGATTTTCATCAGCGTCGACTTGCCAGCTCCGTTTTCTCCAAGCACCCCGTACACCCGGCCCGGTGCGAGTTCGAAACTGACCCCATGCAGTACCTGCACGGGGCCGAAGCTCTTGCTCACGTCTTTGAAGCCGACCGTCAAACTCACTGAGTGCTCCTGCGTTCGGTTCTTCAGGCCGCGCCGGCGAAGATCGCGGCATTGACCCGGTTTTCCAGCCACTCCTGACGGCCGCTCACAGGCTTGGGCCGAAGATCGTTGACGAAGGCATGTTCGGCGAGCTGGCTGAGGCTCATGTCGCCAGTGATGATGCGCCGCCCCAGTTCACCGTCCCAGTTCGCGTAGCGCTGCTGGCGGAACTGCTCAAGCTCGCGGGACTCCATCAAACGCGCGGCACTCTTGAGTGCCAGCGCCAGCGCATCGATCGCACCCACATGCCCGTGCAGAATGTCAACCGGATCCATGCTTTGGCGCCGCACTTTCGCGTCGAAGTTGAACCCGCCACTGCCGATTCCGCCGGCGCGGAGGACTTCGTAGAGTGCCAGCGTGAGGTCCTCCACACTGTTGGGAAACTGGTCGGTGTCCCATCCGTTCTGCGGGTCGCCACGGTTGGCATCGATGCTGCCGAAAATTCCGAGGGAGGCAGCGGTTGCGATCTCGTGCTGGAAGCTGTGGCCCGCCAACGTGGCGTGATTGGCCTCGATGTTGAGCTTGATCTCCTTTTCCAGGCCGAACTCCTTCAGGAAGCCATACACAGTGGCGCTGTCGAAGTCGTATTGGTGCTTGGTCGGCTCCAGCGGCTTGGGCTCGATAAGCAGTTGCCCTTTGAAACCGATCTTGTGTTTGTGGTTCACCACCAATTGCATGAATCGGCCCAGCTGCTGGCGCTCGCGCTGCAGATCGGTATTGAGCAGGGTGTCATAGCCTTCGCGCCCACCCCACATCACGTAGTTGGCACCGCCAAGCTGCTGGGTGGCATTGAGTGCGCTGAAAACCTGCGTCGCCGCGTACGCGAAGACGTCGGGGTCCGGGTTGCTCGCTGCGCCGGCTGCGTAGCGGGGGTGGCTGAACAGGTTGGCAGTCCCCCATAGCAGCGAAATGCCGGTTTCTTTCTGCTTCTGGGCGAGCACATCCACCATCGCGGACAGATTGCTGCGGTACTCGGCCAGGTTCGCGCCTTCCGGCGCCACATCGGTGTCATGGAAAGTGTAGAACGGGACATCGAGCCGGGAAATCAGGCCAAAGGCTGCGTCCGCTTTCTTCCGCGCCATCGTCAACTCGTCTCCACCGGCATGCCAGGGCCGCGCAAACGTGCCTTGTCCGAAGACATCGCTGCCGGGCCACACGAAAGTGTGCCAGTAGCAGACGGCAAGCCGCAGGTGCTGTGCCATCGGCTTGCCTAGCACGACGGCACTGGCGTCATAGTGACGGTAGGCCAGGGGCGTCGTGGCCTGAGGGCCTTCATAGCGTACGGGTGCGATGGATTCGAGAAAGTTCATGTTTGTGGTGGGTAACAGCTTCCAATGGCACCATCCTAGAACCGCCGGCCTCCGCCCGCGATTGCGAAATTTGCGAGGGCAGCTTGCGAAATTGCTTTCTGCAGCGCAGCAATCTGTCCGATATGCCGGTATCCTCATGGTCAACCGACCCGACCATGAAATCGTCATTACGTCAAAGTGGCCCCACCGTGCTGCGCGTGGCATTGCTCTTCCATGCGAGCAAGGTGTACGACCGTGAGATCATCACGGGCATCGGCGACTATGTGAACCACACGCGCGTCGCCTGGGATCTCTTCCTTGAAGAGGATTTCCGCTTTCGGCTTGACGGCATCCACGACTGGGACGGCGACGGGATCATCGCGGACTACGACGATCCGGCCGTGGCGCATGCCCTCACAGGAGTACGCGTACCTGTCGTCGCCGTCGGGGGCTCCTACGAGGATCCAGCGTGCTACCCCGTCGATGTGCCGTATGTTGCGACGGACAACCGCGAACTGGTCGCGCATGCGCTGACCCACCTGGTGGAGTCCGGGCTTTCTCGTTTTGCCTGCTACAGCCTGCCGGAATCGCCACTCAACCGTTGGGCCCAGGAGCGCGAAAAAGCGTTCACTGCCCGCCTTGCCCGCGATGGGTTGGCTGGTGAGATCCACCGGGGCCTGGCAACCAGCGCGCCCACATGGGGCAGCGCGACAAGGAAACTGCTCTCCTGGCTGCAAAGCCTGCCCAAGCCCGTTGGCATAGTCGCCGTCACAGACGCGCGCGCACGGCAGGTGCTGCAGGCTTGCATCGTCGGCGCAATCGCAGTTCCCGACGAAGTCGCCATCATCGGGATCGATAACGACACACTGGGCCAGCACCTGACGAGAATCCAGCTCAGCTCGGTCAGCCAGGGAACCCACGAAATGGGCCATCGCGCGGCGCACCTGTTGCACCAAGCCCTGAGCGGCTCGCCGGTGAACGACGTGCGTGTGGTCGTGCCCCCGGCTGGCGTGCATTCGCGCGCGTCCACCGCGCGCGACGTCGAACACAGCGCAACCGTGATGCGTGCTCTCCATTACATCCGTCAATACGCCTGCCAGGGCATCAAGACGGAGCAGGTTGCCGAAACGGTGGGGCTTTCGCGCTCATCGCTGGAGATGTACTTTCGCCGCGAGTTGAAGCGCTCCGTCCACGACGAAATCCTGCTGTACAAGTTGCAGCGTTGCTTTCAGTTGCTCAGCAACACGCAAATGGGCATCGATGACATCGCGCGGGCGAGCGGCTTTCGTTCCGTCCAGTACCTCAATACAGTGTTCAAACGGGAACTGGGAGCAACGCCGGCTTCGTGGCGGGAAAGCCGTCGGAGCTGAGCCGGCAGTTTCTCTGGTCCGCTACGCCTTGTGCCGGCGATAGAACGCGAGGGCGTTCTTGAACATCACTTTGTCGCGCACGCCGGCACCGAACGGGGCCAGATACGCCTCGGCGACAGCGATCTGGGCTTCGAAAGTCCCGTGCAGGGTGATTACCGGCCAGTTGCTGCCCCAGATCAGGCGGTCCTTGCCGAACGCGGACATCAGCACGTCGAAGTGCGGCTTGTACGAAGCGAGGTCGGTGGGAGACGGAAAAACCACGTCGCCGGGAGCGTACATGTCATAGAACGACGAAAACTTCATGTACAGATTCGGGCAGTCGCTGGCGAGGTGACGAACGTCGGACGCCCAGGCGGGGTCCACCGCCGGCCCGGTTGCGCCGCCCAAATGGTCGATGATGACGCGCAGATTGGGCACCGCGGTACAAAGCGCCTGCACCTGGCTCTTCGGGTTCCTGGTCCCCCGGCTGATGATGTCGAGCGTCATACCGCGCGCTGCCAGGTCGCGCAGGCTGGTAAGCTGTGCCGCGCTGAGCGTGATGCCCTCAGCCGGGCCGGTGAGATAGCCGCGGATTCCCACAAAGCGCGGGTCAGCTGCGAAACGCGCGAGGTCAGCGGAAAAGTTCGGCGCGCCAATCTCGAGATTCCCGACGAAGAACGCGTAAAACGGATCGTTCTTGGTGAGGTCGAGGACCCACTGGTTGTCCTGAACAATGCCGCTCGCTTCCACGATCCCGGCCGCCACCACGCCCTGGGACCTGGCGAATGCGCTGTACTCCGGCGGCAGCACGTCGCGGAAGATCGGCCCTTCCGCCGCTGTGGGCCATGGCACACCGCCGGGCCGCGTCATCTGCCAGAAATGAATATGTGTCTCGACGATGGGCCGTTTGCCGGGCGAGGCGTTGCGTTCGGCGGATTCGATCGCAGCCTGCAGCGCCTGATCGACGGCACCACGCCCCCCGCGCGCCGTTGCGAGCCACGTCATGCCAGCGCCGCCGCTGCTACCGCACAGTGCCTCAGGCCTTTGCTTACTGTCTCCTTCATGGTCCCCTCCTTGTCGGGTTGATGGGTGTTCCGGAACGAACCCTGTCATACGGTAAGTCAGTGATGGCTGACACAGTGTTGACGCTGATCGAGACGCCATTGGACGGTGACACGTCTCCGGCAGGATCGCGGATCAGGGTAAGACCAATATTACATATGTGTCAATATTGGCCTGACCAACCAACACCGCAGACCCGCGAAGCCCACAGAGAAGCAACGATGGATCGGAAATAACCGGCACCTCCCCGGCAAGTGGTTTTCACTCGGTGCAAGCGCCCGAACGCAGTGACCCGGCGAGAAACAGGGACGGCGCCGGCGTCGTAGAGAGCCGCCACCCTCTCTAATCGGTGAAGGCTCGCGCCCGAGGCCAAGTCCACTTTCTTTCCTGCTGGCTTCGCCATGTCGTTTGCAGCGAAGTCTTTTCTCCTCTGAAGCGCACAGCCAGGAGGACAACTCCGGATCGATATAGGTTGCAACCCATACGAATTCGTGTATGGATCAAGCCCAAAACATGATCGCCAAAGCAGGGCCGGCTTGCTATCATCCGCGCCATTCAGAGGGCCCGAATGCAACCACCTTCTTCCGGACTCCTTCTCGTCACGGGTGCCACCGGCAAGGTGGGCCGCGCGTTCATCCAGCGAGTACTGGAGGACGCCAGTCTCGAGCGCTTCCGCGTGCGGGCGCTCTGCCACAACCGTGTGTTGCAGCCCCGCGAACGCCTGGAGTGCGTGCGGGGCTCCATTCAGGATCGCGCGGACGTGCAGCGCGCGCTCGAAGGCGTGACACACGTGCTGCACCTGGCCACAAGCAAGGAAACGCCGGACGAGGTGATGGATGTCGCCGTCAAGGGCATGTTCTGGTTGCTCGAGGGCTGCCGGACAAGCACCACCTTCCGGCAATTCGTGCTGGTCGGCGGCGACGCCGCTGTCGGGCATTTCCACTACGCGCACCCCGTACCGGTGGTAGAAAGCCAGCCGCATACCGCCTACCCTGGATGCTATGCCCTGTCCAAAGTACTGGAAGAAGTAATGCTCCAGCAGTACCAGGCCCAGTATGACCTGAACGGCTGCTGCCTGCGTGCACCCTGGATCATGGAGAAAGACGATTTCCGCTTCACCTTGTCCTTCGGCGACGACGTGTTCGGAGGCCCGCGCTGGCGGGACCTGGTGACACAGAGCGAAGCGCGCGACCATGTACGCAGCGGCGCCGTCCCGGTGATGCTTGATCCGGATGGGCAACCGGTGAAGCGCAACTTCGTCCATGTATGCGATCTTGTGGATGCCATCTTGCTGGCCCTGGACGCACCACGCGCCCGGCAGCAACTGATGAACGTGTGCATGGACGAGCCACTCGACTATGGCGAGCTTGGCACATACCTGGCACGCACGCGGGGCCTGCCGCTCGTGCCAGTCCGCACACCCTACCACTCCACGTGGCTGGACAACACCAAGGCGAAGTTCCTGCTGGGCTGGCGCCCCCAGTTCGACATGGCCCGGATGGTCGAGTCCGCGTGGACGTACCAACGAGCGCCCGACGACCCTCGCATGGTCTGGTATCCCGGCTGAGTTCAGCCGCCCGCCACAGCACCGGGCGGTCAGTAAGGCAAGAGTGCTGCACCCGATCGAACAGATACGAAGACAGGAGACACAAGATGAACCCGATGAAACGACGCAGCTTTGCCGCCATCATGGCGGCCGCCGGCCTGGCATACGCTTGGGCGACACCGGCCTGGAGCCAGGCGAAAGGCAAGAAGCTGGTGATCGGCTTCGCGCAGACCGGCGCCGAAAGCGAGTGGCGCACAGCCAATACGGACTCCGTCAAGGCCGCTGCCAGCGCGGCCGGCTATGAACTGAAGTTCTCTGACGCACAGCAGAAGCAGGAGAACCAGATCAAGGCAATCCGGTCCTTCATCGCCCAGAAGGTGGACGTCATCATCCTCGCGCCGCTCGTCACGACGGGCTGGGATACCGTGCTGCGGGAGGCCAAGTCCGCCAAGATCCCCGTCATTCTGGAAAGCCGCAGTGTGGTGGTGAAGGATCCCTCCACCTGGACCACCTTCGTGGGTTCGGACTTCGTCGAGGAAGGCCGGCGCGCCGCCCAGTGGTTGCTTGATAACACCAAGAACACCACGGGCGACGTGAACATCGTCGAACTGCAGGGCACCGTGGGCTCCGATCCCGCGATCGAACGGAAGAAAGGCTTCGAGGAAGGGCTCAAAGCCAATCCGCGCTACAAGATCATCCGCTCGCAGACCGCCGACTTCACCCGCGCCAAGGGCAAGGAAGTCATGGAGGCCTTCCTCAAGGCTGAAGGCAAGAAGGTCAACGTGCTGTACGCGCACAACGACGACATGGCCATCGGCGCGATTCAGGCCATCGAGGAAGCGGGCCTGAAGCCGGGCAAGGATATCCTGGTAATCGGCGTGGATGCGGTCAAGGGCGCCTTCGAGGCGATGATCGCCGGCAAGATGAATGTCAGCGTGGAGTGCAACCCTCTGCTTGGTCCCCAGCTGATGGAAGCGGCAGCCAAAGCCGCCTCGGGGCAAACGCTGCCACGCTGGATCAAGTCGATCGAGGGCGTGTTCCCGGCCGAAGTGGCTGCCAAGGAATTCCCGAACCGCAAGTATTGACACTGACAGTCGGGGCCCGCTGCAAGCCACAGCGGCGGGCCCAGCTGCGGCTCATCATTCTCAGAGTCGCCGCGAGTCGTGAGCTACACCAGGCTGTGTGCCCAGACACCAGACGTCGCCAGGTAGCAGGCGTACAGCGACGTCGTGGCCGTGATGAAAAGGCGGTTACCTCGCGGCCCGCCGAACTCTACATTGGCCACCGGCTCGGGAACGAGGATCCGGCCAAGCAGTTCGCCCTGCGGCGAGAAGCAATGCACGCCGTCTCCGGCGCTGGTCCACACATTGCCGCGCAGGTCCACGCGAAGGCCGTCCGGTATGCCCGCATCCACGGTGGCGAAGACTTCGCCGCCTCGCAGCCGGCCGCCGGCTGCCACGTCAAACACCCGAATGTGTCGTGGCCCCTGCGGATCATGCGATGCCCCGGAATCCGCCACATACAGCAGGGTGCCGTCCGGAGAAAACGCCAATCCATTGGGCTGCACGAAGTCCGTGGCGGCAGCTTCCATTCGCCCGCTCCCGGCGTCGACCCGGAACACGTAGCGGCCACCGTACTCGGGCTCGGCCGCATAACCCTCGTAATCGGACAGGATCCCGTAGGTCGGGTCGGAGAACCACACGGCGCCATCGGGCGCGACAACGGCGTCATTCGGCGAGTTCAGCCGCTTGCCTTCAAAGGCGCTTGCGATCACGATGCGCCTGCCATCGAGCTCGGTGCGGCTGACGCAGCGCGTGCCATGCTCGCAGCTGATCAGGCGGCCTTCGCCATCACGCGTATGGCCGTTGGCGAAGTTGGAGGGCCTGCGAAACTCTACTACGTTGCCCTCGCCTGCGCCGTCAGGCACCCACCGCAGGACGCGGTTGTTGGGGATGTCGCTGAACAGCAGGAAGTCGCCGGCCGGAAAATACACGGGGCCCTCCGCCCAACGCGTGCCGGTGAAGAGCTTTTCTACAAACCCGTTCGGCGGAACCAGTCCGCGAAAACGCACATCGTGCAGCAGGAAATCGCCCCGGATGCCATAGCGGTCAGCCAAGATCACCTCACCCTGGCCGAACGGCCATACAGCAGCAGCATGCACAGGATCAGCGCGCCGTAAATGATCTGGCGGCCCGCCTCGGGCATCTGCAGCACCGCAAGCACGCTTTGCAGCAGCACGATGAACACTACGCCTGCAACGGTGCCCAGGTAGCTGCCGCGGCCGCCCAGGATGTTGGTGCCGCCCAGCACGACCGCGGCGATCGCGGGCAGTACGTAGGGATCACCCATGGCCTGGTAGGCGTTGGCCGAGTAGCCGGCGAGCAGTATGCCGGCGAGCGCTGCCAGAGCCCCGCAGGCCACGAAGCACAGCACGATGACTTTGCCGGTGCGCACGCCGGACAGGTAGGCGGCGCGCTCGGTGTTGCCGATGATGTACACGTAGCGGCCGATGGCAGTGCGCGTCAGCACCAGGTAGAACAGCAATGAGACGGCCACCCAGGTCCACACGGCATTGGGCACGCCAAACGTCCTGCCGACGCCCAATGCACGCATCAGCTCGGTAGCGCCGTGCACCGGTGCATGCCCGCCTGAGTAAAGGACCATCAAGCCCTGCAGCACGGCGTTCGCGCCCAGCGTGAAAATCATCGAAGGGATGCGCAGGATCGCAACCCCCAACCCATTGACCAGGCCGATCAACGCGCCGCAGGCGATGCCTGCGGGGATCGCCCAGCCGGCGCCATAGGTGGCGCCCGCGGCGGCGGCCATCATTGCCCCGGTGGTGATGGTCCAGGGCACCGACAGGTCAATGTGGCCCAACAGGATGACGGCCATGAGCCCGGCGGCTGTGATGCCAAGGAAGGCGGCGATCTGCAGTTGCAGCAGCAGGTAGCCCGGCATCAGGAAGTTGCTGTTGACGACGCTGGCGGCCAGCAGAAGGGCCAGCGAACACAGGGCCACCATGGCCGGCGGATTCAACAGCAGTCGCTGGAACACACGCTTGCTGGTGGCGGAGGAGCGCGGAGTGTCAACGGAGAGGCTGGTCATCAGAACAGGTCCAGGCGGTTTCGCAGGCGAAGCACGTGGAGCGCGCCGACGCACACAGCAGCCAGAAGGATGAGTCCTTCGAACAGCGGCTGCCAAAGCGCAGGCGCATTGAACACGAACAGCAGGTCGCCAATGGTGCGCAACACGAAGGCACCCAACACCGATCCCACCATGCCCCCTGCGCCCCCATAGAGCGAGGTTCCGCCGATCACGACCGCCGCGATGGAATTGAGGGTGTACAGGCCCGCCTGCGGCGAGCTGGCCTCGCCCGACAGGGAGATCAGCGACAGCAGCAACCCGGCAAGCCCTGAAAGCAGTCCCGCGGCGGTGTACGCGATGAATTTGGCCCGCTGCGACGGAACGCCCGAAAGATAAGCCGCCTGCTCGGACGACCCCACGGCATAACAGGCGCGGCCGATGACCGTGCGCCTGAAGGGCATCCAGCCCAGCACGATGACCACGGCCAGCAACACCAGCGTTGTGGGAATCGTGCCGAAGAGACGACCGGTCAGCGCGTCTGACAAGCCCTCGCTGACCTCCCCGCCCGGCGCAGGACGCAGCAGCAAGGCCAGGCCGAAGAACACTGCGCCCGTGGCGAGCGTGACGATGATCGGCTGCAGGCGCCCGAATACGACGATTGCACCATTCAGGGCACCGGCCGCCGCCCCGGAGGCCAATACCAGCACCACCCCGAGTGCCACTTGCCAAGGCGCACCGTTCACCACGACGGAGGCCAGGCAACTGGTGAGCACCATCACCATCCCCACGGAGAGGTCCAGGCCGCGCGTGATGACAGGCAGGGTCTGGGCCATCGCAACGATGGCCAGCAGCGCCGCCTTGTTCGAGGCCGTGGTGACGATGCCGACCGATATCGAGCGCGGATGCTCCAGCAGGTACAGCGAAAACATCAGGATGAACACCACCAGCGCACTCAGCGGACCACTGTTGCGGCGCAGCCCTCGCAGCCATTCTTCCCTGTTCATGTGACGGCCTCCGGTTCGGTTGAAGCGAGGGATACGTTGAGGGATGAGGCCACAATCGCCTGCTCGGTGATCTCCTCCCCGACAAGCGTGCGCGCGATGCGTCCTTCGTACATGATCAGGATGCGGTCCGCCAGGCCGATCAGTTCTTCGTAGTCGGTGGAGTAGAGCAGGATGGCCACGCCCTGGGAAGCAAGCTGGCGCAACAGGACATAGATTTCCTGCTTGGTGGCCACATCGATGCCGCGTGTGGGATCGTTCAGCAGGAGCACGCGCGGCTGGGTCATCAGCCACTTGGCGATCACCACCTTCTGCTGGTTGCCGCCGGACAAGGTCTGCACCGGGTCTTCCACGGAACCGATCTTGATGCGCAACTTGTCCACCATCTGCGCCACGGCCGCCTGCTCGCCCCCCGGGCTCAGCAAGCCGTAGCGCGTGAGCGCCTCCAGCCGGGCAAGGCTCGCATTCTCACGGATACTCATGGGCAAGACCAACCCTTCGGTCTTGCGATCCTCCGGGATGAGGGCAATCCCCAGCCCGGGTTGCTTGCATATGTGTGGCGCCAGATTGGCGACCGGTTGACCAAAAACCTCGATTTCGCCGTGCACACCCTTAAGCACGCCGAAAAGCGCCAGCAGCAATTCGCGCTGCCCCTGTCCGTCCAGCCCTCCCAGGCCGACGATCTCGCCTCGCAGAATCTCCAGCGAAATGTCCCGGAGGCTGGGCTCCCAGCTCAAGGACTTGACCGTGACAGCCGGGTGTGCATCCGTGGCCGGACCGGTCTTGGGCGGGTACGACTTGGCGACGTCACGACCGATCATGAGTTGCACCACTTCAGCGTCGGTCCGCGTGCCGTTGGCAAACGTGTCGACGCGGCGACCACTGCGAAAGACCGAACAGGTACCAGCGAGCGCCTTGACCTCGTGCATGCGGTGCGAGATGAACAGCGCTGCGACGCCCTGGTCTCGCAGACTGAAGAGCAGGCGGTACAGGCGTTCCACGTCTTCGCTGCTGAGGGCGGAGGTCGCCTCGTCCAGGATGAGCAGGCGCGGCTGCGCACCTAGCGCCTTGGCAATTTCGACGACCTGCCGGCGGGATAGCGGCAGGTCGCGCACGCGGTCCATGGGATGGATGTCGCCGCAACCCAGCAAGGAGAGTAGCTCGGTAGCTCGCTCTTGCTGAGTCCTGGCGTCGATCAGGCCGTACTTCATCGGGGGCCTGGACAGGAAAATGTTGTCGCACACGGACAAGTCCGGGACCAGCGACAGTTCCTGGAACACGCAGACGATGCCGCGCTCGCGCGCGGCGTTCGGAGAGTCCAGCCGCAGTTCCTTGCCGTCCAGCAGGATGCGACCCGCGTCGGGCTGAACGACGCCGGCGATGATCTTGATCAAGGTCGACTTGCCGGCACCGTTCTCGCCCAGAACAGCGTGGATTTCACCTGCCGTACAAGCAAAGTCCGCGCTGTCAAGCGCACATACGCCGCCGTAGTGCTTGGTGATGCCCTGGAGTTCGAGCAAGAGTTTCTGGGTCACGAAAAGAAAAGCCTCCAAACAGGAAAAAGCCGGGCGCGGCCACACAGCCCGGCGTTAAAACTCCAAGGCTGATCTCAGGTATTTCCCTCGCTCTGCTTCATGATGTCCGGCGCCGTCAGGTTGATGTTGCAAGGCGGAAACTCGTTGGCCACGTAGAAGGTGTCGGGCAAATCCGGGTAGAAGTTCTTGCCGGGTGCCATGTTCTGGTATTCCACGTAGGGAATGGGCACCGAGATGTACTGCGGCAGCTTTTGGCCTTGCAGTGCGGCGATGGCCGCCTTCAGGGCCACGGAGACCAGGCCAGGCGACTGCGCGGCCGAAGCGCCTTTGAGGCCGTCCTTATGGTGCTGATAGACCATCTTGCGAAAGCCATTTTCCCCTTCCGCACCGATCGGCACGAACGGGTGCTTGGCCTCGATCAGCGCACGAATGGTGCCGTTGGATCCAGCCTGCGTGTAGATGCCGTTGAAGCGGCCATGCACGGCAATCGCGTCGGCCGCTACCTTCTGCGAAGTGCCGTCGTCCCAGTTGCCCACCACTTCGATGATCTGGACCTGCTTGTGCTTGTCCATGATCTCGCGGAAACCCAGGTGGCGGTCGCGGTCCACCGAGTTGCCCGGCAGGCCGCGGATCTCCAGCACCTTGCCGCTGGTCACGCCATTTTTCTCCAGCCAGCGGCCCATCAGGCGGCCCATCTCCAGCTGGTCTTCGTTCACCTGAATCACCTCGTCGGTGTCGAGCACATTGTCGAACGGGATCAGCACGACACCGGCCTCCTTGGCGCGCTTGATCACCGGCTTGAACGAGGTGGGCGACACCGCGATCGTGAGGATGGCGTCGAAACCCGCATTGATGAAGTTGTCGATGGCACCAAGTTGAGCAGCCACGTCCGTGCCGGTGGACACGACCTTCAGCTCCTTGATGTGTTGCTTCATCTCCGGCGTTGCTGCATAAGCCTTCAGCGACTTGATCATCTGGATGCGCCAGCTGTTGCCAGCATAACCATTGGCCAGCGCGATACGGTACGGCCCCTTCTTGGCCGGATACTGAATGGTCTTGGTGTTGCCGGAGAACGGCTTGAAGCAGGCCGGCTCGTAGGTCTGCGCCAGCGCCGGCGCGCCCAGGCCGGCCAGTGTTGCGGCCGCGCCCGCGGCCAGAATATCTCGTCTCGTTTGCATGCTTGTCTCCTGTTTAGAGTAAGCCGGTCTCTGAAGCCGGCGAGCTGACAACGGCGCAGGATTGCGCGAAGCATTTGGCCAGGCCAAAACTTAACCAATTCATTTTTGGTCTGGCCATAACGGACCGCATCAGGGCTTTCCCTTGACTTGCGCCGCTTCGAAGGCTGCATCGCCCCTCAGGGCCCAAGGCGCCGCAGGCGGGTCAGCCTGCCTGCGACGCCAACACGGACGGCGAGCTCCAGGAGCGGGGCGACATGACAGTCCGGAAATCCTCGACCGTCGCGTTGCGGCCGCCAAGTAACGTGGCTTCGCGCTTGTGGAACTCAGGATCGGAGAGAGTAATACTGTCGCGGACGATGGAAACGAGGACGTACTTTCCATCGTGGGCGAGGAACCGGAATCCGCGTTCCTTCACGGATCACGTCAGCATGATTGGCCTTGTGCAGGGGTCAGGCCGGTAACGATATATTTGCTAATTTGGACTGACCACTCTCGGCAGCGAGCTTTCGAATCTCGGAAAACCTGGGGAGACTCCCAGCAGCGGAAGCGGTACTTTCGCAGCCTCTGATACTCCGTTCAAAATTCGTTCCGGCATCTCGCCATCAAACAAGGCCGGCCCGGCCAGGCGGTCGACCCAGTCCAGAAGCTGCATGCCGCAGTACACCACGTGGCGCCCACGGATGGTGATGCGCAGTCCCCGGCGGTGGCGCTGGAAGACGGGCTCCCCGACCGCGTCCTCGAAAGCTTTCAGCCGGTGGCTGGCGCCCGACAGGGACAAGTGGCAGCGACGCGCAGCTTCCGACAATGAACCGGACTCGGCGCAAAGCACCACGAGCCGGATCGAAGCGAGATCGAAGCGTTGAAGGTTGATAAATTTGGTCATGCCAATTTTTTGAATGTACCAATTTTGGTCTGACCAGACAAGGTTTTTCCACCACAACTTACCGGCCATGGCCACGCAGGGGCACCGCCCGACGGTATGATCCTTTCGTTACACCTTCCCCGTCATGAGAGTTACCAAGCCTGCCGAACCCCGCCGCCTGTATCAGCAGATCGCCGATCAGATCAGGGAATTGATCGCCAAAGGATCGTTCCAGGTCGGCGACCGTCTGCCGGCCGAGCGCGAGCTGGCATTGCTCCTGGGCGTGTCCCGCCCTTCGCTGCGCGAGGCATTGATTGCCCTGGACGTCCAGAGCAGTGTCGAGATCCGTGGCGGCTCGGGTGTCTACGTCTGCCCTCAACCTAAACGCACTTCCGGGAAGGCCACACCCGCACTCGGCGAGAGCCCAAGGGAACTGATGCAGACGCGCTCCGCCCTGGAGAGCGCGGTGGTGATCCTTGCCTGCGCGCGCGGCACCCCTGAGCAGCTCAAGCAGCTTAGGACGATCGTCACGAGAATGAGGGCTGAAACGGATCGCAACCGCGCCCCGCTGGATCTTGATCGACGCTTTCACATGACGCTCACGCAGATGAGTGGTAATTCGGTTATGGCCCGCATCATCGCCGAGTTGTTCGATGAACGGCACAGCCCGATCTCGGCCAAGCTGTCTTCGAAATACGAGAACCCACGCACCTGGAAGGCTGCGCTGAAGGAACATGAAGCTATTCTCAGCGCTCTGGATGCACGCGATCCGATAGCCGCACAGGCTGCCATGCTCGCCCATCTGCGCGCCTCCGAGCTGCGTTGGGTGGGGGACTGACCCCGTCCCCTGAGGTGTGCATCCATGAGCGCACGATGCGCGGATTGCTATCGCTCGCACCGGAAATTGAATTGGTGCCGGGCCCGAGTCGAGCCTAGCATCGCGCGTGCCCCCCGCCGCTGCACATCGCAATTTAGGAGACGATTCACATGAACATGCAAACTCGCTATCCCAGCCTGAAAGACCGGTCCGTCCTCATCACCGGGGGGTCGACCGGCATCGGTGCCACCTTGGTGCGGCAGTTCGCAGCGCAAGATGCGAAGGTCGGGTTCATCGACATCGACGTGGACAACGCACTCGCCCTTCAGGCAAGTGTGGCGAAGGAGCTCGGCAAGCGCGTGCATTTCATGCGCAGCGACGTCACCGACACTGACGAAATGCGCCAGGCGATCAAAGTGCTTCGCTCCCAGATCGGGCCGATCCGGGTGTTGCTGAACAACGCGGCCAACGACGAGCGACACCTGATCGAGGACACGACACCGCAATCCTGGGACGCGGGTGTCGCCGTGAACCTGAAGCACCAGTTCTTCGCGGCACAGGAAGTCGCGCCGGACATGAAAGCGCTGGGCGGTGGCTCCATCGTCAACTTCGGCTCGGTCAGCTGGATGCTCAAGCAAGGCGGCATGCCGGTTTACACCACCTGCAAGGCGGCCGTGCAAGGGCTCACCAGGAGCCTGGCGCGAGACTTCGGGCCCTTCCGCATTCGGGTGAACACCCTGGTGCCGGGTTGGACCATGACGGAAAAACAGTTGCGGCTGTGGGTCACACCCGAGTCCAAGGCAGACCTGGCCCGTGCGCAATGCCTGCCGGGGGATTTGATGCCTGAACATATTGCGAAGGCAGCAATGTTCCTGGCTTCCGATGACAGTGAAATGATGACGGCGCAGGACCTGGTCATCGATGGAGGCTGGACATGAGCGACGGGCCACTCGAAGGCTGTTGAGTTCCGTTGAAAGCCCGAACGGGAACGCGGGTGAAACCGGACGCCAGCAGGCTTGTCATCATCGCCAAAATCGAAACTCAGCCTTCAACGGCTCTATTGAAGTATGGTTTTTCAAGCAGGTAATACAGTCCACTAGCCAAAATTATGACGGCGCATAGAACCACGGCGTAATAAAAAAACACCATGCCGATTGAATCAGCGGGCGAAAAGCGGTTAAGAAAAGTGCCGATTACTATCGCGTGAATGATGTAAAAAGAGTAGCTGATTTTCCCAATGAAGCGCAACAATGTATGAGCAAAAAACCGCTGCACTTTACTTCCTTCCTGTAAGCAAGCTTGCAAAATGACGGTAAAAAAAATACCCGCAATTATGTAAAAACCTGCTTGAAAAGGATAAGTCACAATTCGTCCGCTCCAAAGAGACCAAATTATTTGCAAAATCAAAATGCCCAAAAATGACGTGCCTACTGCAGCCTGCCAGACAGCCGACTGGACAATTGACTCCTTAAACCTTTGAAACAAGACCAGGGCGACACCAAACAAAAATCCAATGAATCGCTCCGGTTGGAAAAACACTGGCCAGCCAATGACTTCACGTGCCAGATATGGGAAACTGGCTGCAAGTAGAGCTACCGTGACAATCAACCAAATCTCGTTTTTAAAGTTCAGTGCCGCCGCTGCAAAAATGAACAGGTAAAAAAGCCATTCCCATGTTAATGACCACGTTACATCGTTAAGTAGTGGTACTCCAAATAGGGGGGCAAGAAAACTGGCATTCAACGCCACAATTCCAATGCTGATTCCTGTGGTACCGGTTGCAACGTAGAGGCAAACAAGGACATGAACAGGAAGCAACCGAAGTGCGCGTTTTTTAAAGAATGAAAACCCTTGGCGCTTACCGCGAATGCTCAGATAGATTAAATATCCGCTGATCACAAAAAACAGATCAACACCCAAATGCCCTGCGCGAAGGATGCCAATCACCCTGCTCAGCAGACTGTCGTTGGCCAGGAAGTAGTTTTGGGCGGAATAGAAGCCAAAAAAATGGACGTTGAATACCATCAGTATTGCCAACGCCCGTAAACCATCCACTGATCCTATGCGCGACCTTTCCAGGTCGAAGGTTGCTTTGAAGCTTTCCAAGCTAACACCGAACAACCTGGAAGTCATGGGATTGTAGAAAACCTACAAGAATTGTAGAAACGCCCCAGAACCCTAAAAGGGCGCTGGGGCGCATGGAATATGGTGGCCTGGGGCGGAATCGAACCACCGACACAAGGATTTTCAATCCTCTGCTCTACCGACTGAGCTACCGGGCCTGAGCCTCAGATTATATATCACCAGAAAGGGAGGCCCGGCCCGCTGGGGGCCGGCGAGTCAGACGCCGCGTTTGCCGCGGGTCAGATCCACGCCGAGTTGCTTGAGCTTTCGGTAGAGGTGGGTACGCTCAAGGCCGGTTTTCTCCGCCACACGGGTCATGGAGCCGCCTTCCTTGGCCAAATGAAATTCGAAGTAGGCTTTTTCAAATTCGTCACGTGCATCGCGCAGGGGCTTTTCAAGCAAAAAGCTTTGTGTGGCCTGAGGACCCAGGTCGACGGGTGTCGGCAAGGTCCCGCCGGTCATCACGGCTTCTACCGTGAGGTCGGCTGCGTGTGCCGCGGGGCTGCTGTTCATTACGGCGGGTTTGCGGGGAGCTGCCTTGGTGAGGCCCTGCTCCACGGCCTTCAGGAGTTTTTGCAGGGTGATGGGTTTCTCAAGAAACGCCATGGCACCGATCTTGGTAGCCTCGACTGCCGTATCGATCGTGGCGTGGCCGCTCATCATGATGACGGGCATGGTCAGCAAGCCACTGGAAGACCACTCCTTGAGCAGCGTCACGCCGTCAGTGTCGGGCATCCAGATGTCCAGTAGCACGAGGTCGGGCCTGGAACGTCCGCGGGCGGCGCGGGCCTGAGCGGCGTTCTCGGCGAGCTCGACCTGATGCCCTTCGTCATTAAGAATTTCTGAGAGAAGGTCGCGTATGCCCAGCTCGTCGTCGACCACCAGAATATTTGCCATGATTGAATTGCTGCCTGCCTGTTATTGCGAATGCCGTGCGGATATCGAAGTGTTACTGAATGTGTTGTTAAGCCACAACTGCAAATGATAACGACACTTGTGCCCCTTGCACCAAACCGTCTGCTACGCGATTTGAAATATCGATACGGGCTCCGTGTTCATCTGCAATTTTTTTGACGACCGCGAGCCCCAGACCCGTGCCCTTTACCTTGGTCGTGACGTAGGGCTCGAACGCGCGTTTAAGGATATGTTCGGGGAAGCCCGTTCCGTTGTCGCGCACCGTCAGACGCACACGCCTGGACGTTTCAGAGTATTCGGTCTTGAGCGTAACCCGTCCGTCCTCCTTGCCTTCCTGCGCATCCTGGGCGTTCTGCAGCAGGTTGTGGATGACCTGGCGCAGCTGCTGATCGTCGCCCTGGATTTTCGGGGCCTTGGGGTCCAGCTCTGTAACGACCGGAACCGCGGCACTGCCGCTGCGCAGTTCGCTGTGATCGTCACTGAGGTAGAGCTGCATCACATCGTTGATCAATGCATTGAGGTCAACAGACTTGAGTTCGGCTGCCGGCAGGCGGGCGTAGTCGCGGAATTCATTCACAAGCCGCTTCATCGCGTCGACCTGGTCGACGATGGTTTTGACGGATTTGGTGAGCAACAGCTGCTCGGGTTCGCCGACCTTGCCGGTGAGTTTCATTTCGAGGCGCTCAGCCGACAGCTGGATCGGCGTGAGCGGATTCTTGATCTCGTGGGCCAGGCGGCGCGCCACCTCGCCCCAGGCCTGCGCGCGTTGGGCCGACACCATTTCGGAAACATCGTCAAACACCAGCAAAAACTCTTCGGTGCCCGGCATCTTGGCGCCACGGGCGATCAGCGTGATGGCGTTGTCGGGCGCACCGGGCACGGCCGCGTTGAGCTCAAAAGACTGCTGCCAATGCTCAAGCCCGTGCGGCGCACCATCGCTGAGGTAATCGGTGAACTGGGCCAGCACATCTTTGGCAAACAGGCCCAGGCCTGGCACTTCGCCCAGCGATTTTCCGTGGTATGCCGCCAGCGGCGCACGCAGGATGCGGGTAGCCCCAGGGTTGCTGGACTGGATGCGGCCATGCACATCCAGCACGATCACGCCGGCGGTGAGGTTGTCCAGAATGGTCTGCAGGTTGGCGCGCGCGGCATCAACCTGGCTCATGCTTTGCTGCACTGCCGAGCGGGCATCGGCCAGCTGCTGTGTCATGTCGGCAAAAGAACGCGTGAGCCCGCCCAGCTCGTCCTTGCCCTGCAGGGCGGCCTTGGGTGTCAAGTCGCCCTGGGCCACTTGGCGCACGCCCTCCGCCAGCACCAGCAGCGGCTTGGCCAGCTGGTTGCCCAGCACCACGGCCAGCAGTACCGCACCGAATACGGCCAGGAACAAGCTGAGCGTGAGTGTGCCTATATACATCTTGCGCAGGCCTCCGCGTGCCAGCGCGCGCTCCTGGTATTCGCGGTTAGCTTCCTGGACGGCGACAGCATTGGCCACCAGGCCCTCAGGCAGCAGCTGGGTCACCTGCAAAAACCGCGCGTCGCCCAGCACGTTCACATTGGGGTTGTTCACCACGGCAATCGCCTTGACCCGCGCAACGGCCCCCGGCGCGGTACCGGCAGCCCCACCTGCGGCCAGCTCGCCGTTGCCGGCAGACACCACCTCATCGAGGCCTTCAATCTGCGTGACGACGCGCTGTGTGCGTGCTGCGCGCAGTTGCTGCACCGAAGGGCGTTCGGGTTTCAGCAGAAATCGCGACTCACCTGCGCTGGCGATCACCTGGCCCGAGGGGCTCCAGAGCACCACATCGCTGGCCTGGAGCTGGTCGCGCAGGCGTTCAAGTGCGAGGCCAGCCATGGCGTCCGGCGTCTCGGAAATTTGGGTGGCGGCCTGTCGTGTCTTGTTGCCAAGGTCGGCGGCCAGGGTGTCCAGCGTGGCCCGGCCCAGGTTCAACCCGGCCGCCAGCGCCCCCTCCACTTCCACGTCAAACCAGCTTTCAATCGACCGCGACACAAACTGGTAGGACACCACATAAATCATCAGCCCCGGCATGAGGCCGACCAGCGCAAAGATGGCGGCCAGCTTGACCAGCAGCCGGCTGCCGAAGCGGCCGCGGTACAGCCGCAGTGCAAGGCGCGCCACAATCCATCCGATGACCAGCAGCAGCAAGCCGGCAACGGCCACGTTGAGCACAAAGAGCAGTGCGTAATTGCGCTCGTACAGCTCGCGATTGCCGGTGGCCTGCGTCAGCAGGAACATCAGCACCAGGCCGAGCGCCGCGATGGCCCCCACCCCGACACCGACCGTCCAGCGAAAAGCCTTGCTGCTCTTGAGGGAGCCGCCGCTGACCTGCAGGTTCACTTGACGCCCTCGGCGCTGGAGACCACAGGCGTGGCGGGCTCCAGTTTCAGCCGCTCCCTGACCTGCGCGGAGATATTCCAGTCTTTTTGCCCGGCTACCCCGATCTGGAAGGGGCGCGGCAGCTGCGTCAGGTCGAGCCTGAAACTGAAATCAAGCTTGTGGGCGGCGTCGGGGTCGACCTCGGCCGCATCGGCGATTTTCCAGCGCGCCACGCGCTGGATGGCAGACAGGGCCTCGGGAAGGGTCTCGTAATTCTGGTTCAGTGTGGCGCGCAGGCCCGCCGAACTGGTGATGAGGCCCGAAGCAATGTTGACGCGCCAGCGGCGGGTCAATGGCTGGTATGCCAGGCGAACGGTGCGGGCCGCACTGGCCACGCGCGGGTCCGTCCAGTACCAGCGGTCGCGGTAAATGTCGGCTTCGACCACAAAAAACATCGGGATCCCCTTGAGCAGGGCGTCTTCCACGACCGCCGGAAGCTCAAACCGGACCTGCGCGGACAGGTGAACACCATCGTCACCGCGCTCCACGCGCAGCTGCGTGATCTCGGTGGCCAACGCCGGTCCCGGTGCGGCCATCGCGATGCAAAGGCACAGCCCTGGCAGAAAACGCCCCATGATGCCCACCGCACGCCGCCAGCTGTCAGCGGCTGCGTTTTTCAAGGAGGGCGTAATAGAAACCGTCGTGTTCACGCATCAAATTGTCCGGGAAGACCGTCGCTCCGACGCCACTTTGGGGGAGCAAATGCCCCGGCGAAGGCTTTAATAAGGCGTCGGTGTGGTGCGTAAGAAACGTTTGTATCTGGTTGTCGCCTTCCGCGCGAAAAACTGAACAGGTGCAATACAGCAGGCGCCCGCCGGGCTTGAGCAAAAGCCAGAGCGTTTTAAGCAAATGCGCCTGGATGTCGGCCAATTGGGTGATGTCCGTGGGCCGGCGCAGCCAGCGTACATCCGGGTGGCGCCGCACGATGCCCGAAGCCGTACAGGGTGCATCCAGCAGGATCGCGTCGAATGCCTGCCCATCCCACCAGGAATCAGGCTGGCCGGCATCGCCGACACGGATGTCAGCCTGCAGACCCAGGCGGTGCAGATTCTGCTTCACGCGCTCGCAGCGGCGCGCATCAATGTCCAGCGCTGTCACGTCGCAATCGGCCAGTTCAAGCAGGTGAGCGGTTTTGCCGCCCGGTGCAGCACAGGCATCCAGCACTTTCAGCCTCCCGGCTTCACCGCCCTCGGCTTTCAAACCATCCAGAAGCAAAGGCGCAGCCAGCTGCGCCGCGGCGTCCTGAACCGAAAAATGCCCTTCCGCAAAGCCCGGCAACGAGCTCACGGCCTGCGCACGGGCGAGGATGACTCCCTGCCTGCCGACCGGTGTTGCTTCAATATTGATAGCTGCCAGCGCATGCTGGTATTGGGCTTGAGTCGTTTTTCGCTCATTAATGCGCAAGATCAGCGGTGCCTGGGTATTGTTGGCCTGCAGTATGGCCTGCCAGTCCCCGGGGTGGTCCTTGCGCACCCGGTCTATCCACCACTGGGGATGGTTCCACACGGCCTGCGGGCTTTTCTCGGTGCGTGCCACCAGCTCCTCGCGTTCGCGCAAGAACCGGCGCAGGCACCCATTGATAAAGCTGGCCTGGTGCTGTGTGGCGTCGCCGCGCTTGGCGGCTTCAACGGTCTGGTCGACCAACGTGTGTGCCGTGTATCTGGCCCCCGCGCTTGTCGCTTCGCGGGCCTTCGGCGGTGCGCTGCCCCATTCAGAAGAAGAAGGGGCTAATTTTCCTGGGGGCGGCCCGCCGGAAAATTGTTCCGGCCAGCTGACATCGATTTCGTTCCAGGCCAAGGCGAGGGCGACACACAGCAACGCATCTGCCTCGGGCGGCGGCGGGCGGCGCGCCAGTTGCTGGCGCAAGGCCTCGGCGCGGCCCAGCCAGCGCAGCGTGTGAAAACCCAGCGCCTGGACGCCGGGCCGCAACGCGGCATCCACATCTTCCAGCGCGGCGGTCATGGACTGGCCATCACGCACGGCCATTAAAAGGGAAGCAGCGCCCTGAAGCTGGCGCCACAGGGGGACTTGGGTCGGGTTGTCTTGCATTTGTCTCACGGATACCGCCCGAAGGGGACGGCAACCTGTATTAGACCAGTAGCAAGTCCCCGCCGCGCCACCCCGAATTGCAAGCAGGGGCCGCGGGACCGGCTTTGCCGGACCGCAGGCGCAGCGGCCCCCTCGGGGGGCAGGGAGTTACGCGAAGCGAACGACCGTGGGGGCTAACTGAGACTGTCTGCCCAGATATTGCTCGCCCAGTTCAGCGCGTAGACGCCCTCAAGCTCGGTAGGCCCGGCACTGACGCCGCCGGAGCCGGCTACCGCCTTGAAAGTTTTCTCTGCCACCACATACTCATGCACGCTGGCCACATGGATCACATTCTTGTTGTCGACAAAGCTGTAGCAGGTATTGGTGAGCATGGGCGCGGGGTTGACCTCCCAGCCCGAGAGCTGGGCCACGATGGCGGCGGCCGCCACTTTGCCATGGTTGTTGGCCATGTGGCCGCTCTTGGGCATGGCCGGCGCGACCTGAATGGAGTCGCCGAGAACATGCACGTCCTTTGCGGCAGTGGATTCAAACGTCAGGTAATTAACGCCGCACCAGCGGTTGTTGGCCTGGTTGTTGAGGCCTGCCTGCACGGCAATCGTGCCGGCACGCATGGCGGGCAGCACATTGAGCACGTTGGCTTTCACGTCGTCCTGCACATCAAATTTGATAAGGCCGGCCTTCGCATCGACCGACGTGGCCTTGTGCTGGCCCCGGTATTCGACGATGCCCTTGTACTGCTCGGCCCACACTTTCTTGAAGAGCGGCCCTTTGGATGTCACGTCCGGATTGGCATCAAGGATGAGCACCTTGCTGCGCGGTTTGGCGGCCTTGAAGTAGCCGGCAATGACGCTGGCGCGTTCGTACGGGCCGGGTGGGCAACGGTATGGCGCTTCGGGAATGGTGATCGCGTAAACGCCGCCGTCGGGCATGGCTTCAAGCTGCCGGCGCAGCGCCACGGTTTCCGCGCCGGCCTTCCAGGCCTGCAGGACCTGGCCGGAGGCATTGGCGTCTTTCAGGCCCTCGATGCTGCCGAACATCAGTTCGACACCAGGCGAGACCACCAGCTTGTCATAGGCGATGGTGGCGCCGCCTGCCAGCGTAACCGTTTTCTTCGCGGTATCGATGGCGCTGGCGTAGTCCTTCACCACGGTGACGCCGTGGTTGCGCGACAGGCCCGCATACGACGTCGTAAGGTCGCCGATCTGCTTGCCGCCGCTGAGCACGAGGTTGGAGATAGGGCAGGAGATAAACGCGTCCTGCGGCTCGATCAGCACCACGTCGATCTTGTTGTCCGAGAGCAGGCGCACATATTTGGCAGCTGTGGCGCCGCCGTAGCCGCCGCCTATAACAACCACTTTGGCCTTGGAAGGAATCGAGGTGCTGGCGCAACCGGCCAGGCCCAGCAGGCCCAGGGCAGCGCTTGACTGCAGGAAAGAGCGGCGCTTGAAGCCCGCCAGCGAAACAGTGTGAGGAGACGTATTCATGGTGTCTGTTCCTTACTTCTTCTGTGCAGCAAAGTAGCTGGCCAGCGACTCGATCTGCGCGTCGTTGAAGCCCTTGCTGATCTGGTGCATCACCGTGGCGGGCCGCGTACCGGCCTTGAAGGCGTTCATCTGCGCAACGATGTAACCCTTGTCGAGGCCTGCAAGCGAAGTGACCGCGGAACCCTGAACCACTTTGCCATTGGTACCGTGACAGTTGGCGCAGGTTGCCGCCAGACCCCTGGCGTAGAGCGCTTCTTTGGTGCCGGCGTTTTGCGCCTGCGCCATGGGGCTGAGCGCAAGGCAGAGCAAGGGCAGCGCAAGGCGCTTGAAGCTCCTGAATATTGGAAGACGTAACGTTCTCATAGGTTCTCCTGTCGTTTTGGGGCAGCCGTCTTTTCAACTGACAATTTAACGTCGCGCTCCCTGCACCCTATAGGGAGTATCCAGTACTTCGGCAGCAGTTGGAGCCCTGCCGTTCAACCCAATGGCGATGTGCTTATTGGAAAGTTATTGCTGCCATGGCGAATCTAGAAAATGGCGTCCGGCCGCGTCGGCATTTCATCATCGCGCTGCGTGGGTAGCGCCTCCATTGACCGGCCATAGATGCGGCGAATGCGCTCGGCCAATGGAGGATGGCTGGCGAACCAGTGGGTATCTGCACGAAGGCCCACCAGCAGCATGTGCTGCACGGCCGGGTGCACGCTGCGCGGCATCAGCCCCTGCGCCTGCTGGCCCGCCACCTTGCGCAGCACGCCACCCAGGCCATCCTTGCTGCGCGTGAACTGCACGGCTCGCGCATCTGCCAGGAACTCGCGCTGGCGCGACACCGCCGCCTTCAGTGCACGCCCCGCAAGCCATCCGAGCGAGCCTGTGGTCATGATGGCAAAGCCGGGCAAGGCAAGGAAAGAACGCCCGCCGCTGTCGTTCTGCGCGCACATGCTGCGTCCGAGGTTGAAGACCATCTCAAGCCCGAACACCATACCGGCCAGCCGCATGTTCAGACGCGTATCGCCTTCGCGTATATGGCTGAATTCATGTGCCACCAAGCCCTGCAGCTCGTCGCGTGTCAGATACTCCAGTGCACCGCGCGTTACCGCCACCACCGAGTCGTCCTCATTCCAGCCGGTGGCAAACGCATTGATGCCCTCTTCCCGGTCGAGCACCATGGCCTGGGGCGGCCGCATGCTGGCGGCAATGGCAAGCTCACTCACGATGTTGCACAGCTTTTGTTCGGCCTCCCGGCTGGCTGGCCAGGCTTCCCGGGCACCCGCACGGCGCGCCAGCTTCTCACCGCCGCCCTTCAGCGCAGAGGTTTCCAGCCACCAGCCGCCAAACACGAACAGCAGGGTCATGCCCGTGTTGACCGCAAAGAAGTAGCCGGGGTAGCCACTGAAGCCGGGGGCCACCAGGCGCCAGGTGAGCGCCAGCGCGGCATTGACCGCCACAACCAGTGCAAGCACTGTCAAGCCGAACAGCACCAGCAGCCGCGTGGTCTGCCCGCGCGCTGTCTCCTGGCGCTCAAAAAAGCGCATTCACAGCCCGCCCCTTCAATACCCGAGGAGCACGCAGGCAGCTTACAGAGGATCCAAACCAGCCAGGGCCGCGGAACCGGCTTTGCCGGGCCGCAGGCGTAGCGACCCCCGAGGGGCTGGAGCCTGCGGCTCCAAAGCTGCTTGAGCAGCTTTGGACAGGCGACAGAGGCGAAGCGTCTCGMGAGCCGCGGCCTGCAAGGCCTCGCGTGATACACGAAGTGACAAGCGTGGGGGCCACGTTTTCAGAACTGGACACGCACAGCCTGACGCTCGGCCGGTGTTTCGGTTGCGCGCAGCATGGCTGAGGGCGCAAAACCGAACGTGCGGGCAATCAGCAGCGCGGGAAACTGCCCCTGCGCATTGTTGTAGTCCAGCACGGCATCGTTATAAGCCTGCCTGGCAAAACCGACCTTGTTTTCGGTGCTGGTGAGCTCTTCGCTGAGTTCACGAATGGTCTGGTCGGCCTTGAGTTCGGGGTAGGCCTCGGCTACGGCAAAAAGCCGCCCCAGGCTGCCGTCCAGCGACTGCTCGGCGGCGGCCAGCGCCACAACGGCGCCAGCATTGGCCGGGCGGCTGCGCACCGCATCGCTGGCCGTGCGCGCCTGGTTGCGCGCAAGCATCACCGCCTCAAGCGTGCTTTGCTCATGCTGCAGGTATTTTTTGGCGGCTTCGACCAGATTGGGAATCAGGTCGTAGCGGCGCTTGAGCTGCACATCGATCTGGGCGAAAGCGTTGGCAATGATGTTTTTCAGCCGAACCAGCCGGTTGTAGGCGCCTACGGCCCAGAAAACCAGCAAGGCAAACACAATGACGAAAACAAGCGTGCTAAGAGGCATGGATATTCCTTGGTGCGACATGAGCTGACACTCACCCGACAGCTCGGCGGGCGACTGCCGCGAGGTTAACTGTTTTTGGGCTCAATCGGCAAGCTTGCAGGCTGTTTTTGATTGCCACCAAACGCTATGATTTTTATAGCTGATTGCGCACGTCCGATATGCGCAAAACCCCAATTTCGCTTAGATCCCCGCCTGCATGATTGCCACGCGACGGACGTCCTGCCATAAAAAAAGCCCCACACCCTTGCGGGATGTGGGGCCTGGCGCCTTTTACGGCGCGGGAGTCAGTCTGGCTTACTCGGAAGCCGCGCTGTCGCCACCCGCTTCGGCTGCGGCGGGCATGGCTTCGAGCTCGGCCGCTTCGGCTTCAGCGATGGCGCGGCGCTCTGCGTCGTCCATCTGGTCCTTGGCTTTGCGTGCCTCGTGGTAGGCCATGCCGGTACCGGCGGGAATCAGGCGGCCGACGATCACGTTTTCTTTCAGGCCACGCAACTCGTCGCGCTTGCCCATGATGGCAGCCTCGGTGAGCACGCGGGTGGTTTCCTGGAAGGAAGCCGCAGAAATGAACGAATCGGTCGACAGCGAAGCCTTGGTGATACCGAGCAACAAGTTGCTGAACGTTGCCGGAATCTTGCCGTCAGCGCGCAGGGCGTCGTTGGCATCCAGCATGGCAGAACGCTCGACCTGTTCACCAGCGATGTAGCTGGAGTCACCCACGTTTTCAACGACCACGCGGCGCAGCATCTGGCGAACAATCACTTCAATGTGCTTGTCGTTGATCTTCACGCCCTGCAGACGGTAAACGTCCTGCACTTCGTCGACGATGTAGCGTGCCAGCTCTTCCATACCCAGCAGGCGCAGGATGTCTTGCGGGTCGGCCGGGCCGTCCACAATCGACTCGCCCTTGTTGACCACCTGGCCTTCGTGCACCAGGATGTTCTTTTCCTTCGGAACCAGGTCTTCCCAGACCTTGCCTTCAGGATCAGTGATCTGCAAGCGGACCTTGCCTTTGGTTTCTTTACCGAAGGACACAGTACCGGTCATTTCAGCCAACGTGCCCTTGTCTTTCGGCGTACGGGCTTCGAAGAGCTCGGCAACACGCGGCAGACCGCCGGTAATGTCGCGGGTCTTCTGGCCTTCGATCGGGATGCGGGCCAGCACTTCGCCGGGGCCCACGTCCTGGCCGTCACGCACCTGGACCAGCGCACCCACCTGGAAGCCAATCGTCACCGAGTGATCGGTGCCGGGGATCTTGACTTCATGGCCGGAGGCGTCAATCAGCTTGACCTGCGGACGGATCACTTTCGTGGCGCCGCGGCGTTTCGGATCGATCACCACCAGGGTGGACAGACCCGTCACATCGTCAACCTGCTTGGCAACCGTCACGCCTTCTTCCACATTCTCGAAGGCCACCTTGCCGGCGAACTCGGTAATGATGGGGCGCGTCAGCGGATCCCAGTTGGCCAGAATGGCGCCGGCCTTGATGGTCTGGTCGGCCTTGACGGTCAACGTGGCACCGTACGGCACCTTGTGGCGCTCACGCTCACGGCCGTGTTCATCATGGATGATGATCTCGCCGGAACGGGCGATCACGACCAGCTCGCCCTTGCTGTTGGTCACATAGCGCATCGGCGCATTGAAACCGATCACGCCGTTGGACTTGGCTTCGACGCTGGAGGCAATCGCTGCGCGCGATGCGGCGCCGCCGATGTGGAAGGTCCGCATCGTCAGCTGCGTGCCGGGCTCACCGATCGACTGCGCGGCGATGATACCGACGGCTTCGCCGATGTTGATGAGGCCGCCGCGACCCAGATCTCGGCCATAGCACTTGGCGCACAGACCGAAACGGGTTTCGCAGGTCAGTGCCGTGCGCACTTTCACTTCGTCCACGCCGGCTGCTTCGAGCTCTTCGATCAGGTCTTCGTCCAGCATGACCCCGGCCTTGGCCAGCACCGAGCGGTTTTCCGGGTGCAGGATGTCTTCGACCGCTGTGCGGCCGAGGATACGGTCGCGCAACGATTCGATGACTTCACCACCTTCGACGATGGCGCGCATGAGGGAACCCTCTTGCGTGCCGCAATCTTCTTCGGTGACCACCAGATCCTGAACCACGTCGCAAAGGCGGCGCGTCAGGTAGCCGGAGTTGGCCGTTTTCAGCGCCGTATCGGCCAGACCCTTACGGGCACCGTGGGTGGAGATGAAGTACTCCAGCACGTTCAGGCCTTCACGGAAGTTGGCGGTAATCGGCGTTTCGATGATGGAGCCGTCTGGCTTGGCCATCAAACCGCGCATACCGGCGACCTGGCGAATCTGCGCAGCGGAACCGCGGGCGCCGGAGTCGGCCATCATGTAGATGGAGTTGAAGGACTCCTGCTCGACTTCCTTGCCGTTGCGGTCCAGTACTTTTTCTTTCGAAAGCTGGGCCATCATCACCTTGGACACTTCGTCGCCGGACTTGCCCCAGATGTCGACCACCTTGTTGTAGCGCTCGCCGGACGTCACGAGACCCGAGACATACTGCTGCTCGATTTCTTTGACTTCCTTTTGTGCGCGCGCAATGATGGCGGGCTTTTCCTTGGGGATCAGCATGTCGTCGATGCAGATCGAGATGCCGGCTTTTGTCGCCAGGCGGAAGCCCGACTGCAGCAGCTTGTCGGCAAACACCACGGTCTCTTTCAATCCGCACTTGCGGAAAGACACGTTGATCAGCTTGGAGATTTCCTTTTTCTTCAACGCCTTGTTGATGTTGGAGAAAGGCAAACCTTTGGGCAGGATCTCGGACAGCAGTGCACGGCCGCCCGTGGTTTCCCACAGCTTGGTCGACGGCACAAATTCGCCGGTGGCCTTGTCTTTGGTGTACTCGGTCAGGCGCACGCTGATGCGGGCGTTCAGGTCAAGCTCACCCGCGTCAAATGCCCGGCGCACTTCGCCGGTGTCGGAGAACACCAGGCCTTCGCCCTTGCCGTTGGTACGGTCGCGGGTCGTGTAGTACAGGCCCAGCACAACGTCCTGCGAAGGAACGATGGACGGTTCGCCGTTGGCAGGGAACAGGATGTTGTTCGAAGCCAGCATCAGGGTGCGGGCTTCCATCTGTGCTTCTACCGACAGTGGTACGTGGACAGCCATTTGGTCACCGTCGAAGTCGGCATTGAAGGCCGAACAGACGAGCGGATGCAGCTGGATGGCTTTGCCCTCGATCAGGATGGGTTCAAAGGCCTGAATGCCCAAACGGTGCAGCGTAGGCGCACGGTTCAGCATCACAGGGTGCTCTTTGATCACCTCTTCCAGGATGTCCCACACCACTGGCGTGCCGGATTCGACTTCCTTCTTGGCTGCCTTGATCGTCGTGGCGATGCCGCGCGACTCAAGCTGCGCAAAGATGAAGGGCTTGAACAGTTCCAGCGCCATGAGCTTGGGCAAGCCGCACTGGTGCAGCTTGAGTGTTGGGCCCACGGTGATCACGGAACGGCCGGAGTAGTCGACGCGTTTGCCCAGCAAATTCTGGCGGAAACGGCCTGACTTGCCCTTGATCATGTCGGCCAGAGACTTCAGTGCGCGCTTGTTGGCGCCCGTCATGGCCTTACCGCGGCGTCCGTTGTCGAGCAACGAGTCCACAGCTTCCTGCAGCATGCGCTTTTCATTGCGGGCAATGATTTCAGGCGCCTTCAGCTCCAGCAAACGGCGCAGACGGCTGTTGCGGTTGATCACGCGGCGATACAGGTCGTTCAGGTCGGAGGTCGCAAAACGGCCGCCGTCCAGTGGCACCAGCGGACGCAGGTCCGGCGGCAGCACAGGCAGCACGTCGAGCACCATCCAGCCCGGTTTGATGCCGGACTTCTTGAACGCTTCCATCAATTTCAAGCGCTTGGCGTTCTTCTTGATCTTGATTTCGGAACCGGTCAGGTCGTTGCGCAGCTTCTCGATTTCAACGTCGAGATCCAGCCCTTCGAGCAGGTCCTTGATGCCTTCCGCGCCCATCTTGGCGGTGTATTCATCACCGTATTCCTTGCGCTTGGCGTCATAGTCGTCTTCCGACATGATGCTGAATTTCTTCAGCGGGGTCATGCCGGGGTCGGTGACTACATATGCTTCAAAGTACAGCACGCGTTCGATGTCGCGCAGCGTCATGTCGAGCACCAGGCCCAGGCGCGACGGCAGCGACTTCAGGAACCAGATGTGCGCGCACGGTGCGGCCAGATCGATGTGACCCATGCGCTCGCGGCGAACCTTGGTTTGTGTGACTTCAACGCCGCACTTTTCGCAGATGACACCGCGGTGTTTCAGGCGCTTGTACTTGCCGCACAGGCATTCGTAGTCCTTGATGGGGCCAAAGATCTTGGCGCAAAAAAGACCGTCGCGCTCTGGCTTGAAGGTACGGTAGTTGATGGTTTCAGGCTTCTTCACTTCGCCGAAAGACCACGAACGGATCTTCTCGGGCGAAGCCATGCCGATCTTGATGGCATCAAAATGCTCATCCGGCGTGAATTGCTTGAACAGGTCGAGTAATGATTTCATGAGTTAAATCCTTTTCTTTCCTGTTGATTAGCTGCGTTCGAGTTCGATGTCGATACCGAGCGAGCGGATTTCCTTGACCAGCACGTTGAACGACTCGGGCATGCCGGCCGTGATCGCGTGCTCGCCCTTGACGATACTTTCGTAGACCTTGGTACGGCCCTGCACGTCGTCCGACTTGACGGTGAGCATTTCCTGCAGCGTGTAGGCGGCGCCGTACGCTTCCAGCGCCCAGACCTCCATCTCGCCGAAACGCTGTCCGCCGAACTGCGCCTTGCCGCCCAGCGGCTGCTGGGTGACGAGCGAGTAAGGACCGGTCGACCGTGCATGCATCTTGTCGTCCACCAGGTGGTGAAGTTTCAGGAAGTGCATGTAGCCCACCGTGGTCGTGCGCTCGAACGCATCACCCGTACGGCCGTCATACAGCTGGGCCTGGGTACGCGTTGCCGTCAGGCCCTTGGCCTTGGCAATGTCGTCCGGATACGCCAGCTGGAGCATGCCCATGATCTCGGCCTCGGAAGCACCGTCAAACACGGGAGTGGCAAAAGGCACGCCAGTGGTGAGGTTGCCGGCCATCTCGATGATGTCGGTATCCGACAACTTCGCCAGGTCCTCTGCGCGGCCTGACTTGTTGTAGATCGTTTCCATGAACTTGCGGATTTCCTGCACCTTGGCTTCGGCTTGCAGCATGTCCCCGATGCGATGGCCCAGGCCCTTGGCGGCCCAGCCCAGATGCACCTCAAGCACCTGGCCCACGTTCATCCGTGAAGGCACGCCCAGCGGGTTCAGCACGATGTCGCACGGTGTGCCATCGGCCATGTGCGGCATGTCTTCGACCGGAACGATCTTGGACACGACACCCTTGTTGCCGTGACGGCCGGCCATCTTGTCGCCAGGCTGCAGGCGGCGCTTGACGGCCAGGTAAACCTTGACCATCTTGAGCACGCCCGCTGGCAACTCGTCGCCCTGCGTGAGTTTTTTGCGCTTTTCTTCGAAAGACAGGTCGAAGCTGTGGCGCGTCTGCTCCATCGAGTTCTTGACGCTTTCGAGCTGCGCAGCCACTTCGTCATCGGCAGGACGGATGTCAAACCAGTGGTACTTCTCGACATCGGCCAGATAGGCCTTGTCGATCTTGGTGCCCTTGGCCAGCTTCTTCGGGCCGCCGTTGGCAACCTTGCCTATCAGCAGTTTTTCGATACGGTCGAACGCATCGGCCTCGACGATGCGCAACTGGTCGTTCAGGTCCAGGCGGAAGCGCTTGAGTTCGTCGTCAATGATCTGCTGGGCGCGCTTGTCACGCACGATGCCTTCACGGGTGAAGACCTGCACGTCGATCACGGTGCCTTGCGAGCCTTGGCTCACGCGCAGCGAAGTGTCTTTCACATCGCTGGCTTTTTCGCCGAAGATGGCGCGCAGCAGCTTTTCTTCCGGTGTCAGCGTGGTCTCGCCCTTGGGCGTGACCTTGCCGACCAGCGTGTCGCCCGGCTGGACTTCAGCGCCGACATAAATGATGCCGGACTCGTCGAGGCGGTTCAGCTGTTGCTCGGACAGATTGGGAATGTCGCGCGTGATTTCTTCGGCACCCAGCTTGGTGTCACGGGCCATCACGACGAGTTCTTCGATGTGAATCGAGGTGTAGCGGTCTTCGGCCACTACGCGCTCGGAGATCAGGATCGAATCCTCGAAGTTGTAGCCGTTCCATGGCATGAACGCGATCAGCATGTTCTGGCCAATGGCGATTTCGCCCAGGTCAGTCGATGCACCGTCGGCAATCACGTCACCCTTGGCCAGCTTGTCGCCGATCTTAACAATAGGACGCTGGTGGATGTTGGTGTTCTGGTTGGAACGCTGGTACTTGATCAGGTTGTAGATGTCCACACCGACTTCGCCGGCGAGGGCTTCTGCGTCGTTGACGCGCACCACGATACGGGTTGCATCAACGTAGTCCACCACACCGCCGCGATTGGCAGTCACCACGGTGCCGGAGTCAACCGCAGCAACCCGCTCAATGCCCGTGCCGACCAGCGGCTTTTCAGGGCGCAGTACAGGCACGGCCTGACGGGACATGTTGGCGCCCATCAACGCGCGGTTGGCGTCATCATGCTCGAGGAACGGAACCAGGGAAGCCGCCACCGAGACGATCTGTGCAGGAGACACGTCCATGTACTGGACGCGTTCTGCGCCCACCAGTACGGACTCACCGTTTTCCCGGGCAGACACGAGGTCACCGGTCAGCTTGCCGGCATCGTCCAGAGCCGCGTTGGCCTGGGCGATGACGTATTTGCCTTCTTCGATGGCCGACAGGTAGTCGATCTGGTCGGTGATTTTGGCGTCCACCACACGGCGATACGGGGTTTCAATGAAACCGTATTCGTTGAGGCGGGCATACAAGGCCAGCGAGTTGATCAGACCGATGTTCGGACCTTCAGGCGTTTCAATCGGGCAGACGCGTCCGTAATGGGTCACGTGCACGTCGCGCACTTCAAAACCGGCGCGTTCGCGGGTCAAACCGCCCGGGCCAAGAGCCGATACACGGCGCTTGTGGGTGATTTCGGCCAGCGGGTTGGTCTGGTCCATGAACTGCGAGAGTTGCGATGCACCGAAGAACTCTTTCAGCGCAGCCGAAATCGGTTTGCTGTTGATGAGATCGTGCGGCATCAGCGGCTCTTGCTCGGCCTGGCCGAGACGCTCTTTCACGGCCTTTTCGATACGTGCCAGACCGGTACGGTACTGGTTTTCAGCGAGTTCGCCGACACAACGCACGCGGCGATTGCCGAGGTGGTCAATATCATCGACTTCACCGTTGCCGTTGCGCAGGTCCACCAGGATCTTGACGACAGCGAGGATGTCCTCGTTGGTCATGACCATGGGGCCAGTGGACGAATCACGGCCCACGCGGGCATTGAACTTCATGCGGCCGACCTTGGACAGATCGTAGGTATCCGGGTTGTAGAACAAGCGCTGGAACAGGGCCTGCACGGCATCTTCGGTGGGTGGCTCGCCGGGGCGCATCATGCGGTAGATGGCAACGCGCGCAGCAAACTCGTCTGCGGTTTCGTCGGAGCGCAAAGTCTGGGAAATGTACGAACCCTGGTCGAGTTCATTGGTATACAAAACCTGCAGGTCCTGCACGCCGGCAACGCGCAACTTCTTCAGCAGCACTTCGCTCAGTTCATCATTGGCCTTGGCGATGATTTCACCGGTCTCAGCATCAACGATGTTCTTGGCGACCACACGGCCGATCAGGAAATCTTCGGGAACGCTGATCGTCGTGGTGCCGCTTTGCTCCAGCTCGCGGGTATGGCGAACCGTGATGCGCTTGTCTTTCGCGACCACGACCTTGCCGTTTTTGTCGGTAATGTCGAAACGGGCCACTTCACCGCGCATGCGCTCGGCTACGAATTCCATCTGTGCACCGCTATCCATCAGGCGGAAATTGTCGAACACAAAGAAATTGGCCAGGATGGATTCCGGGTTCAGGCCAATGGCCTTAAGCAGAATCGTGACAGGCATCTTGCGACGACGGTCAACCCGGAAGTACAGGATGTCTTTGGGGTCGAACTCGAAGTCGAGCCACGAACCGCGGTAGGGAATGATACGGGCCGAAAACAGGAGCTTGCCCGAGCTGTGGGTCTTGCCCTTGTCGTGTTCAAAAAACACGCCAGGCGACCGGTGCAACTGGGACACGATCACGCGTTCGGTCCCGTTGATCACAAAAGAGCCCTTGTCGGTCATGAGCGGCACTTCGCCCATGTAGACCTCTTGCTCTTTGACTTCCTTGACCACCTTGGACTGCGATGTGGAGGATTCGCGGTCATAAATGATCAGCTGCACCTTGGCACGTACGGCCGAGGCGAAAGTAAGGCCACGAGTCTGGCACTCGCGCACGTCAAATGCGGGTTTGGCCAGGTTGTACTCGATGAACTTCATCTCGACAAAACCATTGTGCGAGACGATGGGGAAGGCGTTTTCAAACGCTGCCTGCAGGCCTTCAACGGTCCGCTTTTGAGGCGCACGGTCGGCTTGCAGGAACGCTGTGTACGCGTCTTTCTGCATTTGCAGCAAATAGGGAACAGTCAACACGCTTTCGCGGTTGCCGAAGCTTTTGCGGATGCGTTTACGTTCGGTGTAGGAATAGGCCATGAGTTCTCCGCGTTGATGGGCTCTGGCGACTCTCGTGCCCGAATACACCACGTATTCAGGCAGCTTGGTGGTTGGCCACTACCAACCATGGCGGACGGTGACGCATTGCACGTCACCCGAACCAAGGCGTTTTCTGCAGTCGGGGTCAGAAAACACTGGAAAAAGGACTGGTATCAATCATTTTTCCAGTGTTTCTACAAAACACTGAACAGGCTGCAGGCCTGTCAGGGTTCGAAGAACACTGGAAAGCAGACGGTTAAGTCTGCTTTTCGGTGTGTTCCTTGAAACACGAAAGGCTGGAAGCCCGACTACGGTCTTCCAGCCTTCTCAAACACCAAGAATTACTTGAGTTCGACTTTCGCGCCAGCTTCTTCGAGCTTCTTCTTCGCAGCTTCTGCGTCAGCCTTTGGAGCGCCTTCCTTGACGTTCTTCGGAGCGCCGTCAACCAGGTCCTTGGCCTCTTTGAGGCCCAGACCGGTGATTTCGCGAACGGCCTTGATGACCGACACCTTGTTGGCGCCAGCTTCGAGCAGCACGACATTGAAGTCGGTCTTCTCTTCAGCAGCTGCAGCAGCACCGCCGCCACCGCCAGCAGCGGGAGCAGCCATCGCAGCTGCGCTCACGCCAAATTTCTCTTCGATGGATTTCACCAGTTCGTTGAGTTCGAGGACCGTCATGCTATCCAGCGCGGTCAAAAATGCGTCTTTATCGAATGCCATTTTGAATTTCCTAAAAAGTTGGGTACAAATTACGCTGCTACAGCTTCAGCTGCTGCGGGGGCATCGGCTGCGCCGCCGCCCTTTTTGGCCGCCAGGGCGCCCAGCACAACGGCCGTACGCGACATAGGCGACATCAGCAAGCCACACAACTGGGCGAGCAACACTTCCTTGGAAGGAATGTTGGCCAGTTGCTTCACGCCGTTCACGTCCAGGGATTTACCGCCAAATGCACCACCGCGAATCACCAATTTGTCATTGGTTTTTGCGAAGTCAGCGACTACTTTTGCAGCAGCCACAGCATCTGTGGAAAAGCCATAGATCAGCGGGCCCGTCATCTGGTCGGACACGACTTCGAATGCACTGCCTGCCACGGCACGGCGAGCCAGGGTGTTCTTCAGAACACTCAGGTTCACGCCTTTGTCGCGGGCTTGGCTGCGCAGACGGGTCATGTCAGCGACCGTGATACCACGGTATTCCGCCATCACGAGCGTTTGAGCTTTAGCGGCGAGGCCAGTCACTTCATCAATGACGGCTTGTTTCTCACTGCGGTTGAGACTCAAGGTCTACTCCTTAAAAATGTGTGGTCAGCTTCCAGCGGCTTTCACCACCTTCAACCTTCAACACGCTCATGTTCAGCGACCAACTGTTTCAGATTCTTTGCAAAACCATCTGCAGCGGGACCGCCATCTGCGTTGGCTGTCTTTCGATTAAGCGGCAAGCCCAAAAAGCCTGCCACGCCAACGGTCTTTGATGACCTGCCGGAACGAACCCCGGCAGCCCACCACATTGGGCGCCCTTTGCGGGGCACCCAAATTTCTGCGATTACGCCGCGATGGTTTGCGTGTCGACGCGAACGCCCACACCCATCGTTGACGAAACCGCAACTTTCTTCAAATACACACCCTTGCTCGAAGCCGGCTTGGCTTTTTGCAACGCGTCGATCAGTGCAGCCAGATTGCCTTGCAACTTGGCGGTGTCGAACGAGCGGCGGCCAATCGTGCCGTGAACAATACCGGCCTTGTCGACACGGAACTGGACCTGGCCGGCTTTGGCATTCTTGACGGCTTGCGCCACGTCAGGCGTCACGGTGCCAACCTTGGGGTTGGGCATCAGGCCGCGGGGGCCGAGCACTTGGCCCAGCGTACCCACGATACGCATGGCATCAGGGGAAGCAATCACCACGTCGAAGTCCATCTTGCCTGCCTTGATTTCGGCAGCCAGATCGTCCATGCCGACGATGTCTGCGCCAGCGGCTTTGGCTTCTTCAGCCTTGGCACCCTGGGCGAACACGGCCACGCGCTTGGTCTTGCCGGTGCCGTTTGGCAGCACGACAGCACCGCGAACGACCTGGTCGGATTTCTTGGCATCGATGCCGAGCTGCACAGCCACGTCGATGGATTCATCGAACTTGGCGACAGCAAATTCCTTCACGAGGCCAAGGGCGTCGGAGATTGCGTACAGCTTGTTGCTGTCGATTTTGTCGCCAATGGTTTTTTGGCGTTTGGTCAGTTTGCTCATACAACACCCTCCACCGACACGCCCATGGAGCGGGCCGTGCCAGCAATCGTACGAACTGCAGCGTCGAGGTCAGCAGCCGTCATGTCTTTCATTTTGGTTTTGGCGATTTCTTCAAGCTGTGCGCGGGAAATCTTGCCGACCTTCACCGTGTGCGGCGTGGACGAACCCTTGTCGAGCTTGATGGCTTTTTTGATCAGGACGCCTGCCGGAGGCGTCTTGATGACGAAGGTAAAACTCTTGTCGGCAAATGCCGTGATCACCACAGGCAGTGGCAAGCCTGGCTCAACACCTTGGGTCTGCGCATTGAATGCCTTGCAGAATTCCATGATGTTCAGGCCACGCTGACCGAGCGCAGGGCCGATCGGGGGGGACGGGTTGGCCTTACCAGCTGGCACTTGCAGCTTGATGAAGCCGACGATTTTTTTCGCCATACTTTTCTCCTTGCGGGTCATAACGCCTGAACGCTGCCAAGGCAGGTCCGGGCTCCCCGGGGGTTACACAACTCAAAAACAATCCGCAAGGACCGTTTCGCGCCGAGTTGCAAGGCGCGAAATTATTTACCGAATCGAAATTACGTTTTTTCGATCTGGCTGAATTCCAGCTCTACCGGCGTTGCACGTCCGAAAATCGTGACTGAAACGCGAACCTTGTTTTTGTCGTAATTGACTTCTTCGACCGTACCGTTGAAGTCGGTGAAAGGACCATCCTTGACGCGGACGTATTCGCCCGTTTCAAACTCGACCTTGTGGCGCGGTTTCTCGGTGCCAACCTGCATCTGGCTGACGATCTTCTGAACGTCTTCCTCAGAGATCGGGGCCGGACGATTCTTGGCGCCACCGACAAAACCCGTCACCTTGTTGGTGTGTTTCACCAGATGCCAGGTCTCATCATCCATGACCATTTCAACCAGCACATAGCCCGGAAAAAATCGGCGCTCGGTCGTCTTCTTCTGACCGTTCTTGATCTCAACCACCTCTTCAGTGGGCACCAGGAAACGACCAAACTTGGACTGCATGCCCGCGCGGTTGATGCGCTCAACGATGTTGCGCTCGACCGCTTTTTCCATGCCGGAATAGGCATGGACGACATACCACTGCATGCCTGGGGTCGGCGTGAGAGACGTTCCCGCCGCCACTTCGCTGACTACCGTGCCGTTCAGATCGCTCATTATTTTTTCCATCCCAGGATCAGGTCGTAAAACACCCATTCGAGCGTTTTGTCCGTAAGCCACAAGAACAAGGCCATGATCACCACAAAACCGAATACATAGGCCGTCATCTGGATGGCTTCTTTACGAGCCGGCCAGACAACTTTCCGGACCTCGCGCCATGAGTCGCGCCCAAAAGCCACAAATTGCCTGCCCGACTCCGAAGTCATGAACACAGCAACCGCCGCCACCAAACCAGCAATCAAGGCACCCCACTGGGCTAATTGACCCTGCTTGGCAAAGAAATAGAAGCCCACCAGCGAGGCCAGCACCAGCGCGACAGCCACAGCCAACCTGGCCTTGTCGGCGTTGGTACTGACAGTTTCAACTTGAGAAGAGGCCATGGTCGCCGATTTCCTGTTCAATCTTCATGCGTCTCTGCAGACGCTTAAGCCCACCTGGAGTTTTTGACTCCTGGCGGGCTTGCTTTTTATCTTTTCAAACCACCCTCAGCATCGACACTCATCAAAGCCGGGTGGCAGGGGCAGTAGGAATCGAACCTACAACCTTCGGTTTTGGAGACCGACGCTCTGCCAATTGAGCTATACCCCTCCATCAAACCTTACAAATTACGCAATGATTTTGGCAACGACGCCGGCGCCGACGGTCTTGCCGCCTTCGCGGATGGCAAAGCGCAGGCCTTCTTCCATGGCGATCGGGTTGATCAGCTTGACGGTGATCGACACGTTATCGCCTGGCATGACCATTTCCTTGCCTTCTGGCAACTCGATCGCACCGGTCACGTCCGTCGTGCGGAAGTAGAACTGGGGGCGATAGTTGTTGAAGAATGGCGTGTGGCGGCCGCCTTCGTCCTTGCTCAGAACGTAGATCTCGCCGGTGAAGTGCGTGTGTGGCTTGATGGAGCCGGGCTTGCACAGCACCTGGCCGCGCTGGACGTCTTCGCGCTTGGTGCCGCGCAAGAGGATACCGACGTTGTCGCCAGCTTGACCCTGGTCGAGCAGCTTGCGGAACATTTCCACGCCGGTGCAGGTGGTCTTTTGCGTGTCGGCAATACCGACAATTTCGATTTCTTCGCCGACCTTGATCACACCGCGCTCGACACGGCCGGTCACGACGGTGCCGCGGCCGGAGATGGAGAACACGTCTTCCACGGGCATCAGGAAGGCGCCGTCAACAGCGCGCTCTGGCAGGGGAATGTAGGTGTCCAGCGCTTCGGCCAGCTTCATGATGGCTTCTTCGCCCAGGGGGCCCTTGTCGCCTTCCATGGCGAGCTTGGCGCTGCCGTGGATGATGGGGGTCTTGTCGCCAGGGAAATCGTATTTGTCGAGCAACTCGCGCACTTCCATTTCGACGAGTTCGAGCAGCTCAGCGTCGTCAACCATGTCGCACTTGTTCAGGAACACGATGATGTARGGCACGCCCACCTGGCGGGCCAGCAGGATGTGCTCGCGGGTCTGGGGCATGGGGCCGTCAGCGGCSGARCAMACCARAATAGCGCCGTCCATCTGGGCKGCGCCGGTGATCATGTTCTTCACATAGTCGGCGTGGCCTGGGCAGTCGACGTGGGCGTAGTGGCGGTTGGCCGTTTCGTACTCGACGTGGGCGGTGTTGATGGTGATGCCGCGCGCTTTTTCTTCGGGCGCCGCGTCAATTTGGTCGTAGCCCTTGGCTTCGCCGCCGAACTTGGATGCCAGAACGGTCGTGATCGCCGCCGTCAGCGTCGTCTTGCCATGGTCCACGTGGCCAATCGTGCCTACGTTGACGTGCGGCTTGGTCCGCTCAAATTTACCTTTTGCCATTTTTTCAACTCCAGAAATTTATAAAGAGTTACAAAACCAGTTACCACTACAGCCAGCAACAGCGCCTCGTACGCCACACCGACTCAAAATTTGGTGCCCTTTGCGGGAATCGGACCCGCGACCTCTCCCTTACCAAGGGAGTGCTCTACCACTGAGCCAAAAGGGCTGAACTCAAAACCACAATTGCAACCCGGCGCAAGATTCAAAAGCAGAACCATAAAGCAGCTTTATGGAGCGGGAGACGGGAATCGAACCCGCGTCATTAGCTTGGAAGGCTAGGGTTCTACCATTGAACTACTCCCGCGCAGCTCTGCCAAATTCAACTCACACCAAAATCACTTACGACCCAAAACACGCTTTACGCGACACACTTTTACGTGATTACTTTGCGCCGCCCGCTTGCCAAAATCAAAACAAAATCTGGTGGATGAGGCTGGATTCGAACCAGCGTAGGCGTTAGCCAACAGATTTACAGTCTGCCCCCTTTAGCCACTCGGGCACCCATCCTTCAAGCGAACCTCGGATTATGCCACGGTTTTATGTCGGACGAAATGCCAAGGCATGGCAAAAAGCATTAAAAAAAGCTGCCGCATGCCTCGCCAGCGCATCTCCCGACCAAACCTTCACCCCGGGATGCCCGTGGGTACCGCGGAAAGCCCCCGAAAACGCGGCATAACCCGGTCCGGCCCTAATCCCCAGACCCTGCCGCACTCCCGTGGCGGCTGCGGCCAGGCTTCGGGCATGATGTGGCAGCCTTTCATCAATGCCAGAGTGAGTCGCATGGATATTGCCGTCCCGGGCACCCTCCCGCGCCACCGGCCAACCTGGATAACGTGAGACCGTCTACGCATGAGCACTGTCACCGTACCCGCACTGCCTTCCTCCCCCGCTGAGCCGTCTTCCCTGCGCCGGGTCAATCTTGCTTTGCAAGGCGGCGGATCGCACGGTGCATTCACCTGGGGCGTGCTGGATGCCCTGCTGGCGGACGAGCGCATCGAGTTTGACGGCATCAGCGGTGCCAGCGCCGGGGCGGTCAACGCCGTAGCGCTGGCACACGGATTCGCTACCGCCCAAAAAGACAATTCCCCCGAAAAAACCAACCCGCGGGAGGCGGCACGTGCGTCGCTCAGCCGGGTCTGGCAGGGCGTTGCCGCCATGGGCAGCCTCGGCTCCATGGCTGACAGCATCAGCAAGATGCTCATTGGGGGCTGGGCCGCTAACAAAGTGAGTGCAAACTTAATGAATAGTGCAATGACACAGTGGATGTCACCCTACCAGTCTAATCCGCTGGACATCAACCCTTTGCGCAAACTGCTGGAGGCAGAAATCGACTTTCACGCCATTGCGGCCATGCACACAACCAAGGCTTTCGTATCGGCAACCCACGTCACCACCGGCCGGGCAGAGATCTTTGCCGGCAAACGCCTGACTTTGCAGGCGGTGATGGCGTCCACCTGCCTGCCCACGCTGTTTCAGGCGGTTGAAATTGACGACCAGCACTATTGGGATGGCGGGTTTTCGAGCAATCCCTCGCTGCTGCCGCTCATCAGTGATTGCAGCAGCCGCGACATCATCGTTGTCCAGATCAACCCCTTGCGGCGCCCCGAGATTCCCCACACGCCTCACGACATCGCAGACCGGGTGAACGAGCTGACCTTCAACGCCAGCCTGCTGTCCCAGATGCGGACCATCGATTTCATCAACCGCCTGCTGGCCGATGGCCGCTTGCAGGAGGGCGAGAAATACAAGAGCCTGCTGCTGCACCGCATCGACGGCGGCGAGGCGCTGGAAAGCCTGCCCTCGTCCAGCAAGATGTCGGCCGATACGGCCATGATCGAAAAACTGTTTGAGATGGGCCAGGGCGCGGCCAAACGCTGGCTGCGCCGCCATTTCGAGGCGCTGGGCCTGCAAAGCACGGTCAATATCCGGCGCGACTACGTGGGCAGCCTTCCGGCGGAGTTTTAGCCCATCTTCAGAATTTATGGATTTTCGGCCTTCAAACCAAACAGGACAAGCGCGAGCAGCTATTAAAACAATAGCAAATCAGGCCTTTGGGTGTGCATCACGCCAGTCGCGCGCCTGTGAGAAATGGCCGCAACCAATAAAGGGCAAGGGTGGCCGCATGGCCGACAGCGGCGACGGGTGGTTGGCCACCAGCACCTTGTGACGCTTCGCATCAATCAACGACCGTTTGCTCTGGGCATGTGCACCCCACAGCATGAACACCACCGGGTGGTCGCCTTCCGCCACCTGGCGGATCAGGGTATCGGTCAATACCTCCCAGCCCTTGCCGGCGTGGCTGGCCGGCAGCCCTTCCTCGACCGTCAGGCAGGTGTTGAGCAACAGCACCCCATGTGTCGCCCACTTCACCAGGCTGCCGCCGGGCACCGGAAACTGGGGCGGCGGCGTCCCGAGGTCGCGCTGCAACTCCTTGAAGATGTTGCGCAGCGAGGGCGGCAGGGCCACACCGGGTGCGACGGAAAACGCCAGCCCCTCGGCCTGGCCCAACCCATGGTACGGATCCTGACCGAGGATGACAACACGCACTTCTTCGGGCGGCGTAAGCTCCAGCGCGCGCAACGGCTGCGGCGGAAAGATCGTCACACCCTCCGCCAGGCGGCCTCGCAGAAAGCCCAGCAACTTCTCGCCGGTGGGACTGCCAAAAAATGCATCGGTGGTCGGCCGCCAGCCGGGCGCTACCGGCCAGGCGGCGGGGTCAGCAGTGGTAAGCCGGTTGGGCAAAGGCGCCTTCATGGCGTCAAGCAGCTGGTTCATGGCTTTACAGCCTATCTTTTACCGAACAATTGAGCCAGTGCAAGGCCGGGTTCTTCCGCGCGCATGAAGGCCTCGCCGACCAGGAATGCATTCACACCTGCCTGACGCATGCGCTGCACGTCCGCCGGCGTGGCAATGCCCGACTCGGTAATCAGCAGGCGGTCCGCCGGCACCCTGGCCAGCATGCCCAGCGTGGTGTCCAGCGAGACCTCGAAAGTTTTGAGGTTGCGGTTGTTGATGCCGATCAGCGGCGTCTTGAGCTTGAGCGCACGCTCCAGTTCGGCTTCGTCGTGTACCTCGACCAGCACCGCCATGTCCAGCGACATGGCCAGCGCTTCAAGCGATTGCATCTGCGCGTCGTCCAGGCAGGCAGCAATCAGCAAAATGCAGTCAGCGCCCATGACGCGCGCTTCATACACCTGGTAAGGGTCCACCATGAAGTCCTTGCGCAGCACCGGCAGACTGCAGGAGGCCCGCGCCTGCTTCAGGTAATCAATGCCGCCCTGGAAGAACTGCTTGTCGGTCAGCACCGAAAGGCAGGCGGCGCTGATCTCGCCGTCACCTTCGGCATAGCTTTGCGCGATGTCGGCTGGAATGAAGTCGGCGCGCAGCACGCCTTTGGACGGGCTGGCCTTCTTGATTTCGGCAATCACCGCGGGCTGACCCGCTGCGATCTTGGCGCGCAGCGCACCCACAAAGTCACGCGTCAGGACACGCGATTCGGCATCTTCGCGCATCACGTCCAGCGGTTTGCGGCGGATGGCATCGGCAATTTCTTGACGCTTGACGGCAATGATTTGGTTCAGGATATCGGACATGCCCCGATTTTGGCAGATGCGGCCGGGCGACTCGCAGGGCCAGGTTTCGCGGCGTCTTAGCGCAAACCCGCTACAGCCGGATACGCCCCGGCACTAACATTTCGTTTTACCCGCTTTAGGTGCCACGCCTGACCCGGCTCGCACACAAGGCGACTTCCATCGGATATCCCCTACACCCTTCCCATGACCGCACTCACTGATGCCATTGAAGAAATTGTCCGTTCGGCCGGCGCCATGATGCGCGACGCCTTCAACGCGCCAGACAAGCCCGCCTACTCGCTCAAGGGCCGGCAGGACTACCTGACCGTCACCGACGGTGCGGTAGAACAGTATGTGCGCGCGGAGATCGAACGGCGCTTTCCGGGAGACGCCGTGCTGGGGGAGGAAGCAGGAGGAGAAACCGGCGGCACAGCTCGCCTCTGGATTGTCGACCCGGTGGATGGAACGGCGAATTTCGCCCGGGCCATCCCGCATTTCTGCATCTCCCTGGGCCTGATGGTCAACGGCGAGCTCGAAGCCGGCGCCATCTATGAGCCCATGCACGACGAGCTCTTCATCGCGCAAAACGGCCATGGCGCATGGTGCAACGGCGTTCGGCTCCAGGTCAGCGAGCTGGCCGAGCTGGCCGCCTCCACGGTCGAAATTGGCTGGTCTTCGCGCCTGTCGCCAGACCCCTACCTCGCGCTGGTCAGCCAGTGCATGCATGCGGGCTGTTCGGTGCGCCGCGCGGGTTCCGGCGCGCTGGGGCTGGCCTATGTGGCCGCCGGGCGCTGCGAAGCCTACGCCGAAGCGCATATCAATTCATGGGACGTCGCGGCTGGCCTGCTGCTGGTGCGCGAGGCAGGCGGCCGCGTTAACGATTTCTGGGCCGAAGGCGGACTGACCCAAGGTAGCGCGGTGCTGGCCACCAACGCCAGGCTGGCCTCCGAACTAAGCGTTTTAACGGGTATACCGCTGCGCTGACGGCTGCTAAGGTGGCCTCAACGCCGCACCCCCAGGCGCTATTGACGACATAAAGAAGGAGACATAGATGAGACAGTTCACATTCAAATCACTCGTTCCGGGATTGCTTCTGGCGGCCATGGCGTGCGCGATATCGCCTTCGGTCCGCGCAGCCGAAGAACTGGTGGTTTACTGCAACGTCCAGGAAGAATGGTGCCGGCCCATGGTGACCGCCTTCGAAAAGGCCACCGGCATCAAGGTGTCAATGACACGCAAGAGCTCGGGCGAAACTTATGCCCAGATCAAGGCCGAGGCAGCCAACCCGCGCGGTGACGTGTGGTGGGGTGGCACGGGCGACCCTCATCTTCAGGCCGCTGAAGAAGGTCTGACCGAGCCCTACAAATCGCCCAAACTGGCCGACCTGCACCCTTGGGCAGTACGGCAAGCCGAGGCCTCCAAGTACCGCACGGTCGGCGTTTATGCCGGCGCCCTGGGGTTCAGCTTCAATACCGTCGAGCTGGCCAAACGCAAATTGCCCGAACCCAAATGCTGGGCAGATCTCATCAAGCCGGAGTTCAAGGGGGAAGTCCAGGTCGCCAACCCCAACTCCTCGGGCACTTCCTACACGCTGCTCGCCACACTCGTGCAGATCATGGGAGAAGACAAGGCGTTCGACTACCTGAAGGCCCTTCATCGCAACATCAACCAATACACCAAGTCGGGCGCTGCGCCGGCCCGTGCGGCAGCCACCGGCGAAAGCATGATCGGCATCACCTTCCTGCACGACGCCGTCACGCACGCCGTGGCAGGCGCGCCCCTGAAGGTGGTCGCACCGTGCGAGGGTACGGGCTACGAGATCGGCAGCATGAGCATCATCAAGGGTGCCAAAAATCTGGCCAACGCCAAAAAATGGTACGACTGGGCCCTGACACCTGAAGCGCAGGACATTGCCACGGTCGCGCATTCGTACCAGAACCCCTCCAATAAAAAAGCATCCTTGCCGCCGCAGGCGCCCAAGCTGGCCGACGTCAAACTGATCGACTACAACTTCGCCAAGTACGGCGCTTCGGCCGAACGCTCGCGCCTGCTGGGCAAATGGGACAAGGACATCGGGGCACTGCCCAAGTGAGCGCTGAGCACATCCCGCAATTCCATTGCTCATTGATGAATCACGTCGCACCTTGACTACACCCATTGCAGTGATGGCAGCCGCCCCACGCGTGCGGGCTGATCCGCTGAGCTGGCTGCTGGCAGCACTGGGCATTGCAGCGGGCGTGCTGCTGATGCCGTGGACCCAGAGCTCAGCTTATGTTGCCGGCGGGTGCGTGCTGGCCGCCGTCGCAAGCCTACTGGCAACACGCGCCGGCGCTTTCAAGAGTGATGCCGCCATTTCCGGCATTGTCTGCATCCTGTCCCTGCTGCTGGCCATTTTTGTCATTTACCCAATCGGGCGCATGCTGCTGGCGGCTTTTGTGGACGAGCGGGGGAACTGGCTGATCCAGACTGCCGCCGCCCGGTTTTTCAGCGAGGACATCTGGGGCGCGGGTTGCATCGCCGGCAACGTCCGTTGCGGCGTGGCCATCAACTCCATCGTGCTGGCCACCCTTGCAGGCATCGGAAGCACGCTTTTCGGTTTTGCGCTGGCCCTGCTGGCCGAGCGCGGCGGTCAGCGTTTTCGCGGCAGCCTGCGCGTGCTGTCCATCCTGCCGGTGGTCACGCCGCCTTTCGTCATCGGCCTGGCCATCATCATTCTCTTCGGCCGCACCGGCATGGTGACGCAGCTGATGAGCGACTGGTTCGGCATTGCAAGGTCGCGCTGGATCTACGGCCTGCCGGGCGTACTGCTGGCGCAGGTGATTTGCTTTACGCCTTTGGCCTTCCTGCTGATCAGCGGCGCCTTGCGATTGGTCAGCCCGACGCTGGAAGAAGCCGGCCAGGTGCTGAGGGGTTCGCCGTGGCATGTATTTCGCACCGTGACCTGGCCCCTGGTGCGCCCCGCCATTGCCAATGCCTTCCTGCTGGGCTTTGTGGAAAGCCTGGCGGACTTTGCCAACCCGTTGGTGCTCTCCGGAAATTTCGAGGTGCTGTCGACGAAGATTTTCTTCGCCATCGCCGGGGCGCAGCACGACGCTTCGCGCGCCGCCATCCTCGCCGTCACCCTGCTGCTGCTGACGGTCGGCATCTTTGCACTGCAGCAGCGCTGGATCGGCAAAGCTTCCTATACATCCGTGAGCGGAAAAGGCGATAGCGGCCTGCCCGCCGCACTGCCCACCGGCGTCAAGTGGGGGGCGCTGGCGCTGGTTCTGCCCTGGGTCGCGCTGACCGTGCTGTCATACGGCATCATCCTGATCGGCGGCGTGGTCAAGGACATCGGAAGGTTTGACCTGACGCCCTCGCTGCAGCACTTTCAGACCGGGTTTGGGCTGAGTTGGGGCGCCGGGGGCCTGGTGTTTTCGGGCTCGGCGTGGAACAGCCTGTTCACCACGCTCGGCGTTGCCGCTGTTGCCGCACCCCTGACCACCGCGCTGGGCCTGCTGGGAGGTTATGTCGTGAGCCGACATGCATTCAAGGGTCGGCGGGCCTTCGAGTTCCTGACCATGGTGAACTTCGCCGTGCCGGGCACCGTCATCGGCGTGGCCTATATCGTCGCCTTCAACGTGCCGCCCCTTGAATTCACCGGCACCTTCGCCATCATCGTGCTGTGCCTGGTGTTTCGCAACATGCCGGTGGGCGTGAGGGCCACGGTATCAGCCCTGTCGCAGCTTGACCGGTCGCTGGACGAAGCATCCGCCACATTGCGCGCCAGCACATCACGCACGTTCGCGCGGGTCATCCTGCCGCTCTTGCGCCCGGCCATCATTGCCAGCCTGGTGTTCAGTTTTACGCATGCCATCACAGCCGTCAGCGCGGTGATTTTCCTGGCGACCGCCCAGCACAACCTTGCGACGGTTTACATCGCGGGCCGTGTCGAAGTCGGCGAATACGCATTGGCCATTGCCTATTCGTCCGTGCTCATCGTGATCATGCTGGCCTGTGTCCTGCTGATCCAGCGCTTCATTGGCAATGCGGAGCTGGGGCGGCGCGCGGTGTCGACCGCTTGAGCCTCTGCGCCATCGTCACATCTTTTTCGTTTCACTTATTTTTTAACAGGCCCTGCCATGACCCCGTCCCCCGCCGCTGTGGAGTTTCAAGGCGTCGTCAAGCGTTTCGGCAAGGTGGTTGCGCTGCATCCGCTTGATCTCACCATCGACAAGGCAGAGCTGGTGACCTTGCTGGGGCCTTCCGGCTGCGGCAAGACAACACTGCTGCGGCTGATCGCCGGCCTGGAGCTACCTTCCGAGGGCGTGATCCGCATCGATGGACGGGACGTGACCGGCAGGTCGGCCAACCAGCGCGACGTGAGCCTGGTTTTCCAGTCCTACGCGTTATTCCCGCACATGAGTGCGCTGGAGAACGTGTGTTACGGCCTGCTCGCATCCGGCATGAAGAAACCGCAGGCCGTGGCGTTGGCAAAAGCCAAGATGGATCTGCTCGGCATTGCCGATTACGCCGACCGGCTCTCGTCGGAGCTGTCCGGCGGGCAGCAGCAACGTGTGGCAGTGGCACGGTCACTGGTGCTGGAGCCGGCCGTGCTGATGTTTGACGAGCCCTTGTCGAACCTGGATGCCAAGCTGCGCCGCAAGGTGCGCCAGGACATCCGCGACCTTCAGCAGAACCTCAAGCTCACCGTGGTCTACGTGACGCACGACCAGGAAGAAGCGCTGGCGGTGTCGGACCGCATTGTGGTCATGCAAAAGGGACGCATTGCAACGATGGGCGCGCCGCGCGATTTGTACGAAGCGCCCGTCTCAAGTTTTGTGGCTGACTTCATCGGCGACGCCAACCTGATCAACGGCGAACTGGTCACACTGCAGGGCCAGCATTTCTTCCGCGCCGACCAGGTTGATGTGCGGGTGGTGCCGCCGCTAGGCATGCCGGACGGCGCTGTGGCGCTGGCCATACGCCCACACCGCATCCGTATCGGCGAACTGGAAGCAAGCACGCTGACAGGAAAAGTCCTGCGGCAGGCTTATCTGGGTAGCCGGATCGAAAGCGTGGTGCTCACGCCGCTGGGTGAATTGCTGGTGTTCAGTGACGCCCTGCTGAGCGTGGCCGAACCAGGCAGCACGGTCGGCCTGCATTTCGCCGCAACCGACGCGCGCGTGACCGCACGGGAATAGATAGCTGCGCAGCCGGCAAGCCGTCAGGCGAGCTTCTGGCTGTGGCTGACCAGCTGATCGAGCTTGGCTCTGGCCGCGCCCGACTCCAGCGCCGCACGCGCCAGCACGATGCCAGCCTTCATGGAGTCGGCCACATTGGCGGCATACAGCGCCGCCCCGGCGTTCAGGACCACGATATCGCGCGCCGCGCCCGGCTGGTTGTCCAGCACGCCCAGCAGCATGGCCTTGGACTGCTCGGGGGTGTCTACGCGCAATGCGCGGTTGCTGGCCATAGGCATGTCGAAGTCTTCAGGATGGATTTCGTACTCGGTGATTTCACCGTTCTTGAGCTCGCCAACCACGGTGGCCGCGCCCAGGCTGACCTCGTCCATGCCGTCCTTGCCGTAGACCACCAGCGCGTGCTCGGCGCCCAGGCGCTGCAAAGCGCGAACCTGGATACCGACCAGGTCCGAATGGAACACGCCCATCAGGATGTTGGGCGCGCTGGCCGGGTTGGTCAGGGGGCCCAGGATGTTGAAGATGGTGCGCACGCCGAGTTCCTTGCGGATGGGCGCAACGTTCTTCATGGCCGGATGGTGGTTGGGCGCAAACATGAAGCCCACACCGACCTCGTCGATGCATTTCGCAATGGCTTCAGGCGACAGGCCGATATGGATGCCCAACGACTCGATCACATCAGCGCTGCCCGACTTGCTGCTGACGCTGCGCCCGCCGTGCTTGCTGACCTTGGCGCCAGCCGCCGCCGCGACGAACATGGAGCAGGTCGAGATGTTGAAGGTGTGCGAGCCGTCGCCGCCGGTGCCTACGATATCGACCAGATGCGTCTTGTCGGCCACATTGACTTTCGTCGAAAACTCGCGCATCACCTGCGCGGCGGCCGTGATCTCGCCGATGGTTTCCTTCTTGACGCGCAAGCCGGTGATGAGCGCGGCCATCATCACGGGCGACATCTCACCGCTCATGATCAGCCGCATGATGTGCAGCATTTCGTCGTGGAAGATTTCGCGGTGTTCGATGGTGCGCTGCAGGGCTTCCTGCGGAGTGATCTTGTGGGTGTTGGGCATGGCGTGTCTCGTTTCTTTATTCTGGGCTGGAAGAAAATGACTCAGCTCGCTGGATGGTCGGTCAAGGCGAGCTTGAGGCCGAAGGCAATGAACATGGCACCGGCTGCACGGTCCAGCCAGTGCATCCCGCGCTGCACGGCATCGCGCCGGGCCATCCAGGCCGCGGCCAGGGCCCAGCCCGAATTGACCGGAATGGCGTTCAGGTTGAACAGCACCCCCAACAAAACAAAGGCCAGGGCCTTGTTGTCGGTGCCGGGGGCGATGAACTGCGGCACGAAGGCCAGGAAAAAAATCGCCACCTTGGGGTTCAGCACGTTGGTCCAGAAGCCGCCCATGAACACCGCTTTCAGGCGCCGCTCCGGCTGGGCGGCAGCCGCCGCGGCGAGGTCGGTGGTGGCCTGCGGTGCCCTGGAAAACAAAATTTTCGCACCTATCCACAGCAGGTACGCCGCGCCTATCCACTTGAGCACGGTGAATGCCGTGGCCGAAGTGGCAAGCAAGGCACCGACGCCCACGGCCGCCGCGAAGATGTGGACGAAGCAGCCAGCCGTGATGCCGAGGCCGGCAACAATGCCGGCGCGCGCGCCCGAGCGCAGTGAATTGGTCACGATGTAAAGCACATCAGGGCCCGGCGTCAGGTTCAGCAGCCAGCCAGCCGCGATGAAAAGCAACAGGTGTTGAAAGTCAGGCATGGCTAAGTCCTTTCAGTTAAAAAACTGCCGGATGGCAGCGATGGCACGGTCCACGCCGGCAGTGTCCACGTCCAGATGGGTGACAAAACGCAGGCGGTACAGCCCCGTGGCCTCAATGCCCTGGCCGGCCAGGTGCTTGAGCAAGGCAGCGGACCGGTCCCGCGCCGCGCCGGTCAGGTCGACAAACACAATGTTGGTCTGTGGTGCCTCTACCTGCAGGCCGTCAATGCCCGCCAGGCCGTCGGCCAGGTATTTGGCCAGGGCGTGGTCTTGCGCGAGACGTCCGACATGGTGGTCCAGTGCATGCGACGCTGCTGCAGCCAGCATGCCCGCCTGCCGCATGCCGCCGCCGGCCATCTTGCGGATGCGGTGCGCCCGCGCGATGAATTCGCGCGAGCCGCACAGGGCCGAACCTACCGGCGCGCCCAGGCCTTTGCTGAAGCAAACCGATACGCTGTCAAAACAATCCGCAATGCGGCGCGCCTCCGCCAGCGGGTTGCTGCCCGTTTGCGCAGCCTGCGCCACAGCGGCGTTAAAGAGCCGCGCACCGTCCAGGTGGCGGGCCAGGCCGTGCTTCTTCGCCAGCACGGTCGCCCGCTGCACATACGCAAACGGCAGCAGCTTGCCGCCCAGGGTGTTCTCGAGCGCCAGCATCCGGGTGCGCGCGAAGTGCGCGTCGTCGGGCTTGATCGCTGCCTCGATCTCGGCAAGCGCCAGCGTGCCATCAGTGTGGTGGTTCAGCGGCTGCGGCTGCACGCTGCCGAACACCGCCGCGCCGCCGCCTTCCCAGCGGTAGCAGTGCGCCATCTGGCCGACGATGTATTCGTCACCGCGCTGGCAGTGGGAGAGGATCGCGCAAAGATTGCTCTGCGTCCCGGTGGGCACGAAGAGCGCGGCCTCAAAGCCCAGCAATCCGGCAATCTTTTCCTGCAGCGCATTGACGGCCGGGTCGTCGCCGAAAACGTCGTCACCCAGCGGTGCAGCCAGCATGGCCTCACGCATGGCGGCCGTGGGCCGGGTGACGGTATCGCTGCGCAGGTCAACGACTCTTTTATCAGTCATTTTTGCCCCCAGGGCAATATGAATAAGCGCGACCAGCTATCAAAGTAATAGCATCTTGGGTCATGCCGTCTGCTCCAGGAAGTTTTTCAGCATGGCGTGCCCGTGCTCGGTGAGGATGGATTCCGGATGGAACTGCACACCCTGGATCGGCAACTCCGTGTGGCGCACACCCATGATCTCGCCATCGTCGGTTCGCGCCGTGACGGCCAGTACGTCGGGACACGATTCTTTTTCGATCGCCAGCGAGTGGTAGCGGTTCACCACAAACTGCTCAGGCAACCCGGCGAACACGCCCTGCTGTGTGGTGGTGATGACACTGGTCTTGCCGTGCATGAGCTGCTGGGCGCGCACGATCTTGCCGCCAAAAGCGGCGCCTATGGCCTGGTGGCCCAGGCAGACGCCCAGAATCGGCAGCTTGCCGGCGAAATGCTGGATCGCCGCCACCGAAATACCGGCCTCGGCCGGTGAGCACGGACCGGGCGACACCACCAGCACGTCAGGAGCGCGCGCGGCGATTTCGGCCACCGTGATCTCGTCATTGCGAAACACTTCGACTTCGGCGCCCAGCTCCCCAAAATACTGGACGATGTTATAGGTGAAGCTGTCGTAGTTGTCGATCATCAGGAGTTTGGTGCGCTTCATGGTTCAGTCTCCCTGGCGCAGGCGTGTGAACTCGCCGCGCTCAAAATCAATGGATGCGGCGATCATGGCGCGGTAGGTCGCTTCCATGATGGCCTCGGGGGCGCCGGCCGCACGGGCCTGTGCACGCACACGATCAACGATGAACTCGATGCGTGCGTTGTCGACAATCTGGCCGGCGCTTTGCTTGATGCGCGCGGCCTGCGCCACATAGGCGCTGCGCTCGGCGATCAGCGGCGCGATGCGGTCGTCCAGCGCATCGATGTGGCGGCGCACATCGGCCATGGTGTCGCAGTGTTCAATGGCGGGGTGGGACAGCGTGCTCATTCCAGGCCCTCCTCCACCAGCTCGGACGCCCGCAGCAGCGCGCGCGCCTTGGCTTCGGTTTCCATCCATTCGAGTTCGGCCACGGAATCGGCCACCACACCGGCAGCCGCCTGCACATACAGCGTCTGGTCCTTGATGATGCCCGTGCGGATGGCGATCGCCACATCCATGTCGCCGGCATAGCTGAGGTAGCCGCAGGCGCCGCCGTAGAGGCCCCGCTTGGTCGGCTCGAGCTGGTCGATCAGCTCCATGGCATGGACCTTGGGCGCGCCGGTGAGCGTGCCCGCCGGGAAGGTGGCCTTGAGCACGTCCATGCTCGACATGCCGTCCAGCAGCGTGCCCTCGACATTGCTGACAATGTGCATCACGTGGCTGTAGCGCTCGACCGCGAAGGCTTCGGTGACCTTCACCGTGCCGGTTTTGGCGATGCGGCCGATGTCGTTGCGGGCGAGGTCGATCAACATCACGTGTTCAGCGCGCTCTTTGGGGTCGTTCACCAGTTCGTGTTCCACGGCCTTGTCGGCCTCAGGCGAAGAGGCACGGGGCCGCGTGCCGGCCAGCGGCCTGATCGTGATCTTCTGCCCCTCATCGACCTTTTCCTGCCTGACCAGAATTTCAGGAGACGCCCCCACCACGTGGAAGTCGCCGAAATGGTAGTAATACATGTAGGGCGAGGGGTTCAATGAACGCAGCGCGCGATACAGGCTCAGTGGGGACTCGGTGTAACGCTTCTTGATGCGCTGGCCGACCTGCACCTGCATGAAGTCGCCGGCTTCGATCAACCGCTTCGCGCGTTCCACGGCGGCGATGTAGTCTGCCTTGGCAAAGTCACGCTCAGCGGGATAACTCTGCGACGGTTTCACCACCGGCGCGCTGACGGAATACTTCAGCTGGTCCTTGAGTTCGCGCAGGCGTTTTTTGGCATTCGCGTAGGCCTCCGGCCGCGCCGGGTCGGCATAAACAATCAGGTAAAGCTTGCCCGACAGGTTGTCGATCACGGCGAGCTCTTCACACTGCAGCAACAGGATGTCGGGGCAGCCCAGTGTGTCGGGCGGGCAGGAGGCTTCGAGTTTCTTTTCGACGTAACGCACGGTGTCGTAGCCGAAGTACCCCGCCAGGCCGCCGCAAAAGCGCGGCAGGCCGGGCCGCAGGGCGACCTTGAAACGCTTTTGGTAGTCGCTGATGAAGTCCAGCGGATTGGCTTTGGAGGTTTCCACAACCTTGCCGTCCGTCACCACTTCGGTCAGGGTATCTGGCCCAAAACCGGATGCCCGCACCAGCGTGCGCGCGGGAAGGCCGATAAAACTGTAGCGGCCGAACCGCTCGCCCCCCACTACCGATTCCAGCAGGAAGCTGAACTTGCCGCCGTCTCTGGAATGCGCAAGCTTGAGATAAAGGGAAAGAGGTGTTTCGAGGTCGGCAAACGCCTCGACCATCAAGGGAATGCGGTTGTAGCCCTGGCCGGCCAGGCTTTTAAATTCGAGTTCTGTGATCACGGATGAGTCCTTCGCAAGGAGGCAACGCGCTCAAAGGCGTAACCACCTGTCATTCAAAATACCCCGAAGCATGGGGCCGGGATGCTCCGGCAGGGCCGGAGCGCATCAAGGGGGGTGTCGCAAAAACCGCGGCAGATACACGGGCAAGTGGCAGTGTGCCAGCCCGCGTGCGCCTCAGGCGTGCGAGAAATGACAGGTACGCCAGGGCCAGGCTCCCCGGTCGCCACAACCTGTCTGAATGATGCGATGAATGAACATGAGAGGCAAAGTGTAGCAAAGACAGCGGTAACCCGGCCCGTCCGTGCCCTGATAAAGCGCCATTTAAAAGCGTTATTGGCGCCAATACTACGGACTGGTACTAATGCTTATCTCGCAAACCCTCTTGCGACAGGCCCTCCTTGGCCTTCAAAATGAGACATAAAAAAAGAACGCTCGTTCTATTTCAACACCCTTGGAGACAACTCATGACTTTGACAACGCGATGCCTTGCGGGCCTGGCCGGCTTGATGCTTTCACTGGGCACCCTCGCCGCACCGATGGAGGTTTCGGGCGTCAAACTCGACGACCCGGTGGAGGTCCACGGCACCAAGCTGCAGCTCAATGGCGCCGGCATTCGCTACAAGGCGGTGTTCAAGGTCTATGTGGCCGCGATGTACCTGCCGAAAAAAGCCGCCACCCCCGAAGAGGTCTACGCCATGCCCGGCCCCAAGCGCATCAGCATCACCCTGCTGCGCGACATTGACTCCAATGAGCTGGGCAAAGGCTTTACCACCGCCTTCACAGAGAACACCCCAAAAGGCGAAATGTCCAAGCTGATCCCCGGCCTCATCAGGATGGGCCAGCTCTTTGCCGACCAGAAAAAGCTGGTAGCCGGCGAAGGCTTCACCATCGACTGGATTCCCGGCACCGGCACCGTGATCTCCGTCAAAGGCAAACCACAAGGCGAGCCCTTCAAGGAGCTTGAATTCTTCAACGCCCTCGTTCGCATCTGGCTGGGCCCACAACCGGCTGACTGGAAACTCAGGGACGCCATGCTGGGCAAGCCTGCCTGAAGCACCGGGCGCAAACCACACCATCAACGGGGCGCAAGCCCCGTTGTCATTTCTGAAACCGCAGCTCCGCCAGCGAGTCAATGAAGCCATCGGCATCCACAGCGCGAACCGGCTCGCCATGGTTATACCCATACGTCACCAGCAACACCGGACAGCCCGCTGCCCGAGCGGCCCGGGCATCGTTGCTGGAGTCGCCGATCATCAGCGTGCGGACTGGCGCAGTGCCAAGGCTCTCGCAGGTTTTCAGCAAGGGCAACGGGTCGGGCTTTTTCCGCTCGAATGAATCCCCGCCAAAAACCTGGGTAAAAAAGCTGTCGAGGCCTTTGAGCTTGAGCAGTTCGCGGGCAAACGCCAGGGGTTTGTTGGTCAGGCAGGCAAGCCGCAGTCCGTCCTGCTGCAACACATGCAAGCCCTCCAGGACACCCGGATAAACCGCAGAGTGCCGGCCATTGATGCGGGTGTAATGCCGTTGGTAAGCGACGTAGGCCGCATCGTAAAGCGCTATTAAATCGATAGCTGTCAGCGCAATACCCATCTTCTCCTGGACATATTTCAGCGTGGTCTTGACGAGATGCTCCGAGCCTTTTCCAACCATGCGCTCCACTGCTGCAGCATCAAGCCCGAACGCCGGCGGGTGGCCCGGCAGCATTTCGGCCAGCATCAGGTTGAGGGCAGCCACAAAGTCGCCAAGGGTATCGACCATGGTGCCATCCAGGTCGATGATGGCAGCGTCAAAACGGTCGTTGTCAAAAATCATTAGGGTTCAATACAAGGCAGTAACGCTCAAAACAGATAGCGGCCCGAACTGATGATACGGGTGGGTCATTCCTGGCACAGGAATTCTCCCCAAGACCAGTCACCGCCAGTACCTCATCGGGTTGATCTTAAAGGCAGATAGCCTGTTGCCTTCTGCCGCCGTGACTCCGGGCCGATCCTGCCATATGGCGGCGGCAGTGGGCCGCGCACAGGCATGCTGGACGGCATGCCGATGATCCAGGGGACTATCGGCAATAAAAAAGCGGCGCACCACTTTCGCGACGCGCCGCTTCGGCTGCTGAACTCAATTCAGCCTGGATCCCTTGGGCAGCCGGGCGGCCAGCCACTCATGGACATCGGCCCGTACATTGCGGCCGCGCAGCAGGAAGTCTTCCCACAGCGACGGAACGTAAGGCAGGTAGACCAGCGGCATTCCAGCCTGCTCGGGGGTGCGGGCGCCTTTTCGGGCATTGCACGAACGGCATGCGCTGACCAGGTTGGTCCAGCTGTAGGCTCCACCCTTGCTGTCGGGGATGATGTGCTCGGCCTCGAGATCTTTTTCGAGGAAGACCTGAGCGCAATAAGCACAGGTGCAGCGGTCCCGTCGCAACAGCTTGGGTTTCGATACGGCCGGCGTGACCTCAAACAGGTTGCGCCGCGGCGAACCGCGCAGGGCGATGATGGGCTGGATGACCATCAGCGATTGCCGGCCACGCGCCACATTCCACCCACCGCGAAGCGTGACGAGGGGGCTGTCGCCCTCCTCCCACGCCACAGTACCGGTGGCATAGTGCAACGCCGCATCTTCAGCCGTGATCCAGGCCTGGGGCGTCCCCTGGACGTCGAGCTGCAGAACGTGATGCATCGTGGCCTCCTGTAAGGTGAAAGAATGAATTTGGTAGCTCTTGAGAGGATCGAACCCCCGACCATCGCCTTGTAAGGGCGCTGCTCTACCTGCTGAGCTAAAGAGCCGAAAAAACCGAAGAGCTGAATGACGAATGGTGCGGACAGAGAATTTCGAAATCTCGACCTACCGGTTAAAAGCCGGTTGCTCTTCCTCTGAGCTATGCCCGCAGGGGGGTGGGGTGCAAGACCGGACTCGAACCGGTGACCCGCGGGGTCACATCCCGCTGCGCTGCCAACTGCGCCACTTGCACCAGAAAAAAGAAAATTGGTAGCCGCAGCTGGCATCGAACCAGCGACCTGTGCCTTATCAAGGCACTGCTCTACCACTGAGCTATGCGGCTATGAAGAAAAAATTGGCTCCACGACCTGGGGTCGAACCAGGGACGACGCGATTAACAGTCGCGCGCTCTACCAGCTGAGCTATCGTGGACTAACGGGGAGAGGGAACCAGGCGTGCTCACCACTCGCCGCATTCGCGGACGCGCTGATCGAGGTCGCGGTCATCTTGTGCATCTCCGCGCTTCGGCAAGACGTGACGATGCCGCGCGCTGCCGGCGGCGACGATGCTGCGCAGCAAGGCACGAACAATGCGACCGCGGGGTTTGGCCACCCTCCGGGAGGCCGCTGTGATTCTTGTTGTCATGGCAAATCTCCTTGAGGTTGGTTGAACGGGGAATGTGGCGCGCCTGGGCCGATTCGAACGGCCGACAAACCGGGGTAGAAGCCCAGCGCTCTTTCCTGGCTGAGCTACAGGCGCTGAAAGTAATGAGATGGAGGCGGTGGTCAGATTCGAACTGACGCGTGCTGACGCAGGCGGATTTGCAATCCGCTCCCTTCGACCACTGGGGTACACCGCCGGAAATCGCTGGCGGGCGCGAGAAGAATCGAACTTCTAACCTTCGGCTTTGGAGGCCGCTGCTCTGCCTGGTTGAGCTACGCACCCGTAGGAAACGTGAGTCCGGAGCCGCAGGACGGTTTTGATGCCCGCACCTTCGACCCTTCGAAAAATCTAAAAAAAAATGGTGCCCCAGGCCGGCATCGAACCGGCATGCCCGAAAGCGCTGGCTTCTAAAGCCAGTGTGTCTTCCCATTCCACCACCGGGGCTAAAACTGTTCTGGTACTCAAGGGGAGACTCGAACTCCCAAAAGACCTGGTTTTGAAGCAGGCGCGTCTTCCGATTCCGCCACTTGAGCATTTATCTGGTGTCCAGCCCGGATTCGAACCGGCGCATGGGGTTATCGATCCATTGACCGAGGTAGCACGGCATGAATGGTGGCGGCCTGTACGGGAATCGAACCCGTGACCACATCCTGGACAGGGAAGTGCTCTACCAGCTGAGCTAACAGACCAAAAGAATGAAGAAGACCGGAATGAAGATGGTCCGTGTAGCAGGTCTCGAACCTGCGACCTCATGCTCCCAAAGCACGCGCGCTACCAACTGCGCCACACACGGATTGAATCGAGCTGAATGAAAACTGAATGGCCTCGCGTGAAAGATTTGAACTTCCGACCCTCTGCTTCGTAGGCAGATGCTCTGATTCCGGACTGAGCTAACGCGAGAAAAATCTATTGGGTTATTGCTGGTGCACGCAGGCAGACTCGAACTGCCGGCCTCGACCTCCGGAGGGTCGCGCTCTGAGTCCCGCTGAGCCATGCACGCAAATGGCTTGGGTGATGCAGGTGGTGGTTGCAGTTGGGACCGAGCCAACGACCGGCGGGTTATGAGCCCGCTGCTCTACCACTGAGCTATGCAACCCGAAAAAAATGGCAGGCCGTGATGGATTCGAACCACCGAAATGTCGGGATCAAAACCCGATGCCTTGGACCAGCTTGGCGAACGGCCCATCAAAGAGATGGCGGAAGATAAGGGATTCGAACCCATGAGCCCACTTTCATGGGCTCTCGCTTAGCAAGCGAGTGCCTTGAACCTCTCGGCCAATCTTCCCAAAAATTCCCGGTTACGAGTTCCGGTGCCACCCTATCTTTGAGGCCGGTTTCCGCACTACGCTCTTGCAAGCACTGCGCTTCTTTACTGAACAGCTGCCAGCCAATTACCTGGCTGCCAGCGCTGGAGTTGGCGTCACGTAGGGGATTCGAACCCCTGTCTACAAGGATGAAAACCTTGTGTCCTGAGCCAGCTAGACGAACGTGACAAATACCCTGGCGCCCACGGTCGCGATTTGAACGGCCGACCCGCCGCTTACAAGGCGGCTGCCTTACCGCTCCATCGACTGAGCTGCGCGGGCGAAAAAACTGAATCCATTTCGGCTGTACCTGCATGTAGGCGGACGGCATGACACCGACCGAGGGTCTCCCACTGCACTGCATATCCGGGGCCATGAACCCCGGCTGCCAGCACACACGCCACCAGACCGTCTCCTCGGTCTCGCGCAGGTGACGTGAAACAGGCACACCCGAAATGGAGCGGACAGACGGCTTCGAACCGACGACATTGAGCTTGGAAGGCTCACGCTCTACCTACTGAGCTATGTCCGCAATTTTTGCGGGACTCGCTGCCATCCAGTGTTTGGCTGCTGTCCCGCTGCAAATTTTTAAAGACTCCCGCGCTTGAAGCGCATCGACGGCACGATCACCGTCAGGGAAAAACAAAAAGGCCCGGTTCCTTGCGGATACCGGGCCTCTGGGTGTCAGAGATTTAGAAGGTACGCTCAGGCGTCTCCTTCTCCCGGTTGTGTGGAATCCTCGTGGTTCTGCTTGGGCATGGCGGTCCGCAAAATGGACAACGCAAAAGAACTCAGCCCACGGCATTGGCCCAGATGAACGTCACGGCGACGCACGGCAGCACCGCCCCAGACGGGGGTGTTGTTTCTTGCGTTGGCGGCTATCGGTTTCATGATGAGTGCGTGGAAAGGGTTGATGTCAAAGTAGCGATGAAAGGTAATGTAAAATCTTTTTACACCGTCGTCAACGGGTCGATGCAAAATAATCTGGATTGTTGCAACCACGTCACATGGACTCCGAGAACGTCAATAGAAACCGGCGCAACAACCTGCTGATCATCATTCGGGAGTTCAGTGAGAAGGAGTTGGCCGCCGGCGAATCACCTGTCGGCATGCTGGGCCGTATCGCCAGACAGCTCGGCCTCAGCGCCGGGGGACTGAGCCAGTTCAAGGGTGACGCAAAGGGCACCGCGCGGAACATCGGCGATGCAGCGGCCGCGCAGATCGAGAGCAAGTCCGGAAAGCCAAAAGGCTGGATGGATACGGATCACGGCGGAGACGCAATCAATCCTGCAGAAAACGCTTTTATCGAACTCGCCCGCATTGCGTGGCGGACGACGGATGCCAAGGGCCGGCGGCTGCTGATGCAACTTGCGAAGCGGGGCTTTGGTGGACAGACTGGAGATGATCTATCCCACATGGCCAAGCCCGGTGACAAATGACGAATTTCTGCCGGGCCGGATACTGAGGGGTGAGGACTCCAACAACGCCGGCGGAACCTCATCTCGCAAAATCTGCATTACCCGCTCAAAGCCTCGATTTGGAGATACTTATTTCTTCATTCCAGATCGCGGTCCAGACGGCACAGCGCCGGTGCCATCAAAGAACGCCCCCGCGTTTCCCGTTGGAGCGGCTTTTGATGGCGCGCTTGATGCACTTCAGCAAGCGCTGCTCATCCAGCGGCTTTTCAAGCCACTCCGAGACGCCGAGCGACTGGTTTTCGGCATGCTGCCGGGCCTCTGCAGCGATAACCGACAAGACCAGCACCGGTAGCGTGGCGGTGCGCTTGTTGGCGCGCAGCTCACGAACAACGGTGAGGCCGTTTTCATAAGGCAGCTTGATATCCATCGTCATGGCGGCATACGTCTCCATCTTGAGGTAGTCGCGTGCCTGATCCGCGGTATGCGCCATGTCCGCGTCGTACCCGCCCTTGTCCATGATCATGCCGATAAGCTTGGCGACATCCGGGTCGTCCTCGCACACCAGCACGCGGGGACGTGCATACAGCCCCACCGGTGCGGTGACAGGGGGTGCTTCGCGCCATTCGGGCAAATCAAAGTAAAACGTCGTTCCCGCATTGCTCTCGGTCGTGAAACCGATGTTGCCCTCCATGCGCTCAAGAATGGCTTTGGAAATGCTCAGGCCAAGTCCGGTCCCGCCTTTCTGGCGGGTGTCGGAGGAGTCGGCCTGCGAGAACTTCTGGAAGATGCGCTGCCGGAATTCGTCGGGAATCCCGGGGCCCTTATCGGAGATCTCCACCCGGGCGCGACGGCCACGCTTGCGCACAGTCACATCGACCGTCCCCTCCGGAGGAGAAAACTTGATGGCATTGGACAACAGGTTGGTCACCACCTGGATCAACCGGTCGCTGTCAACGCAGACCTGCAGGGAATTTTCGGCCCTATGCAGGGCCAGTTTGACGCCGTGCTGAGCGGCAAAGCCCTCGTTATCTGCCAGGGCCCGCTCCAGCAATGGCTCAAGCTCCTGCGCCTGCAGCTCGAAACGCATCTTCCCTGATTCGATTTTCTCGCTGTCGAGAATGTCATTGATCAGCCGGATCAGCCGCTCGCAATTGCTTTGGGCAATGCCTACGAGGTTTTTGGCTTTTTCCGGAATTTCGCCGGCCACACCGCCCCATACCAGTCCCAATGACCCGCGTATTGACGTCAGCGGCGTGCGCAGCTCATGGCTGACGGTTGAAACAAATTCGGTTTTCATGCGGTCGATACGCTTGAGCTCGGTGACGTCCGTCCCAAGCGAGGAAAACCCGATGACCATGTCCTGCTCATCACCTTCCCCATATCGGGGAAAGTAGTTCATGACGTATTCGCGGCGGTCACCGCCGGCTGTCACATACTCGAACTCATGACGCACCGAGTAACCGGAAAGTGCTTCGCGTACATGCACCCTGACCTGGTCATACAGTTCGGCCCCCAGCACTTCCTGCATCGGCCGGTTCTCGATTTGTTCGGCTTTCAAACCAAACGCTTCTTCGTAGGCGCGGTTGTGGAATTGAAAGCGCTGCCCTCCGTCGATATAGGCAATCAGGGCCGGAACGGTATCGGTCAGCTGGCGCAATTGTTCCTCGCTGTTGCGAAGAGCCTCGGTAATGCGCACGCTCTCGGAGATGTCGTGAATGATGGCCGTGAAAAGCCGCTTTCCGCTCACATTGACATCGCCAAAGGACACATTGACGGGGAATTCGGTCCCGTCGTGGCGCTGGCCCAGGATCTTGACGTCCCACTCCCGGAAGCCGCGCTGGCGGCCGCCCAGCCCGGAGAAAAAGGCACTAAACCCCATGCGGTACCGCGTCGGCAGCAGCATGGTGACCTCCTGGCCAACCAGATCTTCGAGCCGGTAACCAAAAAGATGACGTGCTGCGCTGTTCGCGTGGACGATCAGGCCTTCGCCCGTTGCCGTGACCAGCCCTTCGGCCATGCTCTCGGTCACGGCCCGGCTCATGGCTTCGCTGTCCAAAAGCTGCGCCTCAGCACGGCGGCGCTTTTCCTGCGTCCGGAGAATCCTCTGGATCGCCCAGCCAAATATGCTGAGCGACAGCAGTCCGCCCATCAAAATCAGCTGCTTGACGGTTTGAGCAGTCTGGCGGGTTTCGGCCTTGGTGCGTTCAAGGGCTGACTCTTCACCCCCCTTGATACGGCCAACCAGGATTTCGATTTCATCGTGGAGCTGGCGGTTCAAGGGGCCACCCACGACGGCAATAGCGGCTTCCAGACCGGATTGCTGGCGTGCCGTAACAGTCTGTTCCATCAAGCCGACCGTTCGCGTGATCGCATCTTTCAGTGCAAGCCAATCTGCAGCGGAGGTGACAACATCCTGGCTGGGCCGCATGCTTTCGAGCGCCTGCTGGATCTGTGCAAGGGACTGCCGGTAGTCAGCCAGGTCGCTGGGGGCATTGGTCAGCAAATAACGCCGCTGCAGGGATTCCGTCGCCTTGAATCCTGAAACCACGCGCTGGAGAACGAGCGCCTTTTCCCGCGCTTCACTTTCACTCTGCGCATCGCTAATCAGCGAATTGATGGTGACATAGGATGCCGCAATACTCAGGGCGATCAGGACCATTCCGGCACACAGGGCCACGTTGATGCTTGAGCGAAAGGGCATTTTCATGGCGCTTGGAGCTTCTTCAGGCCTGTTCGCCGCAAAGGCGTGCTATTGGGTGCCCAGCACGGTGCGGACGGCCTGAATCAGTGATTCCGTCTCTACAGGCTTGGTGACATACCCGTCGGCACCACCCGCCAGGCCCTTCAGCACGGACTCCCGCGTTGCCTTGGCGGTCAGCATGATGACCGGAACGTCCTTGAGCACGGGATGGGAGCGAATCCGCAGCAGGATGTCGAAGCCGTCCGCATCCGGAAGCATCACGTCCAGAAGCACCAGATCGGGAATCGGCTGCTTGCGAAATTCCGCCACGATCTCGGCACGGGAACCGGCCGTGCGAACGTCGAACCCCTCGAACGTCAGATAACTTTGCAGAAATTTGGCGAGGTGCTCCTCGTCGTCCACGATAACAACTGACAGGCGTTCGCCAGCTGCGTGGGCACGGGGTGCTCCGCGTTTGCGCGCAATACGCACGTAATAGTTGGACTTCTTGAGCGTGGCCGCACAGGAGTCGGCTTCCGCGTCCGCCGCTGTCAGGGCCAACGGGCTGAGGTGGAGTTGCAGTGAGGCCGCAAACGGATCGGGCTGAACCATTTCCACGAGCCCCTTGGCATAGAGCAGATCGAGCGTGCCGTCTACTGTGGCACTGCCTGCTTCACCCATGCTCTGCCGGATCTGCGCGACCGTCAGGATGCCATCAAGGCGCACCAGCAATTCAATCTCAGGCTGCGAAATCGACGTGGCGGCACTGCGCAGTTCCTGTTGACCTTTGGGTGTAACCGCATAAATGTTGTTTGGATGCACTGTGGATGTCCTTTCGCGGGTAACGGGTAACAGTCGTGGCATGAGCCTGAATGCATTCTGATTCTAGTGGCTTGCGATGTAAGGAAACGATACACCTGCAGGTCCGGCCCCTCATGGATCGCCTCGCTAAGAGCCTGCGGCGGCCGGATCCGTCGGTGGTAACCCTGACTGCAGCGCAGCAATCAGCTCGCCCAGGGATGACTCCAGTTTCCCCAGTAAATCGTCCAGACTTTGGCGCGGCAGGCCCTCATTGATGGCCTGCTCAAGCGCGGCCGCATCCGCCGGCACGCGAATGGCTCCGATCTGGGCCGAAACGCCCCGCAGGGAATGGCTGAGCAGTTCGGCATTCTTCAGGTCGCCCGCATCCAGCGCTTCGCGAATGTGCCGGGGAGTATCCCGGCGGCCGTCGAGGTAGCGGCGCAGCATCGACAGATAAAACCCCTTCATGCCCATTGCGCGGGTCAGGCCGACGCTGAGATCCAGGCCGGCAATGCTCTCAGGCAACGTGGCGTCTGCGGCATCCGCCATGGGAATTCCCGTACCCGGCGTTTTGACGGTATCCCGCGGCGGCGGCTGCAACGTTGGCGGGGTCGCTGTCGCAACAGCCTGCGGCAAGCGCGCCGGTTTCAGCACGGCATAGACCGGAATGGGCTCCGCAAATCCCTTGGCCGTGACGGCAGGCCGTGCTTCGGCCTGGATTTCCGCCTGGACCAGTGCATGGGTTTCGCGGGAGATCAGCATCTGGCCGGGCTCTGCGGCCTGCTCAAGCCGCGCGGCAAGGTTCACCTCCCGGCCAATAATGGTGTAGTCCATACGCAGCTTGCTGCCGAAATTTCCGACATCGCAAAACCCGGAATGAATGCCGATGCGTATTTCAAAAGCCTTGTCGATACCCATCGTTTTCCACCGCACCTGAAGCTCATCAAGCCGCACCAGCATGGCCACCGCCATCCGGACGCACTGCACGGCATCCTGCTGCCGGCCAAGGGTGTGCGGGTCCCCGAAAAAAATCACGATGGCATCGCCGATGAATTTGTCCAGCGTGGCGCCATAGTCGGCCGCGATTTGCGACATCTCTTCAAAATAGCTGTTCAGCAGGAACGTGACTTCTTCCGGTTGCCATTTACCGGTCGATTCGGTGAAGTTCTTGATGTCCGAAAAAAACACCGTGAGCCATTTGCGCTGCGTCTCGATTTCAGCCTGGCGCGACCCGTCAAAGAGGGACTGGTAGACCTGCGGTGCCAGGTAACGCGACAGTTGTTCTGACAGGGTCTTCAGGCGCTTGGCATTGGCGCTGCGTTCAAGATGCATCCTGACGCGCGCCAACAGGATGGGCGGGCTGACGGGCTTGGTGATGTAGTCGGTGGCCCCCAGGTCCAGCCCATATTGCTCCTCCTCCACACTGGCAAGCGCCGTCAGGAAGATCACCGGGATATCAGCCGTGCGCGGATCGCCCGCCAGTTGCCGCATCACCTCGTAGCCGTCCATGCCGGGCATCATCACATCCAGCAGGATGATCTCGGGGCGCACACCTGAAGTTGCCGCCTGCAGGCCCTCCTCGCCCGACGCAGCGGCAATCACCTCATACCGGTCCTGCAGCAGCGTCGCGAGAAAATAACGTATGTCCTCGGTATCGTCCACCACCAGGATGCGCGCCCTCCGCGCGGAGGGCGTCTCGCTAACCGGCGGCTTCACAGGTTCAGTCATGATGCGGCTCTTCCATGAATGCCGGGCCAGTTGCGGCCCTACCGGTTTTCGGGCAGAGAGATATGGGAGACAGGGGTCTGCATCGTTGCAGTCTGCCTTATTTCACCAGCTCCACCCGCATGGCGTCAATCACCGCCCTGTAGTCGGGTTTCCCGAAAATCGCACTGCCCGCGACAAAGGTATCGGCACCGGCCGATGCCACGCGCGCGATATTGTCGGTCTTGATGCCCCCGTCGACTTCCAGGCGAATGTCTTTTCCCGAAGCATCAATGCGTTTTCTCGCATCTTCTATTTTGCGCAGCGCGGAGTCAATAAAGCTTTGTCCGCCAAAGCCCGGATTGACGCTCATGATCAGGATGAGATCAATATCCTCAATCACCCAGTCCAGCACATCCAGCGGAGAAGCCGGGTTGAACACCAGCCCCGCTTTGCAGCCTTTTGCCTTGATGGCCTGCACGCTGCGGTGCACGTGGCCCGACGCCTCGGGGTGAAAACTGATGAAGTCGGCACCTGCATCGGCAAAGGCTGCAGCCAGTGCATCGACGGGCTGCACCATCAGGTGGACATCCACCGGCACGGCAGTGCCATCAGCTTTTTTTGCATGAGGCTTGAGGGCCTGGCAAATCATCGGCCCAAAGGTGAGGTTGGGCACATAGTGATTGTCCATGACGTCGAAGTGGATCCAGTCGGCTCCTGCAGCAATCACGGCTTTGATCTCGTCACCCAGCCGGGCAAAGTCGGCAGACAAAATGGAGGGAGCGATCCGGTAAGTGGGTGGCGTGTTTTTAGGCATGGCCGGATTGTCGCAGCAAGCCGCCGCCGCGTCATGCCCGCACGCATGGCAGCCTCCCGGGCAGGCGGTTAACATGGACGCCAACCGTTTACCTGCCATGCCCAAATACCAGTTCTCCTGCGAAGTCGTTCCGCAATACCAGCCTGACCAGTCGGCCCCGGAAGACCACATCTACGGGTTTTCCTATACCGTCACAGTAACCAACACCGGCGACGTGACCGCCCAGCTGATTTCCCGCCACTGGATCATCAGCGACGCCAACGGTCACAACGAGGAAGTCAAAGGGCTTGGCGTTGTGGGTCACCAGCCGCTGCTCAAGCCGGGTGAGTCCTTCCAGTACACCAGCGGATCGCGCCTGCGCACGCCCACCGGCACCATGCACGGCAGCTATTTTTGTGTGGCCGAAGATGGCGAACGTTTTGACGTACCCATTGCCATGTTCGTTCTGGAAGCACACAACGGCAGCGCCCCGCACGGCCGGGTGCTGCACTGAACGGATGGGTTTGACCGGCTGATGAAGGATCTTGCTTCCCTCCTGAAGGCGCTCGACCCCGACGCCGACCTGGCCCAGCGCCACGTCTGGCTGATCAAGCTTTTCGAGTGGATTCGCGGCGACCAGACTTCCGTGCCTGCGGCCGTGTCACGAGTACAGGCGTTGATGGACGCCGTGGAGATGCAACCCGAAGTGCGCACACGGCTGCAAGCCTGGTGGCAAACGCTGATGCAGACCGTTGACATCACCACCTTGCTGGCCGACTTCGGCTTTGCTCCGCGCACGGCGTTTGTCAGCGAGCTGGCCGAACGCCTGCGTCGCAAGCTGCTACCCGGAACGCCCGAAACCACCGATGCTTCGGAGCTTTTCCCACTGGTCGCCCCCACACGTTTCGATGCCCAGTGGATGGGCGCACTGGAAGACGCCCAGATCAGCCGCCTCACGCAGCTGTTGTCGGCCAGCCCAAAGCTGGATGCACTGCACTGGCAATACAGCCTGATGGACGCCCTGACGTATTGCACCGCGCAGATTCGCGCCACCGGTTTTGCGCCGGAGCTGCGTCTGCGCATGAACCGCGCCACGCCACACGCCCGGGCCTTCCATGCCTTGCCCGCTGATATCGACGAGCTGCGCAACGCGTTCTTCAAGCCTGACCGGAACGAAGCCCAACTGCAATCCGCCATCGCACAGTACCGTGAGCGACTGGACGCCTGCCGCCAGGCCGTCAACAGCATTTACGTGCATCTTGAAGACCACGGTATCTCCGTCGGCATGGTGTTTCGCCTGCGCCAGTTGCGCGAACGCATCCTGCGCGTGCGCGAACTGCTGGACGCTCTGCTTTCGGCCAAACCCGGCATGGCTGCGCTGAAACTACTGACGCGCCGCGTCATCACGGCGCAGGAGAGTAAAAGCATAGGCGCGCTGATCAGCGCCAACTCCACGCTGCTGTCGGCCAAGATGGCTGAGCGCAGCGCAGAGACCGGGGAAACCTACATCACCCGTACCCGCGAGGAATACCGCGAAATGCTGGGCAAGGCCATGGGCGGCGGAGCGATCACCGCTTTCACCACGCTCCTGAAATTCATGGTCGTGGCAGTTGGTCTTTCTGCCTTCTGGGGCGGCTTCTGGTCCAGCGTCGTCTATGCCGGCAGCTTTGTTGTCATCCAGCTGCTGCATTTCACATTGGCCACCAAGCAGCCTGCCATGACCGCACCGGCGATGGCGGCCAAGCTCAAGGACATCGGTTCGGTCGATACGACCGGCCCCATTGAAGCGTTTGTCGACGAGGTGACGCACCTGGTGCGTTCGCAAGTTGCGGCGGTGTGCGGCAATGTATTCATGGTCGTTCCGGCCGTGCTGCTCGTCAACACGCTGATCCAGGTCGTTCTGGGCCGGCCCATGATCAGCGTCGCCGACGCGCACCACGTGCTGGAAACCCTCACCGTGATGGGCCCCGCCCTGCTATGGGCCGGGTTCACCGGCGGCATCCTGTTCGCAGCCAGCATGATCGGGGGCTGGACCGAGAACTGGTTTGTACTGCATCATCTTGACTCGGCGATGCGCCACAACCCGCGCATCACTTCCGTGCTGGGGGGCGAGCGCGCTGCGCGCTGGTCCGGCTTCATGCGCGACAACATTTCGGGTTTCGCGTCCAACATCGCACTGGGTTTCATGCTCGGCCTCATACCGGCCTTTACCGGTTTCTTCGGGCTTGAACTCCAGGCCCGCCACGTCACCCTGTCAACCGGACAACTGGCGGCGGCCGGCGCCTCTCTCGGGCTCGAAGCATTCCGGCACTGGCAAATCTGGTCCTGCATTCTTGCCATTCCCCTGATAGGCGCGCTCAACCTCGGCGTGAGTTTTTACCTGGCGTTTCGCCTGGCCCTGCAGGCGCACAACGTGAGCAACCTGGACCGGGCCCGCATACGCATCGCCATCTGGGCACGCCTGCGCAGCCACCCGCGCAGCTTCTTCATGCCCTAAACAAGCAGCACCCCCGTCCAGGCTCACTGCGTGTAGCCTGCTCCCCCCTCGAGGGGGCGGCGCCTGCGGTCTGGCAAAGCCAGTCCCGCGGCACCTCTGGTAGTGCCCACTGAATTCTTCAAGCAAGCAGGGGCCGCGGAACCGGCTTTGCCGGGCCGCAGGCGCCGTCCCCTGCAAGGGGAAAAGGGCTACACGCGGTGAGCCCGATAGGGGTGTGCTTCATGTTCAGGTCTTGTCCTACAGCCCCCGCCGCGAGGCGCCTGTAAATTAATGCAACGTTTCTTTTCAAGAACACCATCGGGCTTCACGCCGCCAAGGCTGGCCACTCAACGCGCAACATGCCGCAGACACAGGCATGCTTGTAGAAGAAGTCCTGACGACAGTGGAGACAACCCCGTATGAACGAAATCCTGGCCATATGGGCTGAGTGGATCAAGCCGTCGGCAGGTTTGCCGACCGTGCAATGGTCCATCCTGCTGGCGGTAGCCGCCGCCGCCGGCCACCTCGCCAACCGCTACACCGGCCTGCCCAAGGTCATCGGCTATTCACTCGTCGGCGGCCTGGCCGGCCTGGCCGGTTTTACCGGCGCCGTGTGGCCATTGCAGGGCACCGGGCTTTTCCTGCTGGAGCTGGGCGTTGCCGTGGTGCTGTTTGAAGCGGGCGGGCGCATTCCGCTGCGCTGGTTTCGCCACAACCCCATGGTGCTGGTGCAAAGCCTGGCTGAATCTGCCCTCACCTATGTTTTTGTCCACTGGGCCCTGAGCAAGCTGGGTGTGCGCGAGATCGTTGCGGAGTCGCTCGCGCTGCTGGCCATGGCCGCTTCACCGGCCGTTCTCTCGCGCGTGGCGATCGACACAGGCGCCGCCGGGCCGGTGACGGAGCGCGCCCTGGTGCTGTCAACGCTGGGCACCCTGTATGCCCTCACACTGTGCAGCGCCCGCGCCGGCCTGATGCCGCGGGGCGAAGCCGCGCTGTCAAGCCCGCTCTATGCAGTGCTGGTGGTGCTGGGCCTGTCTGTCGTGGTCGGCGCTGTGCTCGCCCTCACATTGCGCATCGCCTTGCGGGTGATGAGCCCCACCAGCGAAAACACCGCCATCCTGCTGCTGGCACTGATCGCCACAGGTGCGGCGCTTGCAGCCCACTTCGGCGGCTCGGCGCCGCTGGCGGCCCTGCTGGGCGGCATGCTGCTCAAGCAACTGAACCCGCGCCCCTGGTCATGGCCGCGGCAGATGGGCACGGCCTCGTCGATGCTGACCATGCTGATGTTTGTGCTGGTCTCCGTCGTCGCCGCGCAAGCAGACTGGAGCGGGCCTGTTGCCGGGCTCGTCATCGGCATGGTCGTGGCCCGCATGGTTGCCAAGATTGCCGGTGTCGCCATCGGCAACGTGGGCAGCGGCGCCAGCTGGAAGCAGGCCCTCTGGGTCGGCTGCGCGATGTCGCCGATGTCATCGGTGGCGCTGCTGCTGGTCTCACAGTTTGCAGCGGCCTCAGGCGCGACCGGGCGCCAGATTGCCAGCGTGGCCCTGCCTGCGATCTTGCTGATGGAAGTGCTGGGTGCCGTGCTCGCCACCGTGGCCATCTACCGCTCAGGCGAAAGCTCCAAACCCTGGGCGCCGCTCACACGCAGCCCTTCAACAGGACCTGTTCATGAGTCTTGAACCTTTCCAGAAGTCCGCAGCCCTCTCGCTGGGTGTCGAGCTTGAACTGCAGCTCGTCAATACCCACGACTACGACCTCGCGCCGTATGCCGAAGACATGCTGCGCCTGATGGCCAAAATTCCGCTACCCGGCGCCGTGGTGCCGGAGATGACGTCCAGCATGATCGAGATCTCGACCGGCGTGTGCCATAACGCCTCGGAGGTGCTGGGCCAGCTTTCGCAGATTCGCGACGCGCTCGTCAAGAGCGCCGACAAGCTCAACATTGCGGTGGTGGGCGGCGGCACGCATCCGTTCCAGCAATGGCACGAGCGCCGCATTTACGACAAACCGCGCTTTCGCGAACTGTCGGAGCTGTACGGCTACCTTTCCAAGCAGTTCACGATCTTCGGCCAGCACGTGCACGTGGGCTGCCCCGACGCCGACAGTGCCTTGCTGACGCTGCACCGCATGTCGCGCTATATCCCGCACTTCATTGCCCTGTCGGCGTCTTCGCCTTATGTGCAGGGGCAAGACACAGCGTTTGATTCGGCGCGGCTCAACTCCGTGTTTGCCTTTCCGCTGTCGGGACGTGCACCGTTCGCGTTGACGTGGGACGACTTCACCGTCTACTTCGACAAGATGACGCGCACCGGCGTGGTCAAGAGCATGAAGGATTTTTACTGGGACATCCGGCCCAAGCCGGAGTTCGGCACCATCGAGATCCGCGTGTTCGACACCCCGCTGACCGTGGAGCGTGCCACCGCGCTGGCCGGCTTTGTGCAGTCACTGGCCTCCTGGTTCATGCACGAACAGCCCTTCATGCCGGTCGAAGACGATTACCTGGTCTACACCTACAACCGCTTCCAGGCCTGCCGCTTCGGGCTGGACGCAGTCTATGTCGACCCGGCCACGGGCGGGCACATGCCGCTGCGCGAGCACATCCTGCTGACCATGGCACAGATTGAACGCCATGCCACCGGCATGGGTGCCGGTGCGTCGCTGCACCTGCTGCGCAACAGCGTGGAGCGCGCCGACAATGACGCCCGCTGGCTGCGCGAAAAGCAAGGCGAGGAACACCTGCTGGCCGAAGTCATACGCCAGGCGGCCGACCGTTTCCGCGGTGGCGTCACGCACCAACAACATCCCTGATCCGGCTTTGCCGGATACCCTTGTATGCTCGGCATATGGGTGAATTTGACCTGATCGCACGCTATTTCACGCGCCCCACCGGCCGGGCCGTCCTGGGTGTCGGTGACGACTGCGCATTGCTGCAGCCCGCGCCCGGCACACAGCTGGCCATCTCCAGCGACATGCTGGTCGAGGGCCGGCATTTCTTTGCGGATGTGGATCCTTTTACGCTGGGCCACAAGGCGCTGGCCGTCAACCTTAGCGACCTGGCCGCCTGCGGCGCCCAGCCCCTGGCATTCACACTGGCCCTGGCCTTGCCCCGTATCGACGAGGCCTGGCTGGCCGCGTTTTCGCAGGGCCTGCTGGCGCTGGCCGACGCGCACGGCTGTGAACTGGTGGGCGGCGACACCACCCAGGGTCCGCTCAACATCTGCATCACGGTGTTTGGCGAAGTGCCTGTGGTCGGCGGCAAGAGCCAGGCATTGCTGCGTTCCGGCGCAAAGCCCGGCGACGACATCTATATCAGCGGCACGCTGGGTGACGCCCGGCTTGCCCTGGAGGCGCTGCGCGGCGCCCTGGCCCTGCCTCCAGGCGTCCTTGCACAGACCCGCCAGCGGCTCGAACAACCCACGCCGCGCGTCGCCCTCGGCCTGGCCCTGCGGGGTGTTGCTTCTGCCGCCATCGACGTGAGCGACGGCCTGCTGGGTGACTTGCAGCACATCCTCAAGGCGTCCGGCGCCGGTGCCACCATCGACAGCTCGGCCACTATCAATTTGATAGCTGCTTGCGCTCATCCTGATTGGCCTGAAGGCACAATTCCCCATGAAAAGCAGTTGGAATGCGTACTGGCCGGCGGGGATGACTATGAGCTCGCCTTCACCGCGCCGCCCTCCGCGCGTGAGGCCGTGCGGGCAGCTTCACGGCTTGCCGCAACGCCCGTCACCCGCATCGGGCAAATCGACTCCCAGCCGGGCCTTCGCCTGATCGACGCACAGGGAAAAGCTGTTTCGCAGCAGTTTTCCTCGTTTGATCACTTTGCCCGGAAGTAAGAAGCGTCGGAAGAAAGCGTCTGCGCCTTTACTTCGCGTCCACCAGGGTGCGAATGTCCAGCAAGGTCAGCTCATTGGCATCCGGCTTGCCGATTTCACGGCCTGACGAATACGGGAAATTGTTGTCGTTGACCAGCACGATGTGCGTGGCGTCAACAATCGCCAGCCCTTCAGGGCCCAGGTGCGGCAATGAAAACACCGCTTCATTGGGCCCCAGCCTGGCCAGCCGCTGCGGATTGGCGATGCGGGTCAGGTCGACATAGGCCACCTTGCGCACAAAGCCGTCCGCATCGCTTGCCGCCAGGTCGATCTTGTAGACACGCTTGAAACGCGCGGGCCGGGTGAAGCAGTCGGTGCGCGCTTCGCCTGGGCACGCCGGCGACTGGCCTTCGGTGCTGTCGTCGCGTTCAATCACCAGACCGGTCGTGGCGTCCAGCAACTGGAAGTCGGCGGCGACGTTGCCCACTTCTTCCAGCAGGTACTTCCACTGCTTGCCGGTGAAACTGCGCGAGGCTGCATCCACCTCATTGATGCGTACATAGGTTTTGTCGCCTGCCTTTTCCACGCTTTTGGCGGCGGTATCGAACAGCGGGCCTTCAAACATCGGGTACAGCTTGCTGCCGTCGGGCGATCGGGCCATGGCTTCAAACCCGTTGGAACGGCGCACCTCAAACAGGGCCTCGCCCGGCAGGTTGGGCAAACGGCCCTGCATGTAGTGATCGGGCGATGCCAGCAGCTTGCCGTTGATGACCGTCTCGGTCACGCCCAGCACGCGGCCCTGAAAGTCCGTGCGCAAGAGGTAGGGACCATACTCGTCGCCGATCCACCATTCGTTGCCCACCACCTGGATGGACTCGGGATCGAAATCGATGCCGGTGAGATAACGGCGCTGCGTGTTTTCGTTCTGGATGTGAAAAGGCACGCGCTTGTCGGGATCGCTCAGGAAGACGGTGCTGCGCCGCCGGACCTGGCCTTTGGCCCAGTCCACCGACAACCGGTGCACCATCAGCAGCGCGTCCTGCGAATTGACCTTGTTGCCAAAGCCGTTGTCGGTCAGCGCCAGGAAGTCGCCTTTGCCCAGGGACACAATACCCGAAAACCCCTGCACCGACTGCCCCTTCATGGGCAGGGTGCCGCCGGAAGCACGCGGGTATTTGGGGTCGCCCACAAAAGTGTTGGCGCTTTCGCTGCCCAGCCGCTCATTGCGCTGACGTTTTGCATTGGCAAATTTCCCGGCCGTGGCGAAAAAAGGACCTGCATCGCGAGGCGCTGCCACGGCCGTGGTGGCACTCAGGGCTGCATGGCCGGCAAGAACCGCCTCCACCGCCGGGGCCGCCTGTGTCTGCGCGCGCCCGGCACCTGAAGCCAGGCACAACGCGCAAGCCGCCGCCAGGGTCAATCCATTCATCTTTGTCAAAACCGACATGCTTATCCTCCGTATTGAAGCGGTGGACTTTGACGCCTTTCTGTGAAGCGGCTGTGACAGGCGGGTGCACCCGCGTGTTCAGGTCTCGGTGTGTTTGCGCAGCCGGGCATGGCGCGCCAGACTCTGTACAAACCGGGTTGCGGCCCGCAGGGCGGCCGGGGCGGCCCCATTGCCGAAATTCTCCACGGCCTCGCGGCGTAGTTGCCTGGCTCGCTGCCCGGCCAGATCGATCAGGCGATTGTGCTCGTCAAGCGAAAGGGTGCGGTTCATGATGTTTTCCTTTTCTGTCCCCGGGGTTTGCGGGGGGTGAAAGCACTGTAGGAAAAGCACGGCCCGCCGGAAACGGCATGGTCCGCAAATGGGTCTTGCGCTGGCTGCAAAGCCGCCCGCAGGCCTTGTACTGGTTACCATTGACCCATGCGCAACCTTGGCTTCGACGACATGCTCCTCTTTGCCCGCGTGGCCGAGCTGGGCACCCTCTCGGCTGTGGCCCGCGAACGCGACGTGCCGGTCAGCCAGGTTTCGCGCAGCCTGAGCCGCATCGAAAAAGCCTGCGGTACGCGCCTTATCCATCGCTCCACGCACGGGCTGGCGCCCACCGCCGAGGGCGAAACCTTTCTGCAGTACTGCCGCCGCATCGTGGGAACGCTCGACGAGCTGGAAGGCGAATTTGCCAGCCAGTCGCGGCAGGCCACCGGCTGGGTGCGTGTGGCGGCCAGCACGGTGGTCGCCCAGTACCTGCTGGCGCCCAGTTTTGACAGCCTTCACCAGCGCTACCCGAAGCTGTGCGTAGACCTCCAGGTGGAAGACCGCCTGGTGGACATGGCGCGCGATGGCATCGACATCGCGATTCGCACCGGTACACCGGTGACCGACACGGTCGTTGCACGGCAAATCGGTGCGTTGGGCCGGCGGCTGTATGCCGCGCCGGGCTATCTTCAGGCCTACGGAACACCCCGGCACCCCGATGAGCTGCACAGCCACCGGCTGATCACCAACAGCGGCGTGCCCATGCTCAACCACTGGCCCTTCGTGATTGACGGGAAACCCAGCGTGATCGTGCCCAAGGCATCCTGGCGATCCGACAATACCGGCATGACCGCCACGCTGACGCTGCAGGGGCTGGGCATTTCACGCTGCGCCACACTGGTCGCCGAACCGCTGGTGCGCCAGGGTTTGCTCGTCCCGGTGCTTGCGGACTTTGTCGACGACCAGCCCAGCCCGATTTACGCCGTGACGCTTACCAACCGCCACCGCCTGCCCAAAATCAAGGCCTGTATCGACCATTGGGCCGAGTGGCTGGAGAAAACCAGCGCGGCCCCAGCCTCATGATCCCCATGTCCGAACTCACTCCCCCATCAGAAACCCTCAGCCCACCGCGGTTCCGGCCCAACGCCCGGTTCCTGCTGTCGCACCCTGCGCATTTCATCGCCCTCGGTTTCGGCTCGGGCCTGAGCCCGGTGGCGCCCGGCACGGCCGGCACACTCTGGGCCTGGCTGGCTTTTCTGGTGCTGCAGCAATGGCTGTCGCCGGTCGACATGGGCTGGCTGATTGCCGCCTCTACGCTGATTGGCTGGTGGGCCTGCACCGTCACCGCGAAGGCCATGAACGTGCTCGACCCCGGCAACATCGTCTGGGACGAAGTGGTGGCCTTCTGGCTGGTGTTGTGGCTGGTCATGCCGGCGGGCTTCGAAGCACAACTTGCTGCATTTTTGCTGTTCCGCTTTTTTGACGCCGTGAAGCCCGGCCCGGTAGCATGGGCGGACCAGGTTTTCAAGGGCTTTGGCTGGCGCGGCGGCTTCGGGATTTTGTTTGACGACTTCGTGGCGGCGTTCTGCGCCCTGCTGGTGATCGCCTTCTGGAGATTCTGGTGAGCAATGAATTGCTATCAAAAGAGGAGCTACTGGCGCATGATTCTATTGGCTTGGTGGCCGATTTATTGCTCAAAAAGGGCTGGATGCTTGCGACGGCCGAAAGCTGCACCGGCGGCATGATTTCGGCGGTGTGCACCGACCTGGCGGGCTCCAGCACCTGGTTCGAGCGCGGCTTTGTCACCTATTCCAACGAAGCGAAAAACGAACTGCTGGGTGTAGATGCTGCGCTGATTGCCGTGCATGGCGCTGTCAGCGAAGAAGTGGCCCGTGCGATGGCCTCCGGCGCCCTGGGCCACTCCCGTGCGCAAGTGTCGGTGGCCGTCACTGGAGTGGCCGGCCCGACAGGGGGGAGTGCCGCCAAGCCTGTCGGTACGGTATGGTTTGGTTTTGCGCTGCCCGGCTGGCTGGTGTCTGAAGTCCGGCGCTTTGACGGCGACCGTGCCGCGGTGCGCAGCGCCACGGTGCAGCATGCGCTGCAGCGGCTGCTGCAATTGCTGCGCGAAGCCGGCTGACGCGTGAGCGACGCCGGCCCCTACCAAAGCGCTATAGAGTCGCGAAGCCACGAGGCCACCCGAAAACAACCACCCAGGAGACACCATGCACCCCAACCAGGCCACCCTCGAGAAGTTTTACAGCGCTTTTACACGGCTGGATTCCGACACCATGGCGACCTGCTACGCCCCGGACGCCGCTTTCGACGACGCGGCGTTTTCACTGCGGGGGCACCGCGAGGTCACCGGCATGTGGCACATGCTGTGCGACGCCACAAAAGCCAAGGGCATGGATGTCTGGAAACTCACCTACAGCGGGCTGGAAGCCGGCGCGAGCACGGGAAAATCACACTGGGACGCCTATTACCGCTTCAGCGCCACTGGGCGCATGGTGCACAACAGCATTGACGGCGCGTTTGAATTCAATGAACAGGGCCTGATCACGCGGCACCGTGATCACTTTGATTTCTGGACCTGGTCGCGGCAGGCGCTGGGCGCGCCCGGCCTGCTGCTGGGCTGGACGCCTTTCCTGCGCAACAAGGTGCGGGCACAGGCGGCGGCGAATCTGCAAAAATACCTGGTGACGCGACACTAGGCCCGCGCAAGAGTTGATTTGAACGGGAGTTTTCATGTCCTGGTTTGACGGTTTTGAATCACGCAGCTTTGAGGTCAACGGCGCGTCCATCAACGCGCGGTTTTCCCGGGTCGTGCCGGGCGATCCGCTGCGCCCGGCCCTGTTGCTGCTGCATGGTTTTCCGCAGTCGCATGTGATGTGGCACCGCGTGGCGCAGCGCCTGGCAAAACACTATTTCCTGGTCATGCCCGACCTGCGGGGTTACGGAGACTCTTCCAAAACCGCAGGCCTGCCCGACCACAGCAACTACAGCAAACGCAACATGGCGCACGACATGGTCGGGGTGATGGATGCCCTGGGTGTGGACCGCTTTTACCTCTGCGGCCACGACCGCGGCGGGCGTGTGGCGCACCGGCTGGCGCTGGACTATGCGGCACGCGTGCAAAAACTCTGCATCATCGACATCGCCCCCACACTGGACATGTACGAAGGCCGCAGCATGACGGAGCCCTACATGGCGTTTGCGCGTGCCTATTACCACTGGTTCCATATGTTGCAGCCGGCGCCGCTGCCCGAAATCATGATGGGCGCCAACCATCCCGAAACCGCCAAAGCCTACCTGCACGCCAAGCTCGGCGGCTGGGGCAGCGCGGGGCTCAATTACATCGAACCTCAGGCCCTGGCCGAATATGAACGCTGCTTTTGCAACGCCGAAGCGCTGCATGCGGCCTGCGAAGACTACCGGGCAAGCGCCGGGATTGACCTGGACCACGACCGCGAAAGCCGCGCGCAGCACCTGACGGTGGCCTGCGATTTGCTGCTCCTGTGGGGCGAACGCGGTGTGGTGCACCGGATGTTCGACCCGCTGGCGCTGTGGGAGGCGCAATGCAGCGGCGAGGTCTCGGGCCATGCCGTACCGGCGGGCCACTTCATCCCCGAAGAACAGCCCGTGGCGACGGCCACTGCGCTGCACAACTTCTTTCGCTGACTTCAAGGGACGGCCATGTCGACTTATACGGCAGAGGTTTTGTGGGAAATCAATGGCGGTGATTTCCCGGGAAACCGCTACAGCCGCAGGCACCTGATCCGCTTCGACGGCGGCCTCGAAGTGCCGGGCTCTTCTTCACCACATGTGGTGCCCCTGCCGATGTCGGACGCATCGGCCATGGACCCGGAAGAGGCATTCGTCGCCTCGCTGTCGAGCTGCCACATGCTGTGGTTTTTGTCGATCGCAGCCAAGCGCAGGTTTTCCGTGACACGCTACTTTGATGCGGCCAGCGGCGTGATGGAAAAGAGCGCGGAGGGAAAAATCGCCATGACCACCGTCACCTTGCGGCCCGAGGTGGCGTTTGCCGGTGAACGCATGCCGACACGCGCCGAGATCGACAAGCTGCACCATGAGGCCCACGACGCCTGCTTCATCGCGAACTCGGTGAAAACCGATGTGCGCTGCGAGCCTGTGTATGGCGACGCATGACTGACCGCAGGCCGCTGCTGATCGCTCTCGGCCTGCTGGTACTGGCCGCGCTGGTGTGGTCGGGTATGGCACCGTATGACCGGGGCACCTGGATGCTCGAGGTGGCGCCCGCCGTCATCGCCGCGCCGGTGCTGCTGGCCACGGGCCGGCGCTACCCGCTGACGACCTTGCTGTACGTGCTGATTGCGCTGCACATGCTGGTGCTGATCGTGGGTGGCGCCTACACCTATGCCAGGGTGCCGCCGGGTTTCTGGCTGCAGGATTTGTTTCACCTGGGCCGCAACCCTTACGACAAGGTCGGCCACTTCATGCAGGGGCTGGTGCCTGCGATGGTGGCACGCGAGGTATTGCTGCAGCGCGGCTACCTGGGCAGCCGCCGCATGGCGGGGTTTCTGTCGGTGTGCGTGGCCATGGCCATCAGCGCGGTGTATGAGCTGGTGGAGTGGTGGGCGGCCCTGGCGCTGGGTCAGGGCGCGGATGAATTTCTGGGAACCCAGGGGGACCCCTGGGACACGCAGTCGGACATGTTCATGGCCTTGATCGGAGCTGCGGTGGCCATCACGTTGCTGGGCCGGTGGCATGACCGGCAAATGCGCAAGCTGTCGGGTTTGTAGGCATTTGGGCCACAGGGCAATTGGGTCGGGCGCAAGCCGCTATTGAATTCATAGCAAACGGATGAAATCCATCTGGAAGGCGGTTCTTCCTCTTGCGACCTCATGCCCTGCGTGCCAACCCTGCCAGAATCCCCCCATGCAATTTTTCAAAGACCTCAACCTCGCCGCCTTCACCGCGGGCTTCGTGGCAGTACTGGTCGGCTTCACCAGCTCGGTTGCCATCGTCTTTCAGGCAGCCCTTGCCTTCAACGCCACGCCTGCCGAGATTGCCTCGTGGATGTGGGCGCTCGGCATCGGCATGGGTTTGTGCTCTCTTGTGCCGTCGTTGTGGTTGAAGAAGCCGGTGATGGTGGCCTGGTCCACACCGGGTGCCGCCGTGCTGGCTACTGCAGGGCTGGCTGGCGGTTTCTCGATGGGAGAGGCGGTTGCGGCATTTATGGTCAGCGCGGCGCTCATCACCTTGTTCGGCATCACCGGCTGGTTTGAAAAAGTCATGAACCGTATTCCTGTGGCCATCGCCTCCGCGTTGCTGGCGGGTGTGCTTGCGCGCTTCGGCATCCAGGCCTTTGCGGCAGCGCAAACGGCTTTGCCTTTGGTGCTGCTGATGCTGGCGATCTACTTATTGGGCAAGCGGTTGATGCCGCGCTATGCGGTAGTGCTGACGCTGGTCGGAGCCATTGTGTTTGTCGCTGCGCGCGGGCAACTGGCGTGGTCTGAGGTCGCTTTTTCGTTGGCGATGCCGGTGTTCGTGATGCCGAAGTTCACACTGGCCGCCACTGTCAGCCTGGCCATTCCGCTGTTTGTGGTGACCATGGCTTCGCAGAATCTGCCGGGCGTGGCGGCCATCCATGCGGCGGGCTATGGGCCCGACAGTCCGGACGGCGGCATTCCGGTGTCAAAAATCATCACGCTGAGCGGCCTGGCCACGCTGGTGCTGGCGCCTTTTGGCGCGTTTGCCCTCAACCTGAGCGCCATCACGGCGGCCATCTGCATGGGCCGGGAAGTGCATGAGGACCCCGCCAGGCGCTACACCGCGACCGTTTGCTGCGGCGCCATTTATATCGTGATCGGCATATTCGGCGCAGCGATCACCGGCCTGCTGACAGCTTTTCCGAAGGAGCTGGTCGTCGCCATTGCCGGACTGGCGCTGCTGGGTACCATCGGCAACGGCCTGGCCGCGGCGGTGAAGGAGGAATCGCACCGGGAAGCGGCGCTTATCACTTTTCTCGTCACCTTGTCGGGCGTCGCAATAGCCGGTGTGGGCTCGGCCTTTTGGGGTGTCGTCGCGGGCGCGATTGCACTCTTTGTACAACAATATGGCCAACAGCGCCGCGAAGCCCGCTCCGGGGCGGCGCCAAACCCAGGGACACGTTCCACACCATGAACCTTCTTTTTGTTGCCGATCCGCTCGAGTCATTCAAGATTTACAAGGACACCACCTTTGCCATGATGCGGGAGGCGCAGCGGCGCGGGCACCGCATCAGCGCGTGTGAACCGGCCGACATGAGCTGGCAGACCGGCGCGAAAGTCACGGCCCAGGTGCGCCACATCACGCTGACAGGCGGCGCAGATGTGTGGTTCACGGCCGATGCCGCCCGGCCCGACGGCCGCGAAGCCATTGCGGGTTTTGATGCGGCGGTCATGCGCAAGGACCCGCCTTTTGACAGTGAATACTTTTACAGCACGCACCTGCTGGAGCAGGCCGAGCGCGAAGGGGCCAGGGTTTTCAACAAGCCCGCCGCCTTGCGCGACCATCCTGAAAAGCTCGCCATCCTCGAGTTCGCGCAATTCAGCGGCCCGACGCTGGTCACGCGCAGCGCGGCCGACATCAAGCGCTTTCATGCCGAACACAAGGACATCATCCTCAAGCCGCTGGACGGCATGGGCGGCATGGGCATCTTCCGCGTGAGGGAAGACGGCCTGAATCTGGGTAGCATCACCGAAACACTGAACAGGAACGGCGCCGAAAGCGTGATGGTGCAGAAATTTTTGCCCGAGATCGTCAAGGGCGACAAGCGCGTGCTGGTCATCGGAGGCAAACCGGTTCCTTTCAGCCTGGCGCGCATTCCCCAAGGCAGCGAAGTGCGCGGCAATCTGGCGGCCGGCGGCGTGGGTGTGGCGCAGCCGCTCTCAAAGCGGGATTTTGAAATTGCCGAAGCACTGGGGCCGGTGCTGGCCGCGCGCGGCCTGCTGCTGGCCGGTGTCGACGTGATCGGCGACTATGTGACCGAGATCAACGTCACCAGCCCGACCTGTTTCCAGGAAATCCACGACCAGGCAGGCTTTGACGTGGCGGCCATGTTCATTGATGCACTGGAACAGGCTGTCACGACAGCCGGCGCCTGACAGCCCAGGGCTGCGGCTGTCAGGCGGCGATGAGCGCACCGCCTTCAAACACCTTGAGTTCCCCGGGCGCAAATGACGTCCAGGTTTCGTTGGTGGTGAGCGGCGCCGTGACCACCACAGCGACGCGGTCGGTCGGCCTGGTGTGCTCGGCAAAGTTCACGCTCACGTCCTCGTCGCTCAGCGTGGCATGCGCAAAGGGGTGCTTGCGCTCCACGTAATAGAGGTTGGTGGACGCGTGCGCCCACAAGGCCTGACCGTTGCTGAGCAAAAAGTTGAAAGTGCCGTGGGTGGCGATGTGCGCGGCAAGTTCCCGCAGCGTGATGCTCAGTTCCTGCACGCTGGGAACGCCCGCGTGCGACTTGGCCATCTCTTGCATGATCCAGCAAAAGGCGCGTTCGCTGTCGGTGGTGCCGACGGGCCGGAAGCTGCCGTGCAGGCGGGGTGAAAAATCTTTCAGGTCGCCGTTGTGGGCGAACACCCAGTAGCGGCCCCACAGCTCGCGCACAAAGGGGTGGCAGTTCTCCAGCGCGACACGGCCCTGTGTGGCCTTGCGGATATGTGAGATGACGTTGCGGCTTTTGATCGGATAGCGGCTGATCAGCTCGGCCACCGGTGAACTGCAGGCCGGTTGATGGTCGACAAAGTGGCGCAGGCCGCGGTCGCTGCCACCGGCCACGCTGTCGTCACCTTCAAAAAAAGCGATGCCCCAACCGTCGGCATGGTGGTCGGTGTGGCCGCCCCGCTGCGCGAAGCCCCTGAAACTGAAGGTCACATCCGTTGGGGCATTACAGTTCATGCCGAGAAGTTGGCACATGTCAGTCCGCTTCCTGCTTGTTATTCGGTAAGTTATCAGGTTGGGCGGGGGGCGGCACGCGAAGCTGCCATGCGGCCACCACGGCCAGTACGCACAGGGCGGCCAGCATCAGGAAGGCTTCATTGAAAGCAGCCAGCCGCGCCGGGCTGCTGGTGGCGTTGGCCAGCGAATCGCCATGGGCCGCAAGCCGCCACTCCAGCACGATGCCGCACAGGCTCACACCGATCGCGCCGCCCAGCATGCGCAGGAAGTTGATGGCGCTTGCGCCCTGCGATAACAGATGCTCATGCAGTGGCCGGAGTGACCCGAGGTTGAGCGAAGGCAGGATAAAACCCAGCCCGATACGCCCCAGCGTGGCCCACGCCACCAGCATCCAGAGCCCCGAAGCCAGGTTCACCGTGAGCATCAATGCAAACGAGGCTGCCAGCAAAGCCAGCCCCGTGCTGACCAGCAGCCAGGTCGGGTGTTTGTCCGCCAGCCGGCCCACGCCCGCAATCGTGGCCGCCAACACCAGGCCCGCGGGCAGCAGGATGGTGCCGACGTGCGAGGCCGAGAGATTCAAGCCCAGCTGCAGGTACACCGGCAGCAGGTAGGTGGAGCCAAACAGCGCGGTGCCGTAGATGAAAGCCACGATACTGCCCATGGCAAAAGGCCGGTAGCCAAAGAGCGCCAGGTTCATCAGCGGTGCACCGCCCGAAGCCGCCAGGCGACGTTGCCACCAGATGAATGCTGCCAGCGCCACCAGCGCGGCGCCCAGCAATACAAAGGCATGCGCGCGCCCGGCGCCGTGCAGCTCAACCATGCCGTTGAGCAGGCACAGCGTGCCCACCGCGCCCAGCAACAGGCCGCGCCAGTCGATCATCGCGCCATTGCGGTTGGGCTCCACGCCGCCGGGCGCTGTGTCGGGCACGTAGCGGTAAGCCATCCACAGAGATACCAGGCAAAGCGGCACCACCATGAAAAAAATCGAGCGCCAGCCAAACAGGTCGACCAGGACCCCGCCCACGCTGGGGCCCAGCGCCGGCGCCAGCACCACGCCCATGCCGAAGAGGCCGCTGGCGCGCCCCTGCTCGTGTGGCCCGAAGGCCCGCATGATGATGATCGCGGGAATCGGTTGCACCACACCGGCCGCCAGGCCCTCGGCCACGCGCGAACCCAGCACCAGCCCAAAGCTGTTGGCCAGACCGCCCACAATGCCGCCGGCCATCAGCAGCACCATGGTGCCCACATAGGTGCGGCGATAGCCGTAGCGCGAAAGCAGCCAGGGCGTGGTCAGCATGGAGACCGTCATGGCCACCATAAAGCCCGAGCTCACCCACTGCGCGCGCTCCTGCCCCAGCGTGAAGTAATGGCTCATGTCGGGAATCGCCACGTTCACGATGGTCGACGACATGATGGAAGCCATCGTGCCGATCATGACCGACAGCAGCAGCAACCACCGGTAACGCGGACCGTGGCGCGCCTGCAGGCCGGCAAGGGATGCGGGCATGGCCCGGGTGTCCGTCGTCAGTCTCTCGGCTCGGACCAGAGTTTGCCGCCGGTCGCCCAGTTTTCGCGCTTGATGTCGGTGATCAGGATGTCCACCGAGTCAGGCTGGCCGCCGAGAATTTCGACGCTGACGCGGGTAATGGCCTCGACGAGCTTTTTCTTCTGCTCGATGGTCCGGCCTTCCATCATTTCGACGTGGTAAGTGGGCATGGTGTCCTCTGGGGTGTGGTGGTTGATGCGGGTTGAACACAGGGTTTTACGGGTGTCCGGTTAACTGGCCCGCAAACATGTCTGATACCCGATGATAAAAGCAAGAGCCCGGCCTTGTTTTGTCGGCCTCCACTGACAGCATGACAGGTGTTGGCGCCGGGCCCCGGAGGCTTCGCCGGGGCTATCCTGTACCCTCGGGTTCTCCTGCCGGGTGTTCTCCTGCCAGGTGCTTTGCGCTTTCGGCCTTGCGGGCCCACCATTCATTCGGGCAAGCCACTTGTTTTTCACCACGCCATCCAGATCCACCGACCAACCCCTGCCTTTGCTGGCCGGGCGCAACTACCGTTGCCATTGCGGGCAGCCCGTCTTTTTTCGCAACAGCAAATGCCTGGCCTGCGGCACGCCGCTGGGTTATGACTGTGAGCGCGGCCTGCTGCTGCCGTTGATGCCTGGGCCGCAAGAGGGCACCTGGCAGGAATGGCAGGCCGCCGGCGCACCGGCCGGCGCGCCGCCCGACGACATCCAGCCGCCTTTGCTCGAGGAAATTCCTGGCCAGGAATCTGCGCCTGCCGCACCCGTTGAGGAAGCCGAGGCGACGCAGGCACCGCCCGCTCAGCCTGCCGAAAACGGCGAACCTCTTTACAGGCGATGCCTCAATCTCTCAACCCCCGCATCGTGCAACTGGCTGGTGCCGGTGGAGGACCCCGCCGACATGTGCCGGGCCTGCCGCCTCAACCGGACCATTCCGGACCTGACGGACCCAGCCCTGCCCGACAACGGTTACCTCTGGGGGCTGGTCGAGCTGGCCAAGCGCCGCCTGGTGTCCGCGCTGATCCTGCTCGGGCTGCCGGTGGCGTCCCGCATGAGCGAAGACACCGAGCGCGGCCTGATGTTCGACTTCCTGCGTTCGCCGGTGAACGGCCCGCACATCATGACGGGCCACAACACCGGCCTCATCACGCTCAACGTGGACGAGGCCGACGACGCCAAGCGCGAGGCGGTGCGCAAGGCCATGCGCGAGCCCTATCGCACGCTGCTTGGGCATTTCCGCCATGAAGTGGGCCACTACTACTGGGACCGCCTGCTCGCCGGCACTGCCTGGATGGACGGCTTTCACGCACTCTTCGGCGACGAAACCCTGGACTACAAGGCCAGCCTGCAGCGCAACTACGACGAGGGCCCGCCCGCGGACTGGCCGCTGCATTACGTGAGCGCCTACGCCAGTACTCACCCCTGGGAGGACTGGGCCGAGTGCTGGGCGCATTACCTGCACATGCGCGATGCGATCGACACCGCTTTAAGTTTCGGCCTGAGCGTCGATCACTTCGACCTGGAGTTCACGCCCTTCACGATAGATGCCTTGTATCAGCCGCAACACCCTGATGCCGAGCAGTTCCTCACCTTTCTGAACCACTGGACGCGGCTGACCACCATGCTCAACGAGATGTCACGCAGCATGGGCCAGCCCGATTTTTATCCCTTCATCCTGCCAACGGAGGCGGTCGCCAAGCTGCACTTCATTCACCTGGTGGTGTCGTCGGGCAGCTGGCTGCAGGAGCAGGCCCCGGATGAGACCCAGGCACAGACGCAGACCCAGAGCCCAACAGAGGAAGAAAATGGAGAAATGAAGGAATCGCAGCAGCAACAGCAAGGCTAGCGCGTAATTTTCAGGCAGAAAGAAGTTGCAGGCCAATAAGGACGGGCGCAAGCAGCTATTTTTTTGATAGCGCCTGAATGGATTGCGATGCGTTAAAGTCGGCACAACGCCCACCCTTCACGCCCACCCATTCATGCCCACCCGACCCAGAGGCCATCACTACAGCGTCTATGTGATCGAGCTTGGGCCCGAAGTGTGGAACGTGGCACGCTTTCGCCGCGCCAATCCGGACTACCAGCTGGGCAAGCCTTTTGTGTATGTGGGCATGACCGGGCTGGACCCGGATGTGCGTTTTGACAAACACAAGGCCGGCATTCAGTCCAACCGTTTCGCCCGTGATTTCGGCGTGCGGCTTTTACCCAAGCTGTACGAGATGTACAACCCCATGCCCTACGACGCCGCGCGCGACATGGAAGTCGAACTGGGTATTGCCCTGCGCGAAGCGGGTTACGGTGTGTGGCAAGCCTGAGCGAGGCCGCACCAGGGCCGGCTATTCGAGTGCACTCACGGCCACGCCGTGCTGCTTCGAAAACGCCTGGAGTGTTGCGGCGACCTGGGGATCCTGCAGGGTGGTCGTCAATTCAATGATCTTGTTGCCGTCACCCTTGTGGCTGTCGCTCACCGTCACGGTGGCCGAAGGGTCGTCTGCGGCAAACAGCTTCTGCAGCGAAGGGCCCAGCGACCCCATCAGGCCGTCGCGCTCGTCCTGCGCGGCGCCTGACTGTGCGGCATATTGAACCTCAAAAGAAAAATTCGTCCTGGGATTCATATCGGGTTTCTTTCTGGGTGCGGAAAAAGCTACCGGCGTAATGTCGCTGCGAGGGTGATTTCGGGAACGCTGGCCAGGGCCCTGGAGAGCGGGCAGGCCTTTTTGGCGCCTTCGGCGAGTTCCTGGAATTTCGCTTCATCGATATCCGGAATCACGGCCTCCAGGGTCAGCGCAATGCGGTCGATGAGGAAGCCATCACCCTGCGGCACCAGACGGACCCTGGCGCGGGTGTCCACCGAGCTGGTGCCGAACCCAGCCTTGTCGCAGGCAAAAGAAAATGCCATGGTGAAACAGGCTGCATGCGCGGCGCCCAGCAACTCTTCAGGATTGGTGCCGCTGCGGTCGTCCTCAAAGCGGCTGCCAAAGCCGTAGGGATACGACTTGAGTGCAGCGGTGTCGGTGCTGATCTGGCCCTGGCCCTTTTTGCCTCGGCCTTCCCAGTGAACAGATGCGGTTTTTTCGGTCATGGGGTTCTCCAGGTTTGTGCGCGTGCAGGGTATATCCGTGCAGGACAGTGAAATGAAATGTTGAACGTTCCAGCGTGCCTGTTTTTTTGGGGGCTGGCCGTCGGACAGCACCGCACGTCGGGGTAAGGCCTTCCCGCCGTGGCCGGATCCGGTGTGAGCCGGGATGCACCGGTCAGGCGTCGTCTGCGCCCGGGTCTTTCATGTGCCAGGTGATCCGCCCAAACTCGGCCCTGAGCTGGGCCCGGCCCTCGTCGTCCGCCAGTGCGGAAAGAGCTTGCGCAACCGAGAGCCTGCGCGCGGAAACGGGCTTCCCGCGGTAGGCAAACACGATGCTGTTGGTTTTTTCCTGGGCAAGAATTTCTGCGGAATTGTCATCGAAACTGCGCGCAATGCGGCCCGCCAGCAGCGGATAGTCCGGGTCATCGTAGTGCAGGTTCACCGCCAGTACGCCGCCCGGCGACAGCGCGGCAAAACAGTCGTCATAAAAGCGTTGCGAACAGAGGGCCGGCGGTTGCCCCTGGTGGTCAAACCCGTCGATCAGCAGCACGTCGAACCGGGAGGTACCGGCCTGCAGAAAATCGGCCCCGTCAGCGGCGATGACGCGGAACCGCGCATCATCGTCGGGCACGCGGAATTCGCGCCGCAGCGCCACCACCTGCGGGTTGATCTCCAGCACGGTCATCTGGCTGGACGGCAGCTGCCGGTGGCAGAACTTGGCCAGGGAGCCGCCTCCGAGGCCGATCATTCCGATGTGCAGGGGCACGGGCCGAAAGAGCAGGAAACCCATCATCGTCAGCGTGTAGTCCACTTCCAGGTGCCAGGGGCTGTGCATCAGCATGCGGCTTTGCAGTTCACCCATCGTGAAGTGAAGCGACCGGGTGCTTCCGTCGTCATGCACAAAGGGCTGGGCATGCGCTGGCTGCTGCAATTCAGCCGGGCCAGCAGGTACAGCGGCGGCAGGAAATTGATTGAGGTCAGGCCAGGAGGTCATGAGGCTTTAAGCGGTACGGGTGGGTTCCGCCATGTATCCGGCGGCAGGTAACTGCCGCCTCGTGCGGCCTCCCCCTTCAGACCGGCTGGGATTCCGGCTGCGCTGTGGTTGCGACTTCCGAAGCGACCGCATCCAGGGCCTGCGCCACCACACCCTGGCTGTCGACCGGCCGGAGCAGGCGTTCACGGATCAGCCGTTCGCAGCTGCGCTTGGTCATCGAGTGGGGCTGGCCGCCGTGGCTCACGAACATGAACAGCGTGCCCTTGGTGCTGGCCCAGATCAGCTGGGCTCGCAGCCAGCGGCGCCTGGAGTACATATCCACCCAGTGGCCGGAACGCAGGCTGAGCAACAGGCGCTCGGCTTCACTTTGAGCCATGGCCGGTACTGCATTTGCGGAGGCTGCCGCCGCGGCAAGGTATTCCGGATGGCTGGAGTCGGGCTCATTTGCCGCTTGCATGGGTTCTATCGGCGGCGGTTCGTCTTCCTCGATCGGAGCAAGTTCTCCGGGCACAGTCGGCAGGGTGTCTTCAAACCCTGCGGCGTCCAGGTCGTCGCGCGCAAGCCAGGGGTGCGCGGCGGCCTTGGCAAGACGCTGTTCAGGCGTGGCCGAATCTTCTTCGGCCTCCAGTGGCACGGCGCCAGACTCTTCGGCGTCACGCCGGCTTTTCAGGCGTCGCAGCTTGAGCACGGGCCGGTGCAGCATCATCAGGCCCTCGAAGAAAGGCTCACTTTCGCGCGGGTCCTGCCCCAGCAACTCCAGCCCCTCATGCAGCTTGCCCAAAAGGCTGGGAATCATCTCGATCAGTTTGGCCGGGCGTTTCAGGGTGACTTCCCGCTTGACGCTCCAGAGCAGGTCAGGCACCACCGAACCGAAGCCCATCGGATCAACCTGGTTGCGTGTATCGGAGAGTCTGGCGTGCGCCATGGCCAGCGCCCAGGGGCCGAACAGGAAGTCCAGCACCAGGCCCGGCACCTTGTCCAGGTCTGAGCGTGTGCTCAGCTCAAAGGCGATCTGGTCCGCTTGCGTCTGGCGCTCTTCGGCGAAACGCAGGGCCTGCAGCACGTTGTTGCGGTTTTCCGCTTCGAGCTGGTCCTGCTCGTCCCAGCCGTATTCGAGCTCGGCCAGTGCCATCGCGAAAGGCTGGGCATCTTCGATCGTCAGGCTGTTCAGCCCGTTGAAAGCGCGCGTGACCGGCTCAAAAAACGCCAGGAACTCAGGGCTGAATTCGTCGTTGTACTTGAAGCTGCGCTGCGCCACGCGCTCCATGACACGGCGCCCGGCGTGGCCTTCGTCGCTGAAAAAGCGCGGGTCCACCATGGCCAGACGCAGCAGCGCAGGCTCCAGCGCCACGATGGCTTCCCGCACCGGCACCAGCAGGCGCGGGTCTTGCGCGACCTGTTTGACCAGCTTGCGCACCACTTCCAGGCCCAGCACCTGACCGACCTGCTTGGCCTCTTTCTTCAGCTGGGTCCGGACGATGGCGCGCTCGCGGGGTCGGGCGTACGAGCCCCAAACCTGCGGGCTGAGCTGGCTGCGCTCATCGACCATCCGCTGCGGACGGTCTACCGCCGGCAGGTTTTGGTATTCATGCGAGGGCGCGGCTTGCGACTCAGCCAACGGCGCGCCGGAAGAGTCAGGCGCTTCCTGCAGGGCGACCAGCTCTTCCTCCACCGTTTCGTAATAGGACGGCGCCAGCCCGTGATGGGCGTTGCTGCCGCCATGGAACAGGAAATCCTGGAACAACTCGTCCCGGATCTCATAGTTGGAGAGGTCGGCATATTGCGGGGGCGGCTGGGGGCGGCCGGATTCGCCGGAGCCCCCACCGCTTCCGCCCTCACCGCCGCCGGCGCCTGCGGTACCGGCACCCGACCCGGAACCTGCGCCGCCGGTACCCCTGGCCCGGCCGGGGGCTGCGCCCGCGGGGGTTTGCAATACGCGGTAGCTGGCACCCTGCACGTTGGCAAGTTCCAGCTGGTTAACCAGGCGTTCGTAGACCTGCCCGAGTTCGCGCCCCAGAGGCTCGGCAAGATACCTGAGCCACAGCGAAACGACGGCCGGGCCCGCATTGCTTGCGGTGATCATTTCGCGCAGGGTCTGTGCAAACACTTCAGGGCGCAGCGGATTGAGCTCCGGGCGCACATTCGGCAGCCCCTGCACGGTGCTGATCAGCTTGTTGAGTTCGGCGAGGACGTGGTCGACCGCCGGCAGCACCAGCTGGAGCAGCCGTGACGATTCAATGGCCTGGGACACGTCCTCGTCGTCGACGAGGGCGAAACTGGCATAAGACAGGGCGGCAAAGGTGCTGGATGCGGCGGCGGCTGAAGCAGCGAGCTGGTCTGGCGATGCTGCCGGGGTGCGCACCGCCTGCACCGCAACAGCCACATTCGCCTTGAAATGCACCAGCAGGTCTGCCGGGTATTGCACGACCCAGACGGGCTTGTTTTGTTGAAGTCCCCGCCAGGCCGCCGCGAGTTCGTCGCGCTCGGCCACTTTTGGGCTTTGTGACTCGGCAATCTGCAGCCCCGCCACGGCGTCATCAATGCACCGTTCCAGCGCAGGCCGGGCTGCTTTGGCAGCCGCCTGAAGACAGGATTGAAGGACGTCAGGTTGCGAAGCCATCGAGGAGTTCGGGAAAATTGGTATTAATCACATTTGCCGGCCGGCTTGCAACCGATCTGTGGCCGGAGAAGGGGGAGACGCTAGCGTAAGGGCCAACCGCGATTTCATTGAAGTACTTGCAAAGTGTTTCACTTGGTTTCCAACGCATACATATGAATTACAGGGTTTTTGTCACGGAACGGTCCGTAACCGGCCTTTAAATCCCGCGAATGGCGATGAGCGGCCGGTTTTGCAAGATCGGCGGCTCTCTGTAAAGGTCAGTTTGGCGCAACACCTCCGCAAGCTCAGGGGTTATCAACGCCTGACCGGCTGTCATCCGCCATGGGGGGCGCACCGGCGCCAGCGGGCCGAACCCAGATTTCCAAGAGTATTTGGCCTGCAGGCCAATAGCAGCCTGCGCTAACAGCTATCAATTCAGTAGCAAGTTGGCTCTGTCAGGCACAGGCTTCAGCAGGCGCAAGCCCCGTCCGCACCCCTGCCGCAGACTTAACAGCTCACAAGCCGGCTTTTACCTTCAGCCGCCAGGCGTGAAGCAGCGGCTCGGTGTAGCCACTGGGTTGCTCCAGGCCCTTGAAGACCAGGTCGCACGCTGCCTTGTAGGCCGCTGACGCCTCGAAGTTGCCCGCCATCTTTTTGTACAGCGGATCGCCCGCGTTCTGGCCGTCGACCACGGCGGCCATCCGTTCAAAGGTTTCCTTGACCTGCGCTTTCGTGACCACGCCATGCAGCAGCCAGTTGGCGATGTGCTGACTGGAAATACGCAGCGTGGCGCGGTCTTCCATCAGGCCGACGTTGTGGATGTCGGGCACCTTGGAGCAACCCACACCCTGGTCGATCCAGCGGACCACGTAGCCGAGGATGCCCTGGGCGTTGTTGTCCAGCTCCTGCTGCTTCTCGGCAGGCGTCCATTGAGCGTCGGGCGAGACCGGCACCAGCAGCAGCTCGGGCAGCAGGCGGGCGATTTCGGACTTCAGGTCGACCGTCTTCTCGATGTCTTTTTGCACCGCCGCCACATTGACCTGGTGGTAGTGCAGCGCGTGCAGCGTGGCGGCCGTGGGCGAGGGGACCCAGGCGGTGTTGGCGCCGGCCTGCGGGTGCGAGATTTTGGCCTTGAGCATGTCGGCCATCAGGTCGGGCATGGCCCACATGCCCTTGCCGATCTGGGCGCGGCCGCGCAGGCCGCAGGCCAGACCGACCAGCACGTTGCTGCGTTCGTAGGCGCTGAGCCAGGGGCTGATCTTCATGTTGCCCTTGCGGATCATCGGGCCGGCCTGCATGGCCGTGTGCATTTCGTCGCCGGTGCGGTCCAGGAAACCGGTGTTGATGAAGGCCACGCGGCTGGAAGCGGCGGCGATGCAGGCCTTGAGGTTGACGCTGGTGCGGCGCTCTTCGTCCATGATGCCGAGCTTGACCGTGCTGCCCGGCAGGCCGAGCATCTTTTCGACGCGGCTGAAAAGTTCGGCGGCGAATGCCACTTCAGCGGGGCCGTGCATCTTGGGCTTGACGATGTAGACCGAGCCCTTGCGCGAGTTCCTGATGCCGGGCTTGCCCTTGCGCTTGAGGTCGTGGATGGCGATCGTGGTCGTGATCACGGCGTCCAGGATGCCTTCCGGAATTTCCTTCGTGCTGCCATCCGCGGCGGTGTACAGCACGGCCGGGTTGGTCATCAGGTGGCCCACATTGCGCACGAACATCAGCGAACGGCCGTGCAGTACCACTGCTTTGCCCTTGGGTCCTTTCGGCGAGGTGTATTCACGGTCCGGGTTCAGGCCGCGGGTGAAGGTCTTGCCATCCTTAGTCACGCTTTCGGTCAGTGTGCCCTGCAGGATGCCCAGCCAGTTGCGATAGGCCAGCACCTTGTCGTCGGCGTCCACCACGGCCACAGAGTCTTCCAGGTCCATGATGGTCGACAGCGCAGCCTCTATCACCAGGTCGCTCACGCCGGCCGGATCCGTCTTGCCGATGGGCGTGCCGCGGTCAATGCGGATGTCGATGTGCAGGCCGTTATGCTGCAGCAGCACCGACGACGGCGCGGAGGCTTTGCCCTGGTAGCCGATGAACTGGCTGGCGTCTTCCAGCGCCGTTGTCTTGCCGCCTTTCAGGGTAACGACGAGCTTGCCGCCCTTGACCGCATAGGCGATCGAATCGATGTGCGAGCCCTTTTTCAGCGGCGCGGTGCGATCCAGCACATAACGTGCGTACTCGATCACCTTGGCGCCGCGCACGGGGTTGTAGCCTTTGCCTTTGGTGGCGCCGTCATCCTCGGAAAGGGCGTCGGTGCCGTAGAGCGCGTCATACAGGCTGCCCCAGCGCGCATTGGCGGCATTAAGCGCATAGCGCGCGTTCAGGATGGGCACCACAAGTTGCGGGCCGGCCTGTCTGGCGAGTTCGGCGTCCACGTTGGCAGTGGTGATGGTGACCTTCTTCGGCGAAGGCACGAGGTAGCCGGTTTTTTCGAGGAAAGCGCGGTAAGCCTTCATGTCCGCAATGGGGCCGGGGTGGGCCTTGTGCCAGGCGTCCATCTCGGCCTGCAGGCGGTCGCGCTCTGCCAGCAGGGAGAGGTTCTTGGGCGCCAGATCGGCCACGATGGCGTCAAAGCCCTTCCAGAAAGCGCCGCTGGCCACACCGGTGCCAGGCAACACCTCGTCTTCGACGAAACGGTAAAGCCCGGTGGCGACCTGCAGACGGTGGCTGGAGGTGCGTGTGTTGGTTGTTGTGTTCATGGTGCGGTCCCTTTTCTCAAAAGCATCAGAAGAATCAAAAAAACTAAAAGACAAAAAATAGAACGAGCCTGCGAAATCAGTGCAGCGGCAGCGAGAGCACTTCACGCAGGCTGCTGCCGGTGTACAGGGGCTGCGTGCCCAGCTCTTCAAACGGCAGTTGGTAACGATTAACCCACAGCGTCTGGTAGCCATACCAGGTGGCCGCCAGTGCGTCCCAGCTGTTGCAGCTCACGAAGGCGATCTGTTTCGCCTCCAGCCCGGTGGCTTTCAGCCCGAGCGCATAGGCTTCGGGCGCGGTCTTGTATTTGCGAATGCTGTCCACGCTGATGATGTGGTCCAGCAGACCTTCAAGCCCGGCCGACTTGACGGCCACATCCAGCATGGAGGGGTCGCCGTTGGACAGGATGCCGGTGGTGATGCCACGCGCCTTCAGCGCCTGCAGCACCTCCCGGTTTTCGGGAAACGCCGACAGGTGGCGGTACTGGTTCATGAGCTGCTCCTCACGGGCGGCATTCAAATCCAGCCCCAGGCGTTTGCACGCATAACGCAGGCCTGCGCGTGTGAGGTCCCAGAACGGCCGGTAATGCGCGCCGCCGTTGCTGATGGTCACCAGGCGCGTGTACTCAATCTGCTTGTCGCGCCACAGCACGCCCAGCACTTCGCCTTTGCCCGGAAAGAACTGCTCCGCCAGCAAGCCCACGCTGTACACGTCAAACAGCGTGCCGTAGGCGTCAAACAGCACAGCACGAAGCTTGGGCTGTGGGTTGGAGCGGGACTTTTCCATAAGCCTCTACTGTATTTGATACATCGAGCGTGATTAATTACCCAAGAATCGCTTTATCCATGACATTCATACGCCTAATCGGATAACAAGCAGACATCAAAGTCCTTTTCGTCACTGGCAGTGCTGGGACGGCTCTACGGATTGGCACAGCTCTTGCATCTCATCTTGTACACAAGTATGGATGCCTTCAATTGGTGCACATCTCTTCATCGCCGAACTCTCCTCAATCGCTTGCTGCACCTGAGCAGGTGACGACATCTGCGGGCACGGACGCCGGCTGGGCTCCCGAGGCCTGGATTACCAGGACATCGTCTTTCCCGACCGGCCGCGGCGGCGCGCTGGCCGGGCTCTCATTTGCGGCCAAAGACAATATTGATGTAGCGGGCGTGCCAACCACCGCCGCCTGCCCCGCTTTCGCCTACACGCCGACGGCGCACGCCGCCGTGGTGCAAAAGCTGCTCGATGCGGGTGCGCAACTGCTGGGCAAGACCAACCTGGACCAGTTCGCCTGCGGCTTGAACGGCACGCGTTCGCCGTATGGCGCGGTGCCCAACGCCATCAACCCCGACTATGTATCAGGCGGATCGAGCTCCGGCTCCGCCTATGTAGTAGCGACCGGGCAAGCCGACTTTGCACTGGGTACAGACACGGCCGGCTCGGGGCGCGTACCAGCCGGCCTGAACAACATCGTGGGATTGAAGCCGTCCAGGGGTCTGGTCAGCGCGCGCGGCGTGGTGCCGGCCGCGCAGAGCGTGGACTGCGTCTCCATCTTCGCGCGCACCGTGGCCACGGCCGCCCGCGTGCTCGAAGCGGCCATGGGCTACGACCCGCTGGATCCCTACTCGCGCGTGCTGGCGATGGCCGACACCGCCTTGCCCGCAGGCTTTCGTTTCGGTGTGCCTTCAACACTGGGCTTCTGCGGCGACGCGCTGGCCGAGCAGGCTTTTGGCGAAGCTGTCACCCGCATGCAGGCCCTGGGCGGCGTGCCGGTGCCCATCAATTTCGCGCCGCTGGCCGAGGCGGCCGCGCTGCTCTATGAAAGCGCGCTGGTGGCTGAACGCTACACCGCCGTACGCGATTTTTTCGACACACATGAAGACGCAGTGATCGAACCGGTCCGCAGCATCATCGGCGCAGGCCGCCAATACAGCGCCGCCGACCTGTATGCAGCCCAAACAAAGTTGCGCGCGCTGGGCCAGCAGGCGGGCGCAATGTGGCGCGACATTGACGTGCTGCTCCTGCCGACCGCGCCCACGCACTACACGCTGCAGGCCATGCAGCGCGACCCCATCACGCTGAACCGCAACCTGGGCACCTACACCAACTTCGTCAACCTGCTGGACTACGCGGCCCTTTCCGTGCCCAGCAGCCTGCGTCCTGACGGCCTGCCTTTCGGCATCACGCTGGTGGGGCTGGCGGGCAGCGACTGGCAACTGGCTGAGTTGGGACAGCGCTATCACCATGCCACTGGTTTGCCGCTGGGAGCATTGAACGAAGCGCTGCCCGCACCCGCAGCGTTGCCAGGCATCCAGCCGGCGGCCACGGTCAGGCTGGCCGTGGTGGGCGCACATCTTTCGGGCATGCCGCTGAACAGCCAGCTGACAACGCGCGGCGCCACGCTGGTGGGCCCCGCACGCACCGCGCCTGACTATCGCTTCTACGCGCTGCCGGGTACGGTGCCGCCCAAGCCGGGGCTGCTGCGTGTGGCCCCCAACGAGGGCGCGGGCATCGCGCTGGAAATCTGGGAAATGCCGGTGCAGCACTACGGCTCTTTCGTTGCGCTGATCCCCGCGCCCCTGGGCATAGGCACGCTGGCGCTGGAGGGCGGCGGCAGCGTCCAGGGTTTTGTTTGCGAGGCGCACGCGCTGCAAGGCGCCGAGGACATCACGCATCTGGGTGGCTGGCGCGCCTACCTCGAATCACTGAAGTCCAGCGCACCGGCCTGAAGCTTTCATCACCCTTTACCAACCCGTTCATCCACCGTTTACCCATCACCAGCAGGAGCATTTCATGAAGCCCGTTCCCACACCGTCATCCGCCCCCCACGGCCCGGCACGCCGCTCGCTGCTCAAGGCCACGGCCGCCGGCGCCACTTTGGGGCTGCTGGGCATGCCCGCCTTCCTGCATGCGCAGGGCGGGCCGAAAATCCGCATCGGCTACTGGCCCATCGCCGCCGGCCTGCCGTTCTACTCAGCCATCGAGCTGGGCTACTTCAAAGAGGCCGGCCTTGACGTGGAGCCGCTCAAATTCGCCGGTGCGCAGCAGGTGATGGAGGCGGTGCTCTCGGGCCGCGCCGACGGTACCGCCAACGGCACCGGTTCGGCCAACATCGCCATCGGCGAGATCGCCCAGCCCGGCACCTTCAAGATCTTCTGCTCCAACCCCAGCAACGTGAAGAATGTGCTCGACGAGGTGATCGTGCCGGCGGCCAGTCCGGCCAAGGTGATGGCCGACCTCAAAGGCAAGCGCGTCGGCTCCGGCCCCGGCATCCAGAACGTGACACTGGCCAAGACCGTGCTGGAGCGCGGCGGCGCTACCGGCGCGACCGTGGTCGAGCTGCCCATCGGCCAGCATGTGGCCGCGCTTGCCGCCGGCCAGATCGACGGCGCCTACACGCTGGAGCCCACCGGCACCATAGGCCGCATGAATGGCACCACCCGTGTGCTTGAAGCCGGCGTGATTGCGCGCTATGTACTGGGCGACCCGATGGCGCCGTGGTTCGGCGGCTCGGCCTCGCTGTCTTCCGACTTCATCAAGAAGAATCCCGACGCGGCAAAAAAATTCGTCGCTGCCTATGGCAAGGGCGTGGCTTACGTGCGCAGCAAATCGGTCGAGGCACGCCAGTACCTCAAGGGCTACACCGCCATCGAAGGCCCGCTCACCGGCGAGGTACCGCTGGCCGCCTACACCATGTACAACGAGTTCACCCCGGCCGACGTGGCGCACTTCCAGAAATTCTTCGACCTGTTCTCCGAAAAAGGCATCTTCAGCTCGCGCCTCATCGTGGACACCATGCTCTACAAGGGTTGAACACCATGAGTACCACCTCTCCCGTGACGGCAACGCCCGCCAAACCCTGGACGCCTCCGGCCGCGCCGGCGGCCGTCGTGCAGCGCAAGCCGGCGCTGGACAAGGCCCTGCCCTTCATCGGCCCGGTGGCGCTCTTCATCATCTGGGACCTGGCCGTGCGCCTGGGCTTCATCAAGGCCATCCTGCTGCCGCCACCCATCGATGCGCTGGGCGCGCTGCTCAGCGGCCTGGCCGGCGGACCGCTGCTCAAGGACTTTGCGGTCACCGTATGGCGCACGGTGCAGGCCTTCATGATCGCCGCTGCGGTCGGCATGCCGCTGGGCGTGCTGCTGGGCAGCAATGAAAAAGCCTACCGCAGCGTCGAATTCCTGATCGACTTCTTTCGCTCCACACCGTCTTCGGCGCTGATCCCGCTGTTCCTGATGATTTTCGGCGTGTCGGACATCAACAAGGTAGCGATTGCCGCCTTCGGCGCGCTGCTGATCGTGGTGTTCAATAGCGCTTACGGCGTGATCAACGCGCGCAAGCAGCGTGTCATGGCGGCCAGGGTCATGGGCGCCTCGCGCTGGCAAGTGTTCAAGGACGTGCTGATCTGGGAAAGCCTGCAGCCGAGCTTTGTCGGCCTGCGTTCAGCGGTGTCCATGGCACTCGTCATCGTGATCGTCGCCGAGATGTTCATCGGCGCCGACACCGGCCTGGGCAACCGCATCATCAACTCGCAGCAGGTCATGAACGTGAAGGACATGTACGCGTCCATCCTGGCTGCCGGCGCCCTGGGTTATGCGCTGAATATCCTTTTTCTCGTCGCAGAGCGACGCATCGTGCATTGGAGCGGAAGATAAATGGCCCCCACGCTTTTCACTTCGTGTAATGCGCTTCCCCCCGAGGGGGCCGCTGCGCCTGCGGCCCGGCAAAGCCGGTTCCGCGGCCCCTGCTTGAAGGTGAGAGGCCTGCGGTCACTCACCGCTGTGTTTACCCATGGATCCCACCGGAGTCCGACATGTCCGCTGTAATTAATGCTCCCGTATTCGCCGACGTCCCGGTGCGTGAATTCCAGCCCGGCCCGGCCGGCACGCACATCACCATACGCGGCCTGACCAAGTACTTCGCCGGCTGGCCGCTGTACGAAGACTTCAACCTGGACATCCCCAAGCACAAGATCGTCTCGGTGTTCGGGCCCAACGGCTGCGGCAAGTCCACGCTGATCAACATGATCGCGGGCCTGATCCCCATAGACGCGGGCGAAATCCTGTTTGACGGCAAGTCGCTCAAAGACACCAAGATCGGCTACGTCTTCCAGAACTACCGCGAGGCCATGTTCCCGTGGATGCGCACCATCGACAACATCGCCTATCCGCTCAAGCTTGAAGGCAGATCCAAGGCGGAAGTCGACAGGCGCATGGCCGAACTCGTGGCCTCCTTCGACGTGAAGTTCGACCTGAACCGCTACCCCTATGAACTCTCGGGCGGGCAGCAACAGACAGCCTCCATCATGCGGGCGCTGGCGCCCAATCCCGAGGTGCTGTTCCTGGACGAGCCGTTCTCGGCGCTGGACTTCGAGATGACGCTGTTCATCCGCGAAAAACTGCAGGAGGTGTTCATGCAGACCGGCACGACCATGCTGCTGGTGTCGCATGACCTGGAAGAAGCCGTGTACCTCGCCGACCAGGTACTGCTGCTGACCAAGCGCCCGACGCGCGTAGCCGAAATCCTGCCCTACGGCGATGCGCGTCCGCGCACGGTGGAGACCTTGTCTGAGGCCAGCTTCATCAGCACCAAGAAACTCAGCCTGGAAATCTTCCAGCGCGAAGTCAGGCGTTGAGAAAGCTGCAGCCATGATGGACGAAGCAAGCATTGCAAGTTATGTCGCAAGCGCCGGCGCGGTGCTGGGCCTGCCGCTGCCGCCGGACCGCGCGGCACGCGTGGCCGCCCACCTGCAGCGCACCACCGTCATGGCCGCGCTGCTGGACGCGGCGCCGCTGGCCCCGCACGACGAGCCGGCCGAAATTTACTGCCCGGCGGTTTTCCCGTCCAGCGACGGCGGGCGCGAGCAGTCATGAAAAGCATGGTGTTTGATGCGTCCGCCATGGCCGCCGCCGTTGCGGCGGGGCAGGTCAGCGCGCGCGAACTGCTCGATGCCAGCCTGGCATGCATTGACAGCACGGACGGCCGGGTCAATGCCTTCACCGAAACAACCCGCACCCGGGCCCGCGCTGAGGCCGACGCGGTGGACGCGCAGCGGGCGCGCGGCGAACCCCTGGGACCGCTGGCTGGCGTGCCGTACGCGGTCAAGAACCTGTTCGACATCGAAGGGCTGACCACACTGGCCGGCTCAAAAATCAACCGCGGCCTGCCCGCGGCTTCGGCCGATGCGGTCCTCGTCACGCAGATGAAGGCGGCCGGCGCCGTGCTCGTCGGCGCGCTGAACATGGACGAATACGCCTACGGCTTCACCACGGAAAACACACACTACGGCCCCTGCCGCAACCCGCACGACCTGACGCGCATCGCCGGCGGTTCGTCGGGCGGCTCCGGCGCGGCGGTCGCGGCCGGGCAGGTTCCCCTCACCCTGGGCTCGGACACCAACGGTTCCATCCGCGTGCCGTCGTCGCTGTGCGGTGTCTGGGGCCTGAAGCCGACCTTCGGCCGGCTATCGCGCCGCGGCAGTTATCCCTTCGTGCACAGCATCGACCACCTGGGTCCGCTCGCCAGCAGCCTGGGCGGGCTGGTGCTGGCCTACGATGCGCTGCAGTTGCCCGACCCGCTGGACCCGGGCTGCCATGCGCTGCGTGTGCAGCCGGTCTCTCCGGTCCTGGGCAAGGGTGCAAGCGGCCTGCGCATCGGTGTGTTGGGCGGGTACTTTCACGACAATGCCGGGCCCGAAGCGCGCGAGGTGGTGGCGCTGGCCGCCCGCACCCTGGGTGCGCAAGCCGACGTGGTGTGGCCGGATGCTGCACTGGCGCGCGCGGCGGCCTTCATCATCACCGCGAGCGAAGGCGGCAGCCTGCACCTGGGCGACCTGCGCACGCGTGCCGACGAATTCGAACCGCTGTCGGTGGACCGTTTCATCGCCGGCGCGCTGCAGCCCGCTGATTGGTATGTGCGCGCACAGCGCTTTCGCCGCAGCTACCGCGACAAGGTCAACGCCCTGTTCCAGGACTGGGACGTGCTGCTCACGCCTGCCACACCGGTCGGCGCCACGGTCATCGGCACCGAGTGGCTGGACATCAACGGCGTGCGCCAGCCCTGCCGCGCCGCGATGGGCCTGCTCACCCAGCCCATCTCTTTTTCCGGCTGCCCCGTGGTCACCGCGCCCATGTGGCCGGCAGCCGGCGGCATGCCGATAGGCGTGCAGGTCATCGCCGCGCCCTGGCGCGAAGACCTGGCCTTGCGGGTCGCACAGGTGCTCGGCGACGCCGGCGACGCCCATATCCGGCCCGCCACACTGGTGACACAAGCATGAACCCCAGCCTTGCCATCAACCTCCCCGACGTCCTGGCCGAAGTCACGGCGGTGTTTGCGCGTTATGAGGATGCGCTGGTCAACAACAAGGTGGACGTGCTGGACGAGCTGTTCTGGAACAGCCCGCACACCCTGCGCTACGGCGCGACGGAAAACCTTTACGGCTACGCCGACATCCAGGCCTTCCGGGCAGGACGGCCGGCGCAGGGCCTGGAGCGGCGGTTGCTGAAAACCGTGATCACAACCTATGGCCGCGACATGGCGACCGCCAATACTGAATTCCAGCGCGCCGGCAGCGCCAGAACCGGCCGGCAGAGCCAGACCTGGATGCGCACGCCCGAGGGCTGGCGCGTGGTCGCCGCGCACGTGAGTCTTCTTGCCTGAGTTTCATTTCCTTGACCTCATAACCCCTGGAGCATTGACCATGAGCAACTTCCTCAATCGCCGCGATTCGATCAAGACCCTGGCCGCGCTCGGCGCCGCGGCAACCGGCCCGTTTGCCTTCGCGCAAAAGCCCCTGACCGTGGGCGTGATCTACGTCGGCCCGCGTGACGACTACGGCTACAACCAGGCCCAGGCGCAAGCGGCGGCCGAGCTCAAGAAGATGCCGGGCATCAAGGTGGTGGAAGAAGAAAACGTTCCCGAAACCGCGGCCGTGCAGAAGACCATGACCGGCATGATCGCGCAGGACGGCGCCAGCCTGGTGTTTCCCACCTCCTTCGGCTACTTCGATCCGCACATGCTGGCGGTGGCGGCCAAGTTTCCCGCGGCGCGTTTTGCGCATTGCGGCGGCATGTGGACGGAAGGCAAGCACCCGAAAAACACCGCCAGCTTTTTTGGTTACATCGATGAGTGCCAATACCTCAACGGCGTGATCGCCGGCCACATGACCAAGAGCAACAAGATCGGTTTCATCGCCGCCAAGCCGATCCCGCAAGTGCTGCGCAACATCAATGCCTTCACCATGGGCGCGCGTTCGGTCAAGCCCGGCATCACCACCAGCGTGATCTTCACCGGCGACTGGTCCATGCCCGTGAAGGAGGCTGAAGCCACCAACAGCCTGGCCGACCAGGGTGTGGACGTCTTCACCATGCACGTGGACGGCCCCAAGGTCATCGTGGAAACAGCCGCCAAGCGCGGCAAGATGGTCTGCGGCTACCACGCCAGCCAGGCCAAGCTGGCTCCGCAGGCCTACCTGACCGGTGCCGAGTGGAACTGGCTCACGGCCTACACCACCTTCATCGAGGCGGCACGCAGCGGCAAGCCGCACCCCAACTTCATCCGTGGCGGCCTGAAGGAGGGCTACGTGAAGATGTCGGCTTACGGACCCACCGTGACCGAGGCGGCGAAAAAGCAGGCCGACGGTGTCAAGGCGCAGATGATGGCGGGCAGTTTCGACATCTTCAAGGGTCCGCTCAAGGACAACAAGGGCGGCACCATCGTGCCTTCCGGCAAGGTCTTCAAGCAGACCGACCTTGAGCTCGAGAAGATGAACTACCTGGTCGAAGGCGTGATCGGCTCCGTGTGAGCCGGCGGCTGACCTTGCGGGCCTGAGACTTTCCTTATCCATGCGCCACTCCCTCGCCAACTTCCTGCTGCCGGGCAGCGCCATCATCGCGGCACTGGGGGTGTTCGGGGTTTTCGCCTGGTTCGCCGGTGTCAGCCCCCTGGAGGTCTGGCTGCTGCTGTTCAAGGGCGCGTTCGGCGACTGGTATTCCTGGCAGAACACGCTGCAGCGCGCCGCGCCGCTGATGCTCACAGCCCTGTGTGTCGCCATTCCGGCGCGCGCGGGCTTGACAGTCATAGGCGGCGAGGGCGCGGTGGTGCTGGGCGGACTGGCCTGCGCCGGCCTCGCGCAAAGCCTGCCCCTGCCCGCGAACATGGCAGGCACGGTGATGGTCTGCCTCGCCGCCGCGCTGGCCGGTGCCTTGTGGATTGGGTTGGCTGGCTGGCTGCGGCAATACCGCGGCATCAACGAAACCATCAGCAGCCTGTTGCTGGCCTATGTGGCCGTCGGCCTGTTCAAGCACCTGGTCGAAGGGCCGCTGCGCGATCCGTCCAGCCTCAACAAGCCGTCGACTTTTTCGCTGGCCGAAGGCCTGCGCATCGGCGGCATCGCCGGCTCCGATGTGCACTGGGGGCTGGTGATCGGCGTGCTGGCCTGCCTGGCGGCGGGCCTGTGGTTTCGAATGACGCCCTCGGGCTTCGCGGTGCGCGTGGTCGGCGGCAACCCGCGTGCGGCGCAACTCGTCGGGCTACCGGCCTCCAGGCTGATCCTGCTGGCCTGTGCGCTGGGCGGGGCCTGCGCCGGCCTGGCCGGCGCCATCGAGGTCGCGGCCGTGCACACCAATGCCAACGCCGCCCTGATCGCGGGCTACGGCTACGCCGGCATCCTGGTGGCTTTCATCGCACGCCAGCATCCCGTGGCCATCATCCCGGTGGCCATCCTGTTCGGCGGCTTTGGCGCGGCCGGCAGCCTGCTGCAGCGCCGCCTGGGCCTGCCCGATGCCTCGGTGCTGGTGCTGCAGGGCATCGCCTTTGTGCTGATCCTGGCCAGCGAGGCTCTGCGCGATGTGGACTGGAAAACTTTTTTTGAGCGTATCAGCCGCTTCGGCCCTTCGGAGCCGAGCCCGATTCCTTTGCCGGAGGAAAAGCCATGACCACCGACCAGCTCCTGATCTTTTTCGCCGGTATCGTCGGCGGCGCGCTGCGCGTCGGCGCGCCCTTCCTCTTTGTCAGCCTGGGCGAATGCATCACCGAAAAATCCGGCCGCATTAACCTGGGGCTGGAGGGCGTGCTGGTGCTGTCGGCCATGTCGGCCTTCGGCGCCTCCTGGCTCTCGGGCTCGCCCTGGGTCGGTGTGCTGGCGGCGGCGGCCACCGGCGCGCTGCTGGCCGCACTGCATGGCATTCTCTGCTCGCTACCGCGGGTCAACGACATTGCCACCGGCATTGCGTTGATGCTGCTGGGCACGGGCCTGGCCTTCTACCTGGGCAAGCCGCTGATCCAGCCGCAGGCGCCGCAACTGCCCGCCATCGCGCTGGGCGGCTGGAGCAGCTCGGCCGCCGTCCGCTCGGCGCTGCAGATCAATGTGCTGGTGCCGATCGGGCTGGCGCTGGCCGTGGCCTTGTGGTGGGCCTTTGCCAACACACGCGCTGGCCTGATGGTACGCATGGCGGGGGATTCGGCCAACGCCGCTCGCTCGCTCGGTTATTCGGTGTCCGCCATCCGCATTGCCGCGACCGCCGCCGGCGGCCTGGTTGCCGGCCTGGGCGGCGCTTCGCTCACCCTGTTTTATCCCGGCAGCTGGAACGAAGGCATCTCCAGCGGCCAGGGCCTGATCGCGGTGGCGCTGGTGATCTTCGCGCGCTGGAGCCCCCTGCGCTGCGTGTACGCCTCGCTGCTGTTCGGCGGCGCCGGCGCCATCGGCCCGGCCCTGCAGTCCGTCGGCATCAACTGGGGATACCACCTTTTCAACATTGTTCCCTATGTGCTCACCCTGCTGATCCTGGTCATCACCTGCCGGCCAGGCAGCACCGTGAGTGGCAGCCCGGGCGAGCTTTCCGCCACCCGCTAGTGACTGCAAGCACTGACAAGGAAAACATCCAGATGGAACGCTTCGTCAACGCCAACCCCTACCCATGGCCGTACAACGGCGACCTGCGGCCCGGCAACACCGCGCTTATCGTTATCGACATGCAGACCGACTTCTGCGGTGAAGGCGGCTACGTGGACAAGATGGGCTATGACATCTCGCTGACGCGCGCGCCGATTGAACCGCTCAGCGCCCTGATGGCCGGCATGCGTGCCGCGGGCTACCACGTGATCCACACGCGCGAAGGCCACCGGCCCGACCTGTCGGACCTGCCGGCCAACAAGCGCTGGCGCTCGCGCCGTATCGGCGCCCACGGCGCGGGCATCGGCGACGACGGCCCTTGCGGGCGCATCCTGGTGCGCGGCGAACCGGGCTGGGAGATCATTCCCGAATTGGCACCGCTGCCCGGCGAGGTGGTGATCGACAAGCCCGGCAAAGGCTCGTTCCACGCCACCGATCTGGAGATGGTGCTGCGAACGCGCGGCATCGAGAACCTGATTCTCACCGGCATCACCACCGACGTTTGCGTGCACACCACCATGCGCGACGCCAACGACCGCGGCTTCGAATGCCTGTTGCTGTCGGACTGCACCGCCGCCACCGACCGCGGCAACCATGAGGCAGCGCTGAAGATGATCACCATGCAGGGCGGCGTGTTCGGCGCGCATGCTTCATCGGCGGCGGTGCTGGACGCACTGGCCACGCCATGAGTCCAGGCATCACCATCGGCAGCCTGCCGCCCGCCACCGGCGCGCTGGCGCTGGACATCTACCGCATGAGCATGCGGTTCGGCAGCTTCACGGCGCTCGACGGTGTCAACATGAAGGTGGCGCCGGGAACCGTGCATGCGCTTCTCGGTGAAAACGGCGCGGGCAAAAGCACACTGGTCAAGTGCGTGGCGGGATTCCAGCGGCCCTCGGAAGGCAGCATCGTCATCGACGACCGTGAGCAGACGATCGCCAATCCGGTGGTGGCTCGCGCGCTGGGCATTGGCATGGTCTACCAGCATTTCACGCTGGCGCCCGGCATGACGGTCGCCGAAAACCTGCTGCTGGCCGGCGGCAAGACGCCGGCGCTGATCGACTGGACGCAAAAACGCGCGGAGCTGGAGGCCTTTGTGCAAACCACGCCCTTCCGGCTGGACCTGGACACGCGTCCGCTGGACATGGCCGCCGGCGAGAAACAAAAGCTCGAACTGCTCAAGCAGCTCTATCTCAAGCCGCGCCTGCTGATCCTGGACGAGCCGACTTCGGTGCTGACGCCGCAGGAGGCCGACGAAGTGCTGGGCCATGTGCGCGACTTCGCACGTGCCGGCCACTGCACGGTGCTCATCATCACCCACAAGTTCCGCGAAGTCATGGCCTATGCCGACGACGTGACCGTCTTGCGCCGCGGCAAGGCGGTACACGTCACATCGGTGCCGGCGACCGACCCGGCGCGGCTCGCGCAGGCCATGGTGGGTGATGCGGCCGCGGCCCACCCCGAAAACCAGGCCACGGAACCCAAGGTGCCTGCCACCAGCGCCGTGCGGGCTGTCGATGTTGCGGCACAAACCGCATCCCTTGATGTTCACGGCCTGCAGGTCATGGGCGACCGCGGCACGCTAGCGGTGCGCGACCTGAGCCTGTCGGTGCTCGCGGGCGAGATCCTCGGCGTCGCCGGCGTATCCGGCAACGGCCAGCGCGAGCTGGTCGAAGCGTTGGTCGGCCAGCGGGCGCGCGCCGCCGGCATGGTGCGGGTGGGCGGCGAGCCTTACGCTGCTACGCGGGGCGAGAACCACCGCCTGAAGGTGCGCAGCCTGCCTGAGGAGCCGCTGCGCAATGCCTGTGTGGGTGACTTCAGCGTGGCCGAAAACATGGCGCTGCGCGACTTCGACCGGCCGCCGCTATGCGCCGCGGGACGCTTGCGATTCGGGCTCTGGCGCAGCCGCGCGCGCGAATGGATCAAGGGCTACGGCATCAAGACGCAGGGGGAGAACGCACCCATTCGCAGCCTCTCTGGCGGCAACGTGCAACGTGCCGTGCTGGCGCGCGAGCTGCATGGCGAGATCAAGGTGCTGATCGCCGCCAACCCGGTGTTCGGCCTGGACTTCGCCGCCGTGAAGGAAATCCACACCCGCCTGCGGGGCGTGGCGCAGCAGGGCGCGGCAGTGCTGCTGGTCAGCGAAGACCTGGACGAACTGCTTGAACTGGCCGACCGCATCGTGGTGATGAGCGAGGGGCGCATCGTCTTCGAGACCGCGGCCTCCGGGGCCCAGCGGCAGGTGCTGGGTGCGCACATGGGCGGGGGACGATGAGTTCCCCCCCGAAGCGGCCTGCAGCCGCTCCCCCCTCAAGGGGACGCCACCAGCAGCCCGGCAAAGCCGGTTCCGCGGTGGCCCACGAAGGAGCACTCCTATGAAAATCGCAGCGGCTCCTTTCGCCTACGAGTTCGAGCTGGCGCACACCGCGCTGGTCATCATCGACATGCAGCGCGACTTCATCGAGCCCGGCGGCTTCGGTGAAACGCTGGGCAATGACGTCTCGCTGTTGCAGGCCATCGTGCCGGCCTGCAAGGCCGTGCTGGAGGCCTGGCGCCGCGCGGGCGGGCTTGTGGTGCACACCCGCGAGGCGCACGGGGCCGACCTGGCCGATTGCCCGCCCGCCAAGCGCAGCCGCGGCAACCCGACCCTGCGTATCGGCGACATGGGAGCGATGGGCCGCATCCTGATAGCCGGTGAACCGGGAAACCAGATCATCCCCGAGCTGGCGCCGCTGCCCGGCGAGATCGCCATCGACAAGCCCGGCAAAGGCGCCTTCTATGCCACCGGCCTGCACGAGCGGCTGCAGCATGCCGGTATCACGCACCTGCTGTTCATGGGCGTGACCACGGAAGTCTGCGTGCAGACCTCCATGCGAGAAGCCAACGACCGCGGCTATGACAGCCTGCTGCTGGAAGACTGCACTGAAAGTTATTTCCCCGTCTTCAAGTCGGCGGCCGTGGCGATGATCCGCGCCCAGGGCGCCATCGTCGGCTGGACCGCCACCAGCGGCGAGTTGCTGGCGGCACTGCCGGCACAGCCCCAACACTGCTAGAGTTTCACCATGCACACTGCCTCCAACCCTCCCGCGAGCCTTGCCGCTGCGCTCGTCCACCGTTCGCGGGCCAACGAGGTGTACGACGAACTCAAGCGCGACGTCTCCGAGTTCAAGCTGGTGCCGGGCGACCGCTTCACCGAAACCGAAATCAGCGAACGTCTTGGCGTCTCGCGCACGCCCGTGCGCCAGGCCCTGTTTCGCTTGCAGCAGGAAGGTTTCGTCGAGGTGCTGTTTCGCAGTGGCTGGCGTGTGCTGCCCTTTGATTTCGACAAGTTTGAACAGCTCTACGACCTGCGCATGGTGCTGGAAACCACGGCCGTGCAGCGGCTGTGCGCCGGTAGCCAGACGATTGACACGGCGCTGCTCGATGAACTGGCGGCCATCTGGCTGGTTCCGGTGGGCGAGCGCAGCACCGATCATGTTCGGGTCGCCCAGTGGGACGAAGCTTTTCATTGCGCGCTGGTGGCGGCTGCCGGCAATGCCGAGATGGCGCGTGTGCACCGCGACGTGACCGACCGCATCCGCATCATTCGCCGGCTTGACTTCATCAAGCAGCCGCGCATTGAGGCCACCTATGAAGAGCACGCCAAGATTCTCAAGGCGGTGCGCGCCAAGCGTGGCGACCAGGCCGCCATGCTGCTGCGCGCCCACATCGAAACCAGCCAGGCCGAGGTGCGCAAGATCACCCTGCACCAAATGCACCTGGCGCGCCAGATCGGGTCTGGAACGCCTCGTTAATGGCCTCATAGGCGTGCAGCCCAACAGATATAAGCGCAAGCTGCTATCAAAAAAGAAGCAAAAACTCAGGCGGAAAGCGCAAATACCGATGCGGCAGAGGCCGTGCGGCGCGCGCCATGCCGCCTAAGTTGTTCCCGCCGTCTACCGCGCCCAGCGCAGCACAAGCGGATCAAGCCGCCTGGCGGTCGCCAGCAGCCCAGCGCGCGTGTCCGGGTGCATGGCCGGAAAAGGATGACGCGGCGCCTCGCAGGCGATCACGCCGCCTTCCTTCATCAAGGTCTTGGCGGCCAGCAGCCCTGCCTGGCGATTCTCGTAATTGATCAGTGGCAGCCACTGCTGGTAAAGGGCATAGGCCTTGTCGTGATCACCGGCGCGGTGCGCCTCGATGATCGGACGAATGCCATCGGGGTAACCGCCGCCGGTCATGGAGCCGGTGGCACCGGCATCAAGGTCGGGCAGCAGTGTGATGGCCTCTTCGCCGTCCCAGGGCCCTTCCACCGCGTCGCCTCCCAAACGGATCAGTTCGCGCAGTTTGGATGCTGCACCGGCGGTTTCGATCTTGAAATAGGCGACGTGTTCAATCTCACGGGCCATACGCGCGAGGAAGCAGGCTGAAAGCACGGTGCCGCTGGCGGGCGCATCCTGGATCATGATGGGAATGTTGACCGCGTCCGACAGCCGCGCATAAAACTCGTAAATCTGCGGCTCGCTCACGCGAAAGGTGGCCCCGTGATACGGCGGCATGACCATCAGCATGGCGGCGCCCATGTCTTGCGCCCGGCGGCTGCGTTCGGCGCAAACCTTCGTGCCGTAGTGGGTGGTGGTCACGATCACCGGCACGCGGCCGGCCACATGTTCGAGGACGGTACGGGTCAGGGTTTCACGTTCTTCGTCCGAAAGCACGAATTGCTCGGAGAAGTTGGCCAGGATGCAGATGCCGTCTGAGCCGGCGTCGATCATGAAGTCGACGCAGCGCTTCTGGCTTTCAAGGTCAAGCTCGCCGGTTTCGGTGAAGGTGGTGGGGGCAACGGGGAAGATACCGCGGTAACGCGGCTGGCGGAGCGTGTTCATGGGGACTGGATCAGGTTGGATAAAGTTCAGTAGTTCACTGCTTGAGCGGTTTAATGGGAGTGCCGGGGAACTTCGGAGCCGCGGCAGCCGACCAGAAAATCGAAATCACAGCCCTCGTCGGCCTGCAGCACGTGGTCGACATACAGGCGCTGGTAGCCGCCACGCATGCCTGCAGGGGCCTTCTGCAGGGCGGCAAGGCGTTCAGCCAGTTCGGCATCGCTGATGTCCAGGTGCAGGCGGCCCGCATCGCAGTCGAGCTCGATCCAGTCGCCGTCGCGTACCGCGGCCAGCGGCCCGCCGGCCGCTGCTTCTGGCGCCACATGCAGCACAACGGTGCCGTAAGCGGTGCCGCTCATTCGTGCGTCCGAGATGCGCACCATGTCCTTGACGCCCTGGCGCAGCAGCTTGGGCGGCAGGCCCATGTTGCCGACTTCGGCCATGCCGGGGTAGCCCTTGGGCCCGCAGTTCTTCATCACCATCACGCAGCTGGCATCGATGTCGAGGTTCTCGTCGACGATGCGTTCCTTGTAGTGCTCGAGGTTCTCGAATACGACCGCGCGGCCGCGGTGCTTGAGCAGTTCGGGCGAGGCCGCGGAGGGCTTGAGCACGGCGCCGCGCGGCGCCAGGTTGCCGCGCAGGATGCAGATACCGCCGTCGGCGATCAAGGGGTTGTCGAGAGGGCGGATCACCTCGTCGTTGTACTGCGGCGCCTCGCGCACGTTGTCCCATATCGACCGGCCATTGACGGTGAGCGCATTGGGATGCGGCAGCAAGCTGTTTTCACCCAGCCGGCGCAACACGGCGGGCAGGCCGCCGGCATAGTAAAACTCTTCCATCAGAAAACGGCCGGAAGGCTGCAAGTCGACGAGGGTGGGGGTGTTGCGGCCAATCCGCGTCCAGTCTTCCAGGTCCAGCTGCACACCGATGCGGCCCGCAATCGCCTTGAGGTGAATCACTGCGTTGGTGGAGCCGCCAATGGCGGCGTTGACCCGAATCGCATTTTCGAAGGCTTCGCGTGTGAGAATTTTCGACAGCGTGAGGCCCTCGCGCGCCATCTCGACAGCCCGCGCGCCCGACATTTGCGCCAGCACATAACGGCGTGCATCCACCGCGGGAATGGCGGCGTTGTGCGGCAGCGAAGTACCCAGCGCTTCGGCCATGCAGGCCATGGTGGAGGCCGTGCCCATGGTGTTGCAGGTGCCGGCGGAACGCGACATGCCGCCCTCGGCTGCCAGGAACTGGTGCAGCTGGATTTCGCCCGCTTTTAACGACTCGTGAAGTTGCCACACCGCCGTGCCCGAGCCGATGTTTTTGCCTTCAAGCTTGCCGTTGAGCATGGGCCCGCCGGTCACCACAATGGCCGGAATGTCGCAGCTCGCCGCACCCATCAGCAAGGCGGGCGTGGTCTTGTCGCAGCCGGTGAGCAGCACCACGGCGTCAATCGGGTTGCCGCGAATCGCTTCTTCCACGTCCATGCTGGCAAGGTTGCGTGTGAGCATGGCGGTGGGACGCAGGTTCGACTCGCCGTTCGAGAACACCGGAAACTCGACCGGAAAGCCGCCCGCCTCTGAGATGCCGCGCTTCACATGCTCGGCAATCTTGCGGAAGTGGGCATTGCAAGGCGTGAGCTCCGACCAGGTATTGCAGATGCCGATGATGGGGCGGCCGTCGAACTCATGGTCGGGAATGCCCTGGTTCTTCATCCAGCTGCGGTACATAAAGCCGTTTTTGTCGGCCGTGCCGAACCACTCGGTGGAACGTAGTTTTCGTTTGGTGCTTGTCATGATGGTCTGGCCATTAAGGTTTCAGGAAGATTTGGGTGTGCGATTTGCCAGCAGCCGTTGCAGGAGGCAAAAAACAAACAGCAACGCGCCGACGACAATGCGCGTCCACCAGGAGCTCAAAGTGCCGTCAAAAGAGATCAGGGTCTGGATGATTCCGAGCATCAACACCCCGAACAGGGTGCCGGCCACATAACCCACGCCGCCGCTGAGCAAGGTGCCGCCAATGACCACGGCGGCAATGGCGTCAAGCTCCATGCCGGTGGCGTGCAAGCCGTAGCCCGAAAGCATGTAGAAAGTGAAGACCACACCGGCCAGCGCCGAGCAAAAACCCGACAGCGTGTAAACCCCCACCAGCGTGCGACGCACCGGCAGACCCATCAGCAGTGCCGATTGCTCGTTGCCGCCGACGGCATACACCGCGCGGCCAAAGGGAGTGCAGTGTGCAATGAACACCGCCGCCAGCAGCACCGCGATGGCGATCACGGCACTGATCGAGAGCGAGGCGTCTTCCCACAAGGGAATGCGCAGCTGCGAAACCTCTGAATAAAACTCGTTGGTGATGCTGATGGAGTCGACGCTGATCAGGTAACACAGGCCGCGCGCCAGAAACATGCCGGCCAGCGTCACGATGAAAGGCTGCAGGCGAAAACGCTCAATCAGAAACCCCATGAAGGCGCCGAACGCCGTGCCCATGAGGAGCACCAGCGGAATCACCGCGGCCGGACTCCAGCCATGGTGCTCCACCAGCGCGGCAGACACCATGGTGGTGAGTGCGACCACGGAGCCGACGGACAGGTCAATGCCGCCCGACAGGATGACAAACGTCATGCCCACGGCGATGATGACCAGAAAGGCGTTGTCAATCAGCAGGTTGAGAAACACCTGAGCCGAAAAGAACCCGCTGTAGAGCACCGAACCCATGGTGGCCATGGCAACGAACAGCGATATGGTGGCCGCCAGCGGCAGGTATTTGGGATTAAAACCTGAAGCCGGCGCAGCAGGTGCCCGTTGGCTGGAGGCGGCCTCTACGGGAGGCCGGGTGACGGTTGTGTTCATGGCCGCATCCCCCGCGCGGCCGGCCGCCGCATCCAGATACCGATCTCGGCCCGGAATTCAGCCGATTGCAGCAGCATGACCACAAATACCACCACAGCTTTGACCACCAGGTTGATCTCAGGCGGCACACCCAGCGAGTAAATGGCATAAGTCAGCGTCTGGATGATCAGCGCGCCGATCACGCTGCCCACGAGGCTGAACCGCCCACCGGTGAGGGCGGTGCCGCCCAGCGTCACGGCCAGGATGGCATCCAGCTCGAGCAACTGACCCGCGTTGTTGCCATCGGCGCTTTTGACGTTGGAGCTGATCAGCAAGCCCGCAATGCCCGCGCACAAGCCACAGAAGCCGTAGGCGGCAACCATCAGGCGCCTGGCCTGCACGCCCGCGACGCGTGCTGCGGTTGGATTAATGCCCACAGCCTGTATGAACAGCCCGAGGGCGGTGCGCGTCACCGCCAGGTACAGCAGCGCAAAGACCACGGCCACGATAGAGAGCGAGAACGGCAGGCCCAGCAGGTAACCGCTGCCCAGGAAGAAAAATGGCGCGTAGTAGATGGTGATGATCTGCCCGCCGGTGATCAGCTGCGCGATGCCGCGACCCGCCACCATGAGGATCAGTGTGGCGATGATGGGTTGCATGCCTACCCTGGCGACCAGCAGCCCGTTCCACAGTCCGCACAGCAGCGCGATGGCCAATGCCGCCAGAATTGCCAGCGGCATCGGGAAACGGCTCACGCTCCCTGCCACCGACCCGCCAATCATCCAGGCGGCCACTGCGGCAGCAATGGCCACCACGGCGCCCACGGAAATGTCGATGCCGCGGGTGGCGATCACCAACGTCATGCCGAGCGACACCAGCACCAGCGGCGCGGCACGGTTGAGAATATCGATCAGGCTGCCGTACAAATGACCGTCACGCCACTCGACGTGCAGGAAACTGGCGTTAAACACTGTGTTCACAGCCAGCAGCAGGAACAGTGTGATGAGCGGCCAGGCCAGGCGGTGCCTCATGGCAGTGGCCAGAGGCGAGGGGTGGTGTTTCTCTTCAGGCATGTTCAGCCGCAATCAGTTCATAGACGGTGTCTTCGCTGCTGCCTGCCGGCAACTCACCCACCTTGCGGCGGTCACGCAGCACCACGATGCGGTGCGCCACACGAACCACCTCGCTCATTTCAGAAGAGATGAAAATCACCGCCATGCCAGCCTCAGCCAGGCGCAGGATCTGCTCCATGATTTCCTGCTTCGCGGCCACGTCGACGCCGCGCGTGGGTTCGTCCAGGATCAGCAGGCGCGGCTCGGTCGCGAGCCAGCGCGCGATCATGGCCTTTTGCTGGTTGCCGCCCGACAGCAGGCCTATGGGGGTGTCCACACTCGCGGTCTTGATACCCATCGCCTGGACAAAGCGTTCGGCCAATGCGGTTTGTTCGGCACGCGATAAAAAACGGCGCATGCCCATGCGGGCCTGCAGCGCCAGTACGATGTTTTCCCGGACTGAGAGCTCGGCCACGATGCCATCGGTCTTGCGCTCCTCGGGACATAGGGCGAGGCCCTGCCGGATCGCCTCGGCGGGATTGGAAAACGTGACCGCCTCGCCGTCGATTCTGAGCATGCCGCGGTCCGGCGTCTCCAGGCCGAACAGCAGGCGCGCCAGTTCAGTGCGGCCCGAGCCCAGCAGCCCGKCCAGGCCCACGACCTCGCCGGCACGCACGCGCAGGTCCACAGGCTGCAACTGACCGGTCTGGCCCAGACCTTCAGCTTGCAAAAGCGCCGGCGCAGCATCGTCAAATTCCGGAGGCACGGCGGCGGTGGCGGATTGCGCGGCCAGTTCCCGGCCCAGCATGGCCGCGATCAGTGCCTGCGGCCCCAGTTCACTGGCACGCCACTCGCCGACCCAACTGCCGTTGCGCAGAACGGTGATGCGATCCGACACCGCATACACCTGGTTGAGGAAATGAGTGACAAAAACAATGGCCAGCCCCTCGCCACGCAAGCGACGCAGCACCTCAAAGAGTTTTTGCACCTCGTCATCGTCGAGGCTGGAGGTCGGCTCGTCGAGGATCAGCACTTTGGATTCAATGCCGATGGCGCGCGCGATGGCCACCAGTTGCTGCACGGCGACCGGGTAGCTGGACAACAGGCGCGTGACGTCGATGTCCAGGCCCATGCGCGCGACCAGTTCGCGCGCACGGCGGTTCACGGTGGTCCAATCGATGCGAGACCCCTGCGCAAAGCCGTACCGCGGATAGCGGCCCGCAAAGATGTTTTCCGCTACCGACAGGTTGGGGCAGAGATTGACTTCCTGGTAGACCGTGCTGATACCCAGCCGCTGCGCGGCCAGGGGAGAGTCCGGCCATACCGGTTTTCCGGCAAGTTGCATCTGACCGCCGCTGGCTTCCAGCACGCCTGTCAACACCTTGATGAGCGTGGACTTGCCGGCGCCGTTTTGCCCCATCAAGGCATGGATTTCACCGGGATACAGGCGCAAACGCACATCCTGCAAGGCCGGAATACCCGCGAACTGTTTGTGGATGCCCGCAAGCTCCAGCACGGGGGCGGCGTCGGCCACGGTCATGGAGCGGCCTTCGCGCCACGCGCCACGATATTCGCCTTCAGAACGGCCAGGAGGTTCATGCCTTGTTCTTGTTGTAGACGTCGACAAACACGGCGGCCAGCAACACCACGCCCTTGATGACCTGCTGGTAGTCGATGCCGATGCCCAGGATGGACATGCCGTTGTTCATCACGCCCATCACAAACGCACCGATCACCGCGCCCATGACCTTGCCGACACCGCCCGAGGCCGAGGCCCCGCCGATAAAGCAGGCGGCGATGACGTCGAGCTCAAAGCCCAGGCCGGCCTTGGGCGTCGCGGTATTCAGGCGCGCGGCGAACACCAAGCCTGCCAGCGCCGCCAGCACGCCCATGTTCACGAAGGTATAGAAGGCCAGGCGCTCGGTCTTGATGCCCGACAGCTTGGCGGCCTTTTCGTTGCCGCCCAGCGCATAGACGCGCCGCCCGATAGTGGTGCGACCCGTGATGAAGTGGAACAGGAAAATCAGCGCGGCCATCACGATCAGCACATTCGGCAGCCCCCTGTAGGAAGCCAGCAGGTAGCTGAAATAGATCAGCAGCGCCGAGAACATCGCCGTTTTGACGAAGAAAATGGCGGCGGGCTCGGCCTGGATGCCGTGCTTGAGCTGCTTGGCCCGCGCGCGTATGCCGGCCACGGCGAGCACGGCGGCCAGCGCCACGCCCAGCAGCAGCGAAGTCATGCGCAGGCCTTCGCTGCTCAGCAGGTCGGGCATGAAACCCGAGCTGAGCATCTGGAATGAATCGGGGAAGGGGCCGACCGACTGGCCTTGCAGCAGTGCCAACGCCAGCCCTTTGAACACCAGCATGCCGGCCAGCGTGACGATAAAAGAAGGGATGCGGAAGAACGCGACAAACCAGCCCTGAACCCCGCCTATCAGCGCGCCGCAGAGCAGGCACACCAGCGAGGCCGGCACGAAATGCCAGCCGTACTCCACCATCAGCACGGCCGCCAGCGCGCCGATGAAGCCGCACACCGAACCGACCGACAGGTCGATATGCCCGGCCACGATCACCATCAGCATACCCAGCGCCATGATGACGATGTAGCTGTTCTGCAGGACCAGGTTGGTGAGGTTGAGGGGCTGCATGAGCGTGCCCTCGGTCATGTACTGGAAGAAGCCCATGATGGCCACCAGCGTGATCAGCATGCCGTACTCGCGGAAGTTGTGCTTCAGGTAGTCGAGCGGCGATTTGCCGCTGGCAGCGGCGGTTTTTGCCGCAATCGCGGTGGCGTTGGAGGACTCGTTGTTCATTTCAGCTTGCTTTCATGATCGCGCGCATGATCTTTTCCTGGGAGGCTTCGGCCGTCGGCATCTCGGCGATGAAGCGGCCTTCGTTCATGACGTAGATCCGGTCCGTCATGCCCAGCAATTCCGGCATTTCCGAGGAAATCATGATGATGCATTTCCCTTCTGCCGCGAGCTGGGCCATCAGGGTGTAAATCTCGTACTTGGCGCCCACGTCGATGCCGCGCGTGGGCTCGTCGAGGATGAGCACTTCGGGACTGGTGAACAGCCATTTCCCGAGCACCACTTTCTGCTGGTTCCCGCCCGAGAGGTTGAGGACTTTCTGGCCGACGCTTGAGCACCGGATGCGGAGTTTTTCGCGGTAGCTCTGCGCGACCTGGTATTCGCGGCCGCTGTCGATGACGGAGGCACTTGAAACGCCCTTGAGGTTGGCCAGCGAGACGTTGAACTGGATGTCTTCGTTCAATATCAGCCCGTTGCCCTTGCGGTCTTCGGTCACATAGGCCAGACCATGGCGAACGGCTTTCTCTACCGTGCCGACATCAACAGGCTGGCCGTTCAGAAGGACCTGGCCGCTGATGCGGCGCCCCCACGAACGGCCAAAGATGCTCATGGCAAGTTCCGTGCGCCCCGCCCCCATCAGCCCGGCAATGCCGACGATTTCACCGCGCCGCACCTGCAGGCTGACGCCTTTGATGAATTTCCTGTCCGTGTGCAGCGGGTGGTAGACGTTCCAGTCGCGCACTTCAAACACGGTCTCGCCAATTTTCGGCTGGCGCGGCGGATATCGGTCAGCCATCTCGCGGCCCACCATGCCGCGAATGACGCGGTCTTCGCTGATGGCTTCGGCACGGCAGTCCAGTGTTTCGACGGTGCTGCCGTCGCGCAGGATGGTGATGGCGTCCGCCACGCGTGAAATTTCGTTGAGCTTGTGTGAAATAAGGATGCAGGTAATGCCCTGCCCCTTGAGTTCCAGCAACAGGTCCAGCAAGGCCTGGCTGTCGTTTTCGTTGAGGCTCGCCGTCGGCTCGTCAAGGATCAGCAACTTGACCTGCCTGGACAAGGCCTTGGCAATTTCCACCAGTTGCTGCTTGCCCACGCCGATGTCCGTGATCAGCGTGGCGGGCGATTCCTTGAGGCCCACTTTTTTCAGCAGGTCCTGCGTCTTGCTGTGCGCAGCCATCCAGTCGATCACGCCGCGCTGTGCAGTCTCGTTGCCGAGGAAAATGTTCTCGGCAATGGATAGCAGCGGCACCAGCGCCAGTTCCTGGTGGATGATGATGACGCCCAGCTGCTCGCTGTCGTGGATTCCGAGGAACTGGCGCTCCTGGCCTTCGTAGACGATGTCCCCGCTGTAGGAGCCGTGCGGATAGACCCCCGAGAGCACTTTCATCAAGGTCGATTTTCCGGCGCCGTTTTCACCGACGATGGCATGAATCTCACCCGCGCGCACGCGCAGGTTGACCTTGTTCAGCGCGACCACCCCTGGGAAGGTTTTGCGGATGTCGCGCATCTCGAGAATCGTTTCCAATGCCTGTCCTTTGGTACAAAAATCGCTCCGACGGCGACTGACACCGATGGGCGTAAACAGTCCCGCGCCTCCCCGGCACGGGACCGTCGTGCTTTCACCCTTCAGCCGGGGTTACTTGATTTGTGACTCTTTGTAGTAACCGCTGCCAATCAGAACCTGGTTCCAGTTAGAGGCATCCACAGCCACCGGTTTGAGCAGGTAGGAGGGCACCACTTTCACGCCGTTGTTGTAGGTCTTGGTGTCATTGATCTCGGGCTGCTTGCCAGAGAGGGTGGCGTCCACCATGTTGGCCGTCACCTTGGCCAGCTCGCGCGTGTCCTTGAACACCGTCGAGTACTGCTCGCCTTTCAGGATGGACTTGACCGAAGGAATTTCGGCGTCCTGCCCGCTGACCACCGGGCAAGGCTGCTGCGCCGTGCAGTAGCCGACACCTTTGAGCGAGGACAGAATGCCGATGGACAGGCCGTCATATGGCGACAGGACTGCGTGGACTTTTTCCTTGCCGTAGTAGGCCGAGAGCAGGTTGTCCATGCGTGCCTGGGCCACCGCACCGTCCCAGCGCAGCGTGCCGACCTTGTTCATGCCCATTTGCTTGCTGCGCACCACCAGCTTGCCGCTGTCGATGTAGGGCTTGAGCACGCTCATGGCACCGTCGTAGAAGAAAAATGCATTGTTGTCGTCCGGGGAGCCGCCGAAGAGTTCAATGTTGAAAGGGCCCTTGCCCTGCTTCAGGCCCAGCTTGTCGACGATGGAAGTAGCCTGCAGCACGCCAACCTGGAAGTTGTCGAAGGTGGCGTAGTAATCCACGTTCTTCGAACCCTTGATGAGACGGTCGTAGGCGATGACCTTGACACCCTTGTCGGCCGCGTTCTGCAACGCCTTGGACAGCGTGGTGCCGTCGATGGAGGCGATCACCAGCACCTTCGCGCCCTTGGTGATCATGTTCTCGATCTGGGCAAGCTGGTTCGGGATGTCGTCATCGGCATATTGCAGGTCGGTTTTGTAGCCGCGCTCCTTGAGTACCTTGACCATGTTGTCGCCGTCGGCGATCCAGCGGGCAGAGGATTTGGTGGGCATCGAAATGCCGATGCTGCCTTTGTCCTGCGCCTGGACTGACGGTGCAATACCGAGGGTTCCCAGCACGAGGCCGGCGAGCAGAGTCTGGAGAAATGTACGCTTCATGAAATAGTTTCCTTCTGGAGGTTTGAAAGAGCGCCCCAGTATCGAGGCGCCGGCCCGGATGCTGATCAGTATTTACGCTTGGGGAATTCCTTGGCGGCTACTTCCATCGGGAAAATACCCTCTTCGGTAACGATACGTTTCTGAACGGACTTGCCGGCCTTGATATCCTTGACTGCCGCCATCAGTTGCGGGCCCAGCAAGGGGCTGCACTCCACGGAGACGTTAAGCTTGCCGGCCATCATGGCTTCGAAAGCGCCCTTGACGGCATCGATCGAGATGATGGTGATGTCCTTGGCCGGCTTCATGCCAGCCTCTTCAATCGCCTGGATCGCACCGATAGCCATGTCGTCGTTGTGCGCGAAAAGCACATTGATCTTCTTGCCTTCGGCCTTGAGAAAGGCTTCCATCACTTCCTTGCCCTTGGCCCGGGTGAAATCACCCGTCTGCGAGCGGATGATTTTGAACTTCGGGTCGGCCTTGATGATTTCTTCAAATCCTTTTTTCCGGTCAATCGCCGGTGCGGAACCCACGGTTCCCTGCAACTCAACGATGTTGACCTGGCCGCTTGTACCCTTCATTTTTTCGACAAGCCAGCGGCCTGCCTTGCGGCCTTCCTCCACAAAGTCCGAGCCCATGAAGGAAACATACAGAGAGGTGTCTTTGACGTTCACGGAGCGGTCAGTCAGCACCACCGGAATTTTGGCGGCCTTGGCTTCACGCAAAACGGTTTCCCAGCCCGACTCGACCACGGGCGAGAACGCGATCACGTCCACCTTTTGGGCAATGAAGGAGCGAATCGCCTTGATCTGGTTTTCCTGCTTCTGCTGGGCATCGGAGAATTTGAGTTCGATACCCGCGTCCTTGGCGGCCGATTTGATGGATTCGGTATTGGCGGTGCGCCATTCGCTCTCTGCGCCGACCTGGCTAAAGCCCAGCACGATGGGCTTTTGTGCCCATGCTGAAACCGGCAACAGGCCGGCAAGGGGGGCGCAGGCGAGTGCGACGGCGAGGGTGCGGCGATGGATTTTCATTTTGTCTCCTTGGTTGAAATGGAACTGACAGCTCTCTGGTGATCTTCAATGGCTCAGGCTAGCACGTAACCGGTCTTGACGGTGGTGTAGAACTCGGCAGCGTAGCGGCCTTGTTCGCGTGAGCCATAACTCGACCCTTTGCGCCCGCCGAACGGAACGTGGAAGTCGACACCCGCAGTAGGCAGGTTCACCATGGTCATGCCGACTTCTGCGTGACGCTTGAAGTGCATGGCGTGCTTGAGGGACGTCGTGCAGATGCCTGCACAGAGGCCGAAGGGGGTGTCGTTGGCCAGGGCCAGCGCGTGTTCAAAGTCATCGGCCTGCAACACACACGCTATGGGTCCAAAAATCTCTTCGCGCGCAATGCGGTGTTCCGGCCGGGCCAGGAAGAGCGCCGGATTCATGTAATGCCCCGGTGTCGGGCGCTCCAGCAATTCGCCGCCCCAGACATGCTCGGCGCCCTCGTTGCGCCCTATGTCCAGATACGACTGGTTCTGTTCGAGCTGGCTGCGGTCAACCACCGGACCCATATCGATGCCCCGCTCCAGCGCGTGGCCCACCTTGAGCCCGGCAATGCGGTGGCGCAGGCGCGCAACGAATGCATCGTGTACAGGCGCTTCCACGATGAGCCGGCTTGACGCGGTGCAGCGCTGGCCGGTCGAAAAGTACGAGCCTTGCACGGCGCATTCGACGGCCTGGTCAAGATCGGCATCAGCCAGTATCACCAGCGGATTTTTGCCACCCATTTCAAGCTGCACTTTCGCGCGGCGCGCGGAAGCCGACTGAAGGATGCGTTCGCCGGTTGTCACCGAGCCCGTGAAGCTCAGCGCATTGACCAGGGGATGGTCGACCAGCGTTTGCCCGACTTCCCGGCCGCTTCCCATGACAAGGTTGAAGACGCCCGCAGGCAGCCCGCAGCGGCTGATGATTTCGGCCAGAGCCCAACCACAGGTGGGCACCAGCTCGGCCGGTTTGAAAATCACCGTGTTCCCATAGGCCAGTGCCGGCGCGATTTTCCAGGCCGGAATCGCCAACGGGAAATTCCATGGCGCGATGATTCCCACCACGCCGACAGGCTCACGCGTCACGTCGACCTGGATGCCGGGCCGGACCGATGCCATGGTCTCCCCCTGAACACGCAATGCTTCGCCTGCGAAAAACTTGAATATCTGGCCGGCCCGTGCCGCTTCGCCCACGCCTTCGGGCAAGGTTTTTCCTTCTTCCCGTGCCAGCAGCATGCCCAGCTCATCCTTGCGCGCCAGGATCTCGCTGCCGATCTGGTCAAGCACATCGGCCCGGCGTTGCGGCGTACTGTGGCTCCAGTGCGGCAATGCCTCGGCCGCGGCCCGGATCGCAAGTTCGGTCTGGTTGCGGTCGGCACGTGCGTACTCGCTGACCACCTCCCGGGTATCCGAGGGGTTGGTGCTGGTGCCGGTGGTGGTGCCGGTTTCCCAGCGCCCATTGATGTAATGCCGGGCGTTTTGTTGCAGTTCGCCGAATTTCATGAGAGTGAGAGCCTCGTCTTCATAGCGCTGCAGTCTAGAATTAATTTTGATATCAATCCAATCGTTTTTTTGACAAAATAGATATCGTTCTACGCATTCTGGAAAACCCGATGAGCACCTACAACCACTGGTTCATACGCGCACGGCTCAAAACACGGCAATTGCTGTTGCTGGTTGCACTGGCCGAAGAAGGCAATATTCATCGCGCAGCACAGGTTCTCAGCATGACCCAGCCGGCGGCGTCCAAGTTGCTCAAGGATCTGGAAGATGTCTTGGAGGTACAGCTTTTTGAGCGCTTGCCCCGCGGCATGCGGCCAACCTGGTATGGCGAAACCATGATCCGGCACGCGCGCATGGCACTGGCCAGCCTGAACCAGGCACATGACGAGCTCACCGCCCTCAAAACCGGGCACTTCGGCCAGGTCGGCATCGGCGCCATCACGTCGCCGGGGCTGGCCTTGTTGCCGTCTGCGGTGGCCGTGGTCAAACAGGAGCACCCGAGCCTGCGCATTTCGCTGGACATCGAAACCAGCCCGGTACTGCTCGAGCGCCTGGAGCAGGGCAAGCTCGACATCCTGGTGGCACGCCTCTTTGCCGAACATGACAAGACCAATTTGCGCTATGAGCCCCTGGTCGAGGAGCCGGTGTGCGCCATGGCGAGGCCGGGGCACCCGCTGCTGGGTGTGTCTGGCCTCACCCTGCGCGACGTGGTGGCGGCCGCCTGGATTGTGCCGCCCGCGGGCAGTGTCCTGCGGCACCGGTTCGAGCTGATGTTCCGGGAGGATGGGCTTGCACCGCCGATCAACGTGGTGGAGTCTTCAGCCCTGCTTTTCATCACGCGCATGCTGCAGCAAAGCGACATGGTGGCCGTGGTCGCCGCCGATGTGGCGCGGTATTACGCCGCGCACGGTATCGTCTCGGTGCTGCCGCTGGACATGCCCTGCCACATGGACGCCTTCGGCATCATCACCCGTACCGACCGGCTGCCATCGCCAGCCGCCAAGGTCATGATGAAGGCCCTGAAGACTGCAAGTCTCACACTCTACGGGCGGAAACTCGAGATGGACTGAGAGCCCCAGCGGACTTAGGCCAGAGACACCGCGGAACCGGCTTTGCCGGGCCGCCAGTGTCGCCCCCTGAGGGGGGAGGCGCCGGAGGCGCTTCGGGGGGGAGGTCTACACCCAGCCGGCATCCACCGTGAACTCCTGCGCGGTGCACATGGCGGCGTCGTCGGATGCCAGGAACAGCACCATGCGCGCGATGTCGTGGGGCAGCAGCTTGTCGGGCAGGCACTGGTTACGCTGGAGCTCCTTCTCGCCTTCGGCATCCAGCCAGAGCTTGATCTGCCGCTCGGTCATGACCCAGCCCGGCGACACGGTGTTGATGCGGATGCGGTCCCGGCCCAGCGTTTTCGCGAGTCCACGCGTCAGGCCGTTCACCGACGATTTGGCGATGGCATAACAGGGGTAGCCTGCGCCCTTGCCTTGCCAGCCGGTGGAACCCAGGTTGATGATGGAGCCGGCACCGAGGCGTTGCATGCCCGGCACCACCGACTGGATTGCAAAAAAAGCGGGCCGTTCATTGATCGCGATGCGGTCATCGTAGTAGGCGGGCGTTACAGACTCCAGGCTGTGGCGGTCATCGCTGGCCACATTGTTGACCAGCACCGAGAAGTCGCCCAGCGCGCTTGCCGCGTCGGTGATTGCCGACTGCAGCGCGGCCACGTCCCGCACATCACAGGCGCGCCACCATGGGCGGGCGTGCCCCGCATCCGCCAGTTCCTGCGCAAGCGCTTCACTGGCCTCCTTCGCGACATCGATGAAGGCAACGCGCGCGCCCTGCTGCGCAAAGGCTGTCACGATGGCGGCGCCTATGCCGCTGCCTCCGCCGGTGACAAACACCGACCGCTTGTTCAGGCTGGGAAAGACGGAGAGGGTCTCGCTTGCGGGAGCGGCACGCATGGGGGCAGAGCTGGAAATGTTTGACATTGCAAGTTGTGTATCAATTAATATAAAAAGAATAAGTTTCCAACATCACTATGCATTGATATCATCCACCGCGTCAAGAGGCCACCGCACAGCCCCGCAATACGGAGACATTAGTGACATTGATTCCAGACACGCCCGCAGGCGTGTATCAGCAGCGGCTGGCCATGCCGGTCCCTGGCAAGGTGCATTGCGTCCATCCGGCGGGGGCCCTGCTGGGTGAGGGTACCTTGTGGTCGCCGCGGGAGCAATCCCTGTATTGGGTGGACATTCTTGGCTGTCGCCTGCACCGCTTTCACCCCGCTACCGGCGCGCGCAGCAGCTGGGCCTTTGACGAGGAAATTTCCGCGCTGGCCGAGCGGGCGCATGCGCCCGGTCTGATCGTGACCCTGCGGCGCGGCTTCGCGCTGTTTGACCCCGCTTTGGGCGGCGAACCACGCTACCTGCACCAACCCGAGGCTGCGTTGCCGGGCAATCGCTTCAACGATGGCAAGTGCGACAGGCAAGGCCGCTTTTGGGCGGGGACGATGGACTTTGACTGCGTGGCCCCCACCGGCTCGCTGTATCGCTATGACCCTGATGGCCGCTGCACGCGCCATGAAGAAGGTTTTGCGGTGACCAACGGCCCCACCTGGTCCGCCGACGGACGCACCCTGTATTTCAACGATACCGTCAATGGCCGCATCCATGCGTATGACTTCGACAGCGCGGCGGGAACCTTGTCAGGCAAGCGGCTGTGGCTGGCCTTTGCGGCTGGCGACGGCGTACCCGACGGCATGACCACCGACGCCGCTGGCCGCCTGTGGATTGCCCATTGGGGCGGTGCCTGCATCAGCTGCCATGACCCGGTCACTGCACTGGAGCTGTGCCGCGTGCCGCTGCCGACAGGCCATGTGACCAACTGCGCCTTTGGCGGGCCGGACATGCGCACGCTTTTTATCAGCACGGCACGCACCGGGCTCACGCCCGGGCAGCTCGCAGACCAGCCGCTGGCCGGCGGCCTGTTCGCGGTGGCGATTGACAGCCCAGGTGTGCCTGCCGGTTTGTTCGCCGGCTGATGCCACGGACAAAGCACCATCTACCTGCCCTCACCGTGAAAGACCTTCAATGACCGATTCCGCACATCCTGTAGTCTGGCTGCGCCATTCCGGCCAGCGCCTGGGACTGGTTCCCTCGCTCGGCGGCAGTGTGGCCGCCTGGCAGCTTGACCGTCCGCAAGGGCCGCTGGACCTCTGGCGGCCTTGGGACGGCAAAACAGACGATCTCTACCAGACCGCTTCATTTGCCATGGTGCCGTGGTCCAACCGTATCAGCGGCGGAGGCTTCACGCATGAGGGGCAATTCCACGCCATGCGCCCGAATCGCGCGGGCGAACCCTATCCCATTCATGGCGACGGCTGGCTGCAGCCCTGGCAAATTTCGCAACCGCAGGGCGATACGCTGGTGATGACGCTGGTGTCATACGGGTTCGACGGCAATCCTTATGACTACGAAGCCGTGCAGACCTTCCGGCTGGTCGAAGGCGGGCTGGACCAGCAGGTGCAGGTGCGCCACCTGGGCGTCAAGCCGCTGCCATATGGCTTGGGCGTGCATCCCTGGTTTCCCCGCACCCCGCAAACACGGATTACCGCGCCGGTGGAGGGCCTTTGGCTCTGCGGCGACGACCCGCTGCCGGTTGCGCACACGACCGACTTTCCGGCGGGCTGGGACCTGAACAAGGGTGCGCCGGCCAACGGCCCGCTCATCGACAACGGCTACACCGGCTGGGGCGGCAAGGCCTTCGTTGCCTGGCCCGAGCTGGGCCTGCAGGTCACGGCCAGCATGCCGGACTTTGCGCGTGACGGCGGTGCTGCGCAGCACTTCTGCCTGGTTTACCGCCCACCGCAAGGGCCCGCGTTTTGTTTTGAGCCCATCACGCAGCCTATCGATGCCTTTCATTTGCCAGGGCAGCCCGGCTTGCGTGTGCTGGGCCCAGGGGAACAGTTTTCGCTCAACATCCAGTGGCGCATCGAGCCCACTTCGGCGCAAGGCTGAACCGGGGGAAGCCTTTAAACCCGGCCTGTCAGGCGGCGGGCCGCTTCCAGTACCGGCTTGACATGGCGTTGGCTGTAACGGTTGCCGGGCATGGTCAGCGTCAGTGCGCCCGCCAGTGCGCCATCGGCCCCAAACACCGGGGCCGAAATGCCGGCCACCTCGGCCAGCCGGTCGCCCACAGCCGTGTAGTAACCCTGTTCGCGGATTTTGGCGTATAGCTGACGGTCTTTTTGGCCTCCAACCCTTAGCTGTCCTGCGCCGAACGCTATCAAAATGCGAGCGCCCGTGCCGCGGTCGGCGGGTAGCAGATCGCCGGCCTTGATGTGGTCGCGGATCGGGTGCGGCGAGTCCACGCGGTACAGGCACAGGCGGGCCTCGCCCTGGCGCACATGGTAGGCCGCGCTCTCGCCAGTGGCCGCAACCAGCTCGCGCAGCACCGGCAGCACCACCCGGTCCAGCGAAAACGAGGCGGCGTACACACCATGCAGGCGCGCCACCTCGGCGCCCAGCGCGTAGCGGCCGTCGCCGAGTTTCTGGACCAGTCGCGCATGCTCCAGCGAAGCCAGCAGCCGCAGCACCGTGCTCTTGTAAAGCTGCGTGCGTTCCGCCAGTTCGCTCAGGCCCAGTGAGATGTCACCCGCCCTGAACGCCGACAGCAGCGACAGGGCGCGGTCCACTGCCGCGGCACCGCCGGGAGCGGCATGGGCGTCTGCAACGGATTCGGTCTGGGCTTTGCGCGGCATGGCTCGATCTCCTGGGCTTTCGTGTCGATTGCCTGCTTGACAGTGCCGGCAACCTGCTTCATCATTTCATTAGAGAGAATATAGTTCTATCTTACAGAATATCGGGAATGATGCAAACCACCCAGCCCAGCCAGGTGCTGATCAGTGAAGTCGGCCCACGCGATGGTCTTCAAAGTGTTTCCCGCACGATGGCGACCGCCGACAAATTGCGCTGGATCACCGCCCTGCACGCGGCCGGCCTGCGCGAAATCGAGGTGGGTTCGTTCGTCCCCGCCAAACTGTTGCCGCAAATGGCCGACGTGGCGGAGGTGGTACGGCATGCGCTCACCTTGCCCGGCCTCACCGTGATGGCGCTGGTGCCCAACCGCCGCGGCGCTGAAGCAGCACTGCAGGCCGGCGTGCACAAGCTGACCATGCCGGTGTCGGCCAGCGCGGCGCATTCGCTGGCCAATGTGCGCAAGACGCGCGAAGAGATGGTCGAAGAAGTGCGGGCCATTGCCGGCCTGCGCCGCGAATTGGCACCGCATGTCAAACTTGAAGCCGCCATTTCAACCGCTTTCGGCTGCACGCTGCAGGGCGAAGTACCGGAGGACGATGTGATCTGGCTGGCCGCGCAATGCATCACTGCCGGTGCTGATGAATCAGGTTTATCGGACACCGTGGGTTATGCCAACCCCGTGCAGGTGCGCCGCCTCTTCAGGCGCCTGCGCGCCGAGCTTGGCGACAAGGCCGGTGCTGCACACATGCACAACACACGCGGACTGGGCCTGGCCAACTGCCTGGCTGCGTATGAAGAAGGCGTGCGCACCTTCGATGCTTCGCAGGGCGGTCTCGGCGGCTGCCCCTATGCACCGGGGGCGTCAGGCAATGTGGTCACTGAAGACCTGGTTTTCATGTTTGAGGCCATGGGTATTTCCACGGGAGTGGATCTCGTCAAGTTGATGGCTGCGCGCGAGCCGCTCAAGGCCGGATTGCCGGGCGAACCGCTTTATGGCATGACACCCGAGGCGGGCCTCCCCAAAGATTTTGTACAAGGACGTTTGCATGCCTGAAGCCAGCGTATCCGGCGAACAAAGCCTGCCCTATGCAGGGCTGCGTGTCGTCGAATTCACCCATATGGTCATGGGGCCGACCTGCGGCATGCTGCTGGCCGACCTGGGGGCCGAGGTCATCAAGGTCGAGCCGATCTCGGGGGACAACACCCGCAAGCTGCTCGGCTCCGGTGCGGGATTTTTCCCCCTGTTCAATCGCAACAAAAAAAGCATCGCCGTCGACCTGCAGACCCCCGAGGGCCGCGAGCTGGTGCTCAAGCTGGTTGCCACCGCCGACATCGTGAGCGAGAACTTCAAGCCCGGCACCATGAAGAAGCTTGGCCTGGATTACGCCAGCCTCTCGCAGCTCAACGAGCGCTTGATCTATGTAAGCCACAAAGGCTTTTTGCCCGGCCCTTACGACCATCGCACTGCGCTCGATGAAGTGGTGCAGATGATGGGCGGGCTGGCGTATATGACAGGCCGGGCCGGCGATCCGCTGCGCGCCGGCAGCAGTGTCAACGACATCATGGGCGGCATGTTCGGCGCCATCGGCGCCATGGCCGCGCTGGCCGCGCGCGAAAAAACCGGCAAGGGCCAGGAAGTGCAGGCCGCGCTGTTTGAAAACAATGTTTTCCTGGTCGCCCAGCACATGATGCAGTTCGCGGTGACGGGGCAGCCTGCCGCGCCCATGCCGAGCCGCATTTCGGCGTGGGCGATTTACGACGTGTTCACGGTCAGGGACGGTGAGCAGATTTTCCTGGCCGTGGTCAGCGACACGCAGTGGGCCATTTTTTGCGGGGCTTTTGGGCTGCAAGACCTGCGGGCCGACCCGCGGCTGCTGACCAACAACGACCGGGTACTTGCGCGCGAGTGGCTGATGCCCCTGCTGCGCTCACATCTGGCTGGGCACAGCGCGGCCGAATTGGGTGCCGTGTTCGAAAAACATGCATTGCCGTTTGCGCCCATCACCCGGCCGCAGGATTTGTTTGACGACCCGCATCTCAAGGCCACGGGCGGGCTGGCGCCCATCACCTTGACCGACGGCGCCCGCACCGGGCAAACAAGCGCCACCGTCCTGCTGCCGCTGACCCTGGGCGGCAAACGTCCCGGGGTGCGCCTGAACCCGCCCAGGCTGGGCGAGCACACGCGCGAACTGCTGCGGGAGCTCGGTTATGACGACGACGCCATCCAGGCTCTGCAAGCCAACCGGGTGACGCGCTGAGTTTTGTTGCTATAAAAAATGTAGCTGCTCGCGCACAGCTATAAAGGGCTGGTGGCACTTTTCATAAACAACTCGGCACACACGCTGCGCAGCCAGCGGGAGGCCGGGTCGTGGTGGTAGCGGGCATGCCAGTGTTGCTTCACGGTAAATCCGGGAATCGCCAGCGGGCAGGGCAGCACCTGGAGGCCGACGGCGCGGGCCAGGGTTTCGCCGATGTGGCGCGGCAGCGTGGCGATCAGGTCGGTGGTGGACAAAATGGCCGAGAGGCCCAGAAAGCCCGGCAGCTCCAGCAACACGCGGCGCGAGATGTTTTGTGACGCCAGGGCGCTGTCCAGCAGCTGGTAGCCGGTGCCGGAACTGATGCCGATGTGCGCCTCGGCCTGGTAGACAGCCAGGCTCCAGTCGGCACCCAATTCGCTGCCCACCCGCGGATGCCGGGCATTGGCCAGGCAAATCCAGTCCTGGCCGTACAGCGTCTGCTGGTAGAAGCCCGTGTCGAGCCAGGGCAGAAAGCCGACGGCAAGATCGGCCTCACCTGCTTGCAGGGCATGCGCCAGGCCGGCATCGATACGCGCGGCTTCCAGCGCCACGCCCGGCGCCACCGCCCGCACGTGGGACAGCAGCCGGGGCAACAGCGTGACGTGGCTGGCGTCGGTCATACAGATGCGAAAGCGCCGCTGCGCCGTAGACGGTTCAAAGGCAGCCTCTGACTGGGCCAGTCGCTGCAATCCGCCCAGCACCTCGCGCACCGTGGCAATCAGCATATCGGTGCGCGGCGTGGGCAGCATGCCGCCTGCCGTACGCACAAACAGCGGGTCGCCAAGCTGCTTGCGCAGGCGCGCCAGCCAGATGCTGACCGTGGGCTGGCTTTGCCCCAAGGCCTCGGCCGACCGGGTGACGCTGCGGGTGGTGTAGAGCTGGTCCAGCAGCCGCAGCAGCTTGATGTCCAGCAGATCCAGGTCCTTTTCCATACCTCTATTGTGATACGCAATGATTGGTATTGCCCTCATTGCATGGACGACATGGTCGGACCCACCCAGAATTCGCTCCTGAATCACGAAGGAGTTGTGCAGTGAAGATTTGTGTTCTGGGCGCCGGCGCGCTGGGCTGTGCACTAGGCGGCGTGCTGACGGAGGCTGGTCACGAGGTCTGGCTCATCAACCGCAATGCTGCCCAGGTCGAGGCCATGAACAGCCGCGGGCTGATCCTGCGCGACGGCGGTGTAGACCGCTGCGTGCAGGTGCATGCCGCGACCTCCGCCGCAGGCGTGGCCATGAACACCGGTGCGGTGGACCTGGTGATCGTGCTGGTCAAGTCCTTCGACACCCGCCCGGCCATGGAGGCAGCCCTGTCGCTGCTGGGGCCGGACACGGTGGTGCTGTCACTGCAAAACGGGCTGGGACACGAAGACATCCTGGGCAGCATCGTGGGCCGCGAGCGCGTGCTGGCCGGCAAAACCTATGCGGGCGGCACGCAGCTCGGCGCCGGGCATGTGCTGATTGGAACGCGCGGCAAGGACACCCACCTGGGTGAACTGGATGGCCGCATCACGGAGCGCGTGCAGCGCATCGCCGCCGCCTTCAACGCCGCCGGGCTCGACACCATCGTCAGCCGCAACATCATCGGCACCATCTGGGACAAGCTGCTGGTCAATGTGGCCACCGGCGCCGTGAGCGCCATCACGCGCCTGACCTACGGCGATATGTACCAGGTGCCTGAGCTTGAGGCCTGCGGCATTGCGGCCGTGGCCGAAGCGATGGCGGTGGCACAAGCCAGCGGCATCACGCTCGCCACCACTGACCCGCGCCAGCCGTGGGTCAAGGCGGGCGAAGGCCTGCCCTACGCGTTCAAGACCTCGATGCTGCAAAGCCTGGAGAAGGGCTCCATCACCGAGATCGACTTTGTGAACGGCGCGGTGGTGCGCCAGGGCGCGAAATGCGGCGTACCCACACCCGTCAACCAGGCCCTGGTGGCCTGCATCAAGGGTATTGAGCGCGCACAGCCGCGTCAACGCGATTCAAAAGAGCACACCTTGGCCCCCCACAAACAAAAATCCTATGTAGAACACGTTGCGGTGCGCGTCAAAGACATCCGGTGGCATATCAACTTCTTCCTGGAGGTGCTGGGCATGGATGTGCGCGAGATCGACGGACCCGCCGATGCACCGCACCAGTACTGGACGATCGGCGGCCTGCAGCTCATGAGTACGCCAGGCTTTGCAGCGCCGCCGTCGAACGACGCCGGCTGGCTGGCGCATCTGGGCATCATGGTGGACGACCTGGAGGCCGCCTTGGCCGGGGCGAAGACATGGGGCGTGAAGCAACTGCCCCAGGGCCGCAACTGGCTGCAACTGCCCGATGGCCTGGCCGTCGAGCTGATCCAGGCCAGCACCGGCTGCGTGTCTGCTGTATTGGCAGTCAATCCCAGAGCCACCACTGCCTGAAAGGCGCCTCATGCCCAACCCCAACATCCAGTTCGCCACGCCGGAAAAATACTGGGACGACGCCCAGGTCGGCGACGAGTGCACCAGCCCGTCCTATACCTTCACCGCCGCGCGCATCGATGCCTACGCCGAACTCACGGGCGACTTCACGCCCGTGCATGTGGATGAAGCCTACGCCAATGCCTCGCACTTCGGCTGCCGTGTTGCGCACGGCCTGATGGGGCTGTCGGTTGCCGACGGCCTGAAAACCCAGAGCGAATACCGCTTCCTGCCCGGCATGTCGCTGGGCTGGACCTGGGACTTCCTGCTGCCGATCAAGATCAATGACACGCTGCACGTGAAATTTCGTGTGGCCAGCATGCGGCCCTCCAAAAGCAAGCCGGGCTGGGGCATCGTGGTGCTGCCGGCCGAGCTGATCAACCAGGCCGGGCAGGTGGTGCAAAAGGGCGAGCACCGCCTGATGGTGCCGCGCCGGCCATCGTCTGAAAAATGATTTGCTATCAAAAACATAGCTGCTTGCGCCCGATATACAAAGATGAATTCAGGTTTTTATGAATAAAGCTACCCAAGCGCTGCCGCTGGCGGGCATCCGCGTCGTCGATTACAGCCATTTCCTGGCCGGGCCCTATTTGTCGCGCTGCCTGGCAGCGATGGGTGCAGACGTCATCAAGGTCGAGCGGCCCAGGGACGGGGATGCGGGACGCGCTCACGCTTACTTCATCAAGGGACAAAGCGGCTACTTTTTGCAGCAGAACATGGGCAAGAAGGGCTTGTGCATCAACCTCAAGGACCCGCGCGGCCTGGAAATGATGCACAAGCTCACCGACACAGCTGACGTGTTCGTCGAGAACTACCGCCCCGGTGCGTTGAAAAAGCTCGGCCTGGGCTACGAAGAGCTGTCCCGGCGCAACCCTGGCCTGGTGTACTGCTCGATCTCCGCCTATGGCCATACCGGCCCCGACGCGCACCGTGCCGGCTTCGGCCTGATTGCCGAGGCCAAGAGCGGCATCATGGCCATGGTCGGCGAGCCCGGCGGCGTGCCGCCGCTGCTGCGCGTTTCACTGGGCGACATGTACACCGGCATCCACGGCGTGGCGGCGGTATGTGCCGCACTGCTGGGCCGCATCAAGTCGGGCAGGGGTCAGCATATTGACTTGTCCCTCTACGACTGCCTGGTGTCCATGCATGACTATGCGGTGCAGTGTTACACCCTCTCAGGCGGCAAGGAAATTCCGCAGCAAACCGGCCACGACATGCCTCAAAGCACGTTGTACGGCGTATTTGCCGCCAGCAACGGTTACCTCGTGATTGCCGCGCAGGTCGACGACGCATGGAAGCGTTTTGCTTTGCTGATAGGCGGCGAAGCTCTGGCGCTTGACGCGCGCTTTCACAGCGCCGCAGGGCGCAACGAAAACCGCACCGAAATACTTGCCCTGGCGAAAGCCTGGGTAGCGGGCCGTACTGTGGCCGAGTGCCTGGCTGCGCTGGATGCGATTGACGTGCCCTGCGCCAAGGTGCAGAACATCGAGGAAGTGCTGAACGATCCGCAAATTCAGGCGCGCAACATGGTGATTGAGCAGGACCACCCGGTGCTGGGCAAGATCCGCCTGCCCAACCTGCCTTTCAGGTTTTCGGAGTGCGACACCTCACCTGCCTGCGTTGCACCCGGCATGGGTCAACACAACCGCGAGATCGCCGCGAGCGTTGGTTATAGCGCTGCCGACATTGAGGCGATGGAGCACGACGGCGTGCTGTATGCAGAGGTGCAGCCATGACCGACCGCTATGCCGTCATCGGCAACCCGATAGGGTTCAGCAAATCGCCGCTGATCCACGGCATGTTCGCGCAGGCTACCGGGCAGGACATGGAATACACGGCTATCGAAGGGCCGCCAGGCGGATTCACCGGGGCCGTTGATGCCTTCCGCGCCCTGGGCGGCAAAGGCATGAACATTACCGCGCCATTCAAGCTCGACGCCTTTGCCTATGCCACCGAACGCTCGGAGCGGGCGCAGCTCGCGGGGGCGGCCAATGCCATGAGGTTTGAAGGCACACGCGTGATTGCCGAAAACTTCGACGGCGTGGGCCTGGTGCGCGACGTCACGCACAACCTGGGCTGCCAGCTGCAAGGCAAACGCGTGCTGCTGCTGGGCGCCGGCGGAGCGGCCCGGGGCGCGTTGCTGCCGTTTCTGGCGCAGGCTCCGGCCGAACTGGTGATTGCCAACCGCACGGTTGCCCGGGCACATGAACTGCAGGCCATGGGCGCGGCCCAGGCAAACGTCCGCGGCTGCGGCTATCCGGATCTGGCGGGGCAAACCTTTGACGTGGTGTTCAATGCCACCTCGGCAAGCCTGCGCGCCGAACTGCCGCCGGTGCCGGCAAGCGTGTTTGCTCCTGGTTGCCTGGCCTACGAACTGGCGTACGGAAAAGGGCTCACGCCGTTTTTGCGCCTGGCGCAAAACGCGGGAACCCGGCGGCTGGCCGATGGCGTGGGCATGCTGGTGGAGCAGGCAGCCGAAGCCTTTGCATGGTGGCGCGGCGTGCGGCCCGATACACGCGCTGCGATTGAACGCATCACCATTGCGCTGGTATGACATGACCTCAGCCTGCCCCCTATACTGCGCGAATGGACGAAACAGTACATTCGCAGGCAGCTTCGACCAAGGTGCGTGGGCGCAAAAGCAAGGCCCCGGCTGTGCAGACGGCCACGCGCACCAACGACCCGGCACGCACGATGGCCGGCATCCTCGAAGTGGCAACGGCCGAATTCGCCGAGAAGGGCCTGAGCGGCGCGCGCATCGACGAGATCGCGGCGGCCACCAAGACCAGCAAGCGCATGATCTATTACTACTTCGGCAGCAAAGAGGGGCTGTACCTCGCCGTGCTGGAGGAGTCGTACCGGCGCATGCGCAGCATCGAGGCGGAACTGCACCTGGAAGACCTGCTGCCGGAAGATGCGCTGCGCCGCCTGGTGGGCTTTACCTTCGACCATCACCACAGCAATCCGGGCTATATCCGGCTGGTGATGTCCGAGAACATGGAGCGCGGCAGCTACCTGGCCCAAAGCAAGATCATCCAGCAGCTCAATGTGCCGGCCATCGATGCCATCCGCAAGCTTTACGAGCGCGGCGTGGCGGCGGGCATATTTCGCATAGGCCTGGACCCGATCGACATCCATGCGTCGATTTCTGCGCTGACATTCTTCAATGTCTCCAACCAGCACACCTTCGGACTGATCTTCAAGAGCGACACCCAGTCGGGGCGCGCCATGACGGCGCGGCGCGACAGCATCATCGAAATGATCGTGCGCTTCGTGCGCAAGTAACTTCCGGATCGCGCCGGCCAGGGGCCGGCATGTCGGGTTTCTACCGATTCGTTTAAAACTAACTAGTTCGTACATTATGGATTAAAGCAATCTTCAACAGGCTCAGGGCTGGACGGCTGCGCGCGCAGCCACGCATAAAAAGGAGACAACATGGACAAGTGGATAGACCGGTTTTGCCGGGTGCTGGACGGCGTGATTGCGCTGTTCCTGGCGCTGATGGTGGTGCTGGTGTTCGGCAACGTGGTGTTGCGCTATGGCTTCAACTCGGGCATCAATCTGTCAGAGGAGCTGTCTCGCTGGCTGTTCGTCTGGCTGACCTTTCTCGGTGCCGTGGTGGCGATCAACGAGCGCGGGCATCTGGGCACCGACATGCTGGTGGGTCGCCTGGGCCCCAGGGGCAAGAAAATTTGCCTCGGCATCAGTTACCTGCTCATGCTTTTTGCCTGTTGGCTGATGTTCCGTGGTGCGTGGGAGCAGGTCAAGATCAACTGGACCACCACCAGTGCCGTGATGGAAGTGTCCATGAGCTGGTTCTACGGCTCGGGCATGGTGTTCGCCGTGCTCGGCGGCCTGTTGCTGCTGCGGGACCTGGTCCGGCTGCTCAGCGGCAAGACCGGGGACGGTGAGCTGATGATGATCAGGGAATCCGAAGACCAGCCGCATGAAGGAGGTCCGGCATGACCATCGCTATATTCCTCGGATCGCTGCTTGCCGCCATGGCGCTGGGCATCCCGATCGCGTTTTCATTGCTGCTGTGCGGCGCGGCGCTGATGTGGCACCTCGACATGTTTGACGCGCAGATCCTGGCACAGAACGTCGTGAACGGCGCCGACAGCTTTCCGCTGCTGGCCGTGCCCTTTTTCATGCTCGCCGGCGAGGTCATGAACGCAGGTGGCCTGTCGCGCCGCATCGTCAACCTCGCCATGGCCCTGGTCGGCCACATCAAGGGCGGCCTGGGCTATGTCACGATTGTGGCGGCAGTCATCATGGCGGCGCTGTCGGGCTCTGCCGTGGCCGATGCGGCTGCGCTGGCGTCGCTTTTGCTGCCCATGATGGTGGCCGCCGGCCATGACAAGGCGCGCTCCGCAGGGCTGATCGCATCGGCGGGCATTATCGCGCCGGTCATCCCGCCTTCGATTGCCTTTGTCATCTTCGGTGTGGCAGCCAATGTGTCAATTTCCAAATTGTTCCTGGCCGGCATCTTTCCCGGTCTCTTGCTGGGGTTGTCGCTGTGGCTCACCTGGTGGTGGCTGGTGCGCAAGGAAGTGGTGAAAGCCCCGCCGCGCAAGAGCCGTGCAGAAGTCCTGGTGGCGTTGAAGGAGTCGACCTGGGCGCTGGTGCTGCCGCTGATTGTGGTGTTCGGCCTGAAGTTCGGCATCTTCACGCCGACCGAGGCCGCTGTGGTTGCCGCGGTGTACGCAACGCTGGTTTCCGTACTAATCTACAAGGAGCTCACGCTGAGGAAGCTCTATCCGCTGTTCGTGGGCGCCGCCAAGACCAGCGCGATCGTGATGTTCCTGGTGGCCGCGGCCATGGTGTCGGCCTGGCTGATCACGGTGGCGCAGATACCGGGCCAGGTGGTTGCCCTGCTGCAGCCGCTTCTGGACAGCCCGAAGTTGCTGATGCTGGCCATCATGGTGCTGGTGATGGTGGTGGGAACCGCGCTGGACATGACACCCACCATCTTGCTGCTGACGCCGGTGCTCATGCCGGTCGTCAAGGCCGCCGGCATTGACCCGGTGTACTTTGGCGTGTTGTTCATCATCAACAACGCCATCGGGCTGATCACCCCGCCGGTGGGCACGGTGCTGAACACGGTGGCCGGGGTGGGCAAGGTGAGCATGGACGAAGTCACCAAGGGCGTGTTGCCCTTTATGTGGGCCCAGTTCGCCATCATGTTCCTGATGGTGGCTTTTCCGCAAATCGTCATCATCCCGGCGCGCTGGTTTTACGGCGGCTGACAACTTTCCGCGCTGCCGGGCGTGCTGGGTACGCCACGGCCGGCAGCCACGTCAAAGCGTACCGTGACACCTCATCCCCTCAAAAAACCGGAGACAACCATGAAACGCCTGTTTATCAAATCCGTCCTCGCTACCGTCGCCCTGGCGGCCTTCGGCATGGCCTCAGCCCAGGACATCAAGGAACGCACCGTCAAGTTCGCCACGCAAAACCCGGACGGCCACCCGATTGTGCTGGGCATGAAAAAATTCGCTGAAACCGTGGCAGCGAAATCGGGCGGCAAGATCAAGGTCAACCTCTTCCCCGGCGGTGTGCTGGGCGGCGATGCACCGAACATCTCCGCGCTGCAAGGCGGCACGCTGGAAATGGTGGTGATGAATTCCGGCATCCTGGCCAGCCAGGCCAAGGAATTTGCCGTTTTCGATTTTCCGTTCATGTTTGCAAGCTCGCAGGAAGCCGATGCCGTGGTGGATGGGCCTTTCGGGAAAATGATGCTCACCAAGCTCGATGCCAAAAACATCCATGGGCTGGCCTACTGGGAACTCGGCTTTCGCAACATCACAAACAGCAAGCGCCTCATCACCAAGGTGGACGACATTGCCGGCCTGAAACTGCGCGTGATTCCGAACGCCATCAACATCGACTGGGTGACCGCACTGGGCGCCAACCCGACGCCCATGGCTTTTCCCGAGGTTTATGCCGCGATGGAACAGAAAGCCATTGATGGCCATGAAAACCCGTTCACGGTCATCAACGCGAACAAGTTCTACGAAGTGCAAAAGTACCTGGCGGTGACCAACCACCAGTACAACCCGCAAACCGTCATCGTCAGCAAAAAGCTGTGGGACACCCTGAGCAATGATGAGAAAAAAATCTTCTCGGATGCGGCCGCCGAAGCTGCTGCGTACCAGCGCAAGGCCTCGCGTGAACAGTCCGGCACCGCGCTCGAAAACCTGAAGAAGAACGGCATGCAGGTCAGCGAGTTCAGCCCCGCAGAAATGGCCAAATTCCGCGAGAAGATGAAGCCCGTTATCGAGAAGCACTCGGCCATCGTGGGTGCCGATGTGGTCGGCGCACTGCAGGCAGAGCTCGCCAAACTGCGTAAATAGGATTTCACGCCCCGGCCGGCCCAGCGCACCGGAGCGCCGGGCTGGCCTGTTCTTTCATTCCGGTTCCGGGTATCTTTCCTTCATGAGCAAAATCCGCATCGCTGTCGCAGGGGCCGGCTACATCGGCCTGGCCCACATGGATGTGGCTCAAGAGAGCCCAACCTGCGTCCTTTCGGCCATTGTCGATCCTGCGCCGGCGGCAAAGGCTATCGCCGCCAGGGCGGGTGTTCCGCTGTACCCATCGCTGGATGAGCTGCTCAGCAAGGACCGCCCTGACGGCGTGATCCTTGCGACGCCGAACCAGCTGCATGTGCCGCAGGCCCTGCAATGCATCAAGGCCGGGGTGCCCATCCTGCTGGAAAAGCCCATTGCACCCACGCTGGCCGAAGGCGAGCAGCTGGTCAAGGCGGTCGCTGAGACGGGCGCCAAGGTACTGATCGGCCACCATCGCGCGCACAGCCCCATCATGGCCAAAGCGAAAGAAATCGTGGATTCGGGAAAACTCGGCAAGCTGGTTGCCGTGACGGGCAGTGCCACATTCTTCAAGCCCGACCGCTACTACGAAGACGCGTCATGGCGCCGCGAGATCGGCGGCGGCCCCATCCTCCTGAACATGATTCACGAGGTGCATAACCTGCGCATGCTGTGCGGTGACATCGTGGCAGTGCAGGCCTTTGCCTCCAATGCCACACGCGGTTTTCCGGTGGAAGACACGGTGGCCATCAATCTGCGTTTTGCCAACGGTGCGCTGGGCAGCTTCATGCTGTCGGACACCGCCGCATGCGCGCGCAGCTGGGAGCAGACCTCCCAGGAAAACAAGGCCTACCCAAGCTATGGCGACGAAGACTGCTACGTGATTTCGGGCACCAACGGAAGCCTGTCGGTTCCGACCATGCGCCTGAAAACCTACGCCAGGCCGGAAGATCGCTCCTGGTGGAAGCCGTTTGACGAGAGCGTGGCCGACATGGTGCGCGACGATCCCCTCAAGCACCAGCTGGAGCACTTCGGCGCCGTCATTCGTGGTGAAGCACCGCCGCTGGTCAGTGCCCGCGACGGCCTGCTGAACCTGCGCATCACCGAAGCCATCGCGCAGGCCGCCCAAACCGGCCAGGTGATCGAGTTGCCCGTTGGTTAAGCAGCTCGACCCTCCCACATACAAATCAAACCACGACAAACAACGTCAACAACCAGGAAAGAAATCACCATGAAAGTGCTCATGCTTCACGGCATCAACCACAACATGTTCGGCAAACGCGACCCGGCGCAGTACGGCACCATCACGCTGGACGAGATCAACACCAGCCTGCAGGCTTTGGGCCGGGAGCTCGGCGCCGAGGTGGAACATTTCCAGACCAACAGCGAATGTGACATGTGCGAACGGATTCACCAGGCATTCACCGACAAGGTCGACGCCGTGCTGATCAACGCCGGTGCCTGGACGCATTACAGCTACGGCATCCGCGACGCCCTGGCCATCCTCACGGTGCCGGTTGTCGAGCTTCACATGTCGAACATCCATGCCCGCGAGCCTTTCCGCCATGTGTCGGTGTTCGCTGAAATCGTCAAGGGGCAGATCTGCGGCTTTGGCGCTGACAGCTACCTGCTGGCTTTGCGCGCCGCTGTTTCGGCGATCAATGCCGCAAGGGTTTCGTAAATCATCAGAAAGAGAGCGGCCATGTCACAGGAGTTCGCTGGAAAAGTCATCGTTATAAGTGGCGCCAGCCGGGGCATCGGCCATGGCATCGCCGCTGCGTTTGCCGCACGCGGTGCGCAAACCGTTTTGGCCGCATCGTCCATTGAGAACCTGAAGACTGCAGCAGATGCAATTGCAGGCACTGGAGCACTCCGCCCTGAGGTATGTGCTGCGGATCTTCGAGGCGAAGAAGGTTGCAAAGCGGTATTCACCCTGGTGTCCGAAAAATTTGGACGCTGTGACGTGTTGGTTAATTCCGCGGGTGCCACGCGCGCCGGTGCGTTTCTGGACCTTCCGGAGGACGCATGGCATGACGGCTTTGCATTGAAGTTCTTCGGCTGTGTGAACTTGTGCCGCCTGTTTTGGCCGATGCTGAAAACTGCGGGTGGGCACGTTGTCAACATCATTGGCGGCGCTGCCCGTACGCCCGACCCGGGCTTCCTGATCGGTGGGTCGGTCAACGCTGCGATGCACAACTTCACCAAGGGCCTGTCCGGTCTTGGAAAGCGGGACGGCGTCAATGTCAACGCCATTCTTCCGGGCTTGACTGAAACCGGCCGTGTAGCGCAACTGTTTCAGCAGCGTGCAGCCGCAAGTGGAAAGCCCGTCGAAGAAGAACGACAGGCACAAATCGCACGCGAGGGACTCAGCCGGCTGGGGACACCCGAGGATGTCGCCGCACTTGCGATATTCCTGTGTTCGGAGAGTGCCCGCCACATTCAAGGCACGGCCATCGCTGTGGACGGCGGTGGCACCCCTGGCCTGTATTGATCGTCAAAGGCATCTTTGTTGCAGGCGAATGACCGTCAGCACTGATCATTCGGCATTATTTTCAACAGCGGTTTTAACTGCAAATTTCTGGAACCTCCATGATCAACGGCCATACCGAACTCATCGCCCACATCGGCTACCCGACGCATTCTTTCAAGGCGCCGATGATCTACAACCCCTACTTTGAACAGGCGGGAGTGAACGCGGTGGTCGTGCCCATGGGTTGCAAGACCGAAGACTACCCGGCCTTTCTGCGGTCGGTGTCTTGCCTGGAGAATTTCCGCGGCGCGCTGATCACCATGCCGCACAAGGTTACGACTGTCGATTTGCTGGACGAAGCCACACCCACAGTACGCATCGCCGGCGCCTGCAATGCCGTCAAACGCGACGCCAATGACAAGCTCGTGGGCGACATGTTCGACGGGGAAGGGTTTGTGCGCGGCGTGCAACGCAAGGGCTTTGATCCGCGCGGCAAGCGTGCCCTGGTCGTCGGCAGCGGCGGCGTGGGCTCGGCAATCGCTGCTTCGCTGGCCAAGGCCGGCGCGCGCGCGCTAGGGCTGTGCGACGTCAATGCGGCCTCCGCGCAGGCGCTGGCTGGGCGGCTGCGCCAGCATTACGCAACGCTGGAACTCCTCACAGGCTCAAACGACCCGGCGGGTTACGACCTGGTGGTCAACGCCACGCCCATGGGCATGAACGAAGGCGATCCGCTGCCCATGGACGTTTCACGTATCGCCGCCAACAGTTTTGTGGGCGAAGTGGTCATGAAGTCGGAGATGACCGCGTTTCTGGCAGCGGCCAAGGCGCGTGGCTGTACGGTGCAAGTGGGGTCCGACATGCTGTTCGAGCAGATCCCGGCCTACCTCGAGTTTTTTGGCCTGCCGACCACCACACCGGACGTCTTGCGATCGGTGGCCCGGCTGAGTTATTAAAAAAGTGTAAGAGGACGCGCGCACCGTGCGTCCTGGGTGGGAAGTGTTGGAATCAATGCTAAAAACGGCTGATTTCAGACGTTCATGGACATAATCCAGCATGGACAAACTCAAGCAGCTTGAATCGTTCGTGTCGGTTGCGACACGCGGCAGCCTGACCGCTGCCGCGAACGCCGAAGGCGTGGCGCCGGCCATCATGGGGCGTCGGCTTGATGCACTGGAAGGCCGCCTGGGCGTCAAGCTGTTGGTACGCACCACCCGGCGCATCACGCTCACACACGAAGGCAGCGCCTTTCTTGAAGACTGCCAGCGCCTGCTGATTGATTTTGCCAACGCCGAAGCCAGCGTTTCGGCCGGCGGCGTCAAGGCCAGCGGGCATCTGCGCATCACCGCGCCGGCCGGCTTTGGCCGCCGCCACGTGGCGCCACTGGTCACACGCTTTCGCGAAGTGCATGCCGATGTCACGATCTCGCTGAACCTGAGCGACCGGGTAGTTGACCTGGCCGGCGAGGGTTTTGACTGCGCAGTGCGCGTCGGCGACATGCCGGACTCTTCGCTGGTGAGCGTGCGCATGGCTGACAACCGCCGGCTGTGCGTGGCCACGCCGGTCTACCTGGCCCGCCACGGCACGCCCCAGCACCCCAGCGAGCTGGCGAAATTCGACTGCCTGACGCTGTCCAGCGACGCCTCGCAAACGCGGGGCTGGGCGTTCCGGGTCCAGGACGAATTGATCCATCTCAAGCCGGGCGGGCCGCTCGACTGCTCGGACGGCCAGGTCCTGCATGACTGGTGCCTGGGAGGGTACGGCATTGCCTGGCGCAGCACCTGGGAGGTCGAGGCAGAAATTGCCGCCGGCCAGCTGGTGGCGGTGCTGGAGGATTTTGCCGCGCCGCCCAACGGTATTTACGCCGTATTTCCGCAACGCAAACACTTGCCGCTGCGGGTTCGCCTTTGGCTGGATTTTCTGAAACACCATTACAGCCAACCGGAGTTCTGGTGCTCGTCGCCAGCCGCCACCACCACAAAACCCTGACTGGAAAGGATCCCGACGATGGTTCTCGAATCTCTTTTGGCCTATGCCCACCTGCTGGCGATTCTCACCATGGTGGTTTTTCTGGCGAGCGAGGCGGCGCTGTGCCGCACCGAGTGGCTGAACGCCGCCGTGATCGAGAGGCTCGGCAAGATCGACATGGTCTACGGCATCTCGGCCGGCGCGGTTTTCCTGACCGGCCTGGCGCGCGTGTTTCTGGGCAGCAAGGGCGCGGCCTGGTACGTCCACAACCCCTTGCTGTACGTCAAGCTCGTCATGTTCCTGGCGATTGGGCTGATTTCCATCAAGCCGACCATGATGTTTTTGCGCTGGCGCCGTGAGTTGCGCGCCAGCGGCGCCCTGCCCGATGCGCTGGAAGTCAAACAAGCGCGGCGGCTGGTGATGGTGCAGGCGCACATCCTGCCGTTCATTCCGCTGGCCGCCGTCTTTCTGGCCCGAGGCTTTGGTTAGGCACACACCCGCGCTGCAGCGTCAGGCTGAAAACAGGCCATGCACCAGCCAGAAGGCGGTGCCCCACATCATCAGCGCTACCAACAGGTCCATCGCGCGCCATATGGCCGGTGTGTTGAGCCTGCGCCCCACGCACCACAGCGCCACACCCAGGCCGGTAAACCACAGCAATGAACCCGTGATGGCGCCCAGGCCGAAGACGGCGTTGTCCGGCCGGGCGTAAGCCAGTGATGCGGTGCCGATGACCACGGCGGTGTCCAGCCATGCATGGGGGTTGAGCCACGACAGCGCCAGTGCCAGCCCGATGGCCTTGCGGCGCGGCATGGCCTCTGCGCCGGCCATATCGGGGTTCTGGGCAGACGCGTGCGCAGGCTGCAGAAAGCGCCGCATGGCCTGGGCGCCATACACCAGCAGCACCAGCGCGCCCGCGCCGGTCATGGCGCCCAGCAGCTTGTCGGAAAGACCGCCCAGTTGCGCAAGGCCGGCAACGCCTGCGGCGATCAGGGCCACATCGGTCAGCACACAGACGGCGACGGTGAGCCAGAGATGCTGGCGTAGCAGGCCCATTCGGATCACGTGAGCGTTCTGCGGGCCTATGGCCATGATGAGCGAGAGGCTGAGGACCATGCCAGTCAGGAAGGCGGGGGCGGTGAGCGGGTTCATGGCCGCAAGTGTGTGCCAGGGCTCATAATAGTTAAATAGAATTAACTAAAATTAGCTTTAGTCAATTATTAATTGATTTAGTAGGCGCCTAACAACATGCTCGATGCCCGACAACTTGAAGCATTGGCCGCCGTGATTGAGCACGGCAGTTTCGGCGAAGCCGCCAAGGCCCTGAGCCTGACGCTGGCTGCCGTGTCCCTGCGCATCAAGTCACTTGAAAACGCACTGGGGCAGCGGCTTCTGGTGCGCGGCAAACAGGTACGCGCCACGTCGGCCGGCCAGGCTTTGCTCGGGCACACCCGGCAGGTTCGCCTCATGGAGGGTGATCTGCTGGCCGGGCTGCAGGGCGGGGGAAAGCCCGCTCGCCTGCAAAGCCTCAGCGTGGCGGTGAACGCCGACTCCCTGAGCACGTGGTTCTTGCCGGGCGTGGCCTCAGCCCTGCACGCTAACGGCCTGCTGCTCGATGTCGTGGTGGACGATCAGGACCACACCCAGGAAGCCCTGAAAAGCGGGGATGTCACGGGCTGCGTCACCGCATTGGCGCAGGCCATGCGGGGCTGCGTGGCTGAACCGCTGGGCGTGATGCGTTACCGCTGCATGGCCTCGCCCGCGCTGGTGGCGCAGTGGAACGAGCCCGCGGCGGGTGGCAAGGCCGCACCGAACCGGCTGGCCCATCGCCTGCTGGCCAGCCCTGCCGTGATCTTCAACCGCAAGGACGCGCTGCAGGATACTTTTCTTGAACAGCATTTCGGGCTGCGCGACGCGCTGTACCCGCGCCACTTCGTGCCGGCGGTGGATGCGTTCGAGCTTGCGCTGGAGCTTGGCATGGGCTGGGGCATGGTGCCCGACCTGTTGCTGGCCGCGCGCACCCGCAAGCCGCCGCTGCAGGAAGTGCTGCCGGGCAGCACGGTCGACGTGCGGCTGTACTGGCAGCACTGGGCACGTGAATCCGTTGCGGCGCAGCGATTGACACAGGCGGTCAAGCAGGCGGCGCAGGGGCAGCTGCTGCAGGTGTGACGGTGCGTTTATAGATGAAAAGTACCGCTAGCGCTTTGTAGACAAGCGCAAACAGCTATCGAATTAATAGCGCCCAGGAGGAATATTGGCACAAAAAAAGCCCGCCATGACATTCATGGCGGGCTGGTTTGATCTGAAAAGACCGGCTTACTTGCTCAGGCACTCTTTCATGAAGGCTTTGCGTTCGTCGCCTTTTTTGCCCTTGGCGTCGACGTTGCAGGTTTTCATTTTGGTTTGCTGCGTTGGTGCTTCTTTCTTGGCGCTCAGGCACTCTTTCATGAATGCCTTGCGCTCATCGCCCTTCTTGCCTTCAGCGTCCTTGTTGCAGGCGCCCATTTTGGTTTGCTGTGCGGTTTTGGCTGGAGCGTCCGCGGCGTGCGCCACCGGAGACAAGGCCATCGAGACGGCAAAAACGGCGGCGATCAGGGATAACAGCTTTTTCATGGTGGCTCCATTGGGTTGGGAAACAGGTTTGAGTTCCGGCTGGAATTCCAACACATAACGCCGCGCCGGGCAAATTCGATGACCGGGTATCTGAGGGGTCCGAACGGCAGATGGCTTAACCGTAAAATCAGACCATGCTCTCGATTAAAAAAGACCTGCTCGCGGCTCTGGCCGCGGGGCTGGATGAACTTTCCCCCGGCGCAGGCGACAAAGCTGCCTTTGAATCCCCCAAGGTGGCGGCCCATGGCGACTTCGCCTGCACGGCCGCCATGCAGCTGGCCAAGCCGCTCAAGCTCAACCCGCGCCAGGTGGCCGAAAGCCTGCGCGCCAACCTGCTCAAGAAGCCCGCGTTTGAACGCTGGGTAGACGCCATCGAAATCGCCGGCCCCGGTTTCATCAACATCCGCCTGAAGCCCGCCGCCAAGCAGGAGACCGTGCGCGAAGTGCTGGCCGCCGGCGCGCAGTTCGGCGTGCAGCCGGCCGACCCGGCCCGCAAGATGATCGTCGAGTTCGTCTCGGCCAACCCGACCGGCCCGCTGCATGTGGGCCACGGCCGCCAGGCCGCGCTGGGCGATGCGATCTGCAACCTGTTCGCCACGCAAGGCGCCAAGGTCTGGCGCGAGTTTTATTACAACGACGCGGGCGTGCAGATCCAGACCCTGGCCACCAGCACACAGGCGCGCGCCAAAGGCATCAAGCCCGGTGACGCCGGCTGGCCCGAGTCGGCCTACAACGGCGACTACATCGCCGACATCGCGGCCGACTTTCTGGCCAAAAAGACCGTCAAGTCGGACGACCGCGAATACACCGCCTCGGGCGACGTGGAAGACATGGACTCGATACGCCAGTTCGCCGTGGCCTATCTGCGCCACGAGCAGGACCTGGACTTGAAGGCCTTCTCGGTGAAGTTCGACAACTACTACCTTGAGTCCAGCCTGTACAGCTCGGGCCGTGTCGATAGCGCCGTGGCCAGACTGAAAGAGGCCGGCAAGACCTACGAGCAGGATGGCGCGCTGTGGCTGAAGTCGACCGACTACGGCGACGACAAAGACCGCGTGATGAAAAAGAGCGACGGCAGCTACACCTACTTCGTCCCCGACGTGGCCTACCACCTGGCCAAGTGGGAGCGCGGCTTCGGCAAGGCCATCAACATCCAGGGCATGGACCACCACGGCACCATTGCCCGCGTGCGCGCCGGGCTGCAGGCCGCCGGCGAAGGCATTCCCCAGGGCTACCCCGACTACGTCCTGCACACCATGGTGCGCGTGGTGCGCAACGGCGAAGAGGTCAAAATTTCCAAGCGCGCCGGAAGCTACGTCACCTTGCGCGACCTGATCGAATGGACCAGCGCCGACGCCGTGCGCTTCTTTTTGCTCAGCCGCAAGCCGGACACCGAATACATCTTCGACATTGACCTGGCGCTGGCCAAAAACAATGAAAACCCGGTGTATTACGTGCAGTACGCGCATGCGCGCATCTGCTCCATCCTCACCACCTGGGCCGGCCAGGGTGGCGACGAAGCCAGCCTCAAAGCTGTCGACCTCTCGGCGCTGGACAGCCCGCAGGCGCAGTCATTGATGCTGCTGCTGGCCAAGTACCCCGACATGCTGACCAACGCGGCTGACGGATTTGCACCGCACGACGTGGCTTTTTACCTTCGTGAGCTGGCGGCCAGTTATCACAGCTATTACGATGCCGAGCGCATCCTGGTGGACGACGAAGCTGTGAAGCTTGCCCGTCTGGCGCTGGTCGCCGCGACTGCGCAGGTGTTGCACAATGGCCTCGCAGTGCTGGGCGTGAGCGCCCCGCGCAAGATGTAAACCGTGGCGAAAACCATGCGAATTTCAGGACAAGGCAATGAACGTGGGCAAGGTATGAATACACAACGAGGCGGAACCCTGTTGGGGTTGATCATTGGCGCGCTGATCGGCCTGGGCGCGGCGCTGGCGGTAGCGGTTTACATCACCAAGGTGCCGGTTCCTTTCATGAACAAGAGCCAGGCACGCAACCCCGACAGCGACGCTGTTGAAGCCAAGAAAAACAAGGACTGGAACCCGAACGCCCCGCTGGCCGGCAAAAACCAGCCCAAGCCGCCTCCTCCGGCAGCGGTTGAGGTGCCTGGTGTTCCAGTACCCGACCCCTCCGCCGGAGCCACCCCCAAGGCCGCCGCTTCAGCGCCGGCCAAAGTGGCCAAACCAGCGCCTGCCGATCCGCTGGGCGATCTGGCAAAGGCCAAGGTCGAAGGCCTGTCATCCGGTCCGGGAGCGGATCCCTTCAGCTATTTCATTCAGGCCGGTGCCTTTCGCACGCCGGAAGATGCGGAACAGCAACGCGCCAAGTTGCTGCTGCTGGGCATGCAGGCCAAAGTGACGGAACGCGAGCAGGCTGGCCGCACCGTGTACCGCGTGCGTCTTGGCCCTTTCGACAAGAAGGAAGATGCCGACAAGGCCAAGGAGCGCCTGGACAACAATTCCATTGAAACCGCGCTGGTCCGGGTCCAGCGCTGAAGCCCTCGTCCAACGATAGGCTGAACTTTTCACGAGGCTGGTGTACAAACCCCTATACCCCGCGCCACGAGGCATCCGCCAGAGGGGCGGTTTCCGGGCTATTTCTGTCATTCCAGGAGAAAAATCTGATGCAACGCCGTGAGTTTTCGTTTTCAGCCGCCGCCCTGGGCGGCATCGCCGCCCTGCCCACCCTGGCACAAGCCCAGGCCAAGGCCTTCAAGGACGGCGAGGATTACCTGACGCTGGACAAGCCGGCGCCGACCGAAGCCGCCGCCGGCCGGGTCGAGGTGGTGGAATTCTTCTGGTACAACTGCCCCCATTGCAACGCCTTCGAGCCGCAATTCGAAGCCTGGATGAAGCAGATCCCCAAGGACGTGTCCGTGCGGCGTGTTCCAGTGTCCTTCCGGCCCGATTTCGAACCTCAGCAGCGCCTGTATTACGTGCTTGAGGCCATGGGAAAAATTGAGGAACTTCACAAGAAGGTGTTTGCCACGATTCATGTGGAAAAACAACCGCTTAACACGCCCGAGCTGATAGCTGCATGGGCTGAAAAGCAGGGCCTCAACAAGGCCAAATTCGTTGAGTTCTACAACTCCTTTTCGGTCGCCTCCAAGGCGCGCAAGGCCACACAGCTGCAGGACAGCTACAAAGTGGCCGGCGTGCCGTCGCTGGGTATCGCCGGGCGTTATTACACCTCGTCGGACCAGACCCAAACCATGACCCGCGCGCTGCAGGTCACAGATCACCTGATCGCCCAATCCCGCAAGGCCAAATAAAGAAAGCGCCCGCGGCCGTGCGCCGCGCCAAACACCGGCTCAAAAAACCCGCCCGATTTCCGGCGGGTTTTTTTATGCCCCTAATATTCCCCGTGCAAGCCATTCCCGCAGCTGGCATGGCTACAATGACCCAACACCAAGCAGCAAGATTCGTGCCTTATGAAACACCCCATTTTTTCCCTCATCCTGCCGGTCATCCTGGCGCTGGGGTCGGCTTTCCCGGCCGCTGCCGAAAAAGCTGATCGGGACAAACCCATGAACGCGGAGGCAGATGCCCTGCGTTATGACGACCTGAAGCAAACCAGCGTTTTTACCGGCAATGTGGTGATCACCAAGGGCACGACCATCGTGCGCGGCGAGCGCGTTGACGTCATGCAGGATCCCGAGGGCTACCAGCAGGCGGTGTCCGTCGCGGCGCCCGGCAAGCTGGCGTTTTACCGGAAAAAGCGTGACGGCGTAGACGAGTACATCGAAGGCGAAGGCGAACGCATTGAATATGACAGCCGCGCCGACCTGGTGAAGTTCATCAAGCGGGCGGTGGTGCGCCGCTACAACGGTGCCACCCTGGTGGACGAAACCACCGGCAGCCTGATTGTTTATGACAACAACACCGACGTCTTCACCGTGGATGGGGGCGCGCAAAACCGTACGGCCAGCAACCCCACGGGGCGGGTTCGCGCCATGCTGTCACCCCGCGCGACAGCCTCGGCACCCGTTGCGGCACCGCCCGCGGGCCCAGCCCCGGTTCTGCGCCCCAGCACGACGCTGGGCAATGAAAAGAACTAGAAAGACCTGCACAGATGGATGTGGTGACTGACACTTCAGCGGCCCCGGCCGCTCCTGCCCTGACCCCCAGCCGCCTTGTTGCGCAAGGTCTGCAAAAATCGTACGGCAGCCGCAAGGTGGTGCAGGACGTTTCGCTGTCCGTGCAAAAAGGCGAAGTCGTGGGCCTGCTGGGCCCCAACGGCGCGGGCAAAACGACCTCGTTCTACATGATCGTGGGCCTGGTGCGCGCCGATGCAGGCGAAATTTCCATCGACGGCGAGTCGGTCGAGCACATGCCGATTCACCTGCGTGCCCGCCTGGGCCTGAGCTACCTGCCGCAGGAAGCGTCGATTTTCCGCAAGCTCACGGTGGAAGAAAACGTGCGTGCCGTGCTGGAGCTGCAGCTCGACAAAACCGGAAAACCGCTGGGGCGCGCAGACATCGAGTCGCGGCTCGACGCCCTGCTGCAGGATTTGCGGGTAGATCATTTGCGCAATTCACCGGCACCGGCGCTCTCGGGCGGCGAGCGCCGCCGGGTCGAAATCGCGCGGGCGCTGGCAACCCAGCCGCGCTTCATCCTGCTGGATGAGCCCTTTGCCGGTATCGACCCCATTGCCGTGATCGAAATCCAGCGCATCATCGGTTTCCTCAAATCGCGCGGCATCGGCGTGCTGATCACCGACCACAACGTGCGTGAAACACTGGGCATTTGCGACCACGCCTACATCATCAGCGACGGCCACGTGCTGGCGCAAGGCACACCGTCCGAGATCGTGAATAACGCCGATGTGCGCCGCGTCTATCTCGGCGAACACTTCAAGATGTAGAACATGGTTCCCCCCTGTTGTCGCTCACTTCGTGTAGCTCCCTCTCCCCCTCCGGGGACGGCGCCTGCGGCCTGGCAAAGCCAGTTCCGCGGCGCCCGCTGGTTAAAGACGTATTGCCTCAACCTTCCGCAAGTTTGAAAATCCAGTGAAACAAGGTCTGTCACTCCGCGTCTCGCAGCATCTTGCGCTGACACCTCAACTACAGCAGTCGATCCGGCTGTTGCAGCTGTCGACGCTTGAGTTGAGCCAGGAGGTCGAGCAGATGCTCGACGAAAACCCGTTTCTGGAAGTGTCGGAAGAGACGGCGGTGCGCGAAGAGTTTGGGCTGGAGCACATCAACACGCCGGTAAGCCAGGACAGCCGCGAGTTTGAATCTGCTACGGATTCGATAGCTGGCGGCGCAGACGAGACTAGCGCTACAGCCCCGAATGACGCAGAAGTCAGTGCGGAGCCCAAGCTCGAGGAAAGCTGGGAAGGCGATGGCACGGTAGAAACCACGCCCGACGACAGCGAGTGGGGAAGCGACGCACCGGCGCGCAAGAACAACAATGAAGAGAGCGAAGCCGAGGCCTCCGACCTCACGGGCAGCCATGAGTCGCTGCAGGACCACCTGCACCGGCAATCGCTGAGCTTGCGCCTGTCGGAGGAAGACCGTGCCGCGCTGCACTTCCTCATTGAATCGCTCAACGACGACGGCTACCTTGAAGACAGCCTGGCGTCGCTCGCGGCCGGTCTTGCAAGAGATGACATGGCGCAGGCGGAAGAACTGGAGCAGCGTTTTGCGATGGCGCTCAAGCTGCTGCACCACATGGAGCCTGCCGGTGTCGGTGCGCGCAACCTGGCGGAATGCCTGAGCCTGCAGCTGCTGGACTGCAAGGACTGCGAAGAAACCCGCGCAGCCATTGCCATGTGCAAGCAACCGATGGAGCTGCTGGCCAAGCGCGACGTGAAACGCCTGTCGCACCTGTGCGGTTTCACCGAAGCCGCCATCAAGGGCGCGATCACGGTGATAGGCCGGCTCGATCCCAAGCCCGGGCGCCGCTTCGTGAACGTGGAGCGCAACCTGATCGTGCCCGACGTCATCGTCATCAAGTCGGGCCGGGGCTTCAAGGTTTCGCTCAATGGCGACGTCATGCCGCGCCTGCGCGTGCACGACATTTATGCCAATGCCCTCAAGCAGCACAAGGGCCAGGGCGGCCAGGCGCTGCAGCAGCGCCTGCAGGAGGCCCGCTGGTTCATCAAGAACATCCAGCAGCGCTTTGACACCATCCTGCGCGTGAGCAGTGCGATTGTGGAACGGCAGAAAAATTTCTTCACGCACGGTGAACTCGCCATGCGCCCGCTGGTGCTGCGCGAAATCGCCGACGAGCTGGGCCTGCATGAGTCCACCATCTCCCGCGTGACCACGGCCAAGTACATGGGCACCCCTTTCGGCACCTTTGAGCTCAAGTATTTCTTCGGCTCCGCGCTCGGCACCGAAACCGGCGGCAATGCTTCCAGCACGGCGGTACGCGCGCTCATCAAACAATTTGTCTCGTCCGAAAGCCTCAAGAAACCGCTCAGCGACAACCAGATTTCCGAAATGCTCAAGGAGCAGGGCATTGAATGCGCACGCCGCACCGTGGCCAAGTACCGCGAAGCCCTGCGCATAGCGCCCGCCAACCTGCGCAAATCACTCTAGCCGCCCAATCAGGCCGCGCTGCCCGTCCCTCAAAGTCAGTCATGAATCAACTCCAATTGTTTTTACCGTGCGCCGCAGGCGTCGAAACCCTGCTGGCCACCGAGGTCAAGCGTGTCACCGGGATCGACGGCAAAGCCTGGCGCGCCGGCGTGCAGCTGCAGGCGTCGTGGCGCGACGCGTTGCAGCTCAACCTGCACAGCCGGCTGGCGCAGCGTGTACTGATCGAACTGCAGCATAACCAGTACCGCAGTGAGCAAGACCTCTACAACGCTGCTGCCAACGTGGCCTGGGAAATCTGGTTCACGCCCAAGCAGACCTTCAAGGTCGAGATCACCGCCCAGCACAGCCCGCTGCAAAGCCTGAACTTCGCGGCGCTGAAGATCAAGGACGCGATCGCCGACCGCTTTCGCGCCAAGTTCGACGACGTGCGCCCCAGCGTCGACACGCGCTGGCCCGACGTGCGCGTCTACGTGCACCTGACGACGGACACCGTCACGGTCTACATCGACACCTCGGGTGAGCCGCTCTTCAAGCGCGGCTGGCGTGAAGACAAGGGTGATGCCCCGCTGAAGGAAACCCTGGCCGCCGCCATGATTGCCGCCAGCGGCTGGGACCAGCTCTGCAAAGAAGGCGTGCCGCTCTATGACCCCTGCTGCGGCTCGGGCACCATCGCGATTGAAGCCGCGCAGATCGCGTGCAACATCGCACCCGGCATCAACCGCCGTTTTGCCTTCCAGAAGTACCTGCCTTTCCAGGGCCATGTCTGGGACGGTCTGCTCGACCAGGCCGAAGCCGCCATCACCGAACCTACCGCGCCGGTGTTCGGCAGCGACGTGTCTTTCCGCATGGTTGACTTTGCCGAGCGCAATGCCGAACGTGCCGGTGTGGCCAATGCGGTGGAATTCCGCGGCGGCGACGCGCTGCAGCGTATGCCACCTGCGCCTTCGGGCGTGATGCTGGTGAACCCGCCTTACGGCGAACGGATCGATGTGGCAGGCGTGGCCGGCATCACCGGCCTGCAGGGACGCGACCAGCGCCGCCAGCAAGGACATGCCGAAGGACGCGTGCAGCAGGACCACCGCAACCAACCCATCGATGAATTTGGCCAGCCGCTGAACCGGGACAGCGGCGATCGGGGCGACACGCGTGAAGAGCCCGCCTTCGAGACTTCGCGCGACCGTTCTGCCAATCCCGGCCGCGAACAGGCACAAAACGCCTGGGGCGAAGAAGCGACGGAGTTTTTTCCGCAACTGGCCGCGCACTGGAAGAAAAACTACGCCGGCTGGACCGCTCACGTGCTCACGCCCGACCTCAAACTGCCGGGCAAGATGCGCCTGAAAGAATCGCGGCGCGTGCCGATGTGGAATGGTCCCATCGAATGCCGCCTGTTCCGCTTTGACATGGTGGCGGGCTCCGCACGCGGCAAGCCCGGCGCAGCCACCCCCACTCCACCGAACGAGCCGGCGGCGTGACGGCCTCAGTGCGCCAGCCTGTCGTGCTGGACACCAACATCGTCCTCGACGTGTTTGTTTTCAACGATGCGGCAGCGCAGCCACTGAAAAAAGCGCTGGAGGCCGGCGAGCTCGACTGGCTGGCCACGCGGGCCATGCGCGACGAACTTGAGCGCGTGCTGGCTTATCCGCAAATCATTCCCCGCCTGGCGTTTTACGAATTAAGCGCCGGTGACGTGCTCGCTGCCTTTGACCGGCATGCTCGCCTGACGGATGTGGCAGCCAAGGCCGGTGTCACTTGCAGCGACCCCGACGACCAGAAGTTCATCGACCTGGCGGTGGCCGGCAAGGCCTTGCTGCTCAGCAAGGACCGGCATGTGCTTTCCATGACCAAACGGCTCGGCAACCTCGGCGTCAGGGTGCAGCGCTCGATGTCTGACGGCAAGCAGCCTTCAGGAAGGTGAGGAAGGCGCGTACGCGAGGAATGTTCTGCCGGCCGGGAAGAACCAGGGCTGACAGGGGCGTCGGGTCGCTGTCGTGGAGCGTCGTCAGTAGCGGCACCAGCCGTCCGTCAGCGAGCGCCTGTTCCCCCAGGAAATCACCGAGGCGGACAATGCCAACGCCGGCCAGGGCCAGGTCAAGCAGCAGGTCGGCGCTGTCGCATGTGATGGAACCTTTGACCGGCAGCATGACACGCTTGCCGTCCTCCAGCACCGGCCATTCCGCCAGACGCGTGAATCCACTTAATTGCAGGCAGTTGTGCGCGAGAAGCTCACGGGGATGCTGCGGAACTCCGTGCCTGGCCAGGTAGCCTGGGCTGGCGACCATGACGCGATGAACAGTTCCCAGCCGCAGCAGCACAAGTCCGGAATCCTGCAAGGGGCCTACCCGGATGGTGACATCGGTCTGGTCGAGCAGGGGGTCTATGCGCTGATCACCGACGGTTAGTGCGACAGAAATATCCGGGTATAGGGCCTGAAACTCCGGCAGCAGGCGCACCAGCTTGTGTTTCGCAAAAGCGGTACCGGTATTGATGCGAATCAAGCCCTGCGGGCGGCCCTTGACCGCCCCGATCTGGGCCTGTGCTTCTTCAACCCGAGCAATGATCGCGCGGGCATGGTGGAGATAGGTTTCGCCTTCCTGCGTGAGTACAAGCCGCCGTGTTGAACGATGCAATAGCTTGGCGCCAAGCCGGCTTTCGAGCCGCGACACGATACGCGCGACCGCCGAAGCGGTGAGCCCCGCCTCTTTGCCGGCCGCAGCAAATGCCCCTAAATCCACCGTGCGAACAAAGATGGCGATGTCATCGGTGCACTGCATCCCTCATTATGTCGTTTTCAGTCGCAATGACTGACCAATGCGCATCTTTATCTAATTTTTGGTCTCTATAAAGTCGGATTTCCACATTTTCAAGGAGTCCTGACCATGCCACTCGCCCGTATTTCGGTGCCCGCGCACCTTTCGCAGGAGTTCATCATGGCCCTTGCTGATGCTGTTCACCAGGGGTTGGTTGAGACATGCGGTGTGCCGCCCGGTGACCGGTTTCAACTGGTTTCGCGTTTCCAGCCCGACGCGATGATCCTGGATCCGACGTTTCCGGACGTGAGCCGCTCGGCCGGCGCCTGCATTGTGGAAATCACTTTTCTGGGTGGCCGCAACGACGCGCGCAAGCGTGAGCTCTACGCCCGCGTGGTCGCTAAGGCGGTCGCCGCCGGCTTTTCGCCGGACGACATCATGATCGCGCTGACGGAAAATTCGCCGATCGACTGGTCGCTTGGCCGTGGCCAGGCGTATTCAGGCCACTGCGACGCGGGTGCCTGAAGTCGCGGCGCCATCGGGTCCGGCGGGTGCCTGCATCGCGGCGCCGTTGGCGCGAAAACTGTGCGCGCTGGCCAGTGGCCAGTAGTAGCTGAAGACCGTGTTCTGCTTTTCCAGCGAGCCCAGCAGCGCACCGGGCTCGACTTGCATGATGAGGTTGCTCAGCAGCCGCACCTCGGTATCGGTCAGGCGCCGCACGATGTGATGCGCGTTGACTTCGCGCGGGTGGCACAGGCCCGCGGCCTGCACCAGTTCTTGCAGCGCATGCAGCGTGCTGCGGTGAAAGTTGCGCACGCGTTCGGCCTTGTCGGGCACCACCAGTGCCTGCTGGCGCACCGGGTCTTGTGTGGTGACGCCCGTCGGGCATTTGCCGGTGTGGCAGCTTTGCGCCTGGATGCAGCCCAGCGCCATCATGAAGCCGCGCCCGGCATTGCACCAGTCGGCGCCCAGCGCCATCAGCCGCACCATGTCAAAAGCGCTCACCACCTTGCCGGCGGCACCGATGGACACGCGGCTGCGCAGGTTCACGCCGATCAGCGTGTTGTGCACCAGCAGCAGGCCCTCTTGCAGCGGTGCGCCCACGTGGTCGGTGAACTCGACGGGCGCAGCGCCCGTGCCGCCCTCGGCGCCGTCCACCACGATGAAATCCGGCGTGATGCCGGTCTCCAGCATGGCTTTCACAATCGCAAACCATTCCCACGGGTGTCCGATGCAGAACTTGAAGCCCGTCGGCTTGCCGCCCGACAGCTTTCGCAGTTTGGCGATGAAATGCATCATCTCGACCGGCGTGGAAAATGCGCTGTGACTGGAGGGCGAAATGCAGTCCTTGCCCTGCGGTACACCGCGCGCCGCCGAGATTTCCTCGGTGACCTTGGGGCCGGGCAGAATGCCGCCGTGGCCGGGCTTGGCGCCCTGGCTCATCTTGAGCTCGATCAGCTTGACCTGCGGGTCGCGTGCGTTGGCGGCGAAGCGCTTTTCGCTGAACGTGCCGTCCTCGTTGCGGCAACCAAAGTAACCCGAGCCGATTTCCCAGATCAGGTCACCGCCATGCAGCCGGTGGTGCTGCGAGATCGAGCCCTCGCCCGTGTCGTGCGCGAAGCCGCCGAGCTTGGCGCCCTTGTTCAGCGCCATGATGGCATTGGCCGAGAGCGATCCGAAGCTCAGCGCCGAGATGTTGAACACGCTGGCGTGGTAAGGCTGCGTGCAGGGCTCCACCGAGGGCGACGGGTGATCGGGCGTGCCGCCTATCCAGACGCGGAAGTCGTGGGTTGGCAGTTTGGTCGGCGACATCGAATGGTTGACCCATTCATAACCCTGCGCGCCCACGTCGAGCTGCGTACCGAACGGCCGGTTATCGGGTTCGCCCTTGGCGCGCTGGTACACCAGCGAGCGCTGGGCGCGTGAAAATGGCGTGGCCTCGCTGTCGCTTTCGATGAAGTACTGGCGCATTTCGGGCCGGATGTACTCAAACAGGAAACGCATGTGGCCGATGACCGGGTAGTTGCGCAGCACGGCATGGCGCGTTTGCCGCAGGTCGCGCACACCGACACAAACCAGCACCACGCCGGCCACCAGGGATACCAGGGCCAGCTTCCCGACGCCAAAAACCATCAGGCCGAGCAAGCCCAGCAGCGCGGCAAGCCCGCACAGGGCCATAAAGGTGTAACGGACGGGGAACCAGGCATCCAGGCGCTGAAGAAACATGACGGGGCTTCCGTGGGAGGGGTCACAAAAGGGCACAAAACACAGGCATGCAGCCGCGACGCGCCAGATACACTTTGCATCATAAGAGCCTCACGTGACGCTCAGAACTGTTTTTTTCATGAAGCCCACCCCCAAATCCGTCATCCCCTCTAAGCCCTCGCCGGAGCCGGTTTTCCTGGAAGTCGAGGCGTTCGACGAGCTCGATGCCATCCTCGACGACCTGCGCATCCGTTACGACGAAACACCGCAGTGGGAATTCTGCGAAGGCTTCATGGCCGCCGTGATCTGCTCGCGCCGGCCCATCGAGGCAGCCGAATACCTGCCCGTGCTGCTCGCCGTCCCCGCTGAGGGCGAGGCGCCAGATCCGGAAGGCGGCTCGTTCGCCAGCGAGGCGCAACGTGAACGCTTTCTCATGCTCTTGAACCAGCGCTGGCAGGAAGTCGAAACGGCGCTGGACGCCGAAGTGGACTCGCTTGAAGACGACAACTGCTACCACCCCGAGGTCATGGACATACGCGGCGCCGTGGCCGACATGCCGCCCGACGAACGTGCCGCCTTCAAGGGTGAAGACCTGCCCGCATTCGCGCAGGTCTGGGCGCTGGGTTTCATGTTTGCCGTCGAAAGCTGGCCCGACGAGTGGATGGCGCCGCGTGACAAAGACGCCGCCAAATGGCTCGATGGTGCCCTGCAGGCCGTGGTCGCCATGACCGAAGACGACAACGCCCCGCCCGAGGTGTCACCCCTGAGCGAAGACGGCACGCCCAGCACCAGCATTGCCAGGCTCAACGCGTTTGGCGAGGCCATCTGGGCGGTGTATGACTTGCGTGAGCTGTGGAAGACCATGGGCCCCAAGGTCGAGACGGTGCGGGTGGAGGCCACGCCCGGGCGCAACGACCTGTGTTATTGCGGTAGCGGGAAGAAATACAAGAAATGTCACGGGGCGGGGTAAAGGCCGGTGATCTGACGGCATGTGTCCTTTGCCGGATTCGGGCGCATTGAATAATCGCTATCAATTTCATAGCTTGTCGCGCCCGATTTAATTGGCCTCTAGCCACTTTTGACCCGAAAAAACAAGGCCCACGCCCCCCCCGAACGCACGCCAGAAGAAGGGACTTCCCCCCAAACTGAAACCAGACCCGGTTCAGGCTGTTTTCAGGGGAGGTTTCGGCCTTAAGCCCAATATGGATGGGCGCCAGCAGCTATGCTTTTAATAGCAACAACAAACACCGGTAAAACCCGCAGAGTCCAGCCGGTTGTCCACCAGGATATTCCGCCGAGCAGCAGGTCGTAACGCTTCACCCTGGAAGGCGGCTTCTGGACACTTTTTTGGGGCAACGGTGTTGGCTACATAGGCGACGGCCAAGCGGTCCGCCGCCGGACCGCCGGTTTTCATGAGGTCAGCAATCGCGGAAAACCCGGGTCTTGACGCGCGCGGTCGGCGGCGCAGAATGCATCAGTCGCCCTGGACCGTGAACAGGTCCCTGACTTGTATGTACAAGTTACCGGCGGCAACCACCAGCGGTATGGGCATGATTCCTGCTCACCCCTGAGACCCCCGGGCGCGGCCGCCACAAGCGGTCAGGCGCAATGTTTGTTTGACTGTCCAACCGAAGGAAATCATCTTGAACCACATGCTTCCCCACCTCAGCCGCCGCGTTCTTTGCGCCACTGCCGCAGCCGCCATGCTGGCCTGCAGCGCCGGCGCCGTGCTGGCCGCCACGCCCAAAGACACCCTGGTGCTGGCCTTCGGTTTCGATGACATCATCACCATGGACCCGGCCGAGGCCTTTGAGCTGTCCGCCGGCGAAATCATGGGCAACACCTATGACCGCCTGCTGCGCCTGGATGTGAACGACCCGTCCAAACTGGTGGGCGACGTGGCCAAATCCTGGACCGTCTCGGCCGACGGCAAGACCTATACCTTCGAGCTCAAGCCCGGGATCAAGTTCGCCTCCGGCAATCCGCTCACGGCTGAAGAAGTGGCGTATTCGCTGCAGCGCGCCGTGATGCTCGACAAGTCCCCCGCTTTCATCCTGACCCAGTTCGGTTTCTCCAAGACCAACGTCAAGGACAAGATCAAGGCCACCAGCCCGACCGTGGTGACCCTGGAAACCGACAAGGCTTATGCACCCACCTTTGTCTTCAACTGCCTGACGGCCAACGTGGCCGGCATTGTCGACATGAAGCTGGTGCAATCGAAAGAGGTCAACGGTGACTGGGGTTACGCCTGGCTGAAAACCAATTACGCCGGCTCCGGCCCGCTCAAGCTGCGCGAATGGCGTGCCAATGAAATCGTGGCGCTGGAACGCAACGACAACTACTACGGCGCCAAGCCCAAACTGGCCCGCGTGATCTACCGCCACGTGAAGGAATCGGCCACGCAGCGCCTGCTGCTGGAAAAAGGCGACATCGACATCGCCCGCAACCTGAGCCCGCAGGACATCGCGGCGCTCTCGGCCAACAAGGACGTGAAGATGACCTCCACGCCCAAAGGCACGGTCTACTACATCAGCCTGAACCAGAAGAACGCCAACCTGGCCAAGCCCGAGGTGCGCGAGGCCCTGAAATACCTGGTCGACTACGACGCGATCGGCGACACGCTGGTCAAGAACATCGGCGTGATCAACCAGAACTTCTTGCCGCAGGGCCTGCTGGGCGCCAGCACCGTCAAGCCGTACAAGCTCGACGTGGCCAAGGCCAAGGCGCTGCTGGCCAAAGCGGGCCTGGCCAACGGCTTCAAGGTCACCATCGACATGCGCACCATCCAGCCGGTGCAAGGCATCACCGAGGCCTTCCAGCAAACAGCCAAGCAGGCCGGCATTGACGTCGAGATCATTCCCGGTGACGGCAAGCAAACATTGACCAAGTACCGTGCCCGCACCCACGACATGTACATCGGCCAGTGGGGCGCCGACTACTGGGACCCGCATTCGAACGCCGACACCTTCACGCGCAACCCCGACAACGCCGACGATGCCAAGGCCAAGCCGCTGGCCTGGCGCAATGCCTGGGCGATTCCTGAGCTGACCAAGCAGTCGGATGCCGCCGTGCTGGAGCGCGACGCCGGCAAGCGCAAGAAGATGTACGAGGACCTGCAGGCCGAGTTCCGCAAGACCAGCCCCTTTGTCATGCTCTACCAGCAGACCGAGGTGGCGGCTTATCGCACCAACGTGGACGGCCTGAAGCTGGGCCCCACCTTCGACACCAACTACATGTTCAACGCCTCCAAGCGCTGATAGCTCCACGACTTTGGCCATCCCCGACCCCACGGCTGCCGGCGTGGCACCGCTCAGCGCGGTAGCCACACGCACGGCAGGCCAGCGCTTGACGCCGCACGCCAAAAGCTTTGGCAACTTCCTGGTGGTGATTTTGCTCACCTACCTGGGCCTGCTCGCGGTCACGTTTTTTATCGGCCGCGTGATCCCGATCGACCCGGTGCTGGCCATCGTGGGCGACCGCGCGCCGGCGCATGTGATCGAGCGGGCGCGCCAGGAGCTGGGGCTGGACAAGCCGCTGTATGAGCAGTTCTACATCTACATCGGCAAGGTGCTCAAGGGCGACTTCGGCGTCTCGGTGCTGACAGYCAACCCGGTGATGACGGACATCAAGCGCGCCTTTCCGGCCACGCTGGAGCTGGCGAGCCTGGGCATCCTGATAGGCGCGGGCCTGGGCGTGCCGCTGGGCGTCTGGGCCGCAGTGCGGCGCGGCAAGCTGGTGGACCAGGTGGTGCGCGTGATCGGCCTGGTGGGCTATTCGGTGCCCATCTTCTGGCTGGGGCTGATGGCGCTGGTGGTGTTTTATGCGCGACTGGGCTGGGTCTCCGGGCCGGGCCGCATTGACGTGAGTTATGAATACACACTCAAGCCCATCACCGGGTTGTTGCTGCTCGACACGGCCATGACCGGCGAGTGGGAGGCTTTTCGCAATGTGTTTTCGCACCTCATCCTGCCGGCTTCGCTGCTCGGCTATTTCGCGCTGGCCTATATCAGCCGCATGACGCGTTCCTTCATGCTCAACGAACTCGCCCAGGAATACGTGATTGCTGCGCGCGCCAAGGGCCTGTCGGAGTCGCGCATTATCTGGCGCCATGCGCTGCGCAACGCCATGGTGCCGCTGGTCACGGTGATCGCGCTGTCGTACGCGGGTCTGCTCGAGGGCTCGGTACTGACCGAAACCGTCTTTGCCTGGCCGGGGCTGGGCCTGTACATCACCAACTCGCTGCAGAACGCCGACATGAACGCGGTGTTGGGCGGCACGATTGTGGTGGGGTCGATCTTTGTCGGTTTGAATTTATTGTCAGATGTCTTGTACAAGCTGCTCGACCCAAGGACGCGAATCCGATGACTTCAAAGGTTGCATCTTTGCGCGACTGGCTGAACACCGACCGCCCTGCCTCGCGCCGCCAGGCTTTCATGGGCCGCATGTACCACGGCTGCCACGATTTTTCGCGCAACCGGCTGGCGATGCTGGGCCTCTTCATCGTGCTGGGTCTGGTCCTCGTGGCGATTTTTGCCGACCTGCTCGCGCCGTATTCGGCCTACACCGGCGACCTGCGCACCACACGGCTGCTGCCGCCCTCGTGGGCACACTGGTTCGGCACCGACGACCAGGGGCGGGACATCCTCTCACGCATCATCATCGGCTCGCGCATCACGCTGATGGTGGTGATTCTGGTGGCGGTGCTGGCCGCGCCGCTCGGCCTCATCGTCGGCACTGTGGCCGGTTATGCCGGCGGCTGGATCGACGCAGTGCTGATGCGCATCACTGATATTTTTCTGGCGTTTCCGCGCCTTATCCTGGCGCTGGCGTTTGTCGCGGCGCTGGGGCCCGGCATCCAGAACGCGGTGATTGCCATCGCCATCACCTCCTGGCCGCCCTATGCGCGCATGGCGCGGGCCGAGACGCTGACGATACGCCAGACCGACTACATCGCGGCCGTGCAATTGCTGGGCGCCTCCCCCTGGCGCATCGTGCTCAGCCACATCATGCCGTTGTGCGTGTCGTCGGTGATCGTGCGCGTCACGCTGGACATGGCCGGCATCATCCTGACCGCCGCCGGGCTGGGTTTTCTGGGCCTGGGCGCGCAGCCGCCCATGCCGGAGTGGGGCGCGATGATCGCCAACGGCCGCCTCTATGTGCTGGACCAGTGGTGGGTGGCGGCCGCGCCCGGTGCGGCGATTTTTGTCGTGAGCCTGGCCTTCAACCTGCTGGGTGACGGCCTGCGCGATGCGCTGGACCCGAAGGCCGCCAAATGACGGGCGCCAACGCTCCCCTGCTGGTGGTTGACGACCTGCGCGTCAGCTTTCCGCGCCGTGACGGCGGCATGACGGAGGCGGTGCGCGGCGTGTCCTTCACGCTGGGCCGTGAGCGCCTGGGCATCGTGGGCGAGTCGGGTTCGGGCAAATCACAAACCGGCCGCGCCATCATGGGCCTGACCGCACCCGAAGGCCGCATCAGCGCCAAGCGTCTCGAATTTTCCGGTGTGGACTTGCTCAACTGCCCGCCCGCCCAACGCCGTGCGCTGCGCGGCGGCCGTGTTGCCATGGTGCTGCAGGACCCGAAGTTTTCGCTGAACCCCGTCATGACGATAGGCGCACAGATCGTGGAAACGCTGCAGGCCCACACCCGCGTCTCGTCGGCCGAAGCCAAAAAGCGCGCACTGGCCGCGCTCGAATCCGTGCGCATCGACGACCCGGCGCGCGTCTACAAGTTGTATCCGCATGAGGTGTCGGGCGGCATGGGTCAGCGCGCGATGATCGCGATGATGCTGATTGCCGACCCGGACCTGCTGATCGCCGACGAGCCGACCTCGGCGCTGGACGTGACGGTGCAGCTACAGGTGCTGTCCATCCTCGACACGCTGGTGGCCGAGCGCGGCATGGGCTTGATTTTGGTCTCGCACGACCTGCGGCTGGTGTCCACCTTTTGCGACCGCATCCTGGTGATGTATGCCGGCCGGGTGGTGGAAGAGCTGGCCGCCGGCGGCCTGGCGAATGCGCAGCACCCGTACACACGCGGCCTGATGGCTTGTCTGCCGCAGCTGGGCGCGTCCACGCATCCGCTGGCGACGCTGGACAGGCAACCGGAGTGGGCGCTGTGAACCCAGTGGCTTCATCCGCATCGCTGGGCCTGGAAGTCAGCAGCCTGCGCGTGGTGTACGACAGCTTTGTCGCCGTCGCCGATACCTCCTTCATCGTGAACCCCGGCGAAAGCTTCGGCATCGTCGGCGAATCGGGTTCCGGCAAATCCACCGTGCTACGCGCCATCTGCGGGCTCGCGCCGCGCACGGCCGGCACGGTCAGGTTGCTGGGCCAGGACAGCGCGCCCGGCAGCAAGGCCTTCAGGCGGCAGGTGCAGATGGTGTTCCAGGACCCGTACGGCTCGCTGCACCCGCGCCACACCGTAGACCGCATCCTCGCCGAGCCGCTGGCCATCCACGGCATCAGCGATGCGGAAGCGCGCATCGAACGTGCGCTGGAAGAAGTCGGCCTGGGCACGGGTTTTCGCTTCCGTTACCCGCACCAACTCTCGGGTGGGCAGCGCCAGCGCATCGCAATTGCGCGCGCTTTGATCCTCGAGCCGCAAATCCTGTTGCTGGACGAGCCCACTTCGGCACTGGACGCCTCAGTGCAGGCCGAGGTGCTCAACCTGCTCGAGGAACTGCGCCGCCGGCGCGGCCTGACCTTCATCATGGTGAGCCACGACCTGGCCGTCGTCACCCACCTGTGCGAGCGGCTCATGGTGATGCAGCGCGGCCAGACGGTGGAGATGCTGCCTGCGGCCGACCTGGCGGCACACAAAGTCACGAATGCCTATACGCTGAGCCTGATGGAGGCTTCCACCGGGTTCAAACGCCGCGCAGCGGACGACGTGTCCGCTACGGCGTAAATCGTTACCAGGCAGGTCTGGCGCGCCGCAGCGCCGCATGCTTTAATTTCTCTTCAACACCACACGCCACGCCATGATCCACTGGGAAGCCCACGCCTGCCTGCCATTGCACCCGGCAGCCGATTTTTCGCCGATGGACGCGTTGCGCGCCGCGGGCGTGAACTATGTATCCGTCAATGTCGGCATGGACATGAACCCGGTGGCGCAAATCATGGCGGTCATTGCGGCCTTCCGCGCGAAGATCGCCGCGAACCCCGGGCGCTACCGGCTGGTATCCAGCGTGGACGAGATCCGCGAAGCCGCGGCGGCGAGCCAGCTTGCCATCGGCTTTGACCTGGAAGGTGCGATGCCCTTGCAGGAGCGGCCCGAGATGGTGACCCTGTACCGCGAACTCGGCGTGCGGCAAATCCATTTCGCCTACAACCGCAACAACAGCGTGGCCGACGGCTGCCACGACGAAGCACGCGGCCTCATGCCGCTGGGTGTGCGCATGGTGCAGGCCGTGAATGAGGCGGGCCTCTTGATGGACTGCTCCCATACCGGCCGCCGCTGCAGCCTCGACATCATGGCCGCCTCGGCCAAGCCGGTGATCTTCAGCCACGCCAACCCGCTGGCGCTGGTCGAGCACGGGCGCAACATCACCGACGAGCAAATACGCGCCTGCGCCGCAACCGGCGGGGTGGTGTGCGTCTCGGGCGTCTCTGCATTCCTGGGTACGCGCACTCCTACGGCTGACGATATGGCGCGGCATGTGGCCCATGTGGCGGGCCTGGTCGGCGCGCAGCATGCGGGCATCGGCCTGGACATCAGCTTCCGGCAGGATGAGCTCAATGACAACCCGCCGGGCGACTATGACCCCACCTACTGGTGGCCCAGGTCGGCCGGCTACGACCGCGCCGTGCAGCGCATGACTTACACGCCGGTTGAAACCTGGCAACTGCTGCCCGAAGCGCTGCGCCGGGTGGGCCTGAGCGCAACTGAGGTAGAGGGCGTGATGGGCGACAATATGATGCGTGTCGCCGCCGTCGCCTGGCAGCACGCCTGAACAACCCACAACACACCGGCAGCCCCCATGTCCTCCATCACCCTCCGCTTCCTGGCCGAACCCAGTACCGTCAACTTCGGCGGCAAAGTGCACGGCGGCACCGTCATGAAATGGATTGACGAAGCCGGCTACGCCTGCGCCACCAGCTGGGCCAAGCGCTATTGCGTCACCGTGTCGGTGGGCAGCATACGTTTTCAGCGTCCCATCATGATCGGCGACCTGGTCGAAGTCGAAGCCCGCCTGGCCTACACCGGCACGACCAGCCTGAACATCTCGGTGGAAGTGCGCGCCGGCGACATGAAAGTCGGGCAGATGCAGGTCATCACCGAATGCCTGGTGGTGTTTGTCGCGGTGGACCTGGACGGCAAGGCCTTGCCCGCCCAGGAATGGCGGCCGGAGACCCCCGGCGACGTCGCACTGGCCCAGCGTGTGAAGGCGCACCTGGATGCCGCGCGCTCCATGCAACTGACCTGAGCCCGCCGCACAACGCTACCGGATGCGAAGCAACGCCTGATGCGCCTTGACCTGACGGCCGCACTGGCTTGTGTGATGCTGGGCGGGCTGGTGCTCAGGCCGCGTCCGTAACAGGCCTGACACCTACGAACCAGGCCGCCAGCAACTCCAGCGTGTACCGCACCTTGGCCGGCTGCTCGCCGCGCCGCGGCGTGACGGCGTAGACCGGAACATCCGCCATGCGCCAGCCCGGCAGTATCGGCAGCAAGCGGCCTTCGGCCATCGCTTTGCGGTCGTCCTCGCTCACACCCATGCTGATGCCCCAGCCGGCTATGGCCAGCGCATGCAGCGCCGTGACCTGCGAGGCCTGCACCCGGCCTTCCAGCCTCAGGGTTTCGCGTTCGCCGGACGGGCCCAGCAGCTCCAGCATGTCCGCGCTGTTGCTGCTGTTGGGTTTGCTGGCCAGCCAGTCGTGGCGCAGCAAATCCTGCGGCGTGGCGGGCCAGCCGCGTTCGGCCAGGTAGGCCGGCGAGGCGCAGAGCTGGCGCGTCATATCGCCCAGCTTGCGTGCCACCAGGCTGGAGTCGGCCAACTCCCCCACGCGCACCGCGATATCCACGCGTTCGCCGATCAGGTCCACCAGCTTGTCGTCCAGCAGCAGACGCAGCGTGAGCCGGGGGTAGCCGCGCAGCGGCGCCAGCGCCGCTGCCAGCAGGCTGCCAAAGCCGGCCGGCGCGGCCAGGCGCAGCTCGCCTTCGGGTTCGTCGCGCAGCCGCACCAGCGCCTGTTCCGCCGAGCGCGCAGCCGCCACCATGGCGGCACAACCGGCGTGGTAGCGCTCCCCCGCTTCTGTCAGCGTCAGGCGCCGCGTGGACCGGTGCAGCAGGGCCAGGCCGAGCGACTGCTCAAGCTGCCGCAAATGCTGGCTCACGGCCGAAGGCGTCATGCCCAGCTGCCGAGCAGCCGCGGTCAGGGACCCTTTGGCAACCACCTCGGCAAAAATGGCCATGCGCTTGAGCTGGTCCATGGATTTATCGCTCATTAGTTAGCTCTACTTCACAGTGTTAGCGAATTTTGCCGTCTATTCAGGCCGTTGTGAAGTAATGAAACTAGAGACTCTTTTACCCATAGGAGTTTTTATGAACATCGCACTGATCGGCGCCACAGGTTTTATCGGCGCACCCATTCTTTCCGAACTGCTGAGCCGCGGCCACAAGGTCACCGTACTGGCCCGCAACCCTGGCAAGGTCAACCCGCAAACCGGCCTGACCGTGGTCGCCGCCGACGCACTGAATGCCGGCCAGGTGGCCAAAGCCGTGGCGGGCCACGATGCCGTCATCAGCGCCTACAACCCCGGCTGGAGCGAGCCGAAAATCCACGACCTGCACCTTGAGGCCAGCAAAGCCATCGTGAATGGCGTCAAGCAGGCGGGCGTCAAACGCCTGCTCGTGGTGGGTGGCGCCGGCAGCCTGTATGTGGCGCCCGGCCTGCAACTCGTGGACACGCCGGAGTTTCCCGCGCAATACAAGCAGGGCGCGCTCGCCGCACGCGAGGCGCTGAACCAGCTCAAGCTCGAAACCTCACTGGACTGGAGCTTTGTCTCGCCTCCCATTGGCCTGGCACCCGGTGAGCGCACCGGCAAATACCGGCTGGGTGCGGACGACCTGCTGCCTGGCCAGGGTGACAAGCCGGCCGGTATTTCGGTGCCTGACCTGGCTGTGGCCATCGTGGACGAGATTGAAAACGCGCGGCATGTTCGGCGCCGGTTCACGGTTGCCAATTAATCGTCTTATTGGCCTTACGCCCAATAGGGACGGGCGCAGGCAGCTCCTAAATTAATAGCTATTTTCTTTTTTGGTTGTTGTTGTTTCGGTGTTTGCGGTCTTTGCTGAGGGTTGCTGGCCGGGGGTAGCCCGGCGGCTACTCACTTTTCTTTTGCTTCGCCAAAAGAAAAGTAAGCAAAAGAAAAGGCGACCCTGCTGTCTGCGACCCTCCGCTTCGCTACGGGCAACCTGCGGTGCTCGGTYCAGGCGGGGTCTCGCTCGAACTCGCTTCGCTCAGACAATCGCGATCCCTGATCCGCCTGRMCCTGCGCTCCTCGGCGCAKACAGAAGGGATGGGGAGAAGGAATACCAACAGCCGAAGACAGGAATCCGAATRCCTGAAGAAACAAGGACTCGCCGTGGCGAGTCCTTGTTGGTATTTGTGTTGRTTTTGTATTTTTGTCCCCGCTCCCGATTGGCCCTTGTGGATGCGCCGAGGAGCGCAGGGCCAGACGGATCAGGGCAAAAACTTGTTTGAGCGAAGCGAGTTGTTTTTGACCCCGGCTGGACCGAGCACCGCAGGTTGCCCGTAGCGCGGCGAAGGGACGCAGGAACCAGGGTCGCCTTTCTTTTGCTTACTTTTCTTTGGCGAAGCAAAGAAAAGTGAGTTGCATGCCGGGCAACCCCCGGCCAGCAACCCTCAGCAAAAAGCGCTGGAACAAGAAAGACTACAGCTTCAGAGCCTCACCCCGAGCCGCTTCCAACATATCCCGAGTCTTCACCGCCTCGCGCCGCGCAGCCTCCGCAAAATCATCCGCCGAAGAGGCATAGATAATCGCACGCGACGAGTTCACGATGATTGGCGCGCCGGCCCGCCAGCCCGCTTTGACGGTCGCGACGGCATCGCCACCCTGCGCCCCCACACCCGGAATCAGCAGCGGCAAGGTCGGCGCCACCGAACGCACACGCTCGATCTCGGCCGGATAAGTCGCCCCCACCACCAGGCCCAACTGGCCATTGAGGTTCCAGGGACCTTGCGCCAGACGCGCCACATGCTCGTACAACAGCGGCTGGCCTTCAATCGAGGCGAAGCGCTGGTTCTGCAGATCGTCGCCGCCGGGGTTGGAGGTGCGGCACAGCAAAAATGCGCCCTTGCCTTCGTACTTCAAATATGGTGCGACCGAATCAAACCCCATGAAGGGCGAGAGCGTCACCGCGTCGGCACCGTAGCGCTCAAAGGCTTCCTTGGCATATTGCTCCGCCGTGCTGCCGATATCGCCGCGCTTGGCGTCCAGGATGATGGGCACTTGCGGCGCCACGCGGCGCATGTGTTCCATCAGGCGTTCAAGCTGGCCTTCGGCGCGGTGCGCGGCGAAGTAGGCGATTTGCGGCTTGAAGGAAATCACCAGGTCGGCGGTGGCGTCAACAATCGCCGCGCAGAAATCGTAGATCTTGTTGGCATCGCCCTTGAGCTTGCCGGGGAATTTCGTAGGTTCAGGGTCCAGGCCGACGCAGAGCATGGAGCGGTTCTGGCGTTCTGCGGCGCCCAGCATGTCGAGAAAAGTCATGTCCCATTTTAAGCTCCCACCATCTCCGCAGCTTGCACCGGGCCCCGATGGAAAACCCCCTGTATGCCAAACGCGCGATTGTCTCCAGCGGCTACCTGTCCGGCGTTTTACACGATGCAACAAAAAAACAAGCGCTAGCGTCATCAGGATTTCACAGTGGATTTTTACGATCACCGCATTGCAAGTGCTGAAGGTCGTTGTGAATTTGTGGATTACCCAAGGCGAATGCCCGCTAGGAATACCTCGCTCCAGGCTCGGGGCTGTGCCAGAGATGGTGTCCCCCCGGGGGCATGAGTGGATAGGTCATGGCCCTGTTGTTTTGCGGGGCATGGGGCGCAACTGGGCCGCGCTGGAGCGTTGGACGTTTCAGCACCTTGCCCATCTGGGCGGGGCCAGGCCTGTGACCTTGGTAGTGGGGAATCGGGAGAGGTCCAGTACCCGGTTTGTGACGTCCACACTTGACCGCTATGTGGCACAGCTGGAGTTGCAGACAGCCGCGCAGGAAGAAGGCTCGCATATCGGCTACCTCAAAGAGTTTGATCTGCTCAAGGAGATACCCTCATTGCGCCAGGACGTGCAGCAAGACGCATTATTCCCGCCAGGCAACATCGTCTCCAGCAGCGCATGGATTGGCCCGCAAGGTGCACACACGGGTTTGCATTACGACTTGCTGGACAACCTGGCGGTGCTCACGCGCGGAGTCAAACGCTTTTACCTGGCACGCCCCGGCACCGTGGAACACCTGGGTGCGTTGTCAACTAAGTATGACCGCTGGGCCAAGCTGGCATCGGTGGGCATGCGCGACCTGGCACAAAGCGATGTGCCAACAGACGCACTGTTTGCCGTCGATCTGTATCCGGGTGATGCCATCTACGTGCCTCATGGCTGGTGGCATGAGGTGGTGAATTTGCAAGCCAGCATTTTTCTGAGCGGATTTTTCGGCAACAAGGCCCGGGTCACCCGGCTGTGGCTCACCACAGGTGCTGTGCAGCTGATGCATGACTTCCAGCCCTTGGGCACTCGCAATTGCGCCTGCCATTCGGGTACCGCACACCCGCCACCAGTCCCCGACGTTCCGGGCAGTCAACTCCTTTAACACCCACGCATACCGTTACCCATGACAACCAAACCGACCATCAAAAAGCGCAGCTACATCACCCGCAATTTGCGTATTGGCGATATTCCAGCCTTGCTGGATCTGGAGCGCAAGCAATGGACGCAAGAGCAGCAAGCCACCGCAGAAGACTTTCGATCACGCATTGCCGCGCATCCCGATTTGAGCGGGGGTGCATTTTGCGCAGAAACGGGTGAATTGCTGGCGTCGCTCTTTTGCAAGCCCACCACGGAGGCAGAGTGGGTCAACCCGGGCGACTGGCAAAAGAGTGCCGCTCTGGACGGCAAGGTGCCAACGAACAAGCACGCCTCCCGCTGCCTGTTCGGCATCAGCCTGACCAGCGTGGATGCCGGCGCGGCCTTGCAGCTGATCGCCTTTAACTATCTGTATGCGGTGAAATGCGGCAATCGCGAAGTGTTTCTGGGCTCTCCCATGCCCGGGCTCAGGCGTCATTTGCAGCGCAAACCAGGCGCATCGGTAGAGGCCTATGCACAGGCTACGCGGGCCGGTTTGCCGGTTGATCCACAGCTGCGCTACTACCACGGCAAGGGCTTTTGTGAGCTTGTGGCCGTGCGTGAGAACTACTTCCCCCACGAAGCCTCGTGTGATTACGGCGCCATTCTGAAATCCAGGGTGCCGTATCCATGGCTCACGCCGCTATTTCGCTGGACACCCGTCCCAGTGTTGAGGTCGCTTGCCGCACTGGCGCCGCGCTACGCCATTCCAGAAGACGACAGGGTGCCAGCACGAACAGAGTCTGCCGCTGAGCCAGAAGCGGCGTAGCAATTCAACCCGTGTTGCGCAACCCAGCCAGACTTTGGGCGCACGCTATGCCGGCCCGGCGCAAGCCAGTCCCACAGCTGCCCGCTGGTGAAATACCTCCATCACTGGCCGTACTCACAGAATTCTTCAAGCCAGCATGAGCCGCGGGACTGGCTTTGCCAGACCGCAGGCGGGCGGCCCCCTCGGGGGGCAGGAAGCTACACGAAGTGAGCGACCGTGGGGGCACAATAGTTCCATGCAACTCTCGCAACGCCAACTCATCCTGCTGGTTCTGCTCACCCTCGTCTGGGGCCTGAACTGGCCGGTGATGAAACTGGGGATTGCGGACTTTCCACCCTTGACGTTCCGGGCGATGTCGATCTGGCTGGGCATTCCGGTGCTGGGCATTGCCATGGTGGTGCTGAAGGTGCCGTTTGGGGTGCCGCGGGGCAAGTGGCGTGAGCTCTTCTGGCTGGCTGCGGCCAACATGTTTGTCTGGCATGCACTGATCATCCTCGCCGTGAAAAACCTCAGCAGCGGGCGCGCGGCGATTCTGGGCTACACCATGCCGATTTTTTCGGCGCTGCTGGGCGCGTGGTTTTTTGGCGCGAAGCTCAAGCCCCGCAACTGGCTGGGTGTGGCAGCTGCTGCACTGGGCGTGGCGCTGCTGCTATGGAATGAAATGACCAACCTGTCGGGCAGCCCCCTGGGTGTGCTGTGCGCGCTGGTGGCGGCCGCGGTGTGGGCGCTGGGCACGCAGCTGCTGCGCAAGACCACGATACCGGCCGCGACGCTGACGTTGTCGTTCTGGATGACGGTGATGACTGCCGTGATGCTGACCATGTTGGGTGTCGTGTTTGAGATGCCGCAGTGGAAGGCACCTTCGCCCACGACCTGGGGCGCGATTCTTTACAACGCGGTGCTGATCTTCGGTTTCGCGCATGCGGCGTGGTTCACGCTGGCGCGCGCGCTGCCGCCGGTGGCTTCCACGCTGAGCGTGATGATGATTCCCGTCCTCGGGGTGTTTTCAGGCGCTCTGGGCCTGGGCGAAGTGCTGCACTGGCAAGACTGGGCTGCCGTGGTGCTGATGGTGGTGGCGATTGCTTCAGTGCTGGCGCCCAGCCGCACAGTACCTGAAAAGGCCTGAAGGAAAATCAGGCGACGCCGGGAGTAACGACCAAGCTCATGGCCAGGCACAGGTCGTCCCAGGCCTTGCCCTTGTCGGCCGGGTTGCGCAGTAAATAGGTGGCGTCGTAGGTCACGACCATGCGGGCTCCATGCAGGCTGTGCAATTGGCCGCGCTGTTTGCCGAAAGGCTCTGTCGATTGCAACACCGCCTGCGCGGCCAGGCGGCCCATGACGAGCACGACATCGGGTTGCGCGCTGGCCACCAGGGCGGGCAGCGCTTCAGGCAGGCCGGCGCCCGCACCGGATGCCGCCTGCCGGACCAGCGGGGCCAGCAGCACCATGCCGGCCTTGTGCAGGCGCGTAGCGCGCAGCATGTTGTCGAGCAGCTTGCCGGCATCGCCTTCAAAGGGGTTGAAAGACTGCCGCTGCAGCGCAGCCGCCGGCGTTTCGGCCAGCACCAGCCAGCGCGCGCCTTCGGCATGGGCGGCGTCAGCGTACAGGGCTTGCGCGTCGCCCATCCGCCACGCAGCCGTTGTGCCGGGTACAGCGGTTTCGCGCACTTCGACCTGCGGGCGAACCGGCGCCTGCACAGGCCGCACGAGCGGCGCAGCCTCTCGCGGTGCAGCGGACGTGGAAGGCGCACTGACTTTTTGATCAACTTCACTTGCAGGCGTTACTGACCGTGCGCCAGCAGCTACCAAATCAGTAGCAGTGGCAGTTTCAACAGGCGCAGCGGCAACCGGCAGCCACACGCGCACACCCATTTCGCGCAGCATGGCGCGCTGGCGTTTGTCGAGGTCCAGGCTCATAGCGCCAGGCTCATGACGACCGCATCTTCGCGCGTGGAAGCGCCGTCCGGGTAGTAGTTGCGGCGCGTGCCAACATGGCGAAAGCCGTATCGTTCGTAGATGGCCTTGGCCCGCACATTGCTCACGCGCACTTCCAGCCACAGCCACTGCGCGCCCTGCCCGCGCGACCAGAGGGCCAGCGCATCCAGCATGATGCGGGCCCAGCCCTGGCGCTGGTGTTCGGGGGCCACGGTGATGTTGAGCAGGTGCACTTCGTCAACGCCCTTCATGGCCACGAAATAGCCCAGTAGCACGGCGTCGGGCGCATTGCCGGCGGTGAGCAGTTGTGCCTGGTAGCCGGCATTGAGCGAATCGTTGAAATTGCCGTGCGTCCAGGGGTGGCCATACGCGGTTTTTTCCACGCGCACCACCTCATCCAGCCATGCAGGTGTCATGGCTTCGAACTGGGCTTCGAGGGGCTTGAGGATGGCGTTCATGAAAGGGGTGGAGCGGCGGCCAGCTTGGCGGCCCTGACCTGGTCGCGCTCTTCGGTGGTCAGCGCTACTTTATCGCGAACGTAGAGTGGCAGGGCGAGGTCGGCGCTGACGTATTGCCCGGCAGCAGCCAGTTGCGGCGCCAGGCGCAGCATGGCGGTGGCTGTGGGCAAGGCCTCGGCCTGCGCAAATGCCGCAAGGCTGCCCGGCAAACGCCCGGCGTACACCGCAAAAACATTGCCCGCGAACAAACCGGCCGCAGTGTCCGGCACCAGGTTTTCAGGCCGGACCAGCACGCATTCGCCGAGCGCCCGGCAGTGCCCGCCGCTGAACTCAAAACCCTGCACATACATTTCGTCCATGCGCGCATCCAGCAGCGCGGTGACGCGCAGGGACGCTTCGCCATCACCCTGCTGCTGAAAGCGCGCTTCTTCGACCACAGCCATCAGCGTGTCGACAGGCAGCACGGGAATACCGGCACCCTGGTTGGCGCCCAGGGCCAGGCCTTGCGCCACCGCGCAGGCGGTGCGCAGGCCGGTAAAGGAGCCGGGGCCGCGCCCGAAGGCGATGGCATCCAGCTCGCCCAGCGCCAGGCCAGCCTCGGCCAGCAACGCCAGGATGGCGGGGATCAGCGTGGTGGAAGCCTGCGCGCCGCCTGGGCCGTTGTGCTGCCAGACGTGCGCACCGTCGGTCAGCGCCACGGACATGCGGTCGGTGCTGGTGTCAAAAGCGAGGAATTTCACAAGTTCAGGCATTAAATCGGGCTCAAGCCCTTATATATCAGGCGCAAGCAGCTATTAAATTCATAGCAATCTGCGAGTACCCGGAGGCTGGGGCCGATGGGTAAGCCCTGATTATCCGCGCCAATGGCCGGCCACCCCGGCGCCCACCGGCAGCGCCTTGCAGAACGCTCAACCGCGATAATCCCCGCATGACCCACGACTTGCTGCGCCCGCGCACGACACACACTGTTGCGCTGGCTGCCCTGGCGGCCATGGCAGCCCTGGCCGCAAGCCCCGGCCTGGCACAAACCGCACGCCTGCCGGCCCCGATTGAAAAAGCCCTGTCGCGCGCCAGGGTGCCGCGCGATGCGGTGTCCATGCTGGTGGTGGAAGCCGGCAGCGGCAAACCGGTGCCGCGCCTGAGCTGGCGCGCCGATGTGCCAATGAACCCTGCCTCCGTCATGAAACTGGTGACCACGTACTCGGCGCTCGACGCGTTGGGCCGCGACTTCACCTGGAAGACGAAGGTGATACTGGACGGCAGCGCCTCGGGCGGCCTGCTCAACGGCAACATGGTGGTGCAGGGCGGCGGCGACCCCAAGCTGGTCGTTGAACGCCTGCAGGCCTTGCTGGCCGAGGTGCAGGCCGGAGGGGCGCGGGCGATCCGCGGCGACATCGTGCTGGACCGCAGCGCCTTCAGCGTGCCGCCCACCGATCCGGGCGAATTTGACGGCGAGCCGCTGCGGCCCTACAACGCCCGGCCCGATGCGTTGCTGATCAATTTCAAAACCATTGTGATGACATTCACGCCGGACCTTCCAAATGGCCGTGCGCTGGTGCGCTATGAGCCGCCGCTGGCGGGTGTGCAGGTGGGCGCGACGGTACCGATCGTGCGTGTGGCGCGCTGCGGCGACTGGCGCAGCGAGCTGCGTGCCAGCGTTGAAAACCCCGTCAACATCGAATTCCTGGGTACCTATTCTTCGGCCTGCGGCGAAAAAGTGTGGCCCAGCGCCTATGCCGACCCCGCGAGTTTTGCGGCGCGCGCCATCGAAGGGTCGTGGCGGCAACTGGGTGGCCTGCTGACGGGCACAGTGCGCGACGCCACGCCGGCAGAGCTGGCCATGCTGCGCAGGACCGGTACCCTCTCGGGCGAAAAGGCCGCGGTGCGGTTTGAATACCAGTCGCCGCCGTTGCTGGAAATGGTGCGCGACGTCAACAAATACTCCAACAACATCATGGCCCAACACCTCTTTTTGACACTCGGGCTTTGGGCCGGCCTGGGCCAGCCCAAAGCCGGCACGCTTGAATCCGCCCGCGCAGCGCTCACCGCCTGGTGGCGCAAAAGCCTGCCCGGCAGCACACCCCCGCTGATGGACAACGGCTCGGGCCTGAGCCGCGAGGAGCGCATCAGTGCTGCCAGCCTGTCGGCCCTGCTGCAGCATGCCGCCAAAAGCCCTTTTGCCGCCGATCTCGCCGATTCGCTGCCGGTGGCCGGCACCGACGCCACCATGCGCGAACGCGCCAGGCCGGTGGCCGGGCTGGCTTTCGTCAAGACCGGCTCGCTGCGCGACGTGACCGCGGTTGCCGGTTATGCCAATGGCGACAGCGGCGCACGCTACATCGTGGTGGGGCTGATCAACCACGCGAACGCGCCCGCTGCGCGCCCGGCACTGGATGCGATGCTGGAATGGGCCGTCAAGGAGGGCAAGCGATGAACGCAACAGACATCGTGGGCTTTCTGGCGGCCGTGCTGACCACGGCGAGCTTTGCGCCGCAGGCCTGGTTGACCTTTCGCAGCCGCGATGTCAGCGGCATTTCACTGGCGATGTACAGCGCCTTTACGGTTGGCGTGGCACTGTGGCTGGCCTACGGTGTGCTGGCGGGCGCCTGGCCCATCGTGCTGGCGAACGCGGTCACGCTGGGCCTGGCGCTGGCCATTCTGGTGATGAAGCTGGTATACGGGCGCGGCGACTGAATAGCCCGGTACCACAGACGCCCAGCGCGGCAGGCACGGATGCTTCATCAATGTGCCTGCAAGTTATCCCTGCCGCCTGTGGACAAGGCTGTTGATGGCGGCGGGACTTGTGGACGAAAACACCACTTGGCGCGGCATTGCGCCACAATGCCCGAAATTTGGGCAACTGCCTGCCTGGCCCGTCACGGAGCCTGACGGGCAATTCGCGCTGCCCTGAGAACCGGCTCTAGGAGCGCGCTTCGCGCAATGATGCCGCCAGCAGCCCCAGGCCCAATGCGCCGACAGCCACCGAGGCGATGCGGTCCGCCGTGCCCCGCGTACGGGCATACGCAAACCGCACCCGCTCGCGCGAAAACAAATAGGCCAGCAGCGTGTGCCAGCACAGCGCGTTGACCACGATCATGGCCACGGCCGCGGCCTGCAATGCCGGGCTGGGAGCGGCCGGAAACGAGGCGGCAAACACGCTGCCGAAAAAGAGCGCCGACTTGGGGTTGGTGATATTGGTGAGAAACCCCAGGCGAAACGCCGCTGCCGATGACACCGCCGGGCCGCCATCGCCCAGTGCAAGGCCGCCCGAGCGCCAGAGCCGGCTCGCCACATAGAGCAGATACAGGCCACCGGCCACCTGCAGCACCAGGCGCAGCCCCGGAAAAATTTGGAAGATGGCGTTGACGCCCAGCACCGCGCACAGCGCCCAGATGGCAGCCCCGGCCGTCACACCCAGCGCCGCGAACACCGCGCTACGCGCCCTATCGCTGGCAGCGAGTTGCGAGACCAGCAGCACATTGGCGCCGGGGCTCATCATGGCCGCGACGTGGAGGAACCAGATGGTGAGGAGGATGGAGAGCATGGGTTACCTCTTTCCTGATGTCCCAGGTACATGGGGACAAATTCGATGTGATGCGCCGGTATGCATCAGCCCGAGTGATGCAAGTGATACCACATTAGCCCAACAAAAATGATCACGAGCCCAAGGACGAGCCAGCCCCAGACAAGCCGGTGGCGTGCACACTTCGCGCAGAAGTCAACGCGCTTGGTTGACCCTCCTTCGTACCTTCGCGTGACGGTCTTGAAGTCAAAGCCAAGCGCTCTTCCGCATTGGTAGCAACACCCGCCAGTGTTCCGCCGGTCGCTCCTGCGCTCGCGCCACATCATCCACAACCCGACGGCGGCACCGATGAGGAGACAAGCGATGGTTCCATCCAACATGGCAGCCGATTCTTGACGCTTCAGCTCGCGGCAGCCCGTTGCAGCCGGTCGCGCACGCCATCCCACTCGGCGGCCGCCGGTGGGTTTTCAATCCAGATCAGCTTGACGCCTTTGGCATCAAAGTCGCGCAACACGGCAAACAGTTGCTGCGCGGTGGCCAGCGCGTCGTCGGGCATGCGGCGGTACAACACTTTTTCTGACTTGATGCGCACGATGCTGCGCGCGTAAACGGCGATGTGGGCGGCCTCGGCGCCCAGCAAATCGAGTGCGGTTTGTATGGGGCCGGCGTCCATCAGGCGCACCTTGGCGTCGGGCGCGTAGTGCGCTTCGAGCGTGCCGGAAGCGCGCGGCGCATCGCCCGGAGCCTCTTGCTCGAATTCGTCTTTCCCCAGCACGGCCTCGCCGCACGCGGCTTCGAGTTGCGCGCGCGTGAGGATGCCCGGGCGCAGCAACACAGGCCGCCCGCGCGTGCAGTCGACGATGCTGGATTCGATGCCGACATCGCAGGGCCCGCCGTCGAGCACCAGCAGGCTGTCGCCAAACTCCTGCTGCACATGCTGCGCAGTGGTGGGGCTGACGCGGCCGAAACGGTTGGCGCTGGGGCCGGCAACACCCGTGTCACATGCTTTCAAAAAAGCCAGCGCGACAGGGTGTGAGGGGCAGCGCAGGCCGATCGAATCCTGGCCGCCGGCCGCGGCCGCTGCCACGCCTTCCTTGCGCGGCAGGATCACGGTGAGCGGCCCGGGCCAGAAGGCTTTCATCAGGCGCGCGGCAAACGGCGGCACGCTGCTGGCGTAAGCGTCTACGTGCGCCGCATCGGCCACGTGCACGATGAGCGGATGGTCGGACGGACGGCCCTTGGCTTCAAAAATTCCGGCGACGGCTTGATCGCTGGAAGCGTCGGCGCCCAGGCCGTACACCGTCTCCGTCGGGAAGCCCACCAGCCCACCGGCCCGGATGCGGCGTGCGGCTTCAAGAATGGCTTCAGGGTCCGTACCGGGAAGAATCATCAGAGGGCGTCCAGGCCGGGCAGGCCCAGGATGGATGCAACCTGGCGTGCCGTGGCCTTGACTGAAGCGACGTCGGGGCCCGTGATGTTGAGATGGCCCATCTTGCGGCCGATGCGGGCTTCGGTTTTGCCGTAGAGATGCAGGTGCGTGCCGGGCAGTGCCAGCACGGCCTGCCAGTCGGGTGTGCGCATCTTTCCATGGGTGTCAAACCACACATCTCCCAGCAGGTTGAGCATGATGGCCGGTGAATGCTGGCGCGGCTGCGGCAGCGGCAGGCCGGCCATGGCATGCACCTGCAGGTCGAACTGCGACACGTCACAGGCGTCCATCGTGTAGTGGCCGCTGTTGTGCGGGCGTGGCGCCATTTCATTGACGATGAGCGCGCCATCGGCGCTGCCGTCGTCCACCAGGAAAAACTCGACGCAGAGCACGCCGACATAGTCAATGTGTTTTGCTATGGTTTTGGTAGCTGCTTGCGCACGACCAGCAAGCGCTGCAGGCATATTTCCTTCATAAGCCTGCGTCACCGCGAGAATGCCGTCGACATGCACATTCAGCTGGGGCGCAAAACTCACGACGCTGCCGTCCCAGCCGCGCGCCACGATGACCGAGCACTCGGCCTTGAGTGGCAGCATTTTTTCGAGCACACAGGGCACCTGCTTCAGGCCGGCCCAGGCGGTGGCCAGTTCGTCCGCATTCTTGACGCGGACCTGGCCCTTGCCGTCGTAGCCCATGCGCGCGGTCTTGAGGATGCCGGGCAGCAAACCGGCGGGCACCGCCTTCAGCTGCCCGGCTGTTTCAATCACGGCGTAGGGTGCGCAGGTAACGCCGGCCAGCACGCCGGATTCGGCGGCGCTGGCGGTGAAGTGGGATTTTTCCTCGATGCGGTTTTGCGCGATGGCCACGGCGGCAGCGCCGGGTGCCACGGGGCGGCTGGCGGCCAGCGCCTGCAGCGCGCCGGCGGGCACGTTTTCAAATTCGGTGGTGACGGCGGCGCACAGTGCGGCCAGTTGGGTCAGCCCTTTTTCATCGCTGTAGCCGGCCTGGATGTGGTGATGGCTCACCAGGCCCGCGGGGCTTTGCGGATCGGGGTCCAGCACCGCCGTGAAATAACCCAGGCGCTGCGCGGCATGCACAAACATGCGGCCCAGCTGGCCGCCGCCCATCACGCCGAGGGTAGCGGGCTGGCCGAAGGCCGAGGCCGTGCCGGGAAAAATAGGCAACTCCGGCAGGCTGGAGGCGGCCCGGGAAGAGGTGGAGGCGGTCATGCGGGCGGCAGCGTCATGGCGTGCGCGGCAGCGGTTTGCTCTGCACGGAAAGCCTGCAATTGGGCGGCCAGCGCCGGGTTGTGCAGGGCCAGCATGGCCACCGCGAACAGGGCTGCATTGGCTGCGCCGGCGTTGCCGATGGCAAAGGTGGCGACCGGAATGCCCTTGGGCATCTGCACGATGCTGTGCAGCGAGTCCACGCCCTGCAAATGCTTGCTGGCCACGGGAACACCCAGCACCGGCACGGTGGTTTTGGCGGCCAGCATGCCGGGCAGGTGCGCTGCGCCGCCGGCGCCGGCAATGATGGCCTGCAAGCCGCGACCGCCGGCACCTTCGGCATAGGCAAACAGCTCGTCGGGCATGCGGTGGGCCGACACCACCCGGGCTTCGTGCGCAATGCCGAATTGCGTCAGGATCTGCACGGCGTGCTGCATGGTCTCCCAGTCGCTGCTGGAGCCCATCACCACACCCACCAGGGGTTTTGCCGAATTGTTGCTTGTTGTCATGCGGGGACCTTCAAGGCCGGGGTTGCAGGTTCTAACCCCATGATTTTAAGGGCAGGCCACCGCAAGGGCCGTGCCGTGCGTGCTACGCTCTTGCCTCTCAGGCGTCCAGCTGCGCCGACCCGGTTGAAAACCGGCCCCGATACCCCAACTCTGCCAGACCATGATCGACGTCACCATTGCCAACTTTGAAGCGGAAGTCGTTGCCGCATCCATGACCACGCCTGTGCTGATCGACTTCTGGGCGCCCTGGTGCGGCCCCTGCAAGTCGCTCGGGCCCATCCTTGAAAAAGTGGAAGTGGAATATGCCGGGCGCTTCAAGCTGGTCAAGATCGACTCCGACCAGGAGCAGCAACTGGGTGCCGCTTTCGGCATCCGGAGCATCCCCACCTGCATATTGATGATGAACGGCCAGCCGGTGGACGGTTTTGCCGGCGCCCTGCCCGAAGGCAAGGTCAAGGAATTCCTCGACAAGCATTTGCCGCCGGCTGAAGAGCAGCCCGAAGAGCAGGAACTCGCGCTCGAAGAAGAAAACACGGACCCCACTGCCGTGCTGGAAAAACTCCAGCATGCCGTCGCCGCCAACCCGGCCGACGACAACGCCCGCTTTGACTATGTGAAGCTGCTGCTGCAGCTGGGCCGCGAAGACGACGCCAAGGTGGCGTTTGCGCCTGTGATCGCCCAGACCACCGTGGTGCGGCGCTTTGACTCGCTCAAGCGCTGGATGGATGCTATGGATTTTGTAGCTACCGGCGCTCATGGAGTGGGTGCTGCAGCCGGTTTTGATGCAAGGATTACGGCCAACAAACGCGATTTCGAAGCACGTTTTGACAAAGCCCGCTGGCTCATGGCGCAGCAGCGCTGGACTGAGGCGCTGGACGAGTTGCTGGAAATCCTGATGCGCGACAAGGCCTGGAACGAAGACCTGGCACGCAAGACCTACATCGCCGTGCTCGACGTCATGGAAGCGCCCAAGCCCAAGGTGGCTGATGGGCAAATCCCGCCGGAAGATGCGACCGTGGCGACGTATCGTCGGCGCCTCAGCAGCGTCGTCTTGAGCTAGGGCTTATTGGCCAAACAGCCAGCGCGTCAAGGCAAAAGCAAACCCGAACAGCGCGGCATAGCCTGCCACCTCAACGCTGAATTCACGGCGCGATTCGCGCCACGCACGAGCCCTTTCGACCAGCAGCCCCGCCAGCAAAGGGGCAAGCAGCAGATTGAGAATTTGCAGCCAGTGCAGGCGAATCGCCAGATGAGGCACCACCAGCACGGTGAGGAGGCCGGCGCCAACACCTGTAGCCACAGACCAGGCAGCTTCCTGCACGGGAGTGAGCTCATGGTCGCGTCCGTGCAGCTTGTACCAGGCCGCCTTGAAAACACCGCCAAAAAACTCACCGAAGAGCTGCAAAAACAGTTCACCGAAAAATTCGAACAGCAACTCGAGCAGGAACTCCATGGAGGGCGCCGGCGACTGCTGCCGTGCCTCAGGCCGTCAGGCGGGCCAAGGCTTCCTGGTACTTGGCAGCAGTCTTGGCAACCACATCGGCCGGCAGGTGCGGCGCAGGCGGGGTTTTGTCCCAGGGCTTGCCGTTGATGCGCACGCTTTCAAGCCAGTCGCGCACAAACTGCTTGTCGTAACTGGGCGGGTTCTGGCCGGCGGCATACGCCGCTTCATAGCCTTCGATCGGCCAATAGCGTGAGGAGTCGGGCGTCAGCACCTCGTCCATCAGCGTAAGCACGCCATTCTCATCAAGGCCGAATTCGAATTTGGTGTCGGCAATGATGATGCCCTTGGTCAGGGCGAAGGCGGCGGCGGTGCTATAGATCTCGATGCTGATCTTTTTGATCTGCGCGGCCATGTCGGCGCCAACTACTTTCACCACCTGCTCGTAGCTGATGTTTTCGTCGTGCTCGCCGGCTTCGGCTTTGGCGGCCGGTGTGAAGATGGGCTCCGGCAGTTTGCCTGCGTTCTTCAGGCCCGCGGGTAGCGGTACGCCGCAGACGGCCTGGCTCTCCTGGTATTCTTTCCAGCCGCTGCCGGCCAGGTAACCGCGCACCACGGCCTCGACCGGGATGGGCTTGAGGCGCTTGACCAGCATGGAGCGGTTGACGACCTGCGGCACCTCGGCCGGGGTGACCACGCTTTCGGGTGTCTCGCCGGTCAGGTGGTTGGGGCAAATGTGGCCGAGCTTGCCAAACCAGAACAGCGCCATCTGCGTGAGCAGCGCGCCCTTGCCGGGGATTGGCTCACCCAGGATGACATCGAATGCACTCAGCCGGTCGCTGGCCACCATCAGCAGCCTGTTCTTGCCCACAGCGTAGTTGTCGCGCACTTTGCCGCGCGCCAGCAGGGGCAGGGAGGTCAGGGCGGAGGTATGGAGTGCTTGGGTCATGGTGGGAGGCAGGATGACAGGGTGGCAGAGGGAGTCAAAGTAAAAAGCCCGCGCGACTCGAAAGAGTCCACGGGCTTTGAATTATCGCCAATCCGCGCGGGCGGGCGGCGGGAATTTTCGGTGCTTTTTAATGCACGACCTGGGCGAGCTCGCCCTTGGCGTACTTGGCGGCCACGACCTGCAGGGCGTCACCCTTGATCTTGGCGCCCTGGCCTTCACAGCCAAATTCGATGTAGCGCTGCTTGCACAGAGCCTTGGCGGCTTCACGGGCGGGCTTGAGCCATTCGCGGGCGTCGAATTTCTCGGGGTTTTCAGCCAGGAACTTGCGCACCGCGCCGGTCATGGCCAGGCGGATGTCGGTATCGATGTTGATCTTGCGCACGCCGTGCTTGATGGCTTCCTGGATTTCCTCGACGGGCACGCCGTAGGTTTCCTTCATCTGGCCGCCGTACTGGCGAATGACAGCCAGCATTTCCTGCGGCACCGAGGACGAGCCGTGCATCACCAGGTGGGTGCTCGGGATGCGCTTGTGGATTTCCTTGATGCGGTCAATCGCCAGGATGTCGCCGGTGGGCTTGCGGGTGAATTTATAGGCGCCGTGGCTGGTGCCGATGGCAATCGCCAGCGCGTCAATTTGCGTGCGCTTGACGAAGTCGGCGGCCTGCTCGGGGTCGGTCAACAGCTGCTCGCGCGTCATGGTGGCGTCGGTGCCGTGGCCGTCTTCCTTGTCGCCCTTCATGGTCTCCAGCGAACCCAGGCAGCCGAGCTCACCTTCGACGGTAACTCCGTATTTGTGGGCCAGCTGCGAGACCTTCTTCGTCACCTCGACGTTGTATTCATAGCTGGCGATGGTCTTGCCGTCGGCTTCGAGCGAGCCGTCCATCATCACGGACGAAAAACCAAGGTCGATGGCGCCCTGGCAAACGGCAGGGTTCTGGCCGTGGTCCTGATGCATGACCAGCGGGATGTTGGGATACATCTCGATAGCCGCCTCGATCAGGTGTTTGATGAAGGGTTCACCGGCGTACTTGCGGGCGCCTGCGCTGGCCTGCAGGATGACGGGCGCGCCGGTCTCTTTGGCCGCTTCCATCACGGCTTGCACCTGCTCAAGGTTGTTGACGTTAAAAGCCGGAATGCCGTAGCCGTTGACTGCCGCATGGTCCAGCAGCTCGCGCATAGAAACGAGTGCCATGTGTGATATCCCCAGAAGTTAGAAAAACACTGCCAAAAGGCGGGTTCCTCGCGAGGGCCGTGCGGCGTAAAAGCCGCCTGGAAACGCCCGTAACCACGAAGTAACCGAAGCCTTGATTCTAACGTTTACCCGAATAGGGTGGGATAACCGAACTTGTGTCTGAATGCATGCCGTAACGGCGTGTAAACATCGTCCACCCCCGTCCAGGCTCACTGCGTGTAGCCTGTTCCCCCCTCGAGGGGGCGGCGCCTTGGGCCGGCGAAGCCGGACCCTTGGCCCCCACTGGTGAAAACCCCCGCTGGTTACGCTACTGATTCTTCATGCCAGCATGGGCCGCGGAACCGGCTTTGCCGGGCCGCAGGCGCGGTCCCCTGCAAGGGGAAAAGGGCTACACGCAGTGAGCCCGATAGGGGTGTGCCAATTTTTCGGCTTTGCCGGGCCGTAGGGCGGGCGGCCCCCTCGGGGGGCAGCGCATTACACGAAGTGAAAAGCGTGGGGGCTCAAGCTACCCTGCAAATCTTCAGCATATTGGTGCCGCCTGGCGCGCCCATGGGTTCGCCGCAGGTGATGGCATAAATGTCACCGCTTTCGACGATGCCGCGTTTTTTCAGGTGGGCCTCGGCATCGCCGAGCGCAGTGTCGCGCTCGACACTCTGGTCCATCAGCAGCGGCCTGACATTGCGGTACAGCGCCATCTTGCGCTGGGTCGCCAGTTTGGGCGTCAGTGCGTAGATGGGGATATGGATACGGTGGCGGCTCATCCACAGCGCCGTAGAGCCCGAGTCGGTCAGCGCCACAATGGCCTTGCAACCCAGGTGGTGGGCCGTGAACAGGGCGCCCATGGCGATGGACTGGTCAATGCGGTCAAAGGTCATGCCGGTGAAGTCGGCATCCAGTTTCACGTCCTCGGCTTTTTCGGCTTCGGCGCAGATATTGGCCATCTCGACAATGGTCTCCAGCGGATAACGGCCGGCGGCGGTCTCGGCCGAGGTCATGACGGCGTCGGTGCCGTCGAGCACCGCGTTGGCCACGTCGCTGACCTCGGCGCGCGTAGGCACCGGGTTGGTGATCATGGATTCCATCATGTGGGTCGCGGTGATGACCACCTTGTCCAGCTCACGGGCCATGCGGATCATGCGTTTTTGCAGCGCCGGCACAGCGGCATTGCCGACCTCGATGGCCAGGTCGCCGCGCGCGACCATGATGCCGTCGCTGGCCCTGCAGATGGCTTCCAGATTGGGGATCGCCTCAGCACGCTCGATCTTGGCGATCAAGCCCGGCTTGTGGCGGTGCTCGGCACCGGCCACGTTGCACAGCTGGCGCGCCATTTCCATGTCGCTGGCGTTCTGCGGAAAGCTCACCGCAACATAGTCGGCCTGGAAACTCATCGCAGTGCGAATGTCTTCCATGTCCTTGGCCGTCAGCGCCGGCGCCGTCAGGCCGCCGCCCTGCTTGTTGATGCCCTTGTTGTTGGACAACACGCCGCCGATCTTGACCGTCGCATGGACCTGCTCGCCCTTTACTTTGTCCACGGTCATGACGATCAGGCCGTCGTTGAGCAGCAGGGTGTCGCCGGCCTTGACGTCGCGCGGCAGTTCCTTGTAGTCCAGGCCCACGCCGTTGATGTCACCCAGCTCGGTGCGGGACGCGTCGAGCACAAACTTCATGCCTTGCTCGAGCTGCACCTTGCCCTCGGCAAATTTACCGACACGGATTTTCGGGCCCTGCAGGTCGGCCATGATGGCGACCTCACGCCCGGCGCGGGTGGCGGCCTCCCGCACCAGCCTGGCACGGTCGATGTGGTCTTGCGCCGTGCCGTGGCTGAAATTCAGCCGCACGCAATTGACGCCAGCGCGAATCATCTGCTCCAGCAAGGCCGGATCGCTGGAGGCGGGGCCAAGGGTGGCAACGATTTTGGTGCCGCGGCGCTGCATCTTCATGTCTGTCTCCTGTAATTTAGTTTCTTATTTTTACACGAATGAGTTACGTAGCGGTTACCAAGCCATCGCCGCAGCCGGGGTATTGGCCAGAAGCCGGAGGGTGGCCCGCTGCATGCAGCGTGTCGCGCCCTGAACCTGCAAACCGCGGTTTGCCGTATTTTGCAAGTAGCGCCTCAATGGCCCGCGCGCTTTTGCAGGATTTCAAAGGCCGGAAGCGTCTTGCCTTCCAGCACCTCCAGAAAAGCGCCGCCGCCGGTCGAGATGTAGTCGACCTGCTTTTCAATGCCGTATTTGGCAATGGCGGCCAGCGTGTCCCCGCCTCCGGCGATAGAGAACCCGCTGCTGTCCGCAACGGCGCGCGCAATGCCTTCGGTGCCTTTGGCGAACGCGTCAAACTCAAACACGCCGACCGGGCCGTTCCACACGATGGTGCCGGCCGCCTTGAGCTGCGCCGCAAGTCTCGCGGTGGTTTGCGGGCCGATATCAAGAATCAGGTCGTCATCGGCGACATCAGTGGCCGCCTTGACGGTGGCCGGCGCGTCAGCGGCAAAGGTTTTGGCGGTGACAACGTCCGTCGGAATGGGCACCTCGGCGCCGCGCGCCTTCATGGCGTCAATCACGGCTTTGGCTTCGGCCAGCAGATCGGCTTCGGCCAGGCTTTTGCCGATTTTCAAACCGGCGGCCAGCATGAAGGTGTTGGCAATACCGCCGCCCACGATGAGCTGGTCAACATTGGCGGCGAGCGACTTGAGGATGGTGAGTTTGGTCGAGACCTTGCTGCCGGCCACGATGGCAACCAGCGGCCTGCGCGGGCTGGAAAGGGCTTTGGAGATGGCGTCCATCTCGGCGGCCAGCAGCGGGCCGGCGCTGGCGACGGGCGCGTACTGCGCAATGCCATAGGTGGAGGCTTCAGCGCGGTGCGCCGTGCCGAACGCATCGTGCACAAAAATATCGCAGAGCGCAGCCATCTTGCGCGCCAGCTCTTCGCTGTTTTTCTTCTCGCCCTTGTTGAGCCGGCAGTTCTCCAGCATCACCAGCTGGCCGGGTTTGACATCCACACCGTCTACCCAGCCGGAGGCCAGGGGAATGTCGCGCTTCATCAACTCGCCCATGCGTTTGGCCACAGGCGCCAGCGAATCGGCCGGCTTGAATTCACCCTCCACCGGCCGACCGAGGTGGGAAGTCACCATCACGGCGGCGCCGGCATCCAGCGCCATCTGGATGCAGGGAATCGAGGCGCGGATGCGCGTGTCTTCGGTGATGTTGCCGCTGTCATCCTGCGGCACGTTGAGGTCGGCACGGATGAACACGCGCTTGCCGGCAACTTTGCCGCTAGCGCACAGGTCGGAGAAACGGATGAAGTTCATGGAGGGCTCACAAATGAAAAAAGGCTTTGGGCCACAGCGCCCAAAGCCCCAAATTGTAGGTTGCCGCATGTACCTGGGCGCGTCAGACAAAGCCGGGAAAGCGTAAATTTAGGCATCAAATCGGCCTCCAGCCCGCGCAGAACCAGCGCAAACAGCTACTGATTTGATAGCAGTCGACACCAAACACGATGCGAAGCGAGTAACGCCAAGGCCAGCGGGGGCCGCGGAACCGGCTTTGCCGGGCCGCAGGCGCCGTCCCCTGCAAGGGGAAAAGGGCTACACGCAGTGAGCCCGATAGGGGTGTGCTAATTTTTACCGTGGGGCTACCAGCCCAACCCCATATGCAACGGCAAATACACCGCCATGCCGGCCAGGATGGTGCCCAGCACGCCGTGACGCCAGTAATACCAGGCGGTGCCGGCGACTACTGCAAAGAGCCGCGCGTCTTTCCAGGTTGCGATGAAGTGGCCCTGCGTCATCACCATTTCCGGCACGATCACTGCGGCCAGCGCAGCAATGGGCGCGTAATGCAGGCCGCGCTGCGCCCAGCCGGGCAGCGTCCAGGGCTTGCTGGAGAGAAAAAAGAAGGAGCGCGTGAGGACGGTCATCAGCGTCATGCCGATGATGGTCACCACCGTCCAGAGATCCGTCTGGTTCATGCTGCGTCTCCGGTTCCGGGAGTGGATACCGCAGGCTTGGCCGGCGCTGATTTTTCCAGCACCAGGCAGACGATGACGGCCACGGCAATGCCCACCAGGATATTGAGCTTGAGCGGCAAGGCGAAGGTGGCGACAGCGGCGGCACCCGCGATGGCTGCAGACACCGCGCGCAGTCGGGTGGTGGCCAGCGACCACATGATGCCCAGCAGCGCCAGGATGCCGGCAAAGCCCAGGCCCCAGGACAGCGGAATGGAATTGGCCAGCGCGATTCCCACCAGCGTGGCGCCCACCCAGCTGACCCAGCTCATGCCGCAGCTGCCTACCCAGTAGGCGTCCTGGGCTTCAATGCCGGCAGCATCGGCGGCCGGGTGCGGGAAGCGTTTGGTAAAAAGCACATAGTTCAGGTCGGCCATGCCGTAGCCAAAAGCCATGCGGCGCCACAAGCTCTGGTGCATCACATAGGGGCGCAGGTGGGCGCTGAAGACCATGAAGCGCAGGTTGACGCAAAACGAGGTGGCCAGAATCACCCACATGGGTGCGCCAGCCACGATAAGTGGCAAGGCTGCCAGTTGGGAACTGCCGGCAAAAACCAGCACCGCCATCAGCAGCACCTCGATAAGACTCATGCCCGACTTGACCATCGCCACGCCTGTCATCAGGCCCCAGGCGGCGATACCCGGCGCGACGGTGGCGAGCTCACTCACCCCGAGCCGGAAGTCCGGATGCTTGAAGAATGTCTTCACAAAAACCCCACCCTTTTCTGTCCCGTCATTTTTTTCACCCCTGTCTGGCGATATCCGGTTGAATGAAGACCATGCCGGGACGGATCTCAAATCCCCGCAAAAATTCGGATGCATCCAGCGCCTTGCCGCCGGCTTTTTGAAGCCGGCTCATGCGCAGAACGCCATCGGCGGCACAAATGTCCACACCTTGTGGCCCTGCGGCAAGGACTTCACCGGCCTCGGCCCCACCCGGCCGGCGCACATCCGCCAGAACTTCGGCACGCCAGAACTTGAGGGTTTGCCCGTCTACAACACCGGCCGCGCCGGGAAACGGGTTGAACGCCCGGATGCGCCGCTCGAGTACGGCAGCGCTTTGCGACCAATCCAGCAATGCTTCATGTTTTTCAATTTTGTGTGCGTAAGTGATGCCCTCTGCGGGCTGAGAGACCGCCTGCAGGCCTCCGCACGCAGCGATCTCGAGGGCCTCCACGATGAGCCGCCCGCCCAGATTGGCCAGCCTGTCGTGCAGCGAAGCCGTGGTGTCGCCGGGTGCGATGCGCAGCTTTTCCGTCAGGAGCATGTCGCCCGTGTCCAGCCCGGCATCCATTTGCATGATGGTGACGCCGGTTTCCGGATCACCGGCTTCGATGGCCCGGTGAATCGGCGCGGCACCGCGCCATCTCGGCAACAGCGACGCGTGGATATTGAGGCAGCCCAACCGCGGTACATCCAGAACCCACAGCGGAAGAATGAGTCCGTAGGCCGCCACCACCATGACGTCCGCGCGTGCTGCGGTGATGGCTTCGCGCGCCGCGGCGGCATCGTCAGGGAATTTGCCGTCCAGCCGCAAGCTTCTGGGTTGGGCGATGGGCGTGTGTGAGGTTTCGGCCCATTGCTTGACGGGCGAAGCCTGCAGTTTCATGCCGCGGCCTGCGGGGCGGTCAGGCTGGCTCAGTACGAGGGGAATCTCAAAACCGGCTGCATGCAGCTTTTCAAGGGCCACACGGGCGAACTCAGGGGTACCGGCAAAAATGACACGCATGGAGTCCGATTCTAAAGACTCCTAGGGAAATCCCGTGGTTCCGGCACGCGGTACTGACGGCCGACGTCCGTACGTACGGACAGGTTAACGGGGCGAGTCGCGCTCCTCGTCCTTTTTCTGCTTGATCATCTTGGTTTTGATGCGGTTGCGTTTCAGCGGGGACAGGTACTCCACAAACACCTTGCCCATCAGATGATCCATTTCATGCTGGATGCAAACCGCCAGCATGCCTTCGGCTGCGTGCACCTGCAGCTTCCCGTCTAGATCCAGCGCCTGTACCTTGATGGCGGTAGAGCGTTCCACGCCGTCATAAATACCAGGCACCGACAGGCAGCCTTCGTCGCCCACGCGTGTTTCTTCGCTGGCCCAGACAATCTCGGGATTGATCAGCACCAGGGGCTGGGTCCGGTCTTCGCTGACATCAATCACGACCAGGCGCTCATGCACATCCACCTGGGTTGCCGCCAGGCCGATGCCCGCCGCTTCGTGCATGGTTTCGAGCATGTCGTCGACCAGCTTGCGCAGGCGCGCATCAACGGCCGCCACAGGCTTGGCAACGGTGTGGAGGCGGGGGTCGGGGTAACGAAGAATGGTTAACTGGCTCATGGAGGAAGGCTGGGCAATGGGTGAGATGTCGCTATTTTCGCCACTTTTCTCTGTTTTTCGGCATCCTGATATTCCCAGAATCGTGTATTCGTTGCTTAATCAAGGGCTTAGGTACAAAATCGTTAGTGATTTATCAAGATATAAACACGGTTTTTTTCGCGGGGTTGCACCCCGAAAACGCCGTCCTAGCCCCATAAAAGCGCCGAAGGCCTACAAGATGCAAACAATTTCTGGTCGTTTCAGTCAAATTTCAATAGCCGCTGCAGCTCTTTTGGGCATTTCGGTCGGCTTGCATGCTCAGAACTTCCCCATCACGGCCGACCAAAAAGCCACGGCAGCCCAAGTGGCCCAGACAGGCGTTCCCCTGGGCGATCTGGCTCCCAATGCGCCCGATACCTACACCGTGAAGCGCGGCGACACCTTGTGGGCAATTTCCGGTTTATTTCTGAAAAACGCCTGGCGCTGGCCCGAGCTATGGGGCATGAACCTCCAGGACATCCGCAACCCTCACCGCATTTACCCGGGGCAACAGCTCTATCTGGAGAAATCCGATGGGCGTGCCGTTTTGCGAACCCGCCAGGCCCAAACCGATGGCCCGCCGACAGACACCGTACGAGTTTCTCCGCGCACCCGCTTTGAAACCCTGGCAGACACCTCCATTCCCACGATCGCGCCCAACCTGATCGAGCCCTTCCTGAATGAGGCCTTGATCGTCGACGAGGCCATGCTTTCCAATGCGCCCCGCATTGTGGCGGCCCAGGAAGGCCGCGTTCTGCTTAGCCGCGGAGATCGCGCCTATGCGCGTAGCCAATACGGCACCGGCAGCACCACCGGCAAACCCCTGAGCATTGAAAAAGGCGAACCGGTCAATTACCGGGTGTTTCGCAACGCAACGCCGCTGAAAGATCCGACGACCCAGGCGATTCTGGGCTACGAGGCGCAATACGTCGGCAAGGCGGAAATAGCACGCGGCGAATCGGTTGCGGAAATAGCCGGTAAAGACGGCAAGCTGCAATCCGAAATCGTGCCGGCGACGATCGACATCGTTGCTACCAAAGAAGAGATGCGTGTGGGTGACCGGCTGTTGGTTGAACCGCCACGCGAGTTGCTGAATTACATACCGCACGCGCCTTCTTCTGCCGTTGCCGGACAGATTGTGTCTATCTATGGAAGTGCCGTGACCAATGCTGCGGAGAACCAGGTCGTGGTCATCAATCGTGGCGCCAGGGATGGCCTGGAACGTGGCCATGTCATGGCCATTCTCAAGGACGGGGAACGACTGAAAGACAAAACCGACAGTAACCGCACGCAGATCAAGTTGCCCAACGAACGAAATGGCCTGTTGATGGTGTTTCGCACTTTTGATGCCGTTTCCTATGCTCTCGTCCTTCAGGTGACTGACGGCGTGAAGGTAGGGGACCGTTTCGCCAACCCCAATTAACCGGCGGACAAGCAACGCACCGGCGTCGGTAATCCGAGCCCACCTACATTCGGGGCAAGTTCTCGAAGTCGTTGACCCTTTCTTCCTTTCAGCTCTGGCTATCACGTGGAAAAACATGAGCTCCAGGCCTGGTTGCGCCTGACCCTCTCAACGGGCGTAGGAAATGAGAATTCCCGCAAGCTGCTAGCCGCTTTTGGATCAGTGCAGGCGATTTTTGACCAGAGTTCAGCCGCGCTGGAACAGTTGGGTTCGGAGAAATTGGCCCGCGCACTCAGGGCAGAGCCTCCAAATCTGGCAGCCCAGCTGCAAATGACGCTGGACTGGTTGCAGGCCGGCGAGCACCGGCGGGTGGTCGCGATTGGAGACGCGGCCTACCCCGCGGCCTTGCTCGACATCGCCGATCCCCCGCTGATGCTCTACATGCTCGGCAAGCATGCACCCCAGCCGCAGGCGTTATCGCCATCCCCCGTGGCCCATATAGCCATCGTAGGCAGCCGCAACCCGACGCCGCAGGGCGAAGCTAATGCGCGCCAATTCGCCAAGGCCCTGGCCGGTGCCAAACTCTGCGTTGTGTCAGGCCTGGCCTTGGGTATCGACGGTGCGGCGCACGACGGCGCCATGCAAGCCGGCGGAGATACCATTGCCGTGGTGGGTACCGGACTAGACCGTGTCTATCCCAAAAAACATCTCGAGCTGGCGCACCGTATTGCGCAGCAAGGCATGATCATCAGCGAATTCCCGCTCGGCACGCCACCGCTGACCGCGAACTTCCCGAGACGCAACCGCATCATTTCCGGCCTGTCGCTGGGCACTCTGGTCATCGAGGCGGCTCTGCAATCCGGCTCGCTGATCACCGCGCGGCTGGCGGCCGAACAGGGCAAAGAGGTGTTTGCCATACCCGGCTCCATCCATTCGCCCCAGTCACGCGGCTGCCACGCACTGATCAAGCAGGGAGCCAAGCTGGTGGAAACTGCGCAGGACATATTGGAGGAATTAAATCTCCCTGCGCGGGGTGTGGCGCCGGGTGCAGCGGCATATACGTCAACAGAGAAAGAAACCGGTCTCCTGGTCGAGTCCCCCTCATCTACCGCCCTGATCGCCGCACTGGGATTCGACGTGGTGAGCCTGGACACACTACAGGCGCGAACCGGGATCGAAACAGCCATGCTGCAGGCACAGCTACTTGAGCTGGAACTCGACGGACAGGTGTTCAGGCTTCCCGGCGGCCTGTTCCAGCGACGCGCTGACGCATAAACACCGCACTCTTTTCACCGGCTTGACAATGCTGCCGCCAACTGCGTTATATTGGACGCATGTTCGAAGTACTCGTGTACGTCTACGAAAATTACTGGCAAGGTGACGCTTGCCCCGAACTTCAGCGGCTCGGCCGCAAACTGACAGCAGCGGGTTTTGAGGCGGAAGAAATCCAAGCGGCCCTCGTCTGGCTCGACGGCTTGAATATCGCCGCCCAAGGCACGCAAATCAGTCTGCCGGCCAGTGCCCCGTCAGAGCTCACCGAGCCCGGTGCGCATCCGGTCATTCAGCCCCAATCCCCCGACAGCCTTCGCGTTTATTCGGTTGCCGAGCAAACACAACTCGGCGCACAGAGCCTGGGATTTGTGAGCTTCCTTGAGTCGTCCGGCGTATTGCCTCCGCACATGCGCGAGATTGTGATTGACCGTGCCATGGCGGCACCGGGCGACCCCGTCACGCTGGATGACCTGAAAATCATCGTATTGATGGTCTATTGGAGCTTCGGCGAAGAACCCGATGCGCTGGTTCTGGACGAATTGTGCGACGACGCGGAAGGTCGCCTTGCTCACTGAATAGCACTGCGGCACAAAAACGACATTTTTGAACCGGTTGCCCGGGCACGCCGGACAACGAGGCCCTTAGCCGAGCAACCGCTCGGGATTTGCATCCAGCTTGGCAAGCGCGTCGCGCGTGGCACGTACCGTGAGCGCTTCCTCTTCCGTAGGCACCAGCAAACCCGACTGCAGGTAGGCCGCGAGCCGACGAGCCTGGATCAGGAAGTTCCGGCCATCGGCAGAAGCAAACAGGTGCAACTGCTTGCGATCACTGCACCAGGCAAACTGCACATGACTGATCTTGCCGTTGTGGTCCAGGCTGAACCATGTACCTACCTGGAGCTCCCGGGCCCATGCGCGCATGGCTTCCGTGGGCTGGCTGCCACCATCGGCGATCACTTCAATGTCGGTAGCATCGATCCCGATCATGGTGACCAGGCTGTCAGTATCTAGCGGCAGGTCGCCGACGTCCTCATCGGAAAGATAGTCTTCCAGGTTCATCAGCCGTTTGGCCATGATCTCCACCCGCTCCTGGGAAATGGTGTCGGTTTTGGACATGAATGCATCGGCCAGCGTATCGCTGATGGTCTTCAGGTGCCCGTCCTGGTCAGACACACCCAAGCCCAGCATGGACATGCCCAGGCGCAGCAGCTGCAGCAATTTCGGCAGGTCTGCAATCACACGGGCGCGATCATTGCGGTTCGGTTTGGCGCTCGCGGCCCACACCAGATCAGCGGCAGCCCGCTTGAGCGTGATGGTTTCCTCGTGCTGCGGCCCGTTCTTCATCGCGGCGATGGCCAGTACTTCGGCCCATACCTTGAAGAGGAATTCGCGGATCTCGTCACGAACCGGCATGTCATTGAGCATGTTCCGCATCTCAATGGTGTACTGGATCGTCATGGTCTCTTTTTGTTCGACCTGTTGCGCGACGCTCACAACACGGGCGGCGCTGCCATGCTCGGAAAGGAATTTGGATAAAAACTTTTCGAACTCGTCATAAACCAGCTGAAACACCCGGCGCCCTGTTTCGGGATACTGCTCTATCACTTGCACAATGCGCTTGACTTCAGATTCCATGGCGCCGCCGGCCACCGTGACGTCAAAGCCCAATACGCAGGAGCCCATGCGGTCGATCAACCGGCGTGCAGGATGCTGCAGCGACTCAAAGAACTCTGGCTCGGAAATCGCCACACGCAATACCGGCATCTGCAAACGGGCAAACCAGACCCGGATCACAGGCGGAATGCGGTCTTCGGCAAGAATGCTCTGGAACATCAGGGCGACGATTTCAATCGTCGCCTTCTCGGATGAGGTGGACGCCGCCTGCTTGAGCGTATTGGTTCGTTCCCGCAAGGCAGTAGCAGCATTGTCGACATGCACCTGGCCATAGATCTGCCCTTGCGCATCTGCGAGCAAGGTACGCTCTGCACCGGTTTCTTCCTGCTTCTGCACACTCACCATGGCCTGCGCGAGCTGAGGCGACGCCTGTGTGGGGTGGGTATCGTCGAAGCCTGCGACCTGGTTCGACAGCAAACGCTTGAGGTGCCCCATCACACCCTGGGCCCTCATGCGTGCCCTGGCGAGCGGCGTCGTCGCCGTTTGCATGCGGGTTTCATCGTAGACTGCGCCGCCTTGCCTGGATACGCCTGGCTGCGACCCTGCTCCTTCGGACGCCGCACCTGGAGAAGCTGCACCCTGACGGCCGGCAGAAGCTGAAGATCGCCCGCCACCCACACCCTGAACCCGGCTATCAGGCCCATCGCCCTGGCCTCCGCCAAAACCACGTGCGCCACCGCCTTCAGACCCGCCGGTCCTGGAGCCGGTTTCGCCGCCGAATTTGCCGCGTTCCTTCTCGGAAGTGGAGGCTTTCCTGGCAGACGCTCCGGCATCCGCAGCGGAGGGAGTGCGTTTGACCAGCGGCCGTAAGTCGATTTCCGCCATCACCCCCTGCTGCACCAAAAACTCGTTGGTGGCATGGTAAGTCTCTAGCAGGTGTGTGCCCATGTCCTTCTGGATGACATCCTGGACAACGAGCCAGACATCCCGTGGCAGCGATGCAAGACTCCATTGCTCAACCATGTGCTGGGCAAGCACCTCGGGGCGAAGAATGTCCTGCTTGTGCAATTCCGTGACGGCCTCCAGGTTTTGGATGCGCAACCGGAGGTCGTTCAACTCCCAGCTTGCGAAGTCCAGCAACCGAAGCGCGAGCCGCGAAGCAAGGATTTTGTCCTCCATCACGTCGTTACCCATCAATTCAAATTTGCCGCTGTCGGCAAACCTCGAGGGCGAGTTTGGCGCAGGAATCGTCTGGGCAGTGGTCCATGCGGCGGTTGTGCCACGAACCCAGGTGGCACCACTTTTCTGGAAAGCCATCCAGGCATCACGCCGGTCCTGCATTTCCCGGACACCGCCGGGCTGATCAACTGCGGCAGTGAGCCTGTCTTGAATGGTTTTCGCCAGTGCAGGCAGTACGCGTACAGCACGCTCCGCAAACAGCGCACGTGCCTGCTCGACCAGAACCCTGCTATTTTTGTTACTTGGAGCCACAGCCGCCCTAGGATGATTAAGTCATAGCTTACACCGTGGCCCCGGCGTTGGGGTCGTTGGGATCCTCGTCTTTTTTGGCCGGCCCTTTCATCAGGTCCTCACGCCGAATGCCAAGCCACATGGCGATTGCAGCGGCAACAAACACCGACGAATAGATCCCGAACAGGATGCCGATGGTCAACGCCAGGGCAAAGTAAAACAGGGTCGGCCCGCCAAAGAGAAGCATGGACAGCACCATGATCTGGGTGGAACCGTGGGTAATGATGGTACGGCTGATGGTGGACGTGATCGCGTTGTCGATGATCTCGGTGGTATTCATCTTGCGATAGCGTCGAAAGTTCTCGCGAATCCGGTCAAAGATCACTACCGACTCATTGACGGAGTAGCCCAGCACCGCCAGCACAGCAGCCAGCACAGCCAGTGAAAACTCCCACTGGAAGAAAGCGAAGAACCCCAAAATGATCACGACGTCGTGCAAATTGGCGATGATGGCCGCCACGGCATATTTCCATTCAAAGCGGAAAGCCAGATAGACCATGATGCCGAAGACCACCATGGCGAGCGCCTTCAGCCCGTCGTGGGCAAGCTCCTCGCCCACCTGTGGGCCGACGAATTCAGTGCGCCGCAGCGTCACATCCGGGCTGGCAGCCTTCAGGGCCGCAAGCACCTTGTCGCTTTGCTGCGCAGTGCTTACGCCCTTTTGTGCCGGCAAGCGAATCATCACGTCGCGTGAGGTGCCGAAATTCTGGACCTGCACATCGGCGAAGCCCAGCCCTGCCACCGTATCGCGGATTTTCCCGACGTCGGCAGCCTGGGTGTAGTTCACCTCCATCAGGGTGCCGCCGGTGAATTCGACGGACAGGTGCAAGCCGCGCGAGAACAGGAAGAATACGGCCAAAGCGAACGTGGCAAAGCTGATGGCATTGAAGATCAGGGCGTGCCGCATAAACGGAATGTCACGCTGGATTTTGAAAAATTCCATCTGGAGTCCTTGGGAAATTCAGGAAAAGGGCCGGGCGTGGGCTTACTTCGCCACCGCACCCGAAGTGGTGGGCCGCCACACAGTGCCAATGGAAACCGTCTTGAGCTTCTTCTGGCGGCCATACCAGAGGTTGACCAGGCCGCGCGAGAAAAACACCGCCGAGAACATGCTGGTCAGGATACCGATGCAATGCACCACGGCGAAGCCGCGGACCGGGCCGGACCCAAAAGCCAGCAACGCAAGACCCACAATCAATGTCGAGGTGTTGGAATCCAGAATGGTTGCCCAGGCCCGCTCATAGCCTGCATGAATCGCCGCTTGCGCGGAGGCACCGTTTCGCAATTCTTCGCGCACACGCTCATTGATCAGCACATTGGAGTCGATGGCCATGCCCAGCGCAAGCGCCATCGCCGCCATGCCAGGCAAGGTCAAGGTAGCCTGCAGCATGGACAGCACCGCGACCAGCAACAGCAGGTTGACGGCAAGCGCCAGGCCGGAAAACAGGCCAAAAAGCATGTAGTAGATCGCCATAAACGCCACGATCACGACAAAGCCCCACGACACGCTGTGAAAGCCCTTGGCAATGTTATCGGCGCCCAGCGTCGGGCCAATGGTGCGCTCTTCAATGATTTCCATGGGAGCGGCCAGCGAGCCCGCACGCAGCAACAGGGCGAGATCGTTGGCTGCGTTGATATTCATGGCACCCGAGATGCTGAACCGTGTACCCAATTCCCCGCGAATGGTTGCCACCGAAATAGCCTGCCCTTTGCCCTTTTCGAACAGCAGGATGGCCATCGGCTTGTCCATGTTCTCGCGGCTTGTTTCGCGCATCACCCGTCCACCCTTGGCATCCAGCGTCAGGGATACATTGGGTTCCTGCTTTTGCGAATCGAAGCCGGCCTGGGCATCCGTCAGGCTCTCGCCGGTGACAAGGACCTGCTTCTTCACAATCACCGGATTGCCGCTGATATCAGGGAATTTTTCCGAGCCGAAGGGAACCATGCCTCCCCCGGTCATGGCTGCACGGGCCTCAGCGCTGTCATCCACCAGACGCATTTCCAGGGTCGCCGTGCGCCCCAGAATATCCTTGGCCTTGGCCGTGTCCTGCACGCCCGGCAGCTGCACCACAATGCGGTCTGCGCCCTGTTGCTGGATCACCGGCTCAGCCACCCCAAGCTCGTTGATCCGGTTGTGCAGCGTCACCATGTTCTGCTTGAGGGCCTGGTCCTGGATGCGGCGCGCAGCCTCGGGCTTGATCGTGGCCGTCAGTTTGTACTCGGTTCCTTCCGGCACCTCCACCGTCTGCAGGTCTGGAAACTGGTCCTGAATCAGGCCTTTGGCAGATGCCAGCGTGGCCGAGTCACGCACCTTGATGTCAATAGCCTGGCCGTTGCGGGCGATGCCACCGTGCCGGATATTTTTTTCGCGCAACGACATCCGGACATCTCCGGCCAGGGACTCGGCACGCTTGGCCAGCGCGGCCTGCATGTCTACCTGCAGCATGAAGTGCACGCCTCCACGCAAATCCAGCCCCAGATACATGGGGTTTGCATGCAACGATGTCAGCCATGCAGGCGATCGGGACAACAGGTTAAGCGCCACCACATAACCGGAGTCCCCCGCATCAGGGGCCAGCGCTTTCTGAATCGCGTCCTTGGCCTTGAGTTGCGTGTCGGTATCGCCAAACCGCGCCTTGACGGAATTGCCGTCCAGGGCGATGACATCCGCCGTAACGCCGGCTTCCTTCAATATTTGCTCCACTTTCGCCATCGTCGTACTGTCGATCTTGACGGTGGACTTGGCGCTGGAAACCTGGACCGCAGGCGCTTCGCCGAAAAAGTTGGGCAGCGTGTACAGGGCTGCGACGATGAGCGCAATCACAATGATGGCGTACTTCCAGGCCGGATAACGATTCATGAGAGGGCTGTTCCTGGTGGACGGATGAACAAAGTCAGGCCTGCCGGCCGTTGCGGCCGGCGAAAGCCTTATTTGGCTGGGGTGATAGCGCCTTTGGGCAGCACCTGAATGATCGCGCTGCGCTGCAGCTGGACTTCGACGCCTGGCGCCAGTTCGAGGGTCAGGTACACGTCGCCCAGCTTGGTCACCTTGCCCAGCAGGCCGCCAGCGGTGGCGACTTCATCGCCCTTGGCCAGCGCCTCAATCATGGCGCGATGCTCTTTCTGCTTTTTCATCTGCGGGCGGATCATGACGAAGTACAGGACTACGAACATCAGCACCAGAGGCAGCATGCCCGTCAGCGAGGACATCATGTCGCCGCCGGCGGCAGCAGCGGGAGCGGTTTGGGCAAAGGCAGAAGAAATGAACACGGCTAACTCCACAACGATTTAAAAGACACACTGGCGCGCGCCATCCGGCACGGACAGCGCACAGAGTTCACGATTGTATGCGGCGGGGCATCCGCAGAAGGGGGTAACTGGCGCGCGCCAGGGGCTTTTCAAGCCGGGTTGCGCGCAAAGGGCCGCTGCAAGCTCCGCAGCAAAGCCGCTCCATGAAGGAAACACCGGACCGGCGGCGAGGCCGGCGCCGGTCCAGGCTTTAAGCCGCTTCCCGCTGAACGGTAGATCCGGGGGTACGAAAGGATTCCATCAACGCGGCCCACTGGGGCCGCGCTGCGGCCAGGTGGCGTGCCTTGACATGGCCATAACCCTTGATCATTTCCGGAATCCGGGCAATTTCCAGCGCCGTGGCGTGGTTTTCGGCCGTCAGGCCTGCCATCACGTCCTGCAGGCTCGCCTTGTATTCCTCAATCAGGGCCCGCTCGGTGCGCCGCTCCTCCGTGCGGCCAAAGACATCCAGCGGCGTGCCGCGCAGACCTTTCAGGCGAGCCAACACCTTGAATGCGCCCAGCATCCAGGGGCCGAACTGCTTCTTCTGCAGCTCGCCCTTGTCGTTTTTGGACGCAATCATGGGCGGCGCCAGGTGGTAATTGAGCTTGAAGTCGCCTTCAAACATGCCGTTGACTTTGTTCAGGAAACCAGTGTCGGTGTGCAGGCGCGCCACTTCATACTCGTCTTTGTAGGCCATCAATTTGAAGAGGTAGCGAGCCACCGCCTCGGTCAGCAGCGTCTTGCCCAGCGGCGCTTCCGCGGCGCGCACCTTCTCGACGAAGGCCTGGTAGGTCTGCGCATAAGCCGCATTCTGGTAGGCCGTCAGGAAGTCAACCCGCTTGGCCAGCATGTCGGCCAGTGCGGGCCGTTTGACGAACTCGATCACCTGGGCTGCCTTGAACAAGGCCTGCACAGCAGCCAGGTCGTGCGCGCAGCGCCGGCCCCACTCAAAAGCTGCCTTGTTGTTGTCGATTTGCACGCCATTGAGTTCAATGGCCCGCATCAACGCAGCATGCGACAGCGGCACCCGGCCTTTTTGCCAGGCAAAGCCGAGCATGAGCGGGTTGGTATAGATCGAGTCACCGACCAATTGCACCGCCACCTGCTCTGCATCGAAGCTACCGAGCAAGTCAGCGCCCACTGCAGCAGTCACGGCCGTCTCGCAGTTGCCGCCAGGGAACTGCCAGGCGGGGTTGGTCACAAAGGCAGCCGTCGGCGTACCGTGCGAGTTCATCGCCACATAGGTGCGGCCCGGCTGCATGACGGTGAGCGTGTACTTGCTGGCCGCCACGATCGGGTCGCAGCCAATCACCAGGTCGGCCTTGGCGGTGTCGACCTTGGTGGTGTAGATGGCTTCCGGCCGGTTGGCGATCTGGATGTGGCTCCAGGTGGCGCCGCCTTTTTGCGCCAGGCCGCCCGCATCCTGCGTGACCACACCCTTGCCCTCAATGTGGGCTGCCATGCCCAGCAATTGGCCGATGGTGATGACGCCGGTGCCTCCCACGCCGCCTACCACGATACCCCAGGCGTTTTCCGCCACCGGCAACACGGGCTCGGGAACCACAAACAGGCTGCTGGGTGCGCCTTTCTTGTCTTTTTTTGGCTTCTTCAGCTGCCCGCCTTCGACAGTGACAAAGCTGGGGCAAAAGCCCTTCACGCAGGAGTAATCCTTGTTGCAGGTGTTCTGGTTGATGCGGCGTTTGCGGCCGAACTCGGTTTCCAGCGGCTCCACTGACAGGCAGTTGGACTGCACTGAGCAATCGCCGCAGCCTTCGCAGACAAGCTCGTTGATCACCACGCGCTTTTCAGGGTCCACCAGGGTGCCGCGTTTGCGGCGGCGGCGCTTTTCGGTCGCGCAGGTCTGGTCGTAAATGATCGCGGTCGTGCCCTTGATCTCGCGGAACTCGCGCTGGATGCGGTCCAGCTCGTCGCGGTGGTGCACCGTCACGCCTTCGAGCAGCGGCGCGCCGTCGTATTTCTGCGGCTCATCGGTCACGATGACCAGTTTGGCCACGCCTTCGGCACGCAGGCTTTGCATGATCTGAAGCACCGAATGGCCTTCGGGCCGCTCGCCGACCTGCTGGCCGCCCGTCATGGCGACCGCGTCGTTGTAGAGGATCTTGTAAGTGATGTTCACACCCGAGGCGATGGCCTGGCGGATCGCCAGCAGCCCGCTGTGGAAGTAGGTGCCGTCGCCCAGGTTGGCAAAGATGTGTTCGTCGGTCGTAAAAGCCGCCTGGCCCACCCATGTCACGCCCTCGCCGCCCATCTGGGTGAAGGTGGAGGTGGATCGGTCCATCCAGGTTGCCATGTAGTGGCAGCCGATGCCGGCCACGGCGCGCGAGCCTTCGGGCACGCGCGTGCTGGTGTTGTGCGGGCAGCCGCTGCAAAACCAGGGCGCGCGCTCGCCGGTGTCGGCTTTGCCGGCGGCCAGGGCGCGCTCGCGCCCTTCGATGACGGCCAGGCGCTCGTCCATGCGGGAGATGATGTCTGCGGGCACGCCCAGTTTCTTCAACCGCTTGGCAATCGCCTTGGCGATGATGGCCGGCGTCAGGTCGGCCTTGGCGCGCAGCAGCCAGTTGTCGCTCGGGTTGGAACGGCCCCATTCGCCGCCCGACTGGTCGCCTTCAGGTTCATCGAACTTGCCCAGCACATTGGGGCGCACATCGGCACGCCAGTTGTAGAGCTCTTCCTTGATCTGGTATTCGATGACCTGGCGTTTTTCCTCGACCACCAGGATTTCCTGCAGGCCTTCGGCGAAGTCGCGCGTGATGGTGGCCTCCAGCGGCCAGACAACGTTGACCTTGTGCAGGCGAATGCCGAGCTGGTGGCAGGTCTCTTCGTCCAGGCCCAGGTCGGCCAGGGCCTGGCGCGTGTCGTTGAAGGCCTTGCCGCTGGCGATCAGGCCGAACCGGTCTTTGGGGCCGGCGATGACGTTGTAGTTCAGCTTGTTGGCGCGAATGTACGCGAGCGCCGCGTACCACTTGTAGTCCATCAGCCGCGCTTCCTGCTCCAGCGGCGCGTCGGGCCAGCGGATGTGCAGGCCGCCGGCCGGCATCTCGAAATCTTCGGGGATGATGATCTTCACGCGGTCCGGATCGACCAGGATGGAGCTGGACGACTCGACAACTTCCTGGATGGTTTTCATGCCCGACCAGACGCCGGAAAAGCGGCTCATGGCAAACGCATGCAGCCCCATGTCGAGGATGTCCTGCACATTGGAAGGAAAGAACACCGGCAGGCCGCRGGCCTTGAAGATGTGGTCGCTCTGGTGGGCGGCGGTGGAACTCTTGGAGACATGGTCGTCGCCGGCAATGGCGATCACGCCGCCGTGTTTGGCCGTGCCCGCCATGTTGGCATGCTTGAAGACGTCGGAGCAGCGGTCCACGCCTGGGCCCTTGCCGTACCAGATGCCGAATACGCCGTCGAATTTTTTGCTTTGCGGGTACAGGTCGAGTTGCTGCGTGCCCCAGACGGCCGTGGCACCCAGCTCTTCATTGACACCGGGCTGGAACACGATGTTTTGTGCAGCCAGGTGCTTTTTGGCGGCCCACAGGGCCTGGTCATAGCCGCCCAGCGGCGAGCCGCGGTAGCCACTGATAAAACCCGCCGTGTTCAACCCTTCGATCGCATCGCGCGTGCGCTGCAGCATGGGCAGGCGGACCAGCGCCTGGACACCGCTCATGAAAGCGCGGCCGTGGCCTAAAGAATATTTATCGTCAAGCGTGACGGTCTCTAGCGCTTTGCGGATGTGTTCAGGTAGGGGCGCGTTCATGTTCGTGGGTCTCCAGGACTGTTTTTTAGTACCGCCTTGTGGGCAGGCCGGCAGAAGGGTCACCCCCGGATAGGGGGCGCCCTCTAGTTGCATGCAAAGTGTATGCCGCCAGCCGTGATATGTCTTTGCTTTGTTTGCCCGATTTAGGGCACTTCTAGAAAGGATATTGCTGTAAAGTGGCAAACATGGAAACATTAGACAAGTTTGACATCGCGATCCTGAATGAGTTGCAACTCGACGCCCGGTTGACGAACACGGAATTGGCCTCCCGTGTGGGCCTGTCGGCCGCGCCCTGCTGGCGGCGGGTGCGGGCGCTGGAAGAATCGGGCTTCATCACCGGCTACCGTGCCGAGATCAACCGCCACAAGATCGGGCTGGGCGTTCTGGCCTTTGTGCGGCTGGACGCTGACCGCAACAGTGGCGACGCAACGCGCCAGCTGGAAGAGGCCATCAAGAAGCTGCCGGAGATCGTCTCTTGCCACTACATCAGCGGCACCGGCACTTTCGAGCTGCAGGTGGTGGCGCAAGACCTGGAGGCTTTCAGCAAGTTTGCGCTGCAAAACCTGATCAACCTGCCCAATGTGAAAGACCTGCACACCAGTTTTTCGCTGGGTGAGGTCAAGGCGAGCAGCGCACTGCCGCTCGGGCACCTGACGCGGGTTACAGTCTAAAATTCAAGTAAATAGTGCTTGCAACCCTTTACTGACGGGCGCAATCAGCTATTGATTTAATAGCACCAAATTCGCTCACTGTTCACAACAGCCAGCGCATGAAACACCTGCAAGACAACGCTTCAAGGAGCCCCGCATGAAACCATCTTCCAGCCCCGCCTCTTTGGCCTTTATGCTTTTTATGGCCCTGGCACCCGCCCTGCAAGCGCAACCCGCTATCAATTCAGGAGCAAGTCCGGAGGCGCTACCCATGCGCAACCTGCAGATCGAAGTGCGGCAGGCCGGTAGCAGCCTGCGCTCCCAGAGTGCCTTGGGCGCGCAGGGCGGTGTTGTGCTGCAACCGGGCCGCTCGGGCCTCAATGCCCAGATCACAGCCCAGGACAGCCAGCGCAGCGATTCACGCGACCTGGTGCAGCGCGTGCTGGTACTCAATGGCCGCAACGCCAACATCAACCTGGGCAACAGCCAGCCGCTGCGGCTGGTACAGGCGCGCCAGGCCGGCACCGTGTTCATCGAGGCTAACAGCGGCTTTTCAGCCAGGCCCACCTGGTACGGCGGCGACAGCGTGGAGCTGGAACTGGCCGCGGGGCAGGCCAGCCGCACAGGCTCGTCGCCGCAGGCTCCCCTGTCCTCATCGTCCACCAGCACCTCGCTGACCGTTCGCCTCGGGGAATGGGTCACCGTGGCCGAGTCGGACGATGCGAGCGCCGGCAGCAGCAGCGGCATCGCCGACAGCCGGCAATCGACCCGTCGGGACGGTATGAGGGTGGAAGTCCGCCTCTCCGTGCGCTAGAAGAAGCCGCCCACAAATCGCGGTGAAGCGGTTTTGGCACGGCAGGTCCGCACAACAACGCAAAGAGGTTTTACAGGGAATCAGTCGCGCACGCAGTGTGCCGTCAGCGGCAGCAGCGGATAACGCAGCACCGCCTCGCGGCCGCTGGCGCCCAGGCCAAACTCGGCGCGCATCCGCGGATTGCTGTACACCGTCTGCTGCGCACCCTGGCCGCCTGCGTCACGAAACAGCAGGTCCGAGCCGCCGGCGCTATCCAGCACGGCGGTGTCGTCCACAAACTTCACCTTGAAGTCAGCGCCGTGTTCGCAGCGGTACTGCGCGGCAGGCGAAGGCCCGCCACCCGCCGCGCAGGCTGCCAGCACAAGCGCTCCGGTCACCCCCACCAAGGCCATCCCGGTTCGGGCCGACAGTTGTTTCATGGAATCTCCTTCAGCTTGCCCAACGTTTTGAGCACTCACTTCGGCCAGAGCACCCAGAGCCGCAGCGGCTGGTTGACACGTGCCGCCAGCAGGCCGGCTTCGGGGCCGGTTCCGGCAAAATAATCGGCCCTGACCGCACCCACAATGGCGCTGCCGGTGTCCTGCGCCAGCACCAGCTTCTGCAGGTTGGCCGCACCGCCACGGGACGCCAGCCACACCGGCGTGCCGTAGGGAATGCTTCCCGGGTCAACTGCAATGGAACGGCCCGGTGTCAGCGCCACGCCCTGCGCACCTTTGGGTCCAAAGGCGGTATCCAGTTCACTCAGCGGCTGCTCCTGGAAAAAAGTGTAGCGCGGGTTGCTCCAGAGCATTTGCTGGGCGCGCTGCGGATTTTTCGCAACCCATGCCTTGGTGGACTCCACCCAGGGCGCCGTCATGCGGCCTTCGCCCTGCTCCAGCAGCCACTGGGTCACGCTGCGAAACGGCTGCTCGTTCGTGCCTGCGTAGGCCACGCGCACGACACGCTGCGAGCCGTCGGCTTCGGTGATGTTCAGCCGGCCCGAGCCTTGTATGTGCAGCGACATCGCCTCAACCGGGTCGGCCAGCCAGGCGATCTCGCGGCCGCGCAGCGCCGCTTTGGCTTCAGCAAGGGTGTCGATTTCCTGCCGGGAGAACCACGGTTTGCGGCTGCCCAGCGATGCGGGAGGACGGTACAGCGGCACCTCGTAACCCGCAACGGGCTGCCGGCTGGCCCTGAGCACAGGCTCGTAGTAACTGGTCAACAGCCCCTCGGTTACGCCTTGCAGGCTCTCCACCCGGTAGGGCTGCAGCCGCCTGACCATCCAGTTGCGCTGCTCATCGGCAGACGCAATGCTGAGGCGCCGGATATCGCCGCATAGCGGCGCAAAACCCGGGCCGGGACGCTCGCAGCTTTTGAGCCAGGCGTTCCAGGCCTCAAACAGCGCGTCTTCCTCGAAGCCGGGCAACTCGGCCCAGCGGACCGCGACCCAGCGGCTTTTCCCCTGCACCATGGGCGCAGGCAATGGGCCGGTATCGCCGGCGCGCACGCCCGGGGCTGTGGGCTCGCCCGCAGGGACGGTCGAAGGCGGCCGGGGCGGGCTTGCGCAGGAAGCAAGCAGCGCCGCCATGGCGATAATTGGGACAAGCCGCATGGAACGCATTGACGGCAGCACAGGCATCGAAGCCTCTTTTGAAATCCAAGGAAATGTCATGGCCCTACTTTTGCTCGAAGCCCTGGGGGCGTTGCTGCTGCTGGTGTTCATTGTGTGGTGGACGATGTTTTCGGGCCGTAAAAATGGCGAACTGAAGGAATCTGTCCACTCAGAGACCCCTGCAAAGTCCGAAAAAAAATAAGCCCTGCGCAGCGCTGCAATTACAGGTTACGCAGCAGATTGGCCAGTTCCACCGCCGACTTGACACCCATTTTGTCAAAAACCCGGGCTCGGTGGACCTCCACCGTGCGCACGCTGATGTCAAGCTGGTCCGCCACCAGCTTGTTGGGCAACCCACCCACCACCAGCTTCATCACGTCACGCTCACGGTCTGTCAGGCCGTCGAGACGGGCCTGCAGGCCCRTCGACTCGCTGTGCTGCGCCAGGGCCCCGGCGGAATGGTTCAGCGCCTGTTCAATGCGGTCTACCAATGCGTTGTCTGAAAAGGGCTTTTCGCAAAAATCAAAAGCACCGCGCTTGACCGCGTCGACCGCCGTTGGAACGTCCGCATGGCCCGTCAAAAAGATCACCGGCAGCGTGGGCAGCAAGCCGTAAGCAATCAGCTTCTCAAACATGGCCAGACCGCTCAGGCCCGCCATGCGTACATCCAGCAGCACACATGAAGGCGACTTGACCGCGAATTGCTGGGATACGCGCGCATCGAACGCCTCTGCACTGTCGAAGGTTTCGCTCAACAGGCGGCGCGAGCGCAGCAGCCAGGCCAGCGCGTCGCGCACGCTGGCATCGTCGTCGACGATATATACCGTGGCATTTTGAATGGGTTCCATGCTGTGTCCTTCAGGCTGTATCCGCACCTGCATCATGCGGCAGGGCCGCCGGCAAGGTGAAACTGAAAATCGTACCCCGCGGCTGGCCGGGCTCAAACCCCAGGAAGCCGCCGTGCTGCTCAATCACCGTGCGGCACAGGCTCAGGCCCAGCCCCATGCCCTCTTCCTTGGTGGTGAAAAATGGCGTGAAGAGCTGCTCGGCCACTTCACTGGGAATGCCTTCACCGCAATCCGTCACCGAAAATTCCACCCAGCGGCTCTGCGCGTTCGATGCGGCCGGACGGATACGCAGCGTCAGCACTTTTTCCCGCGAAGCCGCCTCCGCCGCCCCGCCTTCATGGGTCACAGCCTGCATGGCCTGCATGCCGTTGCGCGAGAGGTTGAGAAGCACTTGCTCAACCATGGTGCGGTCACACAGCACGGGCGTGCAGGTCTCGTCGACCTCGATCACCACGCGCACGCCGAGCTTGCGTGCCTGAAGGGTCACCAGCGGCATGATGGCGTCCAGCAGGGCGCGAGGCTGCACGGCTTCGCGCACCTGATCGCGGCGCCTCACGAAGTCATGCACGCTCTTGATGACCTTTCCCGCGCGTTCGGCCTGCTCCGCAATGCGGCGCATGGCCAGCTGCAAATCTTCCGACAACGGCGCCACCGCTGAGCTGGCGTTCGCTGCCAGCGGCTTGTCATGGTCCATGCCATCCTGCAGCAGGTTGAGTGAGCCGGTGGCGTAGCTTGAAATGGCGGCCAGCGGCTGGTTGAGTTCGTGGCTGAGCAGCGAGGCCATCTCGCCAACCATCGCCAGCCGTGCGGTGGCCTGCAGGCGGTCCTGGCTGGCACGGGAAAGCTCTTCCACCCGGCGCTGTTCACTGACGTCCAGAATCGCGCTCATCCAGCCGGTGTGCTTGCCCACGGCATTGATCAGCGGGGCCTCCATGATCAGCACCGGGAACCGCGTGCCATCGCGCCGCATGAACACCGACTCGTGGCCCTCCCTGGGCAGGCTGTTACCTGCCAGCCGGATTTCCTGGCGCTGCTGGTACACGCCGGCCAGTTCGGGTGGCCAGTAGGGTGAGGGAAAGCTCTGGTTGAGCAGGTCCTTGGCGTCCACGCCAACCATCTTGCAAAACGCCGGGTTCACGTAAGTGATGCGCCCTTGCAGGTCGCGCGCGCGCAGGCCGGTCAGCACGGAGTCCTCCATGGCCTTGCGAAAAGCCAGGGCCTCGCCGAGGTCATGCTCGACTTTCAGCCTGCGGCGCATATCCCTGGCGAGGAGGTACAGCACGGCAAGCAGCGCCAGTGACATGGCCGTGACCAGCGCGGTGAGCACATTGGGGAAAAGGGCCGGCGTGCCCAGCCGGCTTTCCATCCTGACCACCAGCGTATTGCCGGGCAGGTCCAGCAGCTGTTGCGCAATATAGATACGGCTGCCGCGCGAAGGCACGCCTTGCAGGGCCAGGCGCGTGCCGTCAGCTTCGGTAAAAGACAGGCCGATGCCCCGGGCGAGCTGGCGGCCAACCAGTTCCCCCAGAATGTCCTGCAGCGAATAGGTGACCACGCTATACCCCGTGAGTCGCCCCGCCACCACGACGGGCAGGCACATGTCGAGCACTTCCAGGCCCAGGCCATCGCGCTGCGGCATGAAATAACTGATGGAGTAAGCCGCACCGCTCAGGCGCCGGGCCGTGGTGCAGGTCAGGCCCACGTCGGTTTGCAAACTGCCCCGCCCGAGCCGCTCGAACACCGAGGTGCGATAGGGCGTCTCCACAAACCCGAGCACATCGAGCGCTTCGTTGCGCCATTCAAGCCGCATGATTTCACGGCGCTCGCGAAGCAGCTCGGCGGCGGATGAATGCCACGGCTCCGGCGTGCGGTCGCTGGACTGCAGCGCCTGCAAGGTCTGGATATTGCGCGTCAGCCCCGAGCGGATGTCTGTTACGGCTTCCGCTGCGTCATGCTCCAGCCGGCTTTGCACCATGCTGGACTCATAACGTCCCGCCAGCCACACCAGAATGCCCAGCAGCGCCACCAGCAGCGCCACCAGCAGCGCCCACAGGGACCAGCGCTTGCTGGCGCGGCTGACGCCGTTTGCAAACGGAAGCCTCACGCGGCCGGCCTCATAGGAAACGATGGTTCAATGCAGGCAAACGGCTTCGCACACCTTCCGTGTGAGTGCTGGAGATTTCACCCAGAACAACGCCTGCGCCTTCACCCTGCTGAGCCATCACCTCACCCCAGGGATCCACCAGCATGCTGTGGCCCCAGGTACGGCGGCCGTTTTCATGCGTGCCGCCCTGCGCCGCCGCAATGACATAGGCCTGGTTTTCAATGGCGCGTGCACGCAGCAGCACTTCCCAATGCGCCTGCCCGGTGGTGTAGGTAAACGCGCTGGGCACCAGCAGCACATCGGCCTTCAGCGCGCGGTAAAGCTCCGGGAAACGCAGGTCATAACAAATGCTCATGCCGACAGCGTAGACATGGCCATCGCGGGAAGCCAGATCAAACCGGACGGGCTGCGCGCCAGGCTCCAGCACACGCGTCTCGTCATAGTCTTCCTTTCCCTGCGCAAAGCGAAAAAGATGGATCTTGTCGTACCGCGCGATGCATTGGCCCGTCGGCGCATAGGCCAGCGAACAGTTGCGCGCGCGCGCCGGATCAGACGTGGCCATGGGCAGCGTGCCGCCCACGATCCACAAGCCGAGCTCACGCGCCGACCGGCCCAGGAAGTCCTGTATCAAGCCCGTCCCGGCGCTCTCCTGGACTTTCAGCTTGTCGGTGTCCTTGAAGCCCATGATGCAGAAATACTCCGGCAGCACGGCCAGTTCGGCGCCCTGCGCCGCAGCCTGCTCAAGCAGGCTGCGGGCTGCGGCAAGGTTGTCCTGCACGCGCGTACCTGAGACCATCTGGATGGCAGCTATCTTCATGGTTAACGAACCTCCTGAACAGGCTCTGCTGCAGCCTGTGCCTTGCGATCCACCTTGATGATTTTCGGGTCAGACCAGGTTCCTTCAATGTGGAATTCCTGGGTCGCCGCCTGCATCAAAGGCCGGCGCAGGAACATCTGGGCAAGGAAGCTGCCCAGGCCGATGGCCGGATTGATGACTGTGGCAATCAGGGAAGCCGTACCGGCATTGATTTCCGGCACCACGACCGCCTTGATGTTCTGCGTCTCCTTGGCAATATCGGCACTGCCTTCCATCAGCACGGCCGCATTCACGCCCTTCATCTGCAGGTTGTTGGTATAGGCAACGCCCTGGTTGATATTGATGTCGCCGCGGACAAAGTCAAAGGCAAAGCCTTCGGAAAAAACGTCCCGGAAATCCAGGGTCAGCCGCCTGGGCAAAGACTGCAGGCTCAGCACGCCCAGCAGTTTTGTGATGCCCGGGTCAGCCTTGACAAACTGCCCCGACTCCACATTGACATTGAACTGTCCGCTCATGCTGGGATAGTCCAGGCTGAGAGGTGACCCCATCCACGCGACCTGCCCCTCCAGTTTGCCCTTGCCGCGGCGAATGACCTCACCCATGCCAAAGCGCTTGAGCAGCTCACCCGAGTCGGCGATGTCCAGCTTGAAATTCATCACGGTGCGGCGGCGCTCGGCAACCGCGCGCGCGGCACGCGGCGCATTTGCCGCAACGCTCTGGGCATTGATCGCCACCCAGTTGCCCGTTGCCGTCAGCACCGCCTCGGGAAGGATCACATTGAACTTGTTCAGGCGCCATTCGCGCACGCCCTCGCGGGCCGCGGCAGACGCTCCGCGGTTGACGGCGTCGATCTCGACCCGCCCCAGTTTTTTGCCGCGCAGTTCCAGGTCTTCCACCACGATGTCCAGGGCAGGGATGCTGGCGGGCTGCTCGTTCAGGATCGCTTCCACGTCACTGGCCGTACCTGGGGCCAGACTCAAACGGGAAAGCCGCGCATAGACCCGCCCCGCGCCTATGCCGCCAGGCTGCCGGAATTCGACGTATCCGTTGAGCTCCGAGGCGTCGATATTCGCACGCCATGTCAGGCCTTCACGGGAGCCGCCCACCACCACGTTGTTCAGCTTGCGCCCTTCAACCACCAGCTCCTTTGCGCGAATGGCCATGGAGGTCGGCAGATAAGTCAGGGACGCGTTCGCGGCCGCCCGATTGGTCGCCGCAGTGGCAGCCACCGGCGGAGGTGTCTGGAGCGCGCTGCCGGAAGAAGAATCCGCCAGTATTTTTTGCCAGGCATCGAGGTCCACGTGGGCCAGGTTGATATTGGCCGCCACACCGGCTTCCTGCACAGGCACCGTCTCCCCGGGCTCAAGCCCGACGCCGATTCCGCCCCGTATCACACGAGGTTCGCTGCCGCTGACGTCCCGCACATACATGATGGACGCCACACGGCCAATGGTTACCGATAACTGGTCCTCCAGTTTTTGCCCTGGCCCCATGGACGCCGGCAAAAGCGAATTCTCAAACCGCAGTGGTAATGCCGCTTCTGCGGTCTTGCTCAGGGGCGCGGGGAGGTTGAGCGCCATGCCTTGCAGGCTGCTGGCGACAACCAGCTCAGGCACGCCACGGCGAAAACCCAACGAGGCGGTGTAAGCCGCGCTGCCCGTGGCATTTTGGGCCATGCGCGAAAGCGCGCCGAGCTCCCTGGCCTGGCGCAGCCCTTCCGCGGTGACGACGCCTTGCGCTTTGAACGCTACCTGGCTTTCCTGTTCAGCATTGCCGGATGATCGCGCCTGCACCCGCGTGCCACCGTCAAAACGGACGTCACCGCCGAGCAGCCGCGCCTGGGCACCTGCCACGGTGAAGCCGCGCTCGTTCACGGTCACTACACCCTTGAGTTTTGTCAACGCTGGAGTATCCGCACCAAACTGCACGTCATTGCCGGGCAGCGTGACGGTTCCGTCCACCCGGGATTTATCGATGGTGTGGATAGGCAAGTCCAGCCGGAACCGGTATTCGCCCGGCCCGGCCGCAACCGCCTTGGCCAGCACATGGTTCGTCATGCCGGCAACCGGGGACTGGTTGACGAACCCCAGCGCATCAGCAAGCGGCCCCTTGAGGTGTGTGTTCACCTCGACAGTGGTGTCATGGGTCAGGTCAGGGATGCGCGCATTACCCTTGACCAGCTGCAAACCCGGCAGGCCATTGACCTTGCCGGTGACGTCGTTGACCTCAAGTGCCGCATGGTTAAACACCAGTTCGCCGTTGAGTTCAGTCAAGGCCGGCCACCCCGCGGCTCCGGCCGGCTGTATGGATTTGGGCACATAGGCATAGTGCCCGTTCCGCACCTTGGCGGTCACCCGGAAGTCCCCTTGTGCCGGGTTGGTGAAAGGCAATTGCGCCAGCGGCCCCTTGACCTTGAACTTCACGTCGCTGACCTGGCCTTGCACGACCGCGTCACGCACATAGTGGCGCACCCGGTCCGGCAATACCAGCGGCAAATAACGGTGTACCCGCTCGCCATCACCGCGGCTCAAAACGCCCTGCAGATCCAGCACACCCGGGAATCTGGGGTCTGCTGCATCTGCAGCATGCGGCTTGCTGGAAACCACGTCGTCGGTATGCCATGCGGCTTGCGCTTCTCCCTGCGCGTCGGCATTGGCAAATCGCAGGTTGTTCAGCTGCGCTTCGATTTTCCGGCCCGCAAACTTCCATTGCGTCTCGGCGGAAAGCTGGTCAAACGGCACCAGCGAATCCTCAAACACCCCCGGCAGGTCGAGCGAGCCGTTGAGTATCTTGACGCCGGCCCGTCCACCCGCTTGCGTCAGGTCAAAGTCAATGGTGGCGCCGCTGATTCCCGGCCTGCCGGGCTTGGGATGCGCTGACGCCGGACTGGGCGGCGCGGGCAGGGCAGCAATACTCAGCCCGGCAACGCGTCCCTTTGCGGCATAGGTGGTGGGGGCATCCAGCGGTCCCTGCCAGCGGGCCTCTACGCTTTCGACCAGTCCCTTCGGGGCAAAAGAAGTGATCAGCCCATGGACGGGAGCATCGAGCGGCAGGCGATTGGCAATCTGCGCGAGCGCTGCAAGATCGAGCTTGTCTGCCTTGAGTTCAGTGTGCTGCGCAACGCCGGCCTCGTCCCCCGTATGCACCAGCGCCACATTGCCGCCCGGCCACTGCAGGCCATCGCGGGTGCGAAAGCGCAGGCCTTCGGTATTGAAATCAAACCCATTGGTACGCTGGCCGCCGCCCACACGCCCGGCGACAAAATCAAAGGCCAAAGGCTGCAGCTTGGCACCCAGGCGAGCATCTACATCCTGCAGTGCCACATCGGCCGTGCCGCCGGTCACCCGGCCCTGGGAAATATCTGCCCATGCGCGGAGCGCGCCATTCCCGCGGGTCAGCTCAATGCCCAGTGCGTCCAGATTGAGGTACGGCCTGATGCGGGACGCATCCACCCGGTCGAACCCGGCAAATAGCTGGCCTGTCCAGGCATCAAAATCACCGGCGCTGCTTGATAGCAGCGATTGGCGGAATATGCCCCTGACAGTGAAGCGGTCACCCCATTCTGCAGGGGGTGTGGCATCCAGGCGCATGAGGTGGCGCCGCCGCGTATTGCGCATCACCCAGTCAACCTGCGTCAACGCCAGGGGGGGGGCCGGATTCATTTCATCTGTCCAGCGCACGGTGCCGCCTCGCATGACAAACTCGGTCTGCGAGAAGAACCAGTCGGCAGCGGCGCTCTCGCCGGCCGCCCGGTCCTGCGAAACATCGAGGCCGCCGACATAGATCTTCCCGTCAGCGGTTCGGCGTATGTCCAGCTCGGGCTTGTCGATGTAAAGCTGCTCAAAGCCCAACCCCCAGATCGAAGAGGCAGACAGGGCGCCGAGAATCACCGGCAGCCGCAGGGCCTCGCGCCCTTGGGCGTCGAGCAGGGTCACGTCGCGCAACTCGAACGACGGAATCATCCCCTGGGAATATGCGGTGATTCCGCCAATGCGAACAGGCACCCCCAAAGCCTTGCTGGCCTCTATTTCCAGGCGCGGACGAAACTCCCCGATTCGCGGCACAATCCAGCCATGCAGCACGAACCAGGTCAGGCCAAAGAGCACCCAGGCCGTGGCAACAAGCCACAGCAACACGCGCAGGGTAAGAGCAAGCCATCGCAGTCGTTGCGGCGGCGGGGTAGGCAGGCTGGGGATCGTTGGCTCCATTGACATGAGAATTATGACCGCCGGGGCCAGTGTTCGCCCGGCGGTGAACCATGAAGTTTTGTGAAGTAGTGTGATGACCGTCGCCCAAACCGCCTGCCCTGATACCTTACTCGCCGCCGGGCCGGCCGCGTCGGACTATTCACGGTTCGTTCAGCGCATCCGCCGCCGCTACGCCGATCAACTTTTCCTCCTGCCTGCGGGCGCCCCCGTGCGCGCCGCCATGCAGGTCGCGCTGGACGCGCTGCTGGCGCAGGGCATGGCGACAGGCGCGGCGCTGCGGGTGCTTCGCCAGCTGGTCATGGAAAGGCTGGTGGTGCTCGACTGTGACGGTGCCCTCGAAAGCCAGGCCCCGCTTGCCGTGGTGACCTGCGCCATGACCGAGCTGGCCGAGCTGGCCCTGGATGTCGCCATGCGCGAGTCGGGCGCCGAACTTGACGGGCTGCATGGCGCACCGCAAGGCCCCGACGGGGAGCGTGCCCGCATGTGGGTCGTAGGCATGGGCAAGCTGGGTGCGCGCGAACTCAACGTTTCCAGCGACATCGACCTCATTTATGTCTACGACCACGACGGCGAAACCCGGGGGCGCAGCGATGGCCGCGGGCAGATATCCAACCACGAGTACTTCGCGCACCAGGTCAAGGCCGTCTTCAGCCTGATTGGTGATGCCACGGAGCATGGTTTTGTGTTTCGGGTGGACCTGGCGCTCCGGCCCAACGGAAGCTCCGGGCCGGCGGCCATTTCGCTGAGCGCGCTTGAGGAGTATTTCCAGGCACAGGGTCGTGAATGGGAACGCTTTGCCTGGCTCAAGAGCCGGGTGGTGGCGCCGCTTGAATGCGTGCAGGACGGCTCGGCGCAGGCCCTGCGCGGCTCCGTGCTGCCCTTCGTCTTCAGGCGCTACCTTGACTACAACGTCTTCGATGCGCTGCGCACCTTGCACCGGCAAATCCGCGAGCATGCCGCCAAGCGCTGCGCCGGCCACCCGGAGCGGGCCAACGACGTGAAGATGTCGCGCGGCGGCATTCGCGAAATTGAATTCACCGTGCAATTGCTCCAGGTGGTGCGCGGCGGGCAGTTTCCCGAGCTGCGCACCCGCCCCACGGTCGACGCCTTGCAGCGTGTGGCGCGCGCGGGCCTGATGCTGCAGGAAACCGCCGATGCGCTGGCACGGGCCTATGATTTTCTTCGCCGCGTGGAGCATCGCATCCAGTACCTCGATGACCAGCAGACCCATGTCCTGCCCACGCGTGATGACGACCTGGCGTGGATCGCAGAAACGCTGGGCTACAGCAATTGCTGCCTTTTCCTCAGCGAACTGGACACCCACCGGGAGCTGGTGGCCGGGGAATTCGACAAATTGCTGGGCGGCAAGCCCGACTGCAAAGGCTGCGGAAAAACGGCCAAGGCAGCGCCGCAGCAGCTCGAAGACTTGCTGGAGCAATTGTCGGAACAATGGCCGGAACAGTTTCGCGCGCGCCTGGCGCTGTGGCGCCAGCATCCGCGGGTGCTGGCCTTGCGCGAAGATTCCCGCGCCCGCCTGGCGCGGCTGGTGCAGCGCACCGCCGCCTGGCTGGCGGAAGGCACGGTCACCGAGGAAGCGGCGGTGCGCATCATCGACTGGATAGAGCCGCTCCTGAGGCGGGAGAGCTACCTGGCGCTGCTGCTGGAACGGCCTGCGGTGCATGAGCGCCTGCTGCGCCTGCTGGGGGCCGCCAAATGGCCCGCACGCTACCTGCTGCAGCACCCCGGCGTCATTGATGAACTGGCCAGCGACGAGCTGCTCAGGGAACGCTTTGACGGCACAGCCTTCGCGCGTGACCTGCAACAGCGCCTGGCCGCACTCAGGAGCACCGGCGAGGACGACGAGGAAACCTGCCTGAACCTGCTGCGCCGCGCCCACCATGCGGAAGTGTTCCGCACCCTGGCGCGCGACCTGGAAGATGTACTCACCGTCGAGCAGGTGGCCGATGATCTGACGGCTCTCGCCGAAGCGGTGCTGAGCATCACCACCGACTGGTGCTGGCAGCGCCTGAAGAACCGGCACCGTGAAACACCGCAGTTCGCCATCATTGCCTACGGCAAGCTGGGCGGCAAAGAACTGGGTTACGGCAGCGATCTCGACATCGTGTTCGTCTATGAGGACGACGACGAGCGGGCCCCCGAAGTCTATGCGGCATTTGTGCGCAAGCTGATCAACTGGTTGACCATCAAGACCGGCGAAGGCGACCTGTTTGAAATCGATACCGCTTTGCGCCCCAACGGCAATTCAGGCTTGCTGGTCACCAGTTTTGAGGCCTATACCCGCTACCAGCAGCAGCGCGGCAGCAATACCGCCTGGACCTGGGAACACCAGGCCATGACACGTGCGCGCTTCGTGTTGGGTGACGAGTCGCTGCGCCTGCGGTTTGACGAAGTCCGGCAGACCGTCATCACCGCCCCGCGCGACATCGTTGCGCTGCGCAACGAAATTGTGGCCATGCGCGAAAAGGTTCGCGACGCCCATCCGATCAAAAGCCTCCACGCAACGCCAAGCCCCACAGGCGGATCCGTCTCAGGCCCGCCTCCGCTCAAGGCTGAAAAATTTGACGTCAAGCACAGTGCGGGCGGCATGGTGGACGCCGAGTTCGCCGTGCAGTTCCTGGTGCTTTCCCAATCAGCCCGGCACCCGGAACTGAGGGACAACGTCGGCAACATCTCGCTCCTGCAACGCGCAGAAACGGCCGGCCTGCTGCCGACCGGCGTCGGCCAGCGGGCGGCAAGCGCCTACCGCGAACTGCGGCGTGTGCAGCACCGCGCACGCCTCAACGAAGAACCCACCCAGGTCAACCCGCCTGCGCTTGAGGCAGAGCGCGGCGCGATCCAGCAACTGTGGGTCGCCACCTTCAAATCAAACAATTGATTTAATTCAATCGACTGTTTGATTAATGTGCTCTAATCCGGGCACATGACACCCGACCTGCCCTCTCAAACACCTTCGCGCTCAGCCAAGCCTGAAGGCGAAAGCCGAAAACAGCGCTCCGACGGCGCGCATGCCAGGGCGCACCTGTTGCTCGCGGCACTCAGGCTGTTTTCCGAAAAAGGATTTGCCAAAACCTCGATTCGCGATATCGCCCATGCTGCAGGGGCCAACGTGGCGGCGATCAGCTATTACTTTGGCGACAAGGCCGGCTTGTACCGGGCCGTTTTCACCGAACCGCTGGGCAGCGCGCGCGATGACATTGCGCTGTACAACCAGCCCCATTTCACCTTGCGGCAGTCCCTTGAAGGCTTTTTTTCGAGCTTCCTCGAACCTTTGCGCCAGGGTGAACTGGTGCAGTTGTGCATGAAGCTCCACTTTCGCGAGATGCTGGAACCCACAGGCCTGTGGGCCGAAGAAATCGACCAGGGCATCAAGCCGGCGCATACCGCGCTGGTTATTGTGCTGTGCCGCCATTTAGACGTCACAAAAGCCGACGACGAGGTGCACAGGCTGGCGTTTTCCATCACCGGTCTGGCACTTCAGATGTTCCTCAGCCGCGAGGTCGTGGAAGCGATCCGGCCCCAGCTGTTCGGAACACCTGAAGCCCTGGAGCAGTGGGCTGTCAGCCTGGTGGCGTATGCCGAAGCCATGGTGGGCGTCGAAATGGCACGCCGAAATCACCTTTCCGATTACCCCGTGGCCGCCACGCCGCGATTGAAAACAGCACACCATGAAAAAAACTGACTCCGGACGCGAACGCTTGCGCTTGCTGACAGCGGCGCCGCTGTTCGGCGCATGCGCGCTGTTGCTGGGCGGCTGCGCTTCCGACAATCCGCACACGCCACCTTCTGTCTCGATTCCCGCGCATTGGCAAACACCCTTGCCGGCGGCGGGCACCACAGCCGCATTGCCCCACGGCGGCAGCCTGAAAGGGCTGTCGCAATGGTGGCAGCAGCAAAATGATCCCTTGCTGGTGGAACTGATCATGGCGGCGGAATCGGTCAGTCCGACTGTTTCCACCGCACGCTCCAACATCGAACAGGCGCGGGCTTCACGCGTGGCCTCGGGCGCGGCCATGCTGCCCACACTCGATGGCACCGCCAGCGTCAGCCGCGGACGCTCGGCGCCCGTGAACCGTGCAGCGCCACCTATTTCCACAACCGCCCAGGCGGGTTTGCAGACCTCCTGGGAAATCGACCTCTTCGGTCAGTACGCCGCGAGCCGGGATGCCGATCAGCGGCGGCTGGAAGGCTCCCAGGCGCTGTGGCATTCGGCACGCGTATCGGTCGCCGCCGAGGTCGCCACCCAGTACTACAGCCTGCGCGCTTGCGAAAAGCTGCTCGAGGTAGCGCGCTCCGATGCCACATCCCGGGGTGAAACTGCGCGTTTGGCGGAACTCAGCACCAAGGCAGGTTTTCAGGCGCCCGCCACCGCGGCATTGGCCAGGGCCAGCGCGGCCGAAGGCAACAGCAACGCCATCCAGCAGCGCGCACTGTGCGACCTGGATGTCAAGGCACTGGTGGCCCTGACTGCCATCGATGAACCCGCACTGCGGCAAAAACTGGCCAGCACACCGGTCGACCTGACACTGGAATCGGTAGCGCCTGTCATCAGCGTGCCGGCGGAAGTGCTGGCCCAGCGGCCCGATATCTTCAATGCGGCACGCGAAGTGGACGCCGCCCACCTGGAAGTCGGCAGTGCACGCGCGCAGCGCTTTCCAAGGCTCAACCTGAGCGGCTCGGTTGCGGCCAACAAGTCATACACGGCCAGCACCACGCAACGCTTTGACACCTGGACCGTCGGGCCACTGCAGCTGACCATCCCGATCTTTGACGGCGGCGCCAGTGAGGCCAATGTAGAAGCCGCCAAGGCGCGCTACGAGGACGCCGCCGCCCAATACCGCGGCAGCGTGCGAAAGGCCGTGCGGGAAGTCGAGGAAGCGCTGGTCAATCTACAAAGTACGGCCGAGCGCAGCCAGGATGCATTGGTCGCCACACAAGGCTACCGCGCGTCATTCGTCGGCACCGAAGCCCGTTACAAGAGCGGGCTGGCGAGCCTGGTCGAACTTGAAGACGCCCGTCGCACCCTGCTGGCCGCACAAAGCGCCCTGGTCACGCTGCAACGTGACCGGCGCAGCGCCTGGGTTGCGCTGTACCGGGCGCTCGGCGGCGGCTGGACCACCGCCGAACCCCCTGTGCCGCCGCTGGTCTCCGATGTGCCGGCACCTTTCACCCCTGCTGCCCTCACTGCCCCCTGAGGCGCGGTTTGCCGACCCTGCCACACCTATTGACAGATCCTTTGAACACCATGCCAAACTTCAAACTAAAACCCGTCGCTCTCGCTGTGATCGCCGGTGCCGTGCTCGTTGCCGGGGCCGCAGCTTTTTTTCTTCTGAAGGCCAACGCAAAAGAAGACAAGGCAGTCACCGCAAAGCCGGCACTGACTGTCGCCACCGCGCTGCCGTCTCAAGTGACCTTGCCGGTGAAACTCAGCGCCAACGGCAATATCACCGCCTGGCAGGAGGCCGTGATCGGCTCCGAATCGAACGGCTTGCGGCTGGTGCAGGTGCAGGCCAATGTGGGCGACCAGGTCAAGGCCGGGCAAGTGCTGGCGGTGTTCTCGGGCGACAGCGTGCAGGCGGACACGGCCCAAGCCAGAGCCAGCCTGATCGAGGCCCAGGCCAACGCGGCCGATGCGGCGGACAACGCCGCGCGTGCGCGCACGCTGGCGAGTTCGGGCGCTTTAAGCGAGCAGCAGATCAACCAGTACAACACCGCCGAGCAAACCGCCAAGGCACGTGTCGAGGCAGCCAGGGCACTCCTTGAGGTGCAGCAGGTACGCGGTAAAAACACGCAGGTGCTGGCGCCCGACAACGGCGTGATCTCCGCACGCACCGCAACGGTAGGCTCGGTGGTGCCGGCAGGCACCGAGCTGTTCCGCCTGATCCGGGGCGGCCGCCTCGAATGGCGCGCGGAAGTCACCTCGGCTGAGCTGGGCAGGATCAAGGCCGGCACGGTTGCCAGCGTGGTGGCGGCCAGCGGCGCCGAACTCAAGGGCCGGGTGCGCATGATCGCTCCGAGCGTGGACCCGCAGACCCGCGCGGCGCTGGTCTATGTGGACCTTCCGGTTTCGGCCGGCATGGCCTCTCCGGCCAAGGCCGGCATGTTTGCCCGCGGCGAATTCGATCTGGGCAGCACCTCCGCGCTGACCATCCCGCAACCTGCGCTGGTCGTGCGCGACGGGTTCAACTACGTCTTTCGCCTCAACCCGGACAACCGCATCAGCCAGCTCAAGGTGCAGACCGGCCGGCTTGCGGGCGACCGGGTCGAAATTACCTCCGGCCTCACCGCCGATACCAGGGTGATCGTCAGCGGGGCGGGCTTCCTCAATGACGGCGACCTGGTCCGGGTCAGCGACGCCACCCCTGGAATTACGGTAAATCCAGCCGTAGCGCCCGCCAGTCGTGCGCAAGCAGCTATCAAATAAGGAGCGACTCGATGAACGTCTCCTCCTGGTCAATCAAGAACCCGATACCCGCCGTCATGCTGTTTGTGCTGCTGACATTCGCCGGCATGCTGTCGTTCAAGGCGATGAAGGTGCAGAACTTTCCCGACATCGACCTGCCGACCGTGACGGTTGCGGCATCGCTGCCGGGCGCCGCCCCCGCCCAGCTCGAGACGGAAGTGGCCCGCAAGCTTGAAAATTCCATTGCCACCGTGCAGGGCCTCAAGCACATCTACACCAAGGTGCAGGACGGCGGCGTGACCGTGACCGCCGAATTCCGGCTTGAAAAGCCGGTACAGGAAGCCGTGGACGATGTGCGCGCGGCCGTGTCGAAAGTGCGCAGCGAATTGCCCGGCGACGTGCGCGATCCGGTGGTCAGCAAGATGGACCTGGCCAGCCAGCCGGTGCTGGCTTTCACCATCCGCTCACCGCGCATGGACGAGGAGGCGCTGTCGTGGTTTGTCGACAACGACATCTCGCGCAAGCTGCTGGCGGTGCGCGGCGTCGGTGCGGTGAACCGCGTGGGCGGCGTCTCACGCGAAGTCCGCATCGCGCTGGATCCCTCCAAGCTGCAGGCCTTGGGCGCGACAGCTTCCGACATTTCCCGCCAGTTGCGGCAGGTGCAAACCGAAAGCGCAGGTGGGCGCGCCGACCTGGGCGGCAGCGAACAACCCATGCGCACGCTGGCGACGGTCAAGTCCGCGCAGGAGCTGGCCCAGCTTGAGCTGGCGCTCAGCGACGGACGGCGTATCCGCCTCAGCGAGGTCGCCACCGTGAGCGACACGACCGCCGAACCGCGCGCCGCCGCGCTGCTCGACGGCAAGCCTGTCGTTGGCTTTGAGGTGTCCCGCAGCCGGGGCGAAAGCGAAGTGGCGGTCGGCGCGGCCGTGCAGGCGGCGCTGGCCGAACTGAAGCAGCAGTACCCTGAAGTGGAAGTCCACGAAGCCTTCAATTTCGTCACGCCAGTGCAGGAGGAATATGACGGCTCCATGCACCTGCTGTACGAAGGCGGCATTCTGGCGGTGCTGGTGGTGTGGCTGTTCCTGCGGGACTGGCGCGCCACCTTTGTGTCAGCCGTTGCGTTGCCGCTGTCGGTGATCCCGGCTTTCATCGGCATGCACCTGCTCGGCTTTTCGATCAACGTCATCACCCTGCTCGCGCTGTCGCTGGTGATCGGTATCCTGGTCGACGATGCCATTGTGGAGGTCGAAAACATCGTGCGGCACCTGCGCATGGGCAAGTCGCCGTACGAAGCCGCCATGGAGGCGGCCGACGAAATCGGCCTGGCCGTGGTGGCCACCACGTTCACGCTGATCGCCGTGTTCCTGCCCACCGCCTTCATGAGCGGCGTAGCGGGAAAATTCTTCAAGCAGTTCGGCTGGACGGCCTCGCTGGCGGTGTTTGCTTCGCTGGTGGTGGCGCGCGTACTGACTCCCATGATGGCGGCCTACATCCTCAAGCCCGTGGTCGGCGCTCATTCCGACCCGAAGTGGATGAACACCTATATGCGCGCAGCGGCCTGGTGCATGAAGCACCGCGTGGCGACCATGGCGGCGGCCACGGTATTTTTCTTCGGTTCGGTCATGCTGATCCCGTTGCTGCCGACCGGCTTCATCCCGCCCGATGACAATTCGCAAACCCAGGTCTACCTTGAGCTTCCCCCGGGCGCTTCGCTGGCGCAGACCAAAGCCTCGGCTGAGCATGCACGCCTGCTGATCAGCAAGGTCGAGCACGTCAAGAGCGTCTACACCACCATCGGCGGCGGATCAGCTGGTACAGACCCGTTTGCCATGCAGGGCGCGGCAGAAACCCGCAAAGCCACGCTCACCGTACTGCTGGACGAGCGCAGCGAACGGCCGCGCAAGCAGGGCATTGAAAGCAAGATGCGGACGGCGCTGGAAACCCTTCCGGGCGTACGCAGCAAGGTGGGGCTGGGCGGCTCAGGAGAGGCGTACATCCTCATGCTGACCGCCGAAGACTCCAATGCCCTGCAAACTGCGGCGCTCGCGATTGAAAAAGACCTGCGAACCATTCCCGGCCTGGGCAATATCTCGTCCAGCGCCAGCCTGGTGCGCCCCGAGATTGCCATCAAGCCGGATTTCGCCCGGGCAGCAGACCTGGGTGTCACCAGTTCAGCCATGGGTGAAACCCTGCGCATCGCCACGGTAGGCGACTACGAAGAGTCGCTTCCCAAGCTCAACCTTTCGCAGCGACAGGTGCCTATCGTCGTCAAGCTGGACGAAGCAGCACGCAAGGACCTCAGCGTGCTGGAGCGCCTCGCGGTTCCAAGCGTCAAGCCGGGTGTCGGGCCCGTCATGCTGGGTCAGGTGGCGAGCCTGGAAATCACAGCCGGCCCGGCCGTGATTGACCGCTACGACCGTTCCCGAAATGTCAAGTTCGAGATCGAGCTGTCGGGCCGGGCGCTGGGGGACATCACCGAAGCCGTGAAACTGCTGCCGTCCGTCAAGAACCTGCCGGCCGGCGTCAAGGTGGTGGAGGTCGGCGATGCCGAGGTCATGGGCGAGCTGTTTGCCAGCTTCGGCCTGGCCATGCTGACAGGCGTGCTCTGCATTTACATCGTGCTGGTGCTGCTGTTCAAGGATTTCCTGCACCCGGTGACCATTCTTGCCGCTCTACCCCTTTCCCTGGGCGGCGCCTTTGTCGGCCTGCTGATCGCGCAGAAGAGTTTTTCCATGCCCTCGCTGATCGGGCTGATCATGCTGATGGGGATCGCGACCAAGAATTCCATCCTGCTGGTGGAATACGCCATCGTCGCGCGGCGCGACCACAACCTGTCGCGCTGGGACGCCCTGCTGGACGCCTGCCACAAGCGGGCGCGGCCCATCATCATGACCACGCTGGCCATGGGGGCGGGCATGATGCCGATTGCCCTGGGCTTCGGCGCGGCCGACTCCAGCTTTCGCTCACCGATGTCGATCGCGGTGATCGGCGGCCTGATCACCTCCACCGTGCTCAGCCTGCTGGTGGTGCCTGCCGTGTTTACCTATATCGACGACCTGGAGCGGCTGATCAAGCGCATGGCGGCAAGATTGCGCGGCCACGGCAGTGAAAAGCCTGAAAACGGCCGGCCCGCCGCTGAATCAGGTGCCCCATAAGCTGCAAAGTAATGCACATACAGCCGCGTACCGCTTTGTAAAAGGCGGATCAGACGTGTAATTTTGCTGATTTGGACAGGTCCGTCCGAGTGAATTAGGGCTGACCGTCCAATACCCCTCGCTTATACTTGCAGGTTCAGCTTTACATTTCTTAACATGTCAAAACGCGTACTGCTTTCGGGCGCAACAGGCCTGATTGGCGGCGAATTAATGCTTCTTTTGGCTGCGCGCGGCGTTTACAGCACTGCTGTGGTGCGCGCTGCCGATTCGAACCAGGCCCGTGACCGTCTGCTGGATCGCCTGAAAAAGAGCATCCTCTGGAAGCCCGAATTTGCCGACATGGTGTCTGCCGAGGCCGGCGATGTGGTCGAGCCCGGTTTTGGCCTCAGCGCGGCAGTTCTCCAATCGGCCGATGTCATCCTGCATTCGGCGGCCAGTACCTCGTTCAAGCCCGGTGCCGGGGTTTATCCCATCAATCTCAGGGCCGCCGAGCATTTTTCCGGCATCCTGAAAGACCTGCGGCCCTCACAACGCGGTTTTTTTGTCGGGACGGCGGCAGTGACCACCGAGCCGCGCGGCGTCATTACCGAAGACATGCCGTTTGCCGGCTATGCCAACGACTACATCCGCTCCAAACGCGATGCCGAAACACTGCTGCGCGGCAAAGGCCATCCTTTTGTAAGTTTGCGCCCGGGCATTGTGCTGTCGCGCGGGATTGACGACGCCAAACTGGCCCGCAACATGTTGTGGTCCATCCCGGTCATGGCCGAACTCGGTGATGTGCCGCTGGATTCCCTGGGCAAACTCGATTTCGCGCCGGTGGATTTCATCGCGGGCGCCTTTGCCGAAATGCTGCTCAAGGACGAGCTCCGGCACGATTGCTACCACGTGTCCACGGGCGAAGACTCCATGACCTTCGCAGCGCTGGCCGAAGAATTGAAAGCCAGCATGCCCGGCATCGGCAAGATGGTGATGCGCGGCAGGGATTTCGTGCCCACGCCGAAGTTTGCCCGCCAACGCTGGATGTTTGAAGCATTGCAGCCGTATTTGCCTTTCCTTACGGCAGATGCGGTGTTCAGCAATGCGCGCCTGCGGGCGGAAATTGGCGCGGCAGCTGTCGCGCCTGCGCCCATTAGTTATCTGGGTGAATTGTTGGGGACCTTCAGCCTGTCGGACGCCGTCAGGCAGATGTACACGCCCTGAGGTACGAAAACAACGCGGCTGCTTTTGTAAAATGCCCCTACAGGCCCGAAGAGGCCGGCCGTCATATCGATGGTGGGACAATGGCGGTTCGCATTACATATTTACTGGTTCGTGATGAATTCTGATTTGATTAATCTTTTTGCCGAGACATTTGGCATCAGCGAAGAAAAACTGCTGCCGGATGCCACGCTGGAGAGCCTGGGTCTTGACTCCCTCGCCGTCATCGAATTTCTGTTCCAGATTGAAGACCAGTTTGGCATCCAGATTCCGGACCAGGCCAGCCCGCCGCGCACCCTCGCCGAAATGGTCCAGCTGATTGAGCCCCTGCTGCCATCAGGCAAGCCTGCCGCCTGAGCCCTGCCGGGCCCGCCAGACCGCCCATGCGTCGCGTAGCCATCACGGGTCTTGGCGTTGTTTCCGCCGTTGGAACCGGCACTCCCGCATTCTTCGGGTCCCTGCTTTCCGCCCGCTCCGGCATCCGGGGCATTGACATTGGCTTTCCCACCGGCAGCGAAAGCGTGCTGGCCGGCGCCGTCCAGTTCGACCCGGACCAGCATTTCCCTCGCGCCCGTCTCCTGACCATGGACCGGGTCAGCCAGCTCGCAGTGGTGGCTGGCCGCGAAGCCATGGCGCAGGCTGGATGGGGCCCTGAGGGCGGCTTCGCACCCGAGCGTTTCGGCGTCTCGCTGGGCACAGGCAGCGGCGGCGCAGGATCGACGGATGTGGCTTACACGGCATTGCTGGAGCAAAAAGTGGCGCGGCTGCGCCCCATGACGGTCGTGCTGGCCATGCACAACGCCATTGCCGCCCATGTGTCCATGGAGTTCGGGTTGAAGGGCCCCAGCAGCACAGTTTCCAATGCCTGCGCATCGTCGGCCACCTCCATTGGCGAAGCTTTCCGGCAGATCCGCCACGGTTATGCCGACGCCATGCTGGCCGGAGGTTCCGAGGCATTGCTGAACCGCGGCACCATCAAGGCCTGGCAAGCCATGCACACGCTGGCCAAGCCCCATGCCGAAGGCGCCGAAACCTCGTGCCGTCCATTTTCGGTTGACCGCTCCGGTCTGGTGCTGGCCGAAGGCGCCGCCATGCTGGTCCTGGAAGAATGGGAAAGCGCCAAACGGCGCGGCGCCAATATCCTGGCCGAACTTTGCGGCTACGCATCCACCACCGACGCCCATCACCTGACGCAGCCCGACGCCCAGGGGCAATCACTCGCCATGACGCTGGCGCTGAAAGACGCGGGACTGCAGGCCGCCGACATCGGTTACCTCAATGCCCACGGAACCGCCACCGATGTCGGTGATGTCATCGAAACCAGCGCCATCAAGCTGGCCTTCAAGGACCTGGCCGGGCGCCTGCCCATCAGCTCCAGCAAAGGGGTGCACGGCCACGCCATGGGCGCTGCGGGCGCCATGGAATTCATTGCGAGTGTGATGGCACTGCGCGCGGGGCAGCTGCCGCCAACAGCATTCCTGGTGAACCCCGATCCGCGTTGTGACCTGGACTACATACCGCTGGAAGCGCGCGATGCGAACGGCCTGCGCGCGGTGATGTCCAACTCGTTTGCCTTTGGCGGCTCCAACGCCGTGCTGGTGGCGAAGTCCGCCTGAGGGCGATCATCACCCTCCGAAGAAGAGCCGGCCGGGCTCTCCCAGATACCGGCTGATATCAGCGGATCAGCGCGTGGCGCGGATTTTTTTCACCAGGGCCGTCGTCGAATAGCCATCCACAAACGGGATCGCCCGGGCACTGCCGCCATACGCCTTGACCACCGCGGTCTCTGCCAGTTTGTCCATGTCGTAGTCTCCGCCCTTCACCAGCAGATCCGGCTGGAGCTCACGGATCAGTTCAAGCGGCGTGTCTTCGTCAAACCAGGTGACCAGGCTCACCGACTCCAGCGCAGCCATCATGGCGGCGCGGTCGTGTTCGTTGTTGAGCGGCCGGTCAGGGCCCTTGCCCAGCCGCCGCGCCGAGGCATCGGTGTTCAGCGCCACCACCAGGCTTGCGCCCAGCGCGCGTGCGTCGGCCAGGTAGGTGACATGCCCGCGGTGCAAGACATCAAACACCCCATTGGTAAAGACAACGGGATGCGGCATTGAAGCAAGCCGCTGCCGCGCTTCTTCGCGGGGGACTATTTTTTGCAGGAAGTGGGTAGAGGAGGGGGTAGGGGGCTCGCTGGGCATCCCGCCACTTTAACGGAAGGCCTGGACCACCACCCGGCTTCTGCCGCCCGAGGCACCCGGCCAGCGGACGTCGTGCATCAGGCGCCGGCAGGTGCCGGCTTGGCGGCGATGGACTCCGCCAGTTCCTTGGCGACTTCCTTGCGGTAGCGGTTCAGTTCCTGCACGGTCTTGAAGCTCTGGTTCAACAGCAGGCTCAGGTTGTGCAGGATGCGTTCGACCACCTTGCCCTCCCACACCGCGTCAAACTTGATCTGCGTGTCGAGCCAGTGCTCCAGCCACTCGGGGTTGGGCAGGCGGCTCTGGATGGTGTCGCGCGGAAAGAGGCTTTTGTTCACATGCAGGTTGGTCGGGTGCAGCGCCTGGGCGGTACGCCGTGCGCTGGCCATCAGCACGCCCACCTTGGTGAAGGCGGACTTGGCTTCATTGCCGAAGTTGTTGATGGCGCGCTTCATGTAGCGCAGGTAAGCGCCACCATGGCGGGCTTCGTCCTGGCTCAGCTGGGTATAGATCTGCTTGATGACGGGTTCGGTATGCCATTCGCTGGCGCGGCGGTACCAGTGGTTCAGGCGGATCTCGCCGCAGAAATGCAGCATCAGCGTTTCCAGCGCGGGTGCGGGTTCGAACTCGAAACGCACTTCGTGCAATTCTTTTTCCGTGGGAGCGAGGTCCGGGCGGAAGCGCTTGAGGTATTCCATCAACACCAGCGAGTGTTTTTGCTCTTCAAAGAACCAGATGGACATGAAGGCCGAGAAATCGCTGTCGTCCTTGTTGTCGCGCAGGAACATTTCCGTGGCGGGCAGCGCAGACCATTCCGTGATGGCATTCATCTTGATGGTCTGGGCCTGCTCGTCGGTCAGCTTGGACGCGTCAAAACTTGCCCATGGAATGTCCTTGTCCATGTCCCAGCGGACGGATTCAAGTTGTTTGAACAGTTCGGGATAAAGCATGAGAACTCCTTCGCAAGGGATATGCAGATATATCTGCCTCGGATGTCCTGCGGGAGCATCCTGGGTACTTGTAACGATTTTAGGCGGCTAATGTGACAACGGGCGACTTATGCGCTATTTACCGGCAAATCAGGGTAATTCGGACCCCATTCCGGCGTGTTGGACCACACAAGTGCTCTTTTTCGGACTGCATTGTGCCAAATAAAGCCATGCAGACCCCGGATAGTCCGGGGCTGAATTCCCGCTGAATCCATTCACCGCGATACGGGCGTATCGTCAGGGCATGTTGTGAAACATGTATGACAGCGCCAAATAAACCTGAATCGGCCCGATCACCAGCCCGCGAGTTTAGCCAATGACTGCCACTGCCTCTTTTTGCGCCCCTCGTCAGGCGGCCCAGTTCCTTTTGCTGATCATGCTGGCTGCCCCTGCGCTGCTGGCCTCCCGCGGCGCGCTGGCAGCGCCACCGGCACCTGCCGTAGCGCCCGCCGGCTCCGCACCGGCAACCTGCCCCGCGCTGCTGCAGCAGACGTTTTTTCGGCTGCAGGATGAAAAGCCCCAGACGCTTTGCCAATACAGTGGAAAAGTGGTGGTCGTGGTCAACACCGCCAGCTTTTGCGGCTTTACCCCGCAGTACCAGGGGCTTGAAGCGCTCTATGCCAAATACAAGGACCAGGGCCTGGTGGTGCTGGGTTTTCCGTCCAATGATTTTTCGCAGGAAACGGGCAGCAACAAGGAGATCGCGGACTTCTGCGAAAACACCTTCGGCGTGAAGTTCCCCATGTTCACCAAGACCAGCGTGACCGGGAAGGACGCCAACCCCCTGTTCCAGAAGCTGGCGGCCACAACAGGCACCACACCGCGCTGGAATTTTTACAAATACGTCATTGCACGCGATGGTGTCGGCGTCACCAGCTTCAACTCCATGGCTGACCCGGCCGGCGGCGCGCTGGTCAAAGAAATCGAAAAACAGCTGGCCATCAAGCCCGCGGCCCGTTAACAAAAATTTACCTGAGGGATCTTTTATTTGCGGGAACTACCCCGCACTTGTGCTCTCATACTTCTGCAAGCGCGATTTGCCTTCACCGGTAGCGCTGGCAAGAGAACAGTTTCATTGTTGCGAAGCCTTCTGAGCCGTCCAGGTTCAGCTGCAATCCCGGGGCGCTCCTCCTCCTCCCTCCCTCCCTCGTTCGCGCCGGGGCGCTTCGCAGCATTTTTATATTCCGGCCCCCTTGCCGGGCCAGGGCCAACGCATGCGTTGCGCCCGCCTGAAGTTCACCGCCGATGGCCTGGTGGACTTTCACCGTGATGAGCGTGAAACCCGTGAAGCCCCCGCAAGAGCTATTATTTTGATAGCTGCTTGCGCTTGTTCTGATTGGGTCAGGAGCCATTTTGATGCCTGAAATCAGGCTGTCTCGACCTCAAAACACCTGAAAAGGACCGCCCAAAGAGGCGTTGAAAGAGGCCTTGAGCCTGTTTTTGAACTGCTTTCAAACGCCAATAGTAGCCAGAGCCCAATAAAGATGGGCGCAAGCAGCTATTAAATACATAGCAATATCCGGCGGCGTCTGGAGTTTGTATGCGATTTGGTGATTTGGCGTCAGCGAGAAATGTTGTCGCCTCCACCATTCAGCACCGCATCAGCCCGGCGGAATGCTTTCCGCAAAGCTGGGCCGTTGCATCAGCTTGTCCTGCAGCTTGGTCAGGTTCGGATACATCTCACGCCAGTTGATTTGCGCAAACCGCAGGTCGAGGTAGCCGAGCGCGCAGCCGACCGCGACGTCGGACAGGCTGAAGTGAATGCCGCTGCAGAACGACTTGTCGCCCAGGCCGGTGCTCATGGCCTTGAGGGTGGCTTCGATCTTGCCCATCTGGCGGTCGATCCAGGCGTCGCTGCGTTGCTTGACGCTGCGGCCGGCCCAGGTGGCTTCGAGGCGCGCCAGGATGGCGGCGTCGATCAGGCCGTCGGCCAGGGCTTCCCAGGTTTTGACTTCAGCGCGCTCGCGGCCCTGGCTGGGGATGAGCTTGCCGACAGGTGACAGGGTGTCGAGGTATTCGACGATCACGCGGGAATCAAATACGGCTTCGCCGCCTTCCATGACCAGGCAGGGCACCTTGCCGAGCGGGTTGGAGGCCTGGATGGTGGTGTTGGCTGCCCAGACATCTTCCAGGACAAACTGGTAGTCGAGCTTTTTCTCGGCCATCACTATGCGCACTTTGCGCACATAGGGGCTGGTAGCGGATCCGATGAGTTTCATGATGGTGTGAGATCGTGGTCCGGGGGAAGAGCATTCTATCGAGTAAGCCGGCAGCCGGGCTGACGGGGGTGTAACGCGCCGGGCAAGAAGATTCGCAAATATGCACATCTTTTCGGGCTCGCGGCAGCGGCTCCCGGCACGGCTGGCGCGGCAGGCACCCGGCCTACAATTGGGCCATGAGCTCTTCCCCCCCCTTTTCCACGATCAACGCCCTGTCCCCGCTGGACGGCCGCTATGCGAACAAACTGAACCAGTTACGTCCCCTGATGTCCGAACAGGGCTATATGCACCGCCGCGTTCAGGTCGAAGTGGCGTGGTTCATCGCGCTTTCCGATGCCAAATTCGCCGAATTCAAGCCGCTGAGCCCGGGCGCCCGCACTTATTTGCTGGGTCTGGTCAAAAACTTCTCGGAGGCCGATGCGTCGGCCATCAAGGAAATCGAAAAAACCACCAACCATGACGTGAAAGCCGTCGAGTACTGGATCAAGTCGAAATTCGAAGCCCGGCCGGAGCTGCAGGGCGCCAGCGAATTTGTGCACTTTGCCTGCACCAGCGAAGACATCAACAACACCAGCCACGCGCTGCAGCTTAAAAGCAGCCGCGACCTGGTGGTGTTGCCGGCGCTGGACAAGGTCATTGCGCAGCTGCGCGAAATGGCCCACATCTATGCCGAAGAACCCATGCTGAGCCGCACGCACGGCCAGACGGCCAGCCCGACCACGGTCGGCAAGGAAATCGCCAACGTGGTGGTGCGCCTGGCCAATGCGCGTGACAAGATCGCCGGCATCAAGCTGATGGCCAAGATGAACGGCGCGGTGGGCAACTACAACGCGCATCTCTCGGCCTGGCCCGACTTCGACTGGGAGGCCTTCAGCCGCAACGTGATCGAAACGCCGGAACCACTGGGCCTGGGCCTGACCTTCCAGCCCTACAGCATCCAGATCGAGCCGCACGACTACATGGCCGAGCTGTTTGACGCGGTAGCCCGCACCAACACCATCCTGATCGACCTGGCCCGCGACATCTGGGGCTACGTGAGCGTGGGCTACTTCAAGCAGCGCCTGAAAGACGGCGAGATCGGTTCCTCGACCATGCCGCACAAGGTCAACCCGATTGACTTCGAAAACGCCGAGGGCAACCTGGGCCTGGCCAACGCGTTGCTGCGCCACCTGAGCGAAAAGCTGCCGATTTCCCGCTGGCAGCGCGACCTGACCGACTCGACCGTGCTGCGCAACATGGGCGTGGCGCTGGGCTACGCCGTGCTGGCCTACAACTCAATGGGTGTGGGGCTGAACAAGCTCGAACTCAACCGCGAAGCGCTGGGCGACGACCTGAACGCCTCCTGGGAAGTGCTGGCCGAACCGATCCAGACGGTGATGCGCCGTTACGGCGTGCAGGGCGCTTACGAGAAGTTGAAGGAAGTCACGCGCGGCAAAACCGTGAAGGCCGAAGACCTGCACGCGTTGATCCGTTCGCTGGAAATTCCTGCAGCGGAGAAGGAACGCCTGCTGAAGATGACGCCCGGCAGCTATGTCGGCATGGCTGCCGAACTGGCCAAGAGGGTCTAACCCCCGTCCAGGCTCACTGCGTGTAGCCTGTTCCCCCCTTGCAAGGGGGCGGCGCCTGCGGTCTGGCAAAGCCAGTCCCGCGGCACCACTGGTTGTGCCCACAGAACTCTTCGAGCAAGCAGGGGCCGCGGAACCGGCTTTGCCGGGCCGCAGGCACCGTCCCCTGCAAGGGGAAAAGGGCTACACGCAGTGAGCCCGATAGGGGTGTGCCCATTGTTCGGCTTTGCCGGGCCACAGGCGGGCGGCCCCCTCCGGGGGCAGCGACCCACACGAAGTGGGGGAGCGTGGGGGTGCTTACCCCACCGTGGGGGCTAATCCACAATTCCAGCACTGCTCAAAGCCACCTTCAACGACTTCACCGCAGACGCACAGCCAGCGCCGCTGCGGCATATTTTGCAGGTGGTCGAGCAACTCGCGCGCGCGGGGTTCTTCTTCGTGGTGGGTGAGCCAGACTTCGGGCTGGCATTGGTCGGGTGGAAGCTCCCCGGCGACGCTGCCCAAAAAATAGCGCTGCACGCTGGCGGCAATACCGGCCTGCTGCAACACGTCGACCCACAGCGCGGCGATGGCGATATTAGGGGCGCGCGTCAGTCGGAGCATGCCGTCAGTGTAGCGGGATCACTATCAAATTCATAGCTGCTTGCGCTTGCTGTGTATGGGCCAGGAGCCAAAAAGGCTTATTTTTTTGGCGCGACTGCCGGCGCCTCCGCGGTGGCATCTTTCTGTGCGTCCTTGTCCTTGTTTTCAAGGGCGCGGTCAGCGTAGCGGCCAAACCGCCAGGCAGTTGCTTCCTGCGTGATGCGCCGCCAGGTACCGCGTTTCTCGGCGGGCGTCATCTCGGGCCAGTGCTGTACTTCGTCAAACGTGCGGCCGCAACCCTTGCACAGGGCATCTCCCTGGCTGGTTGAACAAATGGCAATGCAGGGCGTGTCGGCGGTTGTGTCATACCAGGTCCGCCACGCCGCCAGTGCCTTGGGCGGAAAGCTTTTTTCGTCGGCCTCGTCCTCATGGTAAAAAACCAGGAGCGCGTAGACCTCGGCGAGCGCACGCAACTCGGGCGCCAGCGTCACCCCGTCGGGCGAAGGTTTTTTGTCACGCCAGTAATTGATGGCGGCTTCAATATCGGTGATGTGGATGCCGGGCATGGAACGGTGGGTCTAAGGGGCTGCCGCTGAGCGGATGGAGCGAGCGCAAGGAGGCGAAGAAAGGCGAGGAAGCAAAGAGGCAGCGCCGGGCCGTTCATTATCGGCCAGACGGGCGGGCCAGCCGCCTATGGGGGAAATTGGGGCATGTCCCCGCATCGCGCCGCTGCGCGGCAAAGACCGGGTTGCAAAAAATCTTTTTTTATTGTCAAATACCCAGACGAAGGGGAGTAACTCCCTCGTTTTGCTGCAATATACGAAAACAGACACCACAGCAAAATCGCTAACAACAAGTCGTCATTACGAAGTTGACACTTCCGGCTTGTTGGGCATGCAGCGACACTGCATGTCGAGCCAGACCTTCGATTGAAACCTGAACAGGTTTGATCGAGGTATCTGCGGCGTCCATTGGCGCCGACCCCAGCCACCCATCACACCCGTTCCGGTTTCACGAAGCCGGGAATCCGTCGTGCGCCGTCGCGCGGATTTCCAAGTCGAAACTTGACATGGAGTGTGACGTGGAACTATTTACTACCCCCTGGTGGTCCGCCCTGCTGGCGATCATCCTCATTGACCTGGTGCTCGCCGGCGACAACGCCATCGTGATCGCACTGGCCGCGCGCAACCTGCCATCCCACCTGCAGAAAAAAGCCATCGTCTGGGGTACGGTCGGCGCCATTGTGGTCCGCTCTGCCATGACGGTTGGCGTAGTGTGGCTGCTGAAAATTCCCGGCCTGATGCTGGTGGGCGGCCTGGGGCTGCTGTGGATTGCCTACAAGCTGCTGGCCGACCAGGGCGACAAGGAGCACGACGGCCCGGTTGCCCACACCTTCTGGGGCGCCATGAAAACCATCGTGGTGGCCGACGCCCTGATGGGCATCGACAACGTGCTGGGCGTGGCCGGTGCTGCGCACGGCTCGTTTGACCTGGTGGTCATCGGCCTGCTGGTCAGCATCCCGATCGTGGTGTTTGGCAGCACCATGGTGCTCAAGCTGGTGGAGCGTTTCCCCATCATCATCAATATCGGCGCCGCCGTTCTGGCCTTTACCGCCGCGAAGATGATTGTGAGCGAGCAGCTGCTCGACCCGATCTACGGCGGCCCGGGCACCATGCCTTCGGCTGAAACCCTGCACCTTGCAGCGCAGTGGGCAACCTACGCCCTTGCGGTGGCGGGCGTGCTGGGCGCAGGGTGGTGGGCCACACGACGCTCACGGTCCGCGCAGGATGCCGACCTGATTCCACATTGAAACCAGCAACCCGTGGGGGGCGTATGCCCCTCTTTCAGCCAGCAAGCTTCTAAAACGACGACAACTCAAGGAGAACTTTATGGACAACATCATTGTGTACATTGACGATGCCGCATATGCCCTGCAGATGCTGCAACCCATGCTGCCGGCCGGCGAGGCCCACAGCCCTACTCGCTGGATCGTGGTCGGCTGCGCACCCCGCGTGACGCACCGCGTCAGCAAATGGGTAACACACAGTGCGCGGGAAAGCTGGCGCGGCAAGTGGGCCGAAAAGGTGTTCGCACAGTTGACGCCTCTTCTTCAAAAAGAAGGCAACACCGTGTTGACCCAGCTGGCGCAGGCCACCCTGATCACCCAGACCGAGGGCCTCATCAAGCAGTATGGCGTTGCACGCGTGCTGGATGCCCGGCGGCCGAAATTCGGCCAGGACATGCAACCGGTCACGGCAACGCAGGCCCAGGAAAGCCACGGCATCCTGGGTTATGCCACGGCACTGGCAGGTGCCGGGCTGCTGGTCGCAAGCGACTGACGGCTTTCACTTCGTGCTGAAGTCGGGAGGGCCACCTCCCCGGCTTGATCCGCTGAATCGGGTTGCACACGGACACAAAAGACCGTGTACAACCCCGGGCACGCGGCTTCTGCTTGCCAGAGGGATGGGGGCCGAATCGGGCAGGCCGGTGGTATTCTTTGCCCATGAAACTTATCCTCAAATGGCTTTTAAGCGCAGCGGCCTTGCTGGCCGTTGCCTATCTCTACCCCGGGGTCGTGGTGACCAGCTTCACCGGCGCGCTGATTGCCGCGGCGGTGCTCGGTGCGCTCAACATGGTGGTGCGCCCGATCCTGGTTCTGCTGACGCTGCCCGTCACGCTGGTGACGCTGGGCTTGTTCCTGTTTGTCATCAACGCGCTGATGTTCTGGGCCGCGGCCAGCCTGATCAGCAGTCTGAACGTCACGGGTTTTGCCGCAGCGCTGATAGGCTCACTGATTTATTCGGTGCTGCAGCTAGCGATCGACTTTGTCCTGGAGCGCCTGCTCTTTAACAAGTAGTTCGGTCTGACGGGTTCGTGTGTCGATGATCGAACCCTCCACGTAATCTGCGTTGCCGGGGTTGCTGCGCATCAAGCCCTGCGCCGCCTTGAAGCGGTCCAGCGCCGCCGGGTAGTCCAGCTGGGCGGCGCGGCTTTCCGCATCAGCGCGAATCGCCTGAACCTGCTTGTTTTGCTTGCCGTACGCGACCGCAAGCAGCTGCCAGGCCATCGCGTCCTTGGGATGCAGCGTCACCCAGCTTTGTAGCCGGCCCGAAACGTCCTGCGCACGGTTCGCGGCCATCAACGACTGGGACTGCAGCAGTACCTCAGCGCGAGATGTCGCCCTGGAAATGTCGGCAGATGCCGCTGTCGGGGGAACCAAGCCGGCCATCAAGTCAATTTCAACGGCCAGCAGATCCACCGCATTGGCGGCATGCGGCGCACCCACAGCAAGCGGTTTCAACCGTTCCAGCAAGCTTTTCGCCGTGGTGAAATCGCGCAGCCGGGCCGCCGCAAAAGCGCCACCATACACAACTCCAGCATCACGCACATTGTCGGCCGTGGGAAGCGGTTGCAGTGCGGCAACAGGGCCTGTCTGGCGCTGGGCCTCCGCCACCATGGAGCGCAGAACATCAACCCCCGGGGCTGCCAGGATACGCGCCCGCGATGCCATCATGGCGTGTAACACGCGGGCTCTGCCGGCCTCGGTTTCTTTTTCGCGCGAGGGTTTTGCCGCGTCCGTTGAAGACAGTTGCACGCGCGCCCGCGCTTCGGCAATTCGCTCGGTCGTCAACGGATGGGATCTCAAATAGGGAAAGGAGCCGTTGTCGTTCAGGCGCGAGGCCTGCTGCAGCTTTTCGAACATGGCCGAAACACCGCGGCTTTCAAAACCCGCATCGGTCATGACCCCGAAACCCACGCGGTCGGCCTCCCGCTCCATGTCCCTGGAAAAGTTGAGCTGGTTCTGCATCGCGACCGCCTGCCCGCCGACCACGGCGGCGCTGCCGGCATTGCTGCTCTTCCCGGCAGCCAGCACGCCAAGAATCATGGCGGCAATCATCCAGGGGGTCTGGCGCGACTGTTGCGTCAGCATGCGCGCAATGTGCCGCTGGGTCACATGGCTGAGTTCATGGCCCATCACTGCGGCCACCTCATCGGAACTGCTCACCGCGGCCAGCAGGCCCAGGTGTACGCCAAAGTAGCCCCCGGGCAATGCAAAGGCATTGATGCTGCGGTCCCGGATCAGAAAAACCTGCCAGGCAAAACGCTCTTCAAGTTCGGCATTGAGCTCGCCCCGGGTCCTTGCGGCGGCTACCAGCGGCAACCAGATACTCTGGAGGTAATCGCCGAGCACCGGATCATCAATGTAGTCAGGGTCGCGGTAGATGCTGACGGCGATGCGGTCTCCAATACGGCGCTCTGCTGCCGCTGCGAGGTCGGAAGTTTCACCCAGCGATGGCAATGAACCCGTTGAGCCTCCGGTCGTACCGACGGGCGCCTGAGCCAGCGAGGAACCGCCCAAAGCCATGAAAACAATGCAGGCCAGAGCAAGGCGGTTCAGGGCCGGACGCGGCTTCACGGACACAGTTCGCCTAGAAGGAGTCAATGGGTACAAATGCAATTACCTCTGCGGTTTTGGTATCGATGAGGACAGTCCAAAAAGTCTTGCGCCCGATCATTGGAATATAGCCAATATCGCTAATCTTGCGACCCGATGCCAACGCTGATGCCAATGCGTTATCGATACCAACAATGTCCGCAGGAAAACGGGTTTTGAGTTCTGCAAGAGGCTTGGCCTGTCTCAGGATCTGGGGCTTGGCCATTTCATAGTTTTGCCATAGATCGGGACGAGCACCCAGAGGCGCGCCGTCCAGCGCCGCCATGGTTGCGTCGAAACTTTCCTTGGCGTCCTTGAACTCCCGCACTGACAACAGTGTCGGCCCGGTCAACGGCAGTTGCCGCAGCCCTTCAGGCGCAAGAGAAAGAAGCCCCGGGTCAACTTCAATGGCATGAACCACCCGAAAACGGTCGAATTCAAAAACCAGATGCACAGGACGGGCCACTGCAACCGTCCAGAGACCGTAAGCAAGCGCGGCCAACTGCAACAGCCCGATCACACACAAATCCAGACACAACTCCTTACGCGGCTTGGCGGTGTTGAACACGGCAAGGGTCATCAGCGGGCCCATGATCACATCCACCACAATGACCAACAGGAAGAGCTCGCGCCCCCCGGATATCTCGCGATAGGGATAGGGATACCAAATGATAAAAACCAGCAAAGCCGCGCACAAGGCTATTGCCAGGCTAACACCTAGATGAATACCGGAAGCCTTAAGCCGGCTCCTCCAAAACTTTGGATTTTTGAACATGGTCTTATGATGATGGATACATGTAAAGGTTCTTGCCGCAAGATGTCCGACCCAACACTCACTCATTTTGACGCTCAGGGCCAGGCCCATATGGTGGATGTATCCGGCAAAACTGCCACGCACCGTGTGGCCATCGCGCAGGGCCGTATAGTAATGAATTCAGCGACGCTGTCCATCATCCTTGCCGGTAGCGCAAAAAAAGGGGATGTGCTGGGCATTGCTCGCGTCGCCGGGATCATGGCGGCCAAAAGAACCAGCGACCTGATACCGCTATGTCATCCTTTGGCTCTGACACGGGTAACCATCAAATTCACCCCGGATGAGAAAGTCTCCTGCATCGCCTGTTCCGCAACAGTAGAGACCGTTGGTCCAACGGGCGTCGAAATGGAAGCACTGACTGCGGTGCAAATTTCTCTCTTGACGATCTATGACATGTGCAAGGCCGTAGATCGAAGCATGACCATCACCGACGTGCATGTGCTTGAGAAACACGGCGGTAAATCAGGCAGTTTCGTCCACGAGCCCTTGTAGTACCGTCCTCATCTGGCGGCCGCCGCTCCCGTCGGTGGCGCCTGCCCCGGTACAAATTTGCTGTTTTGCCGCGTCCATTGTGCGTATTCCGTCGGGAAAGCGGCCTTGTAACGCGCCAGATGCTCGACAGCTACATCATCAGAGCCGAGCATCACTGCACTTTCAATGAGCTTTTCGATAACTCGTGGCTCCGGCGAATAATGCAGCAATGCGCTTGCGGTATTAAATGTCCATTGGGCGTTTGCCGGAGTCAGAGGCGTGAGAGATATCTGGGCAAAGCGCACTTGATCGGCGAATAGCCACGAGCCCTCAATTTTGGCAAGCGTGTCGCTGCGATAGACGGTAGATCGTTCGTCCACGGGAAGATAGATCTGGCTGACGCGGCGATAGTCCCACGCAGCATAGACAACGGCTATTGCCAGAGCACCTCCCAGCAAAGGCATGCCTATGACCGATACACGGCGGGCTAATACAGGTTTTGGCAGATTCGCCGCCATCGGGGCCGCATTCTCCCGCCTCCAGAGCATTGCGATGCAAAGACAGAAAGCCATCTGAAATGGGCCATACCATAGCGGATATTCGAGCATGCTGTGGAGCAGAATCACTAGAAGCACGGTCCATGCGAGCTGGCGTGTCGGATTAGTTTCGCGCCATGGTGCACGGCGGATTGTCCAATACGCAAAGGCACCGCAAACGAATAGCGACGCGGGAAGCCCTAGCTCAACAGCCAGTTGCAGAGGTAAGTTGTGCGCGTTGTCGAGTATTTGACAGAACCGGGGACCGTTGTAAAGGGTGATGTAATGCGCGTAATCCAGTTCACCCCATCCCCAGCCAAACCACGGTTTTTGGGCAATCAGATTCAACACGTTCGACCAGAGCGTCCAGCGGCTAACGCAGAGTTCATCGCCGGCCAGAAATCGGGCTGCCGCCCCGTACAACAAGGGATCCAGCCCGGCCATCCATGGGAGGAAGAGTATGCCCAACACGTACACAGCCACTGATACCCATAGCAGCCGGCGAACGCGGGGTAGTCGCATCGCCCCCCAGTACCACCACAATCCAGCTACGAAAAATAGCTGAACCATTCCCGTGCGGGAGGAAGAAGCGGCATTTCCCAACGCAAGTACTCCCGCAGCCGAGACAAGTGCAAGTAACCGCCAGCTGTAGGCCTTCACAGCGGGGCCACGGGGCCCCGTATCCTTCGTCACCCACCAAATCACGGCAGCCAGGGAAATATTGCTAAGGGTGGCAAATTGATTGCGCTGGCGCAAGTTTGCGAAGGCCTCACCCAGTCCGGCATTGGCCACCCAGGGGGCGAGGGCATCGGCATGCCCGGAGTATTGCAACAAGGCAAAGATGCTGCTGATCGTCCCCGCCAGAAGCCATGCCAGGGAAACCGGGGCTGTCCAGTACCCGCAAAACGGAGCCTCGCTCGTCGCCTTATCCTTATATATATTCGGCAAGAAGGAGTGAAGAAACATCAGGCCAGCACCAGCGGCGAGACTCATCAGCAACGGAACAACATTGGGGGAGGGCCCTCCCGCGATTGGATTAAGCCAGGGCAACGTGATGAGTAAGGTAACGAGCCCCTTCCATGTGCCAGCAAGAAGCTTCCCTTTTCCTGTCACCATCACCTGTCGCAATCCATCACAGGCGATTTAGCTCTATAGCACGCGTTCACTTGCACTGGATAGGTCAGCTTCTCTGGCATATCTCGTTGTTTTTTTAACTGGTACAGCTGATGGTAAATTCATTTTTCCGGGGGCATCGCAGGAAACTGGATATCCGAAAGTTGTGGCCATTTACTTTTGGATAGCTCCGTCCACGACATTCTTGCCTCAGAACATGTTGCAACCGGATGCAGGCTGCAAAGAAGTTGCAGCGCACGTTTTGCTTCCACTTTATCTCCATTCAAACCCGCAGCCGTAGCATAGCGAAACAATGCGGAGGAATATGCATATCGCCTTGATACTTCTCGCATCCAGTTCAACTGCTCTGCTGTCATACCGGGGCTAGCCTGGGTTCGCGTAAAGCGGAGTAATTCCTCCAGTTGGTTTAACAATAGCGCCCGTGCCGGCGGGGATACATTGTTCCCAATGCGCGCTTCCTCATAGCGCATGTTTTGCCAGTCCTCTTCAAATGCCGGATATTCCCTTAAAACAAGAATAAAGAGGACCGCCGTCGCGATAACGATAGAAATCAATGCCGGACGTACTATCCGCTTGGCAGCCCACGGGCGCCAATCACGCAGGACCCAACCGGAGTTAGCATTCAAAACTCCCATCCAAAAGCCGACAGGAAACAGAAAGTAAGCGTAGTTCAAGGGCAATTCAACCATGGCGTGACTGAACACAAAACCCACACCGAGCAAAAGACACCAAGACAAGGCGTCATGAACTTTGCGATATTGCAAAAAAAACCAGCCCGAGAGCAACAGCACAACAGCGAGCCCTATAGGTAGTCCATTCCACAATATCAAGTCAAGAAAAAGATTGTGAGAGCTCTCAAAAAAGGTGTGTGTTGGCGGATAGGCCAATGCGGTAGCTTGTTGCGCCGCAGGTATCTGCCCCCAACCATACCCCTGCCATGGCGCCAGAGAAATTGCTTTCAGCATGGACTCCCAGTAAATGGTTCTTACGCCGGGGTTAAGCCGATCCACCGCACTGGTCACTCCATCGCCTAGCAGTAGCCATTCGTTAATCGAAGACCACATCAAAGAGATAACCAGGTAAAACGAAGCGACCGCAGCAATGCCCTCCCACTTGACGCGCAATTGACATCGTCGTCGTAGCGTTATGAACAGAAGCAGAAACCAGCACCACGCCAATAACACGGAGCGAGAGCCAGTCATGACAAGCCCAAATGCCAGCAGGAAAGCAGCTATCAGACCTATAGATGGGCGAATTTTCCCGGCTTCGAATAGAAACAGAAGCCCTGTAAGGCTGAGGAGCAGGAGCGTTGCGAAATGGTTAGGTTGCGCCAAATTCGCGTAAACACGGGCATTCGGGGGGAGTTCGATCAAAAAGAGTCCCAGCAACCGAAGGTCCAGCCACTGGTGAAATGCAATTCCCATGGAAACAATTCCAGCCAGCAGAATGGCGACCCACAACGCCGTAATGCGGGTGAGGTCGATTAAATCTTTATCGCTCGACCTTGCGTAGCGAAAACCCGTCAAAACGACCAGCCCGAACCCAGACAGGTAGAGGAACGCCATCAGGGCATCACTCCGATAAACAATCAGCCCCGTACCCAATTGAAAAAATGGAACTACTGCCAGGGCCCAAGCGGCCACCGCCAGTATTGGCACATTCACTGTTCTGTAAAAGGCCACCCACATAACCAGAGGCAAAAAAGCCACCGCCATCGCCGATTCCTGATGCGCAGAGAGCCAGGGAGAGTAATGATTCGGCAACAGATACGCAAGGAATGCCAACACAGACAACCATGCAAATAGCCTGACTCGCACTGAAGTTTCAGAAATCAACTGTCGGACTCCATCGGACAACTTTTGCCCAAATAAAAGCGGCGCGTCAAAGACGCGCCGCTTGTTAACCCATGAATTGCTGCGTTACGCAGCAATCAGGTTTTAGCCCCGGCAAGAACCTGGGAGGTATTTCGTAGGCATTGCGGTACCC
>NZ_JBFUBQ010000005.1:0-284047 GCF_056405695.1 Polaromonas sp. P1_F6
AGAGAGGGAGCTGAGACAGTTTTTTTTTAGCCATGAGTGGCTCCGGATGCAGTACCCCGTCGAAGTCAAGAAAGAGAATCGGGCTCATGGCGGCGCGTTCTTGAAAACATCCAGGTATTTTTGCCGGAAGTCCCGCTGCGCATCCAGCTCTCCGGGGACGATCACGGTGGCGTTTCCGTCCGCGTTGATGGCGGTAATACCCCGCAAGCCAACGCCGAAACTCCTGAAGCCCTGCTGGCCCCATCGATCGGAACTGTCCAGGTTGTCGTGGTGGTGCCCATGCACTGTCAGCTTGACTCCCATGCTCTGCGCCAGGGTGTCCAGGATGTCAAAGCCGTTGTGGTGATAGCCCGGCGCTTCGTGGGTGATGAGGACGTCCGCCTGCATCAAGGACAAACGATCCAGCTCGTCTGGATAAATGCTTGACCAGTGTTGGCGCGGCACGCCACCCTGCCACCGATCTTGCTGGGGCGTGACCTTGACATGCTCCCTGCGGTTGCGGAACTTTGGTGGGGTAGGCAGGCTGGGATACCAGACGCCTTCCCGAAATACGCCACCCAGGCCGGCTATCCGAAGGCCATTGGGCAAGGCCACCACCCGGCCGTCGAGATTTCTATCCGCCAGCTGGCTGCCCCAGAGGTGATTCCAGTTGCGCTCGCTGTCGGTGTCGTGATTGCCGTGGATGTACCAGAGCTTGTCGGAAATCGGTGCCAACTCCTCGTGCAGCGGCCGCACTGGCTCCATGTCCCCCAGCAATATGACTGCTGATGCGCGCAACTCGTCGGCAGTTCGCAGGATATGGCCAAACTGCCCGTGCGGGTCGCCGCAGAACAAAACGATTTCGCCAGGGGATTTCACAGCACTCTGGACTCCCGCGGAATCTGGGGTGACCTTCGACTACTGCTTTGGAAGCGTGGCACCGACACGCCAGCTCGCCATTTCTTTATAGGCGTCGGGCTTGCCCTCATACGCCTGGTCGACCGCAGCCTGAAGGGTTTTCACCCAGCTTTGGAGGTGGGCAATGAACTGGCTCTTGATGGGATCGGCTGCAATTTCCGATTTGCTCCACCCACCGGCGAAGCCTTCGGAATCCGGAAAGATGTCAAAGGTCACGTCAAGCTTCTTTGAGTTCATGCCGTCTCGGAGAACCCCAACACGAATGGCCTGTTTCTGAAGAGGTGCTGCATTTTGGGGTTGCGTGATGTCGGGCGTCGCTCCGGACTGGTATTTGTTAACGGAGACAAATGCGCAATTGGTGCCGCGGGTGAACGTCGGTTGTTCAGCACTCAGCACGACGCCGTAGATGTCCTGCGCGCCGGCGCCCCCGCCACACGGGGTTGGGTTCGTCCAGGAAGTGTGCTTCTTGTTCTCGGCGTGGGAAACCCGAACGCTCTGAACGTCACGCACTACACCTTTCTCCATGCGCACGAAGTTGGTTCGACTGACAACATACTCACCCGTGCTTGGGTTGTCCTTATTCAGCAAGCCTTTGGACGGCGTCGCAGACAGGAGCGTCCAACCCTCGCCCGGCAACCAGATGGGGTAGCCGCCGGCCGTCATGGTTGCGGTTTGGGGGATGCCGGCCGTCGCATCGGCTGACGCTCGATGTTCTGTGCTGTTGGAAACGTACAGCTCCTCGGCTGTGGCGGAAAACGAAGCAGCGCCCAGTAGCGCAACGGCAATGCGGGTTTTGAAGAATTTTTTCATGTGGATGTTTTTTGGGGGGCAACGCAAAGTTATTGCGGCAAAGGAAAAGTGTGGTGGAGAACTTTTTTGCGCAACCGCTTGACTGGTGTGGCTAGCATCGAGTCGGCATACGTCGCACCCTCTGCCGTTTCGTAAATATCGGCTAACTGACCATGCTCCGACGGCTCTTCAGCCCGCCAGACCGCCCGCAAAGGTTCCATCTTCCATTGGTTGGTGCCGTTGAAGTGCCCCGGGGTGACGATGAATACCGAGTCAAGCTGGAGGTGGCTTGCCACATCCAGCTTCGTCAATGCTTCCACGTCCGAAATGTTCGATATCAACATCGTTCGGCTGACTCGGAAGGAGTCATCGTCAATGGAATCTGGTTGACTGATCGACACGAGGAACCATGGTCGCTGGAGGGCAAGTTCCGCGGCCCACCAATGAGTCAGTCCATCCCCAAAAGGGTTCAGTGGCGCCTTGTGCTCTTTGTAAGTAAGGAACATGTTGAATTCATGGGGTTTCGACTGTATAGATAGCCGGCTTCGGGAAGGTCTCGCGCTCGAAGACAGCGCCATATGCCGAATAGATTCGCTGGCCGGCAGGACGATGACCGTTACCGCTTCGAGGCTTGGTCCATGGGCGGCTTCGACAAGGTCTGAGAGAGCATGTTTTCAAATGCAAATATAGATGTTGTTTGTTGATTATCAACAAATTAGATCATTCTACATAGAGCGTCGATTGTCAACACTTTGATACGAATCAAAGGATGTGATGTGCGACGTAAGAAAAAAAGGGAATTTCCTGAAGACTTTCGACGGCAACTGGGTGCCGCTATTGCAGAGCGGCGCAAGCTCGGCAAGCTGACGCAAGACGATCTTGCCGGTTTAGTGGAAGTGGATGCGGAAACAGTTTCCCGGTTCGAGCGCGGCATTTCCATGCCTTCGCTTGAGCGCCTATGGGTCATTGCGGATGCGCTTGATGTCGGCATTAGTGATCTGCTGACGGCAACAAGCGCGTTACCGAACGATCAGGCTCGCAAGCTTGCGACAATCATGGAGGGACTTGTGGCCGCTGATCAACGATTGTTGATGGATTTTGCTCAGCTACTTCAAAAGCGATAGTTGGACGCACCGTAACCAAAAGAAGACGCGAAGGGGAGTTGCCCGTTCTACCTTTCGATTGAACCTGTCCAGGTATGTCGATTGGTCAGCCGTATGGTGCTGGCCAATTCTTCGCGGCGCAGAGCCTCAGCTTTCAATCGCTTGTGCTAGATCGGGATTGCCAGCAGTTGAATGACTGGGATGGCCGAGGCGAATGAAAGCATGTGCCTGCGAAACTCCTGACTAACCGTCTAGGCGGACTATGTCCTGGCGCTATGGGCATAATTTTCATCCGCCAGCAAATTCCTCCATCGCGCGAGTCCTCTTCGTACAAGTATCCGCAAAAAAAACAGATATCTCATAGCTTTTCTAAGCTCGCAGAACCATTCTGGGTGGTCACGTCGGATAAGACAAAAGACAACAATGTAAGTGTGCGATGGTGCTGGGTATATACATGGCACCATTCCGCTAAGTGATTCTTTGTAGTCCCAAAAAAAGCCTAGAAATATTGAATTCGCTAGGTCAGAATTTGCTTGATGCACAGCTCTTTAAGCAGAAAAGTTCTGAGATTCTTCCGGCAAGATTTTCTCAATCTGCGGACCCTCCCTAAGGGTTCCTCCGTCGAAGATTCTTCAGTTGCGATGTCATTTCTTCGCGAAGACTCGGGTCACGAACAACCAAACTTAACAGGTGGTACCCGGGCGAGCATTGTGACGCATGGCCTGAACATTCTTGGCCTTGAATCTAAGCACTACTACTCGATGAGTAGCTGGAAGTTGGGGGGTGCACCTTGGGCGTAGTGATAGAAAGTCAATCACAAGCAGAAAATGCTCTTCAGCCAATGGCGCTCACACGAGTGCGGGCTAGAGTTCTGACGGATCAAACCGGAGCATGGGTTGAAATTCCGGTGCTGCTGACGCCGTATGGTGTTCTCGAGCCACTTCTGCAGTATTGCATCGACTTGTCTCACGTAAAGAGCTTCACATGGATGAACAAACTAATCAGAGCAGTGAAGCTCTTTATTCAATACGCTTCTGTTCACCCAGCTGACCACAACCGCCGTACGCTGTTTCGCGGTTTTGCTCAACGTCTTTATACAGGGACCTTCGGAAAAGGCACGGATCCTAGCAATCTATGTTGGCGGCCGGCAAGTCATGAAGTTGCAGGATATTCCATCCAACTACTTTCGGAGTTCTTCGAACACATAGGGACAGGCGAGAGCCTCAATCCTCGGCGAGATGCTGGACGATACGACCGGTTTATTGACCAGTGTGCATATCAATATCGACGAGACAGGAGTTTTTTGGGCCATACGTGGGCCCCTATTGATGAGCAGCCAAAAAATAGAGCGGTTCGCCCAAAGAGGCCATTGGTTATTGATCGTTACGAACCTCCGAGATTCCCCGAAGACCGGTTGATGGACTTGCTTTTCAAGGGCTTTAAGGTGGGATCGCGCCAGGACTATCGCGGCATGCTTATAACCTTGCTGCTGCACGGGGCTGGGTTCCGCAGGTCGGAGCCATTTCATCTGTATGTGTCAGATGTGATGCTGGATCCTGAAAATAGAGACAGAGCACTCGTCCTAATCCACCATCCATCTCGAGGAGCGGCACCCCAGCACAACAGGGGCAGTCGTGCGAAAGTGCCACCGGACCGCGCGACATATCTAAGAACTCATTGGGATCTAGATCCGCGACATCATATTCTTGGAGCAAGCCATGCTGGCTGGAAAGGTGGTGCGCACGAGCAGGAATTCGACAGTATTTTTTTTCGTGCCTACTGGTTTATTCCTCAATTTGGTGAATTGTTTCTGAAGCTATGGCGTGAGTATCTAAAGCAGATCGTCCATTTAAATCGCAGCCATCCTTTTGCATTTGTCAATCTGCACGGCGGCGAGATAGGAAACCCCTACAACCTCGGACAATTCAGTAAGGCACATGCAGCGGCATGCCGCCGTATCGGCCTGGAAGTTTCAAAAGCTAAAGGCACTACACCACATGGTCACCGGCATGCCTTTGGGCAAAGATTGGAGGAAGCCGGTATCCACCCAGAAATTAGGCGTCGCATGATGCATCACGCATCACTGGATAGCCAGGAGGTCTATATGCAACCGTCACGTGCCAAGATTCAGAGCGAACTGGAAAAGGCCCAATCACGTTTGATTCAGAAAAATCCGCCGAAATGGGTTACTGACCTAGATTCGGCGAGCGACTCGCTCTAGGTTAAAGAGAAATCAGCATGGCTAGGATCTATGGGGAGTTCACACCGGAACTACGCAAGACTGCAATGGAACTCGCCAAGAAGGTTGGTGTAACGTCTGCAGCACTTGAGATGGGAATCAGTAAGTCGGCCGTCCATAAATGGTGCGCTGAGAACGGCGTTCATCTGCCGGAAAAAAGGCGTACGTATTCCGCCGAAGAGATGGAGCGAGCCGTACGGTTGGCGGTAAAAGAAGACGATGACCACGCGGCTCTAGAGCTTGGTATTCCACACTCTACCGTGCAAGGTTGGCGGGTAAATGTGCATGGCATTAAAAGGCGTAAGTACTCAGCTGATGATAGAGAACGAGCCGTGCAGTTGGCGTCTGAAAAGGGCACTGAGTTCGCCGCTATAGAAGTTGGTGTTTCATACGCCACCTTGAAAAACTGGCAAAGGAAAGTACACGGAACAACACAGCGCAGTTACTCCGTCGAGGAGATGGAACGAGGCGTGCAGTTGGTATCTGAAAGAGGCCTTACGTTTGCGGCTGTAGAACTTGGTATTCCAAACCCTACATTGAAATCATGGTTCAGAAAGATACACGGCTCTAAAGGGGTTACATACTCTGTCGAGGAGATAGGGCGGGCCGTGCGGATCGCCTCAGAAAAAAGCGTTGAGTCTGCGGCTGCAGAACTTGGTATTCCTTACCCTACCTTGCAAGCTTGGTGCGTAAATGCAGGCTCCTCAAGAGGCCGCAATTACTCCGTTGAGGAGAAGGAACGAGCCGTGAGGTTGGCATCCGATAAAGGCATTGAGTTCGCAGCTCTAGAACTCGATATCTCATACTCTACTTTGAAGGGTTGGTATAGAGAGGTACACGGCTCTAGAAAGACTAGGTCCTCGGCCGAGGAGAGGAAGCTGGCGGTGCAATTGGCAGTTGAAAATGGTGTTGATTTCGCTGCCTCGAAACTGAATATATCAAGTATTAATTTAAGGCGATGGATCACAAAAGTACACGGGTTAAAGAAGCCTAAGTACTCCGCTGATGACAAAGAAAAGGCTGTGCAGTTAGCGACAGAAAAAGGCGTTAGGTTTGCGGCTCAAAAACTTGATATCCGGCCATCTACATTGAGGAATTGGTACGTCAAGGTGTATGGCACGCAATGGGATATATACAAGTACAGCGCCGAGCAGAAAGAGGCCGCGCTCAACCTTTTGAGGCAAAACGACGGAAATGCTCCGCTTGTCGCAAGTCAGACAGGTATGAGAATTGGGGCAGTCGAGCAAATCTGGGCCGCGGCGCATCCGAAAGCGGTCAATACCTACTCCGCAGCGCAGCGTAAGGCCGCCGTTTCACGCGCAGTTGCGGTCGGCGCAGTGAAAGCGGGACTGGAATTGGGAATCAACCCTTCCACCATAAAAAATTGGCGCACTGCGGCGAGAGAAAAAGGTGAATTGCCGGTCAGGCGACGAGTCAACGATCACGCAGACATTGAACTTGAATGGGTATCTCGAGAATATCCTGAACTCGAAGTGTGGCGCGGTCACGCATTGATATGGCTTAGTGTGTGTACGAACAATATTGGGTTGCGCCTACGCGGATTGCGCGTTTTCTTTAGAGACTATTTGCTCGGGCTGGTGAAGCCCGAACATGGACTGCTCACACCCGCTGAGTTCTTTTCTCGTGGACTGGTGCTGCCGAACTTGTTCAAGTTGTGTTGTCGTGACTCAAGCTACGGGCGTGGGCTAAATAATGTGGTGCATGAGTTTCTGCAATGGCTATTGCTTGAGCAATTCAGTCTAGAGGACGACTATGGCCGATCTGTCGTAAGCCCGGCTTTTCATAACCCAGTTTCACATATTCAAGGCTTCAGCGATAAGAGAGAAGAAAGTGTCTATTCGCCGCTTCCTTATGGTTATGTCGACGAGTTACGCAGCATGCTCGCGCAGGGGCCTAACTTTAGAGATTGGAAGCGTGCGCAAAGCCTTTTCTCCAAAGATGCAGATCTTGATCAAAGAGGAGTTCGGGGATCTGACTGGTATCGCGTCTCCGAAGAAAAAATTGACACATCCGATCCAGATTGTGTTTGGCGGCATCGGAGTCGTCCGACCGATGCGACGCCGATTTTAGAAATGTGGTCCCCTGTGCGTTGGGTCGCATTGCTTACCAAAATGATTCTTCCACTTAGAACATTTCAAGTGCGCATGTTGGATTCCGGCGAAGCTGACACTTGGCGATATTCTGAGGGACTTTGGATACCCAATACCAACTCGCTCAGAGGAGGGAGTGAAAGAAAGCCGCTTGAACAAGGTGTTTTTCGTCGATTGAACTCCAGTGAAATGTTGATGCGGGACGATATGAAGAGTGGGACGGAGCTGTATATCAATACCAACAAAACCAACGACATTGCCAAGAGCGGTGCCGCTAAGGGTTACTCCATGCCGTGGGTCACGTTGGGCTCCCTCCACAATGATGTCTATTACTGGCTAGAGAAGCTTCGAAACTGGCAAGAAAAGTACAACCCAGTGCGCAGTAGGACTTCGTGGAACGACTTGATCCTGGGCCGGCATCTTCATGCTAAAAGTGATGTGCAGCTAGCGTCCTATCCGGATGCGTGCTTCCTCTTCAGGCTTGCAGAGGATAAAAATGGTGAACGCAACCTTCCACTGGCAGCGTTCATACTTGATTTGCCCTGGTACTTCCTGCTGCGTTCCTTCCAAGAGCGTCTGGCGAAACGCGGCGAGCGTCATGCTGACGGTAGTCCAATCGTTCTGGTATATCCGCGCGAAGCCTCACCAGAATCCGGGAAGAAGGATACAAAGCAAGACGTCAGTGGCGGGAATCGAAGGAGAACGTATTTCCCGCTTCACAGTCTTCGGGTTTCCATCATCACTTCGCTTGCCATTGACGGAGAGCTTCCATTTCCGATTCTGCAAAAACTAGCGGGCCATAGCCGGCTTCTTATGACGTTGTATTACACCAAAATCAACGGGCAAAGAATGCAGGCTGAGATCAACAAAGCAACAATTCAAATGGAGCAAAACAAACAACGTAGCATCATTGAGTTTCTGCGTCACACCGAATACCAGGAATTGGTGCGTCAAGCAATCTGCAACAGTGAAGCAGCTCTAGGCGCCGCTATCCCCGAGCATCCAGCCGCTCGAAACCCGGCCGGATGGATGCTTATGCATCACGGCGCATGTTTGGTAGGCGGGAATACAAGCCCCTTGGAGGACACCAGCGGTATTGGGGGGTGCTACAACGGTGGGCCGTGTGTGAGGAATGCTGGGGGAGCCTCTATACATGCGCCTGTGTCTGGTGGCGCTCGCAACTGCACCCGTTGTCGATGGTTCGTCACAACACCTCCATATCTTGCCGCGCTGGTGGCCCATGGCAATGTTATAGGCTACCACCTCGACCGCGCTAGAGATGAATGCGCGAAACAGGAGCGGCTCCTTTCTCAAATGGTTGGCGAGCGAGCAGATGCCGAAAATCGTGGTGCAGCCTTTGAAAAGGTGGCTGCAATGATTGAAGTGGAGAGACTCTTGGAGTCCGCCGCAGCACGGTTCAATGATCGCATCGATGACTTTGCAGCTTGCTGGCAGTTAATTCAGCGGTGCCGTGATGCCCTGAATAAAACTGACGAACTGAAACCTAAGTCGGTTCTGGTTCTTGGTGGCAGTGTTTCGGATTTTGAGGTTGCAATTAAAGATACCGATTCCGAACTTTTGCAATTGTGCGTAGTCTGCGAAACGGTCGAACTTTATCCAGATCATGGCACTGAGGACATTGCCATCATTCATCGCGGACAGCTACTTGATGCCGCACTTTTAAATGAAAATATCCGTCCTGTGTTTTTGACTCTCAGCAAAGAGGAGCAGCTGAAGGTTGGCAACGAGTTTGTACGAAACTTAGCGCAGATTTGCAATCCGCAATCTTGGCATAGTGGTCGCGATGCTGTCGTTGCGGCTATCGACAACAAGATCAAATTGTCGACCCTGTTGGGTGTCGATATCGAAAATATCCTGAGTGCATCCCTGAGCAGTCAGCCAGTTCAGCTATCGCTACCAAAACGTATCGGTGATGACAAAAAGAATTGAGCCCCAGGAGACGCTAGACGGCCTGCTGGCACGGAAGCCCCGGCCGGAGCGTATCAAAAATCTCAGACTACTTCATGAGATTTGTGCAGTACAAGCCAAAACAAGTTTTGACTTCAGCCTCGCCACAATCGGGAAATTGTCTGAGTCCAGAGGGGGTATCTCATATCGAGCGCTATACAACGCTTCTTCGTCGGACTATCGGTCTTTGATCGCAGCCTGGCAGGAGTGGTGCGACCGATCAGGGCTAAAACCGAAGCACATTGAAGCTCGAATCACAGACTCGCTCCTTCTCAAAATTGATGATCCGGCTGTTAGAGGACTGATCCAGGGGGTGCTAAGCGAACGCGATCGCTTAAGGGCTGAACTGAACTTGCTCAAATCCTCGACAATTTTGAATATTGATCTGCGCGCGGCCCCTCAAAAGCCTCCCCCAACTCAAAACGCCACGCCGACCTCACAGACCGTCTTTCCCCTTACAAATTCGGAGCGAGACGCACTCAGCAGGGCTGTTTCTTCCACTTTTCTTGCCGAACAAGGCTGGGCTCAAGGAGCTCTCGGTGAGGTCAAAACTAGTTCGGGACGTTTAATCTATTGGCACGGCTACGTCACGGCAATAAAGAAGACGCTAAATCAAACCTAATACTTTTGGGTTCATTCGAGAATTCAGCGCAATACACCGATTCGATACATAGCTACTTACTTGCCGCGCCTCTAAGGAATAGTAGCGGTGCGCGATCGGTGTATATATTGGAGTCGAGAGGCGCGCCCGGCCGGTTCGACCTGCCCATCGCGCTCGGCATCCTGGCGGCCAGCGGCCAGATCGACGCCCGCAAACTGGAAGGCTATGAGTTCGCCGGCGAGTTGTCGCTGGGCGGCGACTTGCGGCCCATTCGGGGAGCGCTTGCCATGAGCCTCGCCCTGGCGCGCCCGGAACGGCTGGCCGCCGAGAAGCTGCCGAAGCTGGTGCTACCGGAGGCCAGCGCCCAGGAAGCAGCGTTGGTCCCCGGCGCCGAAATCTTTCAGGCGCACCATTTACTCGATGTGGTGAGGCAATTTTTGCCGGGCGACACCCCGATCGAAGCAGGGGAAGGCTGGTCTCGCGTCAAGCCGATCGTGCCTTCGGGGCAGTCCCCGTATCCTGATCTGGCCGACGTCAAAGGCCAGGCGGCGGCCCGACGCGCCCTGGAAATTGCCGCGACCGGCGGGCACAGCGTACTGATGATGGGCGCCCCAGGCTCCGGAAAATCCATGCTGGCACAGCGCTTTGCGGGCCTTCTGCCGGCCATGACCACCGAAGAAGCGCTGGAAAGCGCAGCGGTGGCGTCATTGGGCGGCCGGTTCACGCTGGACAAATGGGCGATACGCCCCACCTGCGCGCCTCACCACACGGCCAGCGCCGTTGCGCTTGTCGGTGGTGGTTCCCCGCCGCGGCCTGGTGAAATTTCCCTGGCGCACCGCGGCATCCTGTTTCTGGATGAACTTCCGGAGTTTCCGCGGGCAGCCCTGGAAGCCCTGCGTGAACCGCTGGAGTCCGGCACCATCACCATTTCGCGAGCCGCCCAGCGCGCCGAGTTCCCGGCGCGCTTTCAGCTGGTTGCAGCTATGAACCCTTGCCCCTGCGGTTACCTCGGCTCGAGCTTGCGGGCTTGCCGTTGTTCGCCCGAACAGGTGTCGCGTTACCAGGGCAAGCTCAGCGGCCCGCTGCTGGACCGCATCGACCTGCATGTTGAGGTGGGTGCGCTCGCAGCCGATGAACTGGTCAACGCGGCGCCGGGCGAGGCCACCGCCGTTATCAGGGCCCGGGTTGCCACGGCACGTGATCGTGCTATTGCCCGGCAGGGCACCACCAACCAGGCACTGGAAGGCCAGGCCATTGATGCGCAATGCCAGCTCGATGACGCGGCCGCGAAATTCCTGAACACAGCAGCAGCGCGGTTAGGGTGGTCAGGCCGCAGCATTCATCGCTGCCTGAAAGTGGCCAGGACGATTGCCGACCTCGCAGGCGCCCAGGCCGTCCAGGTCGTCCACGTCGCGGAAGCCGTGCAGTACCGCCGGGCGCTCAAGGCAGCCCATTGACCGCCGCCGCACAACCGCGCGAAGGCCTGTTAATTTCAAACGTTCAATAGGTGGCAAGCACATTCAGGAACCAGCCCCGGCTGCGGTAAGACAGGTCGGTCAGGTCATCGGAATACTTGGTGAAGTTGTATCCCACCCCAACCTTCACCCCCTTGCCAAGGTGGCGATAGACACCGAGGAGCATGCCGGCTTTTGCATCCTGCGCCTCCGTGGCGCGCAGGTTGCGCCATTCAATCAGGGCGTCCCACTCCTTGACCAGGTGAAGATCCGCCCGGAAGATCAGAAGATCAGCACGGCTGGAGAACCACTCCCCGCCGGCAACCGGCATTTTCAGCTCGCCGATGCGGAACGCGTATTTGGCGCCGACGGAAAGCCACGGCTTCACGTCGTAAATCGTGTCGACGGAAAACACCTGGCTGCGCTGCGCGTAGTCGGCCGCCTGGCCCGAAGGGGTCAGCTGGCCCGCGGTCGGCACGTTGTGCAGGTTGGTGTACTTGAACAGGGTGTTCCAGCGGTCGTTGTCAACCGGCCGGTAGGCGCTGCCCAGCACAAACTCATGGTAGTTACCGTCGACAAAGGCCCCCTGGCTGTTGCTTGAACGCGAGATATTGAGCTTGCCCAGCACGCGCCAGGCAGGGTCCACCTGCATGCCCACCGTGTTGCGCATCAGCCAGGTGGTACGTTCGCCGGACACATTGCTCCGGTCGTTGCGCCACTCAAGATTACCGCCGTATTTCAGGCTGTCCTTTTTGTAGCCGACAGAGCCACCGAGCGCACGGCGCCTGAGGTCACCGGCCAAGGGATCGGACACGGTTCCGAACTCGACCTTGGCGCCCCAGTTCCAGCGGTCATTGGGCGACCAGTCCATGCCAAAGGCTTGCGTCAAGCTTTGCGGGCCGGCCCCATTGACTGCACGGCCCTCGCCGAACACCCGCAATTGATCGGACACGCGGGTGCTTGCACCAGAGACCAGCGTCCCTTGGCGGCCGCGCCACGCGACATCCGGGCTTTCTGTTTCCATCGTGTACGCCAGATAGGCATTGCTCCGGTCGGAGATGCGGTAGTCGGCGCCCAGCTTGCCGCCGGCGCCCATGCTGCCGCCGGATGCTTCGCCGCTGAGCTTCACGCGTTCGCTGACTTGCAGTGCGCCACCCAGGCCGACGCGGTTGTTGGGGTCGCGCGTATCGTCACGCTCCAGCGTCCCCTGAACGTAACCGTAAGCTTCCCAGTTTTCTTTTTCGCCGGGTTTTCCACCCGCACGATCAGGCCGGTAATCCGCCCTCACCTGCGCATCCGTGCGCGATCCGGTCTGGGAAAGCAACGGACTGGCATTCGGCGTGACATTGGAACGATCGTCCGCACGGACCCCGACAGCGACTTCCCATTCGCTGTTCAGCGTCTGCCGCACCGCAAGCTCGGCGTTCTGGTTATTCTGCAGATCGCCGTCGCGCTTGTCTGCCTTGACCAGCACGCGCGTGCCCGGAGCAAGCTCCACATCGGCAGCGGCACCGGCCTGCCGGACCGCCTCGCCGCCTATGCCAATCTGCCCTGGGGCCGAATAACCGCGGTCACGGTTCTGGACATAAGAGGTGATCTTCCCCTTCATGCTGTCGGTGACTTCGGCGAGATCCACCGAGCCTTCCAGACGTTCTGCGCCGGCCGACTGGATGCCGCCGTTGTTCAGCGTGTTAAATCCAAAGCCGCCATCAAGAGAGGTTTGGGCCCCATTGCCCGGCCCCTTTGAGCGTGCCGCCTCAAACTTCAGCCAGGTGCCAGGCTTGTAGCGCAGCGTCCCGTCGATTCCCTTGAGCGTCTGGCTGGATCCTGTTTCGCCCTGGTGGTAGCTGCTGGCGCCCAGCTGCACATGGTCGTTCAGCCATTGGCTCGCGCGAATGCCGGTCGACAGGTTGTTGATGGCCGTGACGCCGGGCGCAAACTCGTATGTCGTCACGAGGTAGACCGGCTGGCCGCCTACCGCAGACGCCATGATCAGGCCGGCGCCGGCGCCAGTCGCGGACAAGGGCGACTGCAACAGAATACGGCCTTGAAGGTAGTTGATCTCGTAATCCTGCGTAGGTGCGAGCTCGCGGCGCTCGATCACCATGCCGGAGTCCTTGTCGCGGACCTCGATCCAGACGCGCTCCGAGCCCTGTGTGATGTCGAGGTGGCGCAGGTAGTACAGCGAGCCTCCCGTGCCGCGAAACTCCTCGCGCGAAGCCAGCGTTCCCGGATCGGCGGCAAAAGCATCAATCTGGGTCTGTTTTTCGCCATAGGTCGTGGCATCTTCAGAGCGGTAGCGTACCTGTGCGCCATACAGGCCGCGTGAGTATTGCATCAGCTCCGTTCCGCTCCACGAGGTCTGGAAGTTACCCCACATGACGTGCGAGTCGCCTTTTTGCAGTTTGACAAAAAACTTGCCCTGCGTCGGCGCATCATCCACCGTTGTGCTGTCATCGCCGTAGACGGGGTAATAGAGGTTGGGGTCAATACTGCGCAGAAGGTATTTGGGATCCTTGCTGGAGAAGTTGGAAAACAGGTCCTCGATAGGACCTTCCCGGGTATCGGCCGAAGCCGTCAGCAGCCATTCGCCCTTGATTTTCCCCTTGAGGTAAAAAGCGGCGCGGCCATCGACATACACCTTGTCTTCGTAGTGACTCATGTCACCTGTCACCAGTTTCGCAGGCCCGGAGACGTTGTTTTTCCCGACCGTCAAATCCCCTAGTGCCAGGTAAAACCAGTCATCCGCGGCGATGTTGAGGTTGCGGCGAAAGGTGCTTGCGCGCCCGTCCGACTCTTTCAGCGTCACCTCTACAGACTGCGGACCTGCCGGCATGATTTGTTTCATGGCGAACTTGCCCTGCGCATCGATCGGCAGCTCCAGCCCCAGCGCTTCGATACGTTGGCCCGGCTTGAGATTGGTACCGTTGACCGTGACCGTGCCCCCGGTGACCGGAATATTGCGCAAAGCCAGGCTGTTTTCGCCATACCCCGTCAGCCGCTCGCGCTCGAGCTTCTCCGCATCTTCATTGACCGGCATGGCGCGCGCCAGAAGGTTCAGGGATTTCAGACTGGTCTCGTCGAAACGCCCCTGGGCGTCATAAACACGCAGGAGGTAGAACACCTGGTCGCCGGCTGTGTTGGCCGGAACGGTCCAGTTGAGCGCGCCTGACCATGTGATGGGCACGACCTCAAAAGGATGCTCCTGTGTCTTCTGCCCTGCACGGAAAAGCCGCAGTTCGGCCTTTTTGATCCAGGGAATGTAGTTTGACCAGGCCCGAAACTCCGCCACCTCGCCCTTGACCGCTGCATTGGGTGTGGCCCAGGCATTCATCACCGGCGCAATGGCCAGGCTGTCATAACGCACCTGGATGTCAGCCTTCTCGAGCGCGACGTCGGCGCACCGCTGGCCATCTGCCTCATTGGGAATCTCGGAGGTATTGATCGGCTCGCCATCAATCGTGATGCGAAACGGCACAGTGGACTGCCCCACGGCCTGTGGCGTGCAGGGCTTGGCGGCCGCCAGCGGAACAGGAACGCCCGCCGGCGCTGCGGCATCGAACCACACGCGCAGCTCGACGCGGCGATTGCGGGCCATCCCTTCAGACGTTGCGTTCGATGCCAACGGTTTGTTCTCGCCTGCACCTTCGATCGAATAAGTGATGGCGGGATTGTTCAGCTGCTGCTTGAGATAGGCTGCAACCGCCAAAGCACGGGCCTCAGAGAGCCCCTGGTTATCCCTGAAGATCCGCCTGGTTTCAGGCGCCAGACGCTGGTTGTCCGTGTGCCCGACAACAGCAATGCGCATGCCTGGAGACGATGCCCCCCTGGCGCGTATCTCGGCGGCCAGCGCTTCGATGGACGCTTTGGCGGCGGGCAGCAACTCGGCCTTGCCCGATACAAAAAGGCTCAGGCCGCTGGCTTCTTCCAGCGCCTTGTTGACGGAGGCGACGCTCTGCGGCACCTGTGCGGCGCGGCTGCGCATGCCTGCCGCCTCTTCCCGCGTAACGCCCGAAGGCAACGGGTAGCTGATGGCTGGCTGCACCTCCGAAGGCGGAGGCGTCGAGAACAGGTCGATGCGGCCATTGTCAATTCGCTTGCCGCTGACTTCGGTAGCGGCCCATACAGAAGACCCTGCACAAAGGACGCTGACGGCTACTGCAATGGTGTGTGTACGGAAATTCATTTCGCCGACTCCAGCTCGGTCTCAATCATCAAGGGATGGAGGGGTTCACTGTCTGTTTCCGCGCGCTCCTTCTTTCGCCTTTCCTTCCACAAGGTCTGTATCCGGTCACTGATCGCCGACACGCGTTTTTCCGCAAGCCCTGCCGCCTCGGCGCCTCGGTGATAGGCAATGCGCAGGATGGATGGACGTGTCGCCAGTTGCGAAGGCAGCTTTTCCAGCACCGCGAGATACGCAGGCTGCAACTCCGTGCCGTCGTTCAGGAATGCAGCGCCGGAGAGTTCGAGCCGGACCACACGATGGACCGTCGCGCCGAAATTGAGCTTCACCATCTTGCCGCGTGTCACCCGGACATCACGCGGGTTTTCGGTTGTCAACCGATAGCCCGAAGGCAGGGTTCTTTCGTCCACCTTCATCACGAAGTTGGAACCGCGATCAGCGTTCGGGATTGCCGCGCAAGCCACGTGGAAGCGTCCATCATGGTCGCTGGTAACCAGCAACCCGCGCGCAGTTGCAATGCGGACATTCGCGATGCCCGGCTCCCCCTCGTCCTGGTAACCATTGGCGTTCTTGTCGTCAAAGACCTTGCCGATGATGTCGGAGCAATCGAAGGTGGGATCGGGGACCACACGCACCGTCGCTGTGGCCGTGTTGGACACCTGGGCGTTGACCAGCGCATTGCGGGCTGCGACCTGATTAACGTAAGTACCTTCCGACACACCGCTGCCGACCACCAGCAGCATGCGCAGTGTTTTGCGCTCACCTGCGGTAAACGTCTGGCCGGCCCAGGTGAGGTTGCGTCCGCTCACCGTGGGCTCAAGTGCCACGCCATTGAGCGATGCCGAGCCGGTGCGATACCTGAAGCCCGCCGGAATCACATCCACGATGTTGATGTTGCCGAGCACCGCATTCAGCGTGTTGGTCGCCGTGATGTTGTACGGCACCAGGTCGCCACGGACCACGTTGACCAGCGGTGTGCTCTTTGTCATCACAATCGCGCCACCCAACACCGGGTCCAGCGGGATATGGTTGTTCAACACGTTGGCAGAGCCTGGAACTGCGGCGAAGGTGAACGTGTAGAAGTACTGGGTCGTGGCCGCACCGCCCGCAAGGGCCAGGGTGTTGTTGGGGCAAGCTGCGGGGTTGTGCAGCGGCACGCCCGCTGTGGGTGCGAAGTTGCTGTTCTGCACCAATGCCGGGTCTGGGCTCGGAGGCGCCAGGCCCACGCCCAGGGTCGCGGTACAGGCCGGAATAATCGCCGACGGACCGGGCAGGTAGCCCGGTGGCGACGTCACCGTCAGCGTGTACAAGGTCGCGCCTGCCGGAGCGCCGCCCAGCAACAGGAACTGGTAAGAACCATCAGCACCGGTGGTCTGCGTCAGGCTGCCGCCAATCACGTCGGCTGCGGTGAGGCCTGGGGCCGAGAGTGTGACGATGGCGTTGGGTACAGGCTGACGGCTGACCGCGTCATAAATCACCCCGCTCGGATCCAGCGGCAGGCTCTGGGCCAAGGTCGTGGTGCCAGCGGTTAGCGTAAGGCCTCTTAACGTTCCGTCGGTATTGTTCGCACCGGCCGGGTTGGAGGTCGAATTCACCTGTCCATTCGTATAGGGCAATCCGGTCTCATTGGGCACTGGGCGTCCATAGATGCGCCCGCTTGTGGGCTCCCGAAAGCGGATCTGGTAACCCGAGCCCGGCGCCACGCTGGGAAAGCTGTAAGCGCCGTTTGCGTCGGAGGTGGTGGTACCCACCACCACGCCGCCGAGTGTCAGCTCGACGATCCAGCCCGGGACCAATGGTTCACCTGGGTCCTTGATGCGGTCATGGTTGAGGTCGCGCCACACGCTGCCCTGTACCGCCGCCACATCGGAGATCGCCGTGGGGTCGGTTGCCGTGTTGTTGCCGGAAAAGCCGCTGGGCTCATTGCCGCCGGAAACCACAGCCGTGTTCACCAGGACCTGTCCGGACAAACCGGCAGCCACCGCAACACGCACCGTGATAACGGGCGCCGTCGCCCCGGATGCGATCACGCTGTTGGTGTTGCAGGTGACGGTTGTGGCGGTGTTGGAGCAAGACCACGTTGCGCCGCCATTGACGGCAGCTACAGTCATACCCACGGGCAAGGTGTCGACCACCGTCACGGTGGCGGACGTCGCCGCTGCACCGACGTTGGAGACGGTGATGGTGTAGAAGCCCGTGCTGGATCCCTGGGCGAAGCTGACCGGCGCGTGCGTTTTGGCGATCGCAAGATCAGGCGCATTGCCCGGGATTTCAGCGAAATTGTTGTCAGCCGACACGGCGTTAGCGGTGGCGAGCGGAATGTTCGAGATCGAGGACACCGGATTGGCTGGCAAGGTCGCCGTTCCACCCGTGCTACCGGCAATGGTCTGGCCATTGGTCGTGCCCGTCGCCTGGGGCAACGGCTGTGTCACGGTATAGGTACCCTGGGCCAACCCGGTGAAGCTATAGGTTCCGTCGGCCAGCGTGACTGTTGACCTGGAGACAGCGAGCCCATTGATGTCGGTGCCCGTCAGATTGATCGTCTGTCCGCCGATGCCGTGATCGCTTCCATTCATCAGGCCGCTGTTGTCATAGTCCAGGAAGACCTTGCCGGAAATCGTGCCGCCATTGGACACCTCGGCGAAGTTGTTGCCGCTCGAAACCGTATTGGGCGGCAGCACGATGCTGCTGATCCGGCTCGGTGTGACGGCCGGTGTGGTCGCCGTTCCGGGTGTTCCGCCATTCGGAACAGCACCCGCGGTGGTAATGCCGTTGGAGGTGCCGGCGGGTTGTGCGGGCTCCACCACGCTGTAAGTTCCAGGCAAAAGATTGCCGAACGAATAGTTGCCCGTCGCGTCGGTGACCGTGGTCGCGATCAGTGCATTGCCTGCGTCCCTGAGCTCGATGGTGACGCCTGCGAGCGGATCGTCTGCGCCGTCCTGTGCGCCGTTGTTGTTCAGGTCCTTGAACACTTTGCCTGAAATGGTCGAAGGAACGACTTCGGCAAAGTTGTTGTTGGCGGAGCCCGAAATTTCGGCGGCTGCGCCGTCACCATTGAGAACCACGTTGGTGATCTGGCTGGTGGTAGCCGTGGGGTTGGATGCCGCACCGGCTGAACCCGTGCTGCCATTGATGCCACTGATGGGGCCGGCGGTCGTGATGCCGTTGGTGGTTGCCGCGGGCTGCGCTGGCTGGCAAACGGAGTAGCTGCCGGCTGCCAGTGAGGAGAACAGGTAGTTGCCGAGCGCATCGGTGGTTCCTGTCGTCAGCAGTGCGCCACTGCAGTTTGCGCCGCTGCGCAGTTCAATGCCGACCCCGGCGATCCCCGTGTCGGTGCCGTTCTGAAAGGTGCCGTTGGGCGTGACGTTGTTGTCTCTGAAAACCTTGCCGGAGATGTAGCCAAGGGTGCTGATCGTCAACGTCGCATTGGCAGGCGCCTGGTTGTTGCCCAGATTCGTTTGCAGGGCACCGGCGGGAATGTTGTTGGTGTGTACGCCAGCCGTCAGCCCCGTCACATTGACATCAATCGTACAGCCACCTGCGGGGACCGTGCCGCCGCTATTGAGCCTCACGCTGGTGGCGTTGGCGGCAGCCACGACAGTTCCACCGCAGGAGGTCGTCATGCCCGGAGCTGCCGTCAAACGGATCTGGCCGGGTGCCGTCGGCAGGACGTCGTCAAAATCCGCGCTCAAGGTCATTGCTGCGGCGTTCGTGTTGCCGATGACGATGCTCAGGCGCGATACGCCGCTCGGTGGGATCACCGCAGGGGTGAACTGCTTGCCGACGGTCGGCGGGGTGGAGGTAATGAGCTGTGCGCTGGTGGGCTCCTGGTTGGTGACGCCCTCGGTGGTAGTAATGCTCCCGGTCGGGATGGTGTTGGTGTACACGCCCGAAATGTTGCTCAGAACATTCACCGTGACGGTACAGAACCCATTGGCTGCGAGTGTGGCCCCGGTCAGGCGAACGCTGGTGGCGGACGCTGCGGCAACAACAGTGCCGCCTGCACAGGTCGTGGCCGCAGCTGGCGTAGGCGCGACGACAAGTCCGGCGGGCAATGCGTCCGTCAAGGTCATGCCGTTGAGCTGTGTGTTGTTGGGATTGTCGAAACGAATCGTCATCACCGACACCGCGCCAGGCGCCTTGGTGTCGGACCCGGTTGTGAACCCGACAGGATTGCCTGCATCCAGTGTGCGGGCGCTGAAGGCCTTGTGCACCACTACCGGTGACTTCGCGCGCAGCGTATCGCTCGTAGGCTGGGTGTTCGCCAGGGCATTGCCGCCCGCGCTTGCCGTCAGTGCGTTGGCTGGAATGGTGTTGACATAGTCGCCTTGCGCCGCCACAAAGACGTCGATTTCCACCTGGCAGGTTGCTGGCACATTTCCGGCCGCGGCGACGATGATGCCGCCCGAAAGTTGCACCGTGTTGGCCGTCGAAGAGACCGTCGCACCCTGACATGTCGTCGTCGGATTCGCGCCACTGGGAACAGTCACGCCGGCCGGCAAGGTGTCGGTGACCGCCAGGTCGCTGACGGGCTGTGAAAGCGGGTTATAGAAAGTGATGCGCAAGCGGGACCGGGTACCCGGCGCCACCACGTTGGGCGTGAACTGCTTGACGATGCCAATGTTCGTGCTGATCGCCAGGCTGGTCGTTCCCGGGTTGGCATTGGTCAGGTTCTGGTCGGTGATGATGGCACCGGGCGGAATGGTGTTCGTGTTGCCACCGGTTACGGCAGACGTCACGTTGACCGATATCTGGCAGGTCGCGTTTACCGCCAGGTTTGCCCCTGACAGACGGACCGATCGCGCGCCCGCCGCAGCGGTCACAACCCCGCCCGGGCACGTCGTTGCGGTTGCCGGGGTAGGTGTCACCACCCACCCATTGTTGGTGCCGCCTGCAACACCGCCGACCGTGAAGTAGTCGGTGATGTCCAGGTTGGTAACCGCCTGGGACCCGTTGGATAGGTTGATCGTCAGCCGGCTCACCTGGCCGGGGAAGGCCAGGGAACTGATGGAAGTCGTTTTGCTGACGGCCAGGCCGGTGGGGGCATTGAAAAGCAGCGTGCCGACAACGGCGGTGACATTACGCACGCCGCCGTCCGCGAGGATGCCGTTGGGAGGGATGCTGTTGACCCAGTTCGCGGCACCTGTTGCCACCACATCAAACAGGAAGGCGCAATTTCCGCCGCCCGCCACATTGGCACCGGTCAGGGTTGCGCTGCCTGCCCCTGCAACAGCCGTGATGGATGTGCTTCCCGCGCAGGTCGTCTGCGCATTGGGCGGGGTGGCCAGCACCATGCCCGCCGGGAGGGGGTCGGTCACACTGACGTTTGTCAGTGCAAGCGCGCTCGAATTCAGGAGCTGAACCGTGACCGTTGATTTGCCGCCCGAGGACACGCTGGGTGGATTGAAGCTCTTGTTCGCGGTCAGCGCGGAGGTGTAGGTCAGCTGGGGGGTGTTGGTTGATACCGTACCCAGTGTGTGTGTCGTGCCGTTCCCGTAGGTTTCGGTGCCGTCGACCGTCGCGGTGTTGTTATAAACGCCGGCCGGCCCTACGACATCCACCTGCAAGTTACAGCTGCCGTCCGCACCCGTGCCGTTGTTGGCGCGAGCCGGAACGGTGCCGCCAGTGATGCCGATCGAAGTGGAACCGGCAACCGCCGTGATGGCGGGGGCGCCGCAGGTGCTTGCCGCGTTGGCCGGATTGGCGATGCGAAGCTGCCCCCCACCGCTGGTTGCCAATTGCAGAGTATCCGAGACCGCAACGTTGGTCAGTGGGTTCGCCGACTTGTTCGTCAGCGTGATGGTCATGCGGACAATGGTTCCCTCGGCAAACGTGCTGGCGCCGGGAGAGGACTGGGCAAACGCCTTCGTTGCAGCGAGCACAGGCGGGTTGGTGCCTACGCTGGTGGAGTTGGAAGCACCCCCGTTGCAAGTGGCGCCGCCGTTGTAGCAAACCCCACCGGCAGCGATGACGTTGTTCGAGGTGGCCACCGCAACAGTGGACGCCATGGCCCACATGGTGATGGTGCAGGCACCCGGTACGCTGACACTGGTGCGGGCCGGGACGGTGTCAATGGTAAAGACCGGCGCATTGCTGCCCAGTGCGCTCGCAGAGTTGACGTTGCCGCAGCCCGCGCTGACAGTCGGCGTGTAATTCAAGCCGTTGATCGTGCCGGTGAGGAATGTCTGGCCGTTGGTGAAGTTGTCCGTCACCGATACGGTATTGATCGCACCAGCGCCGAAGTTTTGCACGGTGATCTGGTACTGGATCGGGTTGCCCGGCGCCACAGGTGTCGTGGGTTGTACCGATTTGAGAACACGGAGGTCGTCGGCAACCAGGATGGTGGCCGATACCGCCTGGCTCTTGATGGCGGGATCGCCCACATCCACGGCGCCTTGGGGGATGCTGTTGGTGTAGGTAACCGGCACGCCGTTCACCTGAACAGCTGCGGTGAAGTTCACTGTCACCGTGCAGCTGCCATTGGCGGGAATGGTCCCGCCGGTCAGCCTGACGCCTTTGTTGCTGTTGATCGCGGCAGCGGCGCCGCCCGCACAGCTGGTCACCGCCGATGTGACGTTTAACCCTTTTGTCGGGTCGACGCCACCAATCCCGTCGATCGGCGTGTCATCAAAGGTGGTGACAGTCAGTGGCGTATTGCCGCTATTGCTCAAGGTGAGGGTAAGAAAGCCCGTGGCACCGCTTGAAAGGGAGGTGCTGGGCGTAAAGCCCTTGGACACACCGAGCGGAGACCGGACCGTCACGCTGGCCTGCGCATTGGCCTGGGCGGGGAGTCCAAGCACATTGGTGAAGTCGGTGCTCCGGTTGATGATGTTGTTCTGGGCACCGGTCGAGAACTGGCCGTTGGTCTGGTTCGCCTCCACATTCACAACGAAGGTGCAACTCCCGTTTGCCGGCAGATCTCCGGTGCCGGTCACACTGGTTGCGCCCGCTGCCGGTGCGGGATTGAAGGCCGGTACCGGACCGCTGGTGCAGGTTGCATTCGCGCCGGGCGTTGCCGCGACCTTCATGATGGCGCTGCCACCGAGCTGGGGAAAGTTATCGGTGATGCTGAACCCGGAAATTGCCACCGGGTTCGGGTTGACCAGCGTGATGGTCAGAGGTGTCGAAGCGCCTCCCAGTACCAGCGTCGAGCTGGTGAATGCCTTCGAAATTTGCGGTTGCTGCAGCGCCCGCACCGTAAAGGTCTGCGACACGTCTCCAACGTTGCTTCCGCCGGTACTGGTGACCGCGCCATTGAAGATTTGATACGCATAGGAGGTTGCGTTGCCGGTCGAGGTGCCGACCGTCACCGGAATATCGATGACACACTGGCCGTCAATCCCGCCGGCGGCGGCAGGTATGGTGCCGCCAGCCAGGGCAAGCGCCTGAGTTCCCGGGTTGGCGGTCAAAGCCCCACCGCAACCATTTATGGCCGCAGACGCAACGCTGAGGCCGTTGGGCAGAAGGCCAGGCAGGCTGTTGCTGAAGTCCACGTTGGTGGCGGGCACCGGATCGCTGTTGGACAAGGTAATCCGCAAGGTTGCCGTCTCGCCGGGATACATCCCCTGTGCCGGAATGATCGCGGTCACCGAAGCCGTCAAGGCTTGGGCCGCAACGGGCATCAATCCAATGGCCAATCCGAGAGCCGCAGCACGAAGCAAGGAGCCGGCAGAGGCTTTCGCCAGAAATTTCGAGGACAACATAGGCAGTTCGACTCTTTGAATGCTTGGGAACCGTGCCGGTAGGCAGTCCGCAGGAGCACCGAGTCAACGCTGGCAGAGGACGTACAGCGTTCACTCGGCATGTCTCATGTCAGACAACATACAGGTAACAAACAGTACGAAGATTAACTATGTTGCGATTTTTCTAATACTAAATTTACTACTTTGTTAGTCTGAAGTGACAGAAGTGGAACTTTTTAACAACCCTATTAGTTGTATATGTTTCCTTATGTAATTTTTCGTTGTGCCGATGCAAACCAAGTGGACATTTTTGGCAGCAGGCGGAAATACCCGAAGAAACCGCTGTTGAGCCAGGCGTGACTGCGGCTTTTGTGAACGGAATCCCTCACAACGGACAGAGGGCGGTATCTACGGCCCATGCAGCTCCCGCAAGCGGGAATGGCCAATAGCACCCGTGCGACACGCGCCGTACATGCACCGGCTGTCGAACGCAGACAGGTTGCCTGCGGCAAGGACTGCGCCTTTGAGGTTCGTCAGCCCTGATGCTTTTTCCTTTTGGATGGGTGTCGCCAGACCCTGGAACGGCCACTAAATCCGGACTTCGGGAGTCCGACCTTCACACAGCGCAGGTCAACCTTCTCGCTGAGCTTTCAAGGGATTTTTTTTGCGCGCTGACGTTGGGGCCGGCGCGTCTTCCACCAGCGCGCAAGGTGCACCCTCAAGTCCTGATGCGGATGGGTGATGCGCCGGATCGCGCCGGCATAATCCAGCGCCAACCCGGGTGTCCACGCGATCGATTCGGCACGCACCCGAACGCTTCCGGCCAGCCACATGTCGGGGTGAAAGGCCAGGCGCAGCAGGGTTCGCCAGAAAGGTTTGTCGGCAAATACACCTTCCATCGCGGCGTCGATAGCCTCGGTCACGACCACCGAGCAGTTGCGGTGCGTCAGGTTATAGGTGTCGTCCTGACGGTACGCTTCCCAGAATGACTGCAGGTGGCCGCGGTTAAACAGGCGAAAGCGGATGCGAAAGGTTGAAGGGCGCGTCGCACCGGCTTCCTGCTCATAAGAAGGAAGCCACATGCCTGGATGGTCATTGCTTTGTGTGGCGCGCACCTGGTCGACAAGATTGCGCTGCGTGATGGTCAGGCGCACGCGTGGATGGTGGCTGATATACAGCTGCGGCCCGCACTCCAGCGCGACATGGCCGGTAGTAACGCTGCCCTTGCGGGAGAGGGCCGCGATGTACCGGTCGACCAGCGGAAGCCGGATGCGTTCTTCGCTTTGATCCACGGCGGTCCAGATGTGAACCACCATCTGTTCGCCGGACATGCTGGCACCTGCGGGCGGGGGGGATAGCGGCGTACTGGCACCCATCTCCCTTTTCCTTTTATAGAGCTCGATGGCCGCAAGCCGTGACCCCGGCGGCAAGCGTTGCAGGCGCCAGGCGCCGCGCATCACGACGTAGCCGCCCGCCATCAGTGCAAGGCCGGTGCAAAAAGACACGTTCATCGCGGAAGGCAGGGGCCAGTCGGTCACCAGCAATATCGCCATGACCAGATAACCCCAACCGATGATGTTGGAGATGCGCCAGTTCGGATACCGGATCAAAAGACTTGACGCAATGCGGACCAGTCCATTGAAGGTAAATGCGGCGGCGAAAAGAACGCCTGCAGCAATCGAATTGTCCCAGGGGAAGTCCAGCAGCAGACAGGCAAACACCACCATGGCCGCGCCGCGCAACATTTCAAAGCGCCGCCGCGCACGCGTGTGTGTGGTGCCTATCACCAGTTCCACCAGGCCTTGCAACAGCAACACGGCGCCGAACACCCAGCCGGCCATGTCGGTCACACCATCGACCAGGTCTATCAGCACCACGACACCCAGCAACACCGCGAGCAGGCCCGCCACCAGAAAGATCTTCCAGCGCTTCACGAGCGCATCGCCGCCAAAAAGGGTTAGTGCAAGTCTGAACATGTTGGTACGGTGGCCGCCGGGGCCGTGCCACGCGTCAAGGGAATGCGTAGCTCGCAGCGCCCAAGCTTCACTTCAAAGAGGGGAAATCAACCACGTAGCCATTCATGGGCAGGGTGGCGCGCTGAATGGCCTGCTGCTGCGGCAATGCCGTCCACACCACTTTGCCCTGATCGGTCACGTCCGTAGCAACCCCCCTGGCCGTAAACGCGTCGATCACGTAGGGCACCCCTTGCGATGACAAGGGGCCGATGCCGTCCGACACATGGAAATGCAGGTGCGGTGCAGTGGTGTTGCCGGAATTTCCCAGCAGCGCCAGCACCTGGCCGCGCTTGACGCGGTCGCCGACACCCACCTTCAGCGAGCCCGGCTGCAGATGTGCATAAAACGCGTAGTAGCCACGTCCCAGGTCCAGGATCACATGGTTGCCCGTCACGTTTTGCATGGTCGTGTCGGGCGGCAAGGCGTTAGGCACCCGCTCAGGCAGCCCGTCGAGCACGGAAACCACTTTGGCATCCGCTACGGCAATCGCTTTTTGCCCATAGGTCGGCCAGTTTTCGTTCTTGTTGCTGTCGCCGTTGCTTTGCTGCGAGTTCGCGTCTATCTTGATCCAGTCGATTGCAAACCGCTGGCTGACGTAGAGAACGCCGTTCACCGGGATGCCGGCACGCCGGTGCGGAACCTCCCTGCAGCAGCCATTGAACGCAACCCAGCCGGAGCCCTCAAGCGGAGGGCCGATCAACGGCGCGGGCCGGGTGCTGACAGACACGGTGCCACCGGTTTGCGACGTCTGGACAAGGCCTTCACTCGCAGGTTTGACGGCGGCCGTGAGCCTGACTTCAGGTGCGGAGGTCACCACGCGATGCGACAGGGCTTTGGGGAGAGCCTGGCCGGCCTCCAGCACTACGTCAATCCAGAACAAACCGGCCTGTGCCGCGCCGATGCTGTCACCGCCCGCGCCGTCCAGCAACGAAAAAGTGCCGGCAACATCCGCCCCGGCGACGGTGGTCAACACCTTGCCGGAAGCGGCATCCAATACCTCCAGCGATACCAGCTTGACCGGCGCGGCCCGCGCATTGGTGACCTGCAGCTCGTAGTCGATGTGCACACGCCCATCAGCGCCRCGAAAAGGCACGGGGCGTGAGGCGGCGCTCAGCAGTACGGGTGTGTTCTGGTCGTGCGCACCGGCAAATTCCAGGTTGTTCAGTCCGGGTTTGGGTCCTGCCGCAAAGGCGTGCAGACTTCCGGCAAGTACCAGCACGGCCACAAAAAAACGACGCATGCGATCCTCCTTGTGATGGCGGGGCCATCATAGCGCCAAGCATCGCACCGTCGAAGCATAAAAGGGAGCGTGCCGCGCGAAGGAATCCCGCGCGGCATCAGAAGGGAGACTCAACGGGGCAAGCGCCCACACAAGCAGGCGCACTAAAGCTTGCGCCTTCCGGTCTCTGACTAGATCAGCGGTTGCTGTAGCCGGGAGACTGCTGCTGCGTGACCACGGGGGCCGGCGGTGGTTTGGGGCCGTAACTGGCGCCGTCCTGGGTCCGCAAGGTCGCCCCTTCCACCGTCACGCGGCTGCCAACACTGGGAGCTTGGGCAACTTCTACCAGGCGGTGAGAACCGTCTTCCATGCGCACGCCGACCTGGTAAACCGTTTCCTTGCGAACATGCCCTTCGATGGCGTTGCCGGCGAAACCGCCACCCACCGCACCCAGGATGGTGGCTGCCGTACGCCCACCGCCATGGCCGACCTGGTTACCGAGCACGGCGCCCAGCACGCCACCCGCCACAGCACCTACGCCAGGGCCGGCCGGCTTGGTGGAGCGCTCAACCGGCGTCACCGATTCCACCGCGCCGCACACATGGCACACAGGCGCCGGCGCTACGGCGACCGGTGCAGGGTAAGGGGCCGGCGCGGGCGAAATGCCCGCATAACTCGGGACGGGTGCCGGTTTTGGTGTCGGCTTGACCACTTTCTTGGTCGGCACGGGCGCGGGCTTGGCGGGTGCGGCAACCGGCTTTTCAGCCATGTCGTCCGCCGCATTGCTGGCCGCGGCCATGGGCGGCGCCACTAGCGGCGCGGCTTGCGGTGCTGCGAGTGCCACCGGCGTCGCCGTGACCGGGTTGCGCATCTGGTAAATCATGGTGCCGCCCATGGCCAGAACGGCCACTCCCAGTATGCCGACGGCGGCCCACAAGGGCTTGCTGGCCGACGGGGCCTGCTGGCCCGGCTGAAGAGTTTCGGTGGATGTGTTCATGGCAATTCCCTCTGGTGAAATCAATCGGTCCCGTGGCGGGAGTTCATCTATGGTTGTTCAACGTTTCCCATGCCGCGAAGGTAAACACGCTTTGGCAGGCGGCTGTGTATTTATGTAAACGCAGGTTATTTTCCGGCAAAGTCGCCGTAAACGCGAATTGCAACGGCAGCCCTGAAAACTGTTCACGGTTTGCACCGCACCGTGAACGGCTTTTCAGAGATTGGGTGCCAGCAGGCGCTGCAACTCGCCGGCCTTCAGGCCGCGCCGCTTGGCCAGGTCCTGCAGCTGGTCGTCGCCGATCTTGCCGACGTTGAAGTAGGCGCTTTGCGGGTGGCTCAGATAAAAGCCGCTCACACTGGCCGCCGGTGTCATGGCCAGGCTTTCGGTCAGCGCCATGCCGACCTCTTCGGCCTTGAGCAACTCGAACATTTCTTTCTTGACGCTGTGGTCCGGGCAGGCCGGATAACCTGGCGCCGGGCGTATGCCCTGGTATTTTTCGGCGATCAAGGCTTCGCTGTCCAGTGACTCGGCCGGCACATAGCCCCATAAATCCTTGCGTACGCGCTGGTGCAGGCTTTCGGCAAACGCTTCGGCCAGGCGGTCAGCCAGCGCCTTGAGCATGATGGACGAATAATCGTCATGGTCATCCAGGAAGTACTTTTCCTTTTTCTCGGCGCCAATGCCTGCCGTGACGGCAAAAAGACCGATGTAGTCCGGGATTTTTGAGGCGTTTTGGCCCGCAGCGCCCGCATATTCAGCGCGAGCAGCTATCAATTCAGGAGCAAGCACCTTGGGTGCGACAAAATCAGCCAGGCAACGGCTGGGGCGCATCACGCCGTCAATTGCGGTTTTTTCGGTTTGCTGGCGCAGGCCGTACCAGGTCATGGCCACTTCGCTGCGCGACTCGTCGGTGTAGATCTCGATGTCGTCGCCCACGCTGTTGGCGGGGTACAGCGCCATCACGCCGTTGGCGGTGAGCCAGCGGCCTTCGATCAGGCGCTTGAGCATGCGCTGCGCGTCGGCGTACACGCGCACAGCCTCGGTGCCCACCACCTCGTCTTTCAAAATGGCCGGGAAGGCTCCGGCCAGGTCCCAGGTCTGGAAGAAAGGACCCCAGTCGATGTACTGGGCCAGCTCCGACAGGTCGAAGTTCTTGAACACGCGGCGGCCAATGAACTTGGGCACGGGCGGTGTGTAGTGGGCCCAGTTCATTGACGTGGGATTGGCGCGGGCCTTGGCCAGCGGCCACATCGGTACCTGCTTTTTGTTGGCATGCTGGGTGCGCACCTTGTCGTAGTCGGTATACAGCTCTTCGATGTATCTGGCGGCCTGGTCGGACAGCAGGCTTTGCGCCACGCTCACGCTTCGTGACGCATCGGGCACATACACCACCGGGCCTTCGTAGTGCGGGGAGATCTTGACGGCCGTGTGCACGCGGCTGGTGGTGGCGCCGCCTATCAGCAGCGGAATCTTCTTGATGCGGAAATGATCGTCCTTTTGCATCTCGGCGGCCACATACTGCATTTCTTCCAGGCTGGGGGTGATGAGACCCGACAGCCCGACGATGTCGGCGCCTTCAACCTTGGCGCGCGCCAATATTTCATGGCAGGGCACCATCACGCCCATGTTGACGACTTCAAAGTTGTTGCACTGCAAGACCACCGTCACGATGTTCTTGCCAATGTCGTGCACATCACCCTTGACCGTGGCGATGATGATCTTGCCTTTGGTCTTGACGTCACCGCCGGCGGCTTCGAGCAGCAGCTTTTCGGCTTCGATGTAGGGCAGCAGGTGCGCCACGGCCTGCTTCATCACACGGGCGCTTTTGACGACCTGGGGCAAAAACATCTTGCCCTGGCCGAACAGGTCACCGACGATGTTCATGCCGTCCATCAGCGGGCCTTCGATGACGTGCAGCGGCCGGCCGCCCTCCGCAAGGATCTCCTGGTAGACCTCTTCGGTGTCAGTCACGATGTGCTCGTTCATGCCGTGGACCAGCGCATGCGACAGGCGCTGGCGCACCGGCAGGGCACGCCATTCATTCTTCTTGCTGTCGTCCTTGGCGCCGCTCCTGGCAGTCTCGGCCACTTCAATCAGGCGTTCGCTGGGCGTGAGCTCAGGCTCGCCCGGCTTGTAGACCGGTGTGCGGTTGAGCACCACGTCTTCGACGCGCTCGCGCAGCACAGGGTCCAGGTCGTCGTACACGCCGACCATGCCGGCGTTGACGATGCCCATGTCCATGCCCGCCTGGATCGCGTGGTACAGGAACACGGTGTGGATGGCTTCACGCACCGGGTCGTTGCCGCGAAAGCTGAAGGACACGTTGGACACGCCGCCAGAGACCTTGGCGCCCGGCAGGTTCTGCTTGATCCAGCGCGTGGCGTTGATGAAATCGACCGCGTAGTTGTTGTGCTCTTCGATGCCGGTGGCGATCGCGAAAATGTTCGGGTCGAAGATGATGTCTTCGGGCGGAAAGTCCAGCTCGTCGACCAGCACGCGGTAGGCGCGCTCGCAGATTTCGACTTTGCGCTCATAGGTGTCGGCCTGGCCTTTTTCATCAAAAGCCATCACCACCGCTGCCGCGCCGTAGCGCTTGAGCAGCTTGGCCTGCTGCTTGAAGGGCTCCAGACCCTCTTTCATCGAGATCGAGTTGACGATTCCCTTGCCCTGGATGCAGCGCAGGCCGGCTTCGATGACGCTCCACTTGGAGCTGTCGATCATGATGGGCACACGCGCGATGTCGGGCTCACTGGCGATCAGGTTCAGGAAGCGCACCATGGCGGCCTGGCTGTCCAGCATGGCCTCGTCCATGTTGATATCGATGATCTGGGCGCCGTTTTCGACCTGCTGGCGGGCCACGGCCAGCGCCTGCTCGTATTCACCGTTGAGGATCATGCGGGCGAAGGCCTTGGAGCCGGTGACGTTGGTGCGTTCGCCAATATTGACAAACAGCGTGCCCGCACCGATGGCGACCGGCTCCAGGCCGGACAGCTTCATGGGGGGAACATTGGGTAAAGATTCAGTTTCAGACACGGACTCACCTTGAGGCAAAGGTGAGCGTCGTTGCCGCAGGGGCCGCCGGAAGCCGCCGCCTGTAACCCAAGCCTGACGAACGCTTGTGTTCGCTGCAACGCTCCTTGGGTTACCATCATTTTAAGGGCTGAACGCCGCCCGCGCCATATCCTTGCACCAATGGCAAGAGATACCAACAAAAGTCCAGGGGATAGCCGGAGCCACCATGTTTGAAAACCTGTTCGGCAGAAAACAGCGGGGAACGCCCGATGCGCCCGAGTCCATGCGTCCCAAAGACCGCATGCGGGCCATTGAGGGCTCCAGCACGGCCGAGCTTGCCGCCAGGCTGCTGATTGCACCAACCGCCCTGATGCAGCTCACGCCCGAAGAGGCTTTCACTGTCGTCAGCTACATGACGCCGCGCAGGATTTCCGAGGGAACGACCTTCATCCGCGAAGGCGACAAGAGCGATACCGGTTATATGGTGCTGCTGCTCGAAGGCGAAGTCACTGTCGAAAGCATTGTGGTCAGCCGCCGCACGCCGGTCACCATCACGGTGCTGGGCCCCGGCAGCCTGATCGGCGAAATGGGCCTGGTCGACGGCCAGGCGCGGCTGGCGTCATGCACTGCCAGCAGCGACGTGAGCTGCGCCGTGCTGTCGCGCGCAGCGCTTGAAAAAATGGGGGAAGAGCAACCGGTGACTGCGGCCAAACTGATGTTTGCCGTTTCACTGCGCATCGCCGAACGGCTGCGCGACACCAGCGAAAAACTCAAGATGTACAGCCAGCTGGTACAAGCCATGCAGCAGGAAATCGACCGGCTGATGCCGGGCTGATTTCCGTCTGGCAGAAAAGCGGGGAAGGCGCCAGGCTAGCCGCCCTTTCCGCCCTTTCCGCCCTTTCGATTTAGTCGAGCTTGATTTTGGCGACCTTGATCAGGCGTCCATAATCGGCGTGCTCTTTCATCACCATGTAGGCAAAGTCGGCAGAGCTCATGGGGCTGGGGGTCGCGCTCATGCGTGCAAACTTTTCCGCGGTATCGGGCGTGTTGAGCGCGTCGGCGAATGCCCGCTGAAGCTGGTCTGCCGTGGCTTTGGGAAGGTTGGCCGGGCCAAAGATGCCGAACCAGGTGCTGATGTGAAAGCCGGGCAACACGTCATTGATGGTCGGAATTTCCGTGAAGCTGCTGGAGCGGTTGATGGTGGTCACGCCAAAAGCGACCAGCTTGCCCGACTTGATGTTGGCGCTGGCAGAGGCCAGGTTGTCGAACATCAGGTCGGTCTGGCCGGACAGCAGGCCAGCCTGCGCCTGGGCCGAGCCGCTGGAAGGCAGGTGCACCACGCTGATCTTGGCCAGGCTTTTAAACAGCTCGCCCGCGAGGTGGCCGGCGCTTCCATTGCCGCCGGAGGCATAGTTCAGCCGGCCGGGATTCTTGCGTGCGTAGGCAATCAGGTCCTTGGTGTCCTTGATTTTCAGCCGCCTGGCCGTCTCGGCATTCATGACCAGCACGTTCGGCACCCGCGCCACCAACGTGATGGGCGTGAAGTCCTTCAATGCGTCGTAGGGCATGTTCGGGTAGAGCCATGGGTTGATGGCATGGGTGGCCACCGCCCCCATCACCAACGTATGGCCGTCTGCAGGCGCCTTGGCGACGAGGGCCGCACCCACGTTTCCGCCGGACCCCGGCCGGTTGTCAACCGTGACTTCGGTTTTGAGCAGGGGACGCAGCTTCTCGGCCAGGATGCGCGCAGCGTTGTCCAGCGGGCCGCCGGCTGGATAGGGCACGACGATCGTCACCGGTTTTTGGGGCGACAGTTGTGCATGGCCTGCGAAAGCCGTCATCGCCAACGTGAATGCCGCTGCGGCCTTGATGAATAAACCCACCTTCATGATTTCCTTGGTTGTGTTGTGTTGCGTTGTTTTGCCGAACCATCAACGCTGCAGGGCGCAGCGCCGGAGAATGAAAACAGGGTTCGGCAAAGGGGCCTGACTATAGCCGCGAAATATGACTTTTCGGGACATCGCCGGGCACGTCATCTCATATGCATACTTATTAAGTACACGCGCATCAGAGAACCGGCTTTTTCGGCTACCCGACGGCATCACCCGGAAGTGATACGGGGCAGCGCTGCCCTCAGGCGGCCTCTTTGTAGAAGGCGCCGCGCTGCAGGGAGCGGCTGGCGATCGGCGCAACCGCATGGGCGATGGCACCTATGTGATCCGGAGTGGTGCCGCAGCAACCGCCCACGATGTTGACAAGGCCTTCCTCGGCAAACTCGCGCAGCAGGCGGGACGTCACGTCGGGTGTTTCGTCAAAGCCGGTGTCGCTCATGGGGTTGGGCAGGCCGGCATTGGGGTAGCAGCTGATGAAGGTGTCGCCGGCCACGCGGGCCAGCTCCTGGATGTAGGGGCGCATCAGGGTGGCGCCCAGTGCGCAGTTGAGGCCGACTGCCAGTGGTGCGGCATGGCGCACACTGTGCCAGAAGGCCGTCACGGTTTGCCCGCTCAGGATGCGGCCCGAAGCGTCGGTCACGGTGCCGCTGATGATCAGGGGCAGGCGCTCGCCGGAGTTGTCGAAGTATTCGTCAATGGCAAACAGCGCCGCCTTGGCATTGAGCGTGTCGAAGATGGTCTCGACCAGCAGCACGTCGCTGCCGCCCTTGACCAGCGCCTCCGTCTGTTCGTAATACGCCTTGCGCAGCTCCTCGAAACTGGTGTTGCGCGCGCCCGGGTCGTTCACGTCGGGGCTGATGCTGGCCGTCTTGGGCGTGGGGCCGAGGGCGCCGACGACAAAACGCGGCTTGTCGGGTGTTGAAAACTTGTCGCACGCGGCACGGGCGATGCGGGCCGACTCGTAATTCATCTCGACGGCCAGGTCGGCCATGTCGTAGTCGGCCTGCGCCACGGTAGTCGCGCCGAAGGTATTGGTTTCAATCATGTCGGCGCCCGCAGCCAGGTAGCCCTCATGGATGTCCTGGATCACGTCGGGGCGCGTCAGGCTCAACAACTCGTTGTTGCCCTTCACGTCCTTGTGGAAGTCCTTGAAGCGTTCGCCGCGGTACTGGGCCTCGTTGAGCTTGAAGCGCTGGATCATGGTGCCCATCGCACCGTCGAGGATGGCGATACGCTGTTCCAGGATGGCCGGCAGTTGTTGGCCGCGTGTGTAGATGATTGGCTTCATGGCCTCGATTTTAAGGCGCGGCAGCTTTTTCAGCAGACTTCGATGGGTTCTCTTCAACCAGCAGGGGCTGCGGAACCGGCTTTGCCGGGCCGCAGGCGCAGCGCCCCCTTGGGGGGCAGCGCATTACACGAAGTGAAAAGCGTGGGGCGTTAGACGACAATAGGGGTATTGCCCTGAACATGAAAAACTTTCAACCCAAAGAAGCCTGGACCTGGTTGCAGGCGCATCCCGACGCGCTGTTCGTGGACGTGCGCATGGAGATCGAGTCGTTGTACGTCGGCCGCCCCCCAGGCGTGGTCAACGTGCCGTGGTACGAATACCCCGACCTGCAGCCAGACCCGCAAAAGTTCGCCGACGCCGTGGCGCGCGAAGCTGCCGGCAAGGCGCAGCCGGTGCTGCTGATCTGCCGCTCCGGCAAGCGCACGCTGGACGCCGGCAAGGCCCTGGAAGCAGCCGGCTTTTCTGATGTGCAGCATGTGGTGCACGGCTTTGAAGGTGAGCTCGACGAACAGTTCCAGCGCTCCACCCTTTCCGGCTGGCGCTTTGACGGCCTGCCCTGGGAGCAGATGTAGCCGGTTTTCCCCGCTATTTATGTGTCAAACAGGCCTCCAGCCCTTATGGATCTTGCGCAAGCAGCTCCTATTTTCATAGCACTCATTTTCACCACACCGACTTTCCGGCTTAACACCTTGTCTTCACTGCCCATTTCTGCGCCTTTGCCGACACCCCTGGACGTGCTCAGCCGGGTTTTTGGCTACGACAGCTTCCGCGGCCCGCAGGAGGCCATCGTGGACCATGTAGTTCGCGGCGGCGATGCCCTGGTACTGATGCCCACCGGCGGAGGCAAATCACTGTGCTACCAGATCCCGGCCATCGTGCGGCAAAACGCCGGCCACGGGGTCACGGTGGTGATCTCGCCGCTGATTGCGCTGATGCATGACCAGGTGGGCGCCCTGCATGAGGCCGGCGTGTCCGCCGCATTTTTAAACTCGACACAAAGCTTTGAAGAAAGCAGCCAGCTTGAAAAGCAATTGCTGCGCAACGAGCTGACGCTGCTTTATGCCGCACCCGAGCGCATCAACACCCCGCGCATGAAGGGACTGCTCGGCTCGCTGCATGAACGCGGCCTGCTCAGCCTGTTTGCGATTGACGAAGCGCATTGCGTGAGTCAGTGGGGCCACGACTTCCGGCCCGAATACCGGTCCTTGAGCCTGCTGCACGAAACCTTCCCGAACGTGCCGCGTATCGCGCTGACGGCGACCGCGGATGCGCTGACACGGCAGGACATGATCGAGCGGCTCAAGCTGGAAGACGCACGCGCATTCGTCAGCAGCTTTGACCGGCCGAACATCCGCTACACCATCGTCGAAAAAACCGACGCCACACGCCAGCTGCTGCGATTCATTGAAAGCGAACACGCCGGAGAAGCCGGCATTGTGTATTGCCAGTCACGCAAACGCGTGGAGGAAATTGCCGAAGCCCTGCAGGATGCCGGCCTCAAGGCCATGGCCTACCACGCGGGCCTGGACAGTGCCCTGCGCCAGCAGCGGCAAGACCGCTTCCTGCGCGAGGAAGGCACAGTGATGGTCGCAACGATTGCCTTCGGCATGGGCATCGACAAACCTGACGTGCGTTTTGTCGCGCACCTGGACATGCCGAAAAACATCGAAGGCTATTACCAGGAAACAGGCCGTGCCGGCCGCGACGGCCTCCCCGCCAACGCCTGGATGACGTACGGCCTGCAGGACGTGGTGAACCAGCGCCGCATGATAGACACCAGCGAAGCCGCCAGCGAAGAGTTCAAGCAGGTCATGCGCGGCAAGCTGGATGCCTTGTTGACGCTGGCTGAAGACACGCGTTGCCGGCGTGTCAGCCTGCTGCATTACTTCGGCGAAGACAGTCAGCCTTGCGGTAACTGCGACAACTGCCTGCAGCCGCCGGTGGTATGGGACGCGACCGAAGCCGCACGCAAGATGCTCAGTTGCATTTACCGCGTGCAGCAGGCCAGCGGCATCAGCTTTGGTGCAGGCCACCTGATGGACATCCTGCGCGGCAAGGCGACCGAAAAAGTATTGCAGTACGGCCACGACAAGCTCAGCACCTTCGGCATTGGCGCCGACCTGTCCGAAGTGCAGTGGCGTGGCGTGTTACGCCAATTGATCGCCAAGGGCATGGTGCGGGTCGACCCCGATGCGTTCAACACGTTGCAGCTGTTGCCTGATGCACGCCAGGTGCTCAAAGGCGAAGTCAGCGTGATGCTGCGCGAGCAGTCGGCCGGCGCCGGTGAACGGCGCAAAGGCAGTTCCAAAAAAGGCACCAAGACCTCCGCCAAAGGCATGGCCGAAGCCTCGCTCAATGCCGGTGCACTGGAGCGCCTGGCCCGCCTGAAAGCCTGGCGCGCCGAAGTCGCCCGCGAACACAACCTGCCGGCCTTCGTGATCTTTCATGATGCAACCTTGCGTGCCATTGCAGAACGCGCGCCGCAAGGCATTGCCGATCTCGAAGGCATCAGTGGTATCGGCGTCAAAAAACTCGAGGCCTACGGGGCCGAAGTGCTGCGCGTCTGCGCCGGGGCGGATTAGGCCCTCGCTTCCGATGGCCGATTCCCGTGCGGTGCCGGCAGCCCGGCCGCTTAAGTTGCGCCAGACGTATTGCGGATTTCGACGCTGTCTATGGCAGCCCGCGCAGGGCGCTGCGGTGTCAACAACCCGCGTACCAGGCCAGCGGCGTTAAAGCACCACGACACGACCGAGAACACGGCTTTGGTGGCGCTGCGTTTTCGCCATGCCATCAACAGGACGGGTGCTGCTGCAATGCCGGAGAAGGCTCCGATGCGCGCTGTCCACGGCATGGGAACCACCAGAACGGCAAGCAACACTGCCCACCACGCAAGCACGGCGACATACAGCCGCAACTCGCGCACCCGCGTTAGCACCAGCCCCAGGTGCGACTCACCCCAGGCCGCGCGCAGCACTTCGCCCAGGCCGCAGATGTAGCGGCTGCGCCAGCGGCGCACCAGCAATTGATAGGGAGGCGCATCGTGGCCATGGTGCCGCACGGAATCGGTGCCCAGGCGCCACAGCTTCCAGCCCCGGGCATGCAGGCGCATGGCCAGATCAAACTCTTCATAGCTGTGCAGGTTGCGGTCTGAAAAATACCCGGCCTGCTCCACCGCAGCTCTGCGATACAGGCCGCCCATGTCCAGCCGGTCCACCATGCCCGCCTGCATATGACCCAAACCGCGCTCCACGCGCGCCACGTATTCCAGGCTGCTGGTGTTCATTTCAACGACCTGCCCTCCCACGCCGGCCACGTCGGGGTGGGACTGCATGAAGGCCAGCGCCTGCGGCAAAAACCCGGGCAGCATTTCCATGTCGCCATCCAGGATGTACACAAATTCGCCTGCCGAATGCTGGTAACCCAGCTGCGGGCCGATGCCGCAGCAGCGCTCATTGGCACGTGCCAGCTGCACGATACGGATGGGATAGGCAGACGCCAGCGCCACGGTGCGGTCGCTGGAACAGGAATCGGCCAGCACGACCTCGCCACCGACCATCCGGACGGCCGCCAGTGCACTTTCCACCGCGGCCACGATGCGCTTTTCTTCATTCAGGGCCTTGATGACGATGCTGACCGTGCAAGGCGTTTCGCTGGCTTCAGGAAGCATCGTCACGGCTCCTCAAAATAATGCGGGCCGGCACACCCACGGCAAGGGCTCCGGCGGGGACGTCGGTGATCACCACGGCATTGGCGCCAATGTCGACGTCGTCCCCGATCCGTACAGCCCCCAGGATCTTCGCGCCGGCGCCGATATTGACGCGGTTGCCGATGTGCGGCGCCTCGAGCGGCCTGTCGATACGCTGGTTGCCGATGGTGACGCCCTGGCGGATGATGCAGTCGTCCCCGATCACGGCCCGGCCATGCACCACAATCGCACCGGAATGCTCAATCACCAGGCGCCGCCCAATTTGGGCCGAGACGCCAATCGTGACGCCGCAAAACATTTCAGCCAGTTTGGCCAGCACCAAGTGCACGGCACCCAGCGGATAACGCACCAACCTGGACTGAAACCGGTAGCGCAGGTGCCCCAACCGGTACACCTGCAATGCCCAGAAGCCCAGGGACAAGACGCCTTCCTGCGCCACCCGCAAGTCTTCAAGAAAAGCCATTGTTATTGAGCTTTCGTAACATGCATCAAGACGTGAAACCCCTCCCCCGGCCGCAGGCTCCAACGGGGCCGCTCGGGTTTGGGGGATGAGGTCCGCGGCAAGTCCATCAGAACCCGACAAAAGCCGGAGCAGAAAATTCAGCCCTTGCGGAAATGCGGCGCAAGATTCGTACCAATGGACTCACCCGGAACTTGCCTGGCTGCGGTACCACCGGCGCAAGCAAGCTGTCAGAAGGCCATTGTGCCGGGGATGATTGGGGTTCCCTGTCAGCCGTATTCCCGCATAAGGTTATGCATCTTTCGCCGTGGTTAGCCTTTGCCTAGTAAGGGCTTGCCCTGAGAGGTACCCGCCATAGTTGGGCTAGCATCCGCCATTGGCATGGTTCGTGCTGATGTCGACCTACTTATTGACTGGAGAATCCTCGTGATCAAACTCGTAAAGAAACATGGACTTGTTGCCCTTGCAGCGGCCGGCCTCACTGTTGCGGCCATGGCACCTGCCCATGCCGGCAAGACACTGGACGCCATCAAGGCACGGGGCCAGGTCATCTGCGGCGTGAACGTCGGGCTGGCGGGGTTTTCCTCTGCCGACAGCAACGGCGCCTGGACCGGGCTCGACGTGGATGTCTGCAAAGCCGTCGCCGCCAGCGTGCTGGGCGACGCCAGCAAGATCAAGTGGGTTCCCCTGAACGCCCAGCAGCGCTTTACCGCCCTGCAGTCCGGCGAGGTTGATGTCCTGTCGCGCAACACCACGTTCTCGCTGACGCGCGACGCCTCTCTGGGCCTGCACATGACCGCCGTCACCTACTACGACGGCCAGGGCTTCATGGTCCCGGTGAAAAGCAAGATCAAAAGCGCCAAGCAGCTGAAAAACGCCACGGTCTGCGTACAGTCCGGAACCACCACGGAAAAAAACCTGACGGACTTCTCCAAGGCCAACAACCTCAACATGAAGCCCGTCGTGTTTGAAAAGCAGGAAGCCGTCAACGCCGCCTACTTCTCCGGCCGTTGCCAGGCCTACACCACGGATGCATCCGGCCTGGCCTCGGTGCGCAACAAGGAGGCCAAAGTACCGGCCGACCACCTGATCCTGCCGGAGCTGATCTCCAAGGAGCCGCTGGGCCCCATGGTGCGCCGCGGTGACGATGAATGGTTCGCCATTGTCAAATGGGTGATCTACGGCATGATCGAAGCGGAAGAATATGGCGTGACCCAGGCCAATGTCGATGCCATGACCAAGGAAAGCAAAGACCCGGTGGTCATGCGCCTGACCGGTAGTGGCGAAGACACCGGCAAGCTGCTGGGCCTGGACAAGGAATGGCTGGTTCGCGCCGTCAAGGCCGTCGGCAACTACGGTGAAATCTTCGACCGTAACGTCGGCCCCAAAACGCCCCTGGCACTGCCGCGCGGCCAAAACAATCAATGGAATAAAGGCGGCCAGATGTACGCCATGCCGGTGCGCTGAACGACTCCTTCCGATGCGCTGAACGCAACGGGCCGCTCGCAACCATCCGTTGACGAGCGGCCCGTTTTACTTGGGTAACCGCCTTATGTCCGAGCACTCCCTGATTCCCGCGCGGCCGGCGCCGGCGCTGCGGCGCAGAGTTTTTTCCTGGCGCAGCAAGCAGGCGCGCGCCGTTGTCTACCAGATCCTGGCCGTCAGCCTGATCGTCTTCCTCGTGTGGCTGCTCGTGAGCAACACCATGAGCAACATGAAGACGCGCGGCATCCAGAGCGGCTTTGATTTTCTGTTTCAGCCCGCCGGTTTCGACATCGGGGAAGGCTGGCTGAATTACGACTCGATTGATCCCTACTGGAAAGCCTTCCTCGTGGGGCTGGTGAACACGCTGCGCGTGGCCGTGGTGGGCATTGTGCTCACGTCCGTGCTGGGAACCCTGCTGGGCGTGGGACGCTTTTCGCGAAACGCCCTGATCCGCGGCCTGTGCTATGGCTATATCGAGATGTTCCGCAACATTCCGGTGCTGCTGCAGCTGTTGATGTGGTACCTGCTGTTCACGGAATACCTGCCGGCCATTGACCAGGCCCTGCATATCGGCAGCCTGGTGTATATCAGCAAGAACGGCCTGTCTTACCCCTTTCCGGTGTGGCATCTCGGGCAGACGCTGGCCCTCGTCGGCATGGCGGCCGGTGGTGTGGCGGGGTTTGTTTATGCGCGCCGGGCACGCCACCACTTTGACCAGACCGGCCATACGCGCCCCGTGTTGTGGGTGGTGCTGGGACTGGTCGCGGCCGGTGCGCTGCTGGGCTGGCTGGCCGGTGGTGCACCTTCCGAATGGAACCTGCCGAAACTGACGGAAACCCAGGTGGAGGGCGGTGGCGCGCTGTCGCCTGAATACCTGGCGGTGCTGCTCGGGCTGGTGCTCTACACCTCGGCCTTTGTGGCGGAGGTGGTCCGCGCCGGAATTGCCTCGGTCTCGCTGGGCCAGCACGAGGCCAGCGCATCGCTGGGACTCTCGCGCGGCCACTCCATGCGCCTGGTGGTGCTGCCCCAGGCGCTGAGGGTCATCATCCCGCCGCTGACCAACCAGTACCTGAACCTCACCAAAAATTCGTCACTGGCCGTTGCCGTGGGCTACCCCGACCTGGTGTCGATTGCCAACACCTCGCTCAACCAGACCGGCCGCGCCGTCGAATGCATTGCCATCATCATGCTGATCTACCTCACCACATCGCTGGCCACCTCTGCGCTGATGAACTGGTTCAACAGCCGCGCCGCCATCAAGGAACGCTGACATGAACCAGACCTTTGTTCCCGTCGCGCCGCGCCCGGCCCCCATCAAGATGGAGGGCCCGGGCCCCTGGCTGCGCAACAACCTGTTTTCCAGCGTCGGCAATGCGCTGGTGTCAGTCGGGGTCATCGCCCTGTTGCTGTGGGCCGCCTCGTCGGCCCTTCGCTGGGCGGTGTTCAATGCCGTGACCGCGGCCGACGCGGATGCCTGCCAGGCCGCACGCGGCATAGGCGCATGCTGGGGCGTGATCAACGAAAAAGCCCGCATCATCCTGCTGGGCCGCTACCCCCTGACAGAGCACTGGCGGCCGGAGCTGGCAACCTTTTTGCTGCTGGGCCTGGTGGTTGCAAGCTGCAGCCGCTGGTTCTGGAAACCCTGGCTGGGATTGATCTGGGTCGTGGTCCTGACGGCGTTCTTCACGCTCATGAGCGGCGGCATGTTCGGGCTATCCAAAGTGTCCACCGACCAGTGGGGCGGCCTGCCGCTGACCGTCATGCTGACGGTGATCTCCATGACGATTGCCTTCCCGATTGCGGTGGCGGTGGCGCTGGGGCGGCGCTCCAACATGCCCGCCATCAAGACCCTGTGCGTCATTTACGTTGAGCTGATTCGTGGCGTGCCGCTGATCTCCGTGCTGTTCATGGCCAGCTTCATGTTTCCGCTGTTCATGCCCATCGGCAAATCGCCCGACGTGCTGATCCGGGTGATCGTCGGCATCACGCTGTTTGCCGCGGCCTATATGGCGGAGATTGTCCGGGGTGGTTTGCAGTCCCTCTCGAAAGGCCAGACCGAAGCAGCCGCCAGCCTGGGCTTGGGCTATTGGCAGACACAGATCAAGATCGTGTTGCCGCAGGCCCTGGGTACGGTGGTACCAAGCATCATGAACAACTTCATTTCGCTGTTCAAGGACACCTCCCTCGTGACCATCGTGTCGCTGTATGAACTCACCGGGGCCCTGTCGCTGGCTGTCGGGTCCGATCCGAACTGGCGGCCGTTCAAGATTGAGGCTTACCTCTTTATCGCCGCGATTTACTTTACCTGCTGCTTCGCCATGTCCCGCTACAGCCTCTGGATAGAGCGGCGGCTGGCTGTGGGCAAGGCCCGCTGACAAAAACCAAGGATCCCCATGAGCGACCCCATCATCCGCTTTGACAAAGTCAACAAATGGTATGGCAACAATTTCCATGTGCTGCGCGACTTGCAGCTGGACGTGCAGCAGGGCGAGCGCCTGGTGATTTGTGGGCCGTCCGGCTCGGGCAAATCCACGATGATCCGCTGCATCAATGCCCTGGAGGACTACCAGGAAGGCAAGCTCACCGTGGCCGGCTCCGTCCTCGGCGACGACATCAAGGCCATTGATGCCGTGCGCCGGCAGGTCGGCATGGTGTTCCAGCAGTTCAACCTGTTTCCGCACCTGACCGTGCTTGAAAACCTGACCCTGTCGCCCACCTGGGTCGCGGGCCTGTCCAAAAAGGAAGCGACCGAGCGGGCCATGCATCAGCTCGAGCGGGTGCGCATCGCGGAGCAGGCGCAAAAGTACCCCCTGCAGCTGTCGGGCGGCCAGCAGCAGCGCGTTGCGATAGCGCGCGCGTTGTGCCTCACGCCGAAAATCATGCTGTTTGACGAGCCGACATCCGCGCTGGATCCTGAAATGATCAAGGAAGTGCTGGACGTGATGATCTCGCTCGCCGATCAGGGGATGACCATGCTTTGCGTGACGCATGAAATGGGCTTTGCCAAGGCAGCAGCCGACCGCGTGATCTTCATGGACCAGGGCCAGATTGTTGAACAGAACACGCCCACGGACTTCTTCAACCACCCGCAGACCGACCGGGCGAAGGATTTCCTCTCCAAGATTCTGGGACACTAGAGGAATGTGCCAACTCCTCGGAATGAATGCCGCCAAACCCGCAGACCTTCGCTTTTCATTCACAGGTTTTGCCGCACGCGGTGGTCTGACGGACCATCATGGCGACGGCTTCGGCATCGGCTTTTTTGAAGACAAGGCCTGCCGCATTTTTATGGACAGCCAGCCAGCCGCCACCTCACCCGTGGCCGAGCTCCTCAAAAGCTACGCCATCAAGTCCTGCAATGTCGTGTCCCATATCCGCAAGGCGACGCAGGGCGATCCACAGCGCCTGGAAAACTGCCATCCGTTCACCCGTGAGCTCTGGGGCCGCCACTGGCTGTTTGCCCACAACGGCGACCTGATCAACTACTTTCCCGCCCTGGGCGGCAACTACCAGTCCGTCGGCACCACCGACAGCGAACGCGCTTTTTGCGCCCTGATGGAAAAACTCAAGGCCATCAGCCCGCGCGAACCCTGCTCGCTGGACACGGTGTTTGAAACCCTCTGCAGCATGAGCGAAGGCACGGGCGAGTATGGCGTATTCAACTACCTGCTCTCCAACGGGCAAGCCCTGTTCGCGCACTGCTCCACACGGCTGTATTACCTGGTGCGGGAATGGCCGTTTTCACACGCCAAGCTCGTTGACGCCGACCTGAGCATCGACTTTGCCCAAACCAATGTCCAGGAAGACCGGTTGTGTGTCGTCGCCACCCAGCCGCTGACGCTCAATGAAAACTGGCAGCAGCTGCAGCCCGGGCAATTGCTGTGGATTGAAGGCGGCCGTATCGTGCGGCAGGCGCAGCTGAAGGTCAGCGAGGATGTGCGGCGTAAAAACGAAGCCAACCTGGCTTGCGTATAAAAATCAGGCCTCAGACCAATAGTGACGGGCGCAAGCGGCTATTCTTTTGATAGCAATCCGGCCCTGACGGAGCGTCTGTAATAGCGCCTGTTCCTATTGCATGAACCCCATGGCCCGCCCTTCGCGTACCTCGGGCTTGATGCGGTGCTCTGCCTCCAGCTGGGCCAAAAATTCCTCGCTGGAAAACTCTGCCGCGAGAATATCCACCTGCCGCTTCACGGCCGCGAAATCACCCGGGCACAGCTGCACCAGTTTGCCGAGCCTCTCCCGCAGCGGCGCCGTCAGCCGGTCGGCGTCGCCTGCGAGTGCTTCGGTGACAAACATCTGGTCGCGCTGCGCGTGAGTCAGCGGCATGAACCTGATCTTGAAGGTGAAACGCCGTAGCGCCGCCTGGTCCAGGCTTTCAAGCAGGTTGGTGGTGCAGATGAAGATGCCCGCATGGCGCTCCATGCCCTGCAGCATTTCGTTGACCTCAGTCACCTCGTAGGTCCGCTGGGCGCCGCGCCTGTCCTGCAGGAAGCTGTCCGCTTCATCCAGCAGCAATACGGCTTTTTCCGCTTCGGCTTCGCGGAACATCGCTGCCATATTCTGCTCGGTTTCACCGACATACTTGCTCATCAGGTCGCTGGCCTGCTTGATGATGAGCGGCAAATCCAGTGCTTTGGCGATGTGTTCGGCCAATGCCGTCTTTCCCGTGCCCGGCGGGCCGTAAAAGCACAGGCTGCCGTGGCTTCGGCTTTTCAGTGCCTCGACGATACGCGGTACCTCGAACCGGGATTCGACATTGAGCATGGAAAGGTCATAGGTGGTCGCGTTGCGCCGGCCGGAAGTTTCCGCCCTGTTGCCCAGCGCCACATCGGCATTCTTGAGCTGGCGCTCGATCAGCGACTCCATCAACAGCGGCCTGCCGCCCGACAGGATGGCGTGCATGCCTTCTGCGTCCACCTGTGCGTCTACCGCGTCTTCAGGCGCGCTGGCCAGCCGGGCAAACCGGACAGCCGTGCGTATTTGCGCGGGCGTCAGGCCCTTGCGGGCCGTCAGCTTGGCCACAAAGGCATCGCTGACATGAACACCTTCCAGTGTTTTGCGCACCAGGCCTTCACGAGCACCCGGCGGCGGCGACCTGAGTTCCAGGTGGTAGGCAAAGCGCCGGCGAAAAGCAGGGTCGATCTGCTCGATGCGGTTGGTGACCCACAGGGTGGGCACGGTGTTGGATTCAAGGATCTGATTGACCCAGGCCTTGCCGCTGACCGACCCGCTGGCAGGTACGGGCAATTGTTCGGAGCGCGCCATCAGCTGCGCGGCTTCGCTGGAAATCGGCGGAAACACATCTTCGACTTCGTCAAACAGCAAGGCGGAGTGCGTGCTGCCCTTCAGGAAGACCTGGGCGATTTGCAGCGAACGGTAGCGGTCGCGGCCACTGAGCGAGTTGCCGTCACGGTCGGCATATTCGACTTCGAACAGGTCCAGGCCGGCGGCCTGCGCCACCACCTTGGCCAGTTCGGTCTTGCCGGTGCCGGGCGGGCCGTAAAGCAGCACATTCACGCCTTGCTCCTTGCCGGCCACCGCATTGCGCAACAGCGACACCAGCACCTGCGCATCCTCCTGCACAAAAGCGAAGTCCGCCAGGCCCAGGCTGCTGTGCGCGGCCGGCCGTGTGAAGACCGCCATCAGCTCGTTCTGGTCGCGGTATTCGCGCATCAGCACGGGCGGCAGTTTTTCACTCACCTTCATCAGGTCGGCAAGGTCGGTGATGTTGTGCTCGGAAATCAGGTTTTCAACCATGCCGATGCGCTCCAGGCGCGAGCCGGCGCGCAGCGCTTCGGCAACCTCGGGCGCCTTCACGCCGGCCACGTCGGCGATGGCGGCATACGCTTCGGGGGCATTGTTGACCTTGAACTCCACCAGCAGGGAGCGCAGGTCGCGCTGGTAGCGCGCCAGGGTGCCGTAGAGCAACAGCGCACGCTCGGCCCGGTTGAGCTGCAACAGGTTGGCCAGTGCATCGATGTTTTTCTCGACCAGCGTGGATTGTTTCTTGAGCGCCTGGGTCAGCCATTCGCCGGTGGCGGCCAGCACGGAGAGCAGGTCCTTGGGCTGGTCCTTCGCATGCTCGTCTAGGTAGAAGAACAGCGTGCCTTCTTCATAAGGGCCGCGCCAGGCGCCGTGGCGCGCCATGAACTCGGTGTCGGTCAGGCTTTCATGGCCGCGCCAGAACTCGTTGTCCTTGCAGCGGCGGCCAAGAAACTCGCGCAACCGCTGCACCGCTGGCAGGGGCCACACGAGATGCCGGCCCGAAAGCGAGAGCAGGCTGTTGAGGTCGCGGCGCACATTGAACTTCGCGCCTTGCCTTGCCGCCAGCGTCAGCACGAAATGCGAGCACATCAGGTCCAGCACCGGCGCTTCTTTCAGCCCGGGGGACAGCAGCCACTGCTGCTCGCTAACGGAACGCTTGCTCATGGACAAACCTCCCTTTGCAACTACACGGTTGGTAGACATGCCTGTGAGATACCCTGCTTCGAGACCGTCGCCTCACTGGCTATGAGCACCGCAGATGCGACCTGGTTCAATGAGACTCCACCATAACGCAGCTTGAAGCATCATGGAAGACGCTACTTGTACCCCCACGTGTGAAATGCACCACAGAAACTCCTGCGAAGATGCGCAAAGATGATCCCGCACAATCCCACCATAGCCCCGCAGAGGAATTCCCATGCTCAGTCTCAAAGATATAGAAACAGCCGCCCAGCGCCTGCAGGGCCACCTGCTCGATACGCCCTGCGTGGAGTCCAGGACGCTTTCCCAGTTGACGGGCGCGCAGATTTACCTGAAGTTCGAGAACCTGCAGTACACGGCGTCCTTCAAGGAGCGCGGCGCCTGTAACAAGTTGGCCCAGCTCTCAGCCGATGAACGGCGCCGCGGCGTGATCGCGATGAGTGCGGGTAACCACGCCCAGGGCGTCGCGTACCACGCACAGCGCCTGGGCATACGGGCCGTGATCGTGATGCCGCGCTTCACGCCGGGCGTCAAAATCGAACGCACCCGGGGTTTTGGCGCCGAAGTGGTGCTGCACGGCGATACGCTGGACGAATCACGCACCCACGCGCTGACGCTGGCTGAGCGGGAGGGCCTGGTCTTCGTGCACCCTTACGACGACGAAGCCATCGTCGCGGGCCAGGGTACGGTGGTGCTGGAAATGCTGCACGCGCAACCCGACCTCGAAACGCTGGTTATCGCCGTCGGCGGTGGCGGCCTGATTGCCGGCATGGCCACGGCGGCCAAGGCGATCAAGCCCGGCATTGAAATCATCGGTGTGCAGACCTCGCGTTTCCCGGGCATGGTCAATGCGATCAAGGGCACCCGGCACCCCCAGGGCACCAGCACCATCGCCGAGGGCATTGCGGTGGGGACGCCGGGCGTCATCCCGCAGGCCATCATCGCGAAGCTGGTTGACGACCTGGTGCTGGTAGACGAGGGCGATATCGAGCAGGCCATGGTCATGCTGCTCGAGATCGAGAAAACCCTGGTTGAAGGCGCCGGCGCGGCCGGGCTGGCAGCGCTGCTGAAGTACCCGGAGCGTTTTGCAGGTAAAAAGATCGGTCTGGTGCTGTGCGGCGGCAACATCGATCCGCTGCTGCTGGCAGCCATCATTGAGCGCGGCATGGTGCGCGCCGGGCGCCTGGCCCGCATCAAGGTCAGTGTGCGTGACATTCCCGGCTCATTGGCAAAGATCACCGCCACTGTGGCCGACGCCGGGGCCAATATCGACGAGGTGCATCACCAGCGCGCCTTCACCATGCTCTCGGTCCAGAACGTGGAGATCGAGCTGGTGATCCAGACACGCGGGCGCGACCATATCCAGCAAGTGCTGGCGGCGCTGAATGCGGCCGGCTTCGAGGCGTCAGAGCAGCACTGAGCGCTGCGAGGGACCCGTCAATTCCAGCCAATCACCTCAAAACCCTTTTCACTCAAGCAACGCTGCACAAAGCTGCGGTAGGTGCTGTTGGGTTTGTCGTTGTGAAACGCGCCTGACACCGCACCCGCAGAGCCGCCCACGGCGGCGCCCGCGGCGCCGGAACGCAGTACGCCTTCGCCGCCGCGCCCGGTGATCAGCGCACCCACCGCCGAAGCCACACCCCCGACGGCTGCGCCTTCACCGGCACGCCGGCCGACTTCGTTGGTGCTTTGCGACGGGCTGAGCCCGGCGGCCGAGGCCCGTGACATGCAGGCGCTGGCCTCCGCCTGGCCTTGCGCGTCACCTACCCGGTTAAGGGTGGCGTTGGGATAGAGCACGGGCTTTGCCGAGGCGCTGTTGGGACCGCCGGAAGCACATGCCGACAACAGGGCCACGGCGGACAAAACAGCACCGGCTGAAAAAAAACGGAACCGCCGCTGAGGCGCGAAATGGGCTGGGGATTTCATGTATTCCTTCCACAAATAAGCATGGCAAAGGGTACCGCAAGCCAGGCGCCGGGCATCTTTGTCGCCCGCATCTTCATGTAACCATCTTCATGCAGGTAAAATCTGCCAAGACTCTCAAGCATTTCAGGAATCAACCCCATGTCCAGTCCAGCCAGCCACACCACCAATGCAGCCCACGACAGCGCCACTCCCGCCCAGGAGCAGGATGCCGTCGACGCGATCGTTCCGTTGATCCCCATTGTTCTGCCCGTGGTGGGCGGCGTGCTGATGTTCCTGCTGGCGTTTATCGCCATCTACATGGCCTGAAAGCCCCCGCTCTCACCCCGAAAGTCCGCATCTTGCGGACTTTTTTGTTTCCGGGGCTCCGCGCCCTCTTCTCCACTCTCTTCCCGGCCCACTTCCCGACCCCTTCAGCCTGTTCACCGAGGAACCGGCCTGAAACTGCGGGCCGAAACGGCCGTCCAGGCATTCTTCACCCCGATGTCATGACTGCCGGAACCCCGGCGCAGTCTATGCATAACCTCATGCCGGTTATGCATAACTTTTGCCTGTAACTTACAGGTAACTCGCGCTGATCTTCTTAAAATGAATTGGACTGGCCGATCCGTGGAAGATGAAAAGCAGCCTCACGCTGCCGCTTTTTGTCATTGCGCCGCAGCACTTTTGAAGCTTGCGCACCGCCCGCCGACCGGGACCTGTTTGTTGTGCAAAGGGAAGCTTCCAAGCCTTATTTCGATAAACGTCTCCGTGTCGCAACCATCCAGGTTGCCGCGCGACATTTCCCGAAATAACGCTTTTTAACTTTGGAGTTTTTTCGATGAACCACCCCGCGATGCAAGGGCTTAACCTCAACACGCCCCCCTACGTCAAGAATGCCAAACTGATTGCCTGGGTTGCCGACATGGTGGCCTTGTGCAAGCCCGACAACATTTATTGGTGCGACGGCAGCGACGCCGAATACCAGCGCCTGTGCCAGCAACTGGTCGACGCCGGCACCTTCAAAAAGCTTAACGAAGCCAAGCGCCCGAACAGCTTCCTGGCCTGCTCCGACCCGACCGACGTGGCACGCGTGGAAGACCGTACCTTCATTTGCTCGGCCAAAAAGGAAGACGCCGGCCCGACCAACAACTGGATGGCCCCCGCTGAAATGCGCACCACACTGCAGCCCCTGTTTGATGGCTGCATGAAGGGCCGCACCATGTACGTGGTGCCTTTCAGCATGGGCCCGCTTGGCTCGCCCATCGCGCACATCGGCATTGAACTGTCCGACAGCCCTTACGTGGCCGTCAACATGAAGATCATGACGCGCATGGGCAAAGCCGTGTTTGACGTGCTCGGCCTCGACGGCGAATTCGTCCCCTGCGTGCACACCGTGGGTGCGCCGCTGGCCGAAGGCCAGCAAGATGTGAAATGGCCTTGCAACAAAACCAAGTACATCGTGCATTACCCCGAAACGCGCGAGATCTGGTCTTACGGCTCCGGCTATGGCGGCAACGCCTTGCTGGGCAAGAAGTGTTTTGCGCTGCGCATCGCCTCCAACATGGGCCGCGCGGCTTCGCAAGACGGCTCCGGCAACCCTGGCTGGCTGGCCGAACATATGCTGATCCTGGGCGTGACCTCGCCCGAAGGCAAGAAGTACCACGTCGCGGCGGCCTTCCCTTCGGCCTGCGGCAAGACCAATTTCTCGATGCTGGTGCCGCCGGCAGGCTTTGAAGGCTGGAAGGTCACCACCATCGGCGACGACATCGCCTGGATCAAGCCGGGTGCGGACGGTCGCCTTTACGCCATCAACCCGGAAGCCGGCTACTTCGGCGTGGCACCGGGCACCAACATGCTGACCAACCCCAACTGCCTGCGCAGCCTGGACAAAAACGTGATCTTCACCAACGTCGGCCTGACCGACGACGGCGACGTCTGGTGGGAAGGCATGGAGCAGGACGCCCCCGGCAAGGCATTGCCGGCGCACCTGATCGACTGGCAAGGCAAGGACTGGACGCCACAAATCGCCAAGGAAACCGGCGCCAAGGCCGCCCACCCCAATTCACGCTTTACCGTGGCCGCCACCAACAACCCGGCGCTGGACCCGGCCTGGAACGACCCTGCCGGCGTGCCGATTGACGCCTTCATCTTTGGCGGCCGCCGTTCGAACACCGTGCCGCTGATCACCGAAGGCCGCAACTGGGTGGAAGGCGTGTACATGGCCGCCACCATGGGCTCCGAAACCACGGCCGCCATCACCGGCCAGGTTGGCGTGGTGCGCCGCGACCCGTTCGCGATGATCGCTTTTGCCGGCTACAACATGGCCGACTACTTCCAGCATTGGCTCAACGTGGGCCAGAAACTCGAAGCCTCGGGCGCGAAGCTGCCGAAAATCTTCACGGCCAACTGGTTCCGCAAAGGCGAAGACGGCAAGTTTGTCTGGCCCGGCTACGGCGAAAACATGCGCGTGCTGAAGTGGATGATCGACCGCATCGAAGGCAAGGGCCAGGGCGTCGAGCACATCACCGGCGTCAGCCCCCGCTATGAAGACATGAACTGGACCGGCCTGGACTTCAGCGCCGAGCAGTTCAAGACCGTGACCAGCATCGATAAGGCCGCCTGGCTCAAGGAGCTGGAACTGCACGCCGAACTGTTCAAGCAACTCGAACATCACCTGCCGAAAGAGCTGGAGGAGACCAAAGCCGCGATCGAGCGCCGCCTGGCCGCCTGACCGGCACACCACGCGCGGGGCGTTTCGCACAACCTGCGGTACGCCTCATTCCTGGTGCAATGACTGCGCCAAGGCAAAAAAAAGCCACCGATCCGGTGGCTTTTTTTGTGGGCCGCTGCAAAGAGCGGCGCGGCGTAGAGGCGCCTGGCGCTTAGATGTAGCTGCGGTGGTAAGCCCGCAGTTCCGCACCACCGAGGCGGCGGGCGCGCTGTGACAGTCCGGCTGGAGCAGATGCCTCATCAACCACAGCTTCGGCAGCGGCAACTTTCGTGTCGGCCTGGCTGCGCAGGAAAGCCTTCAGTTCTGCACCGCCCAGACGGAGGGCGCGCTGTGTCAGGCCGGCCGGAGCGGACACCACGGCTGCGGGGGCAGCAACAGCCTCTTCAACGGCGGCTTGCTGACGGGCCATTGCAACTTGCAGGTCGGCCATCACGCGGGGATCGTTCTTGGCGGCTTGCCACAGGCGCTGGTCGGCGCGGGCTTCGGCCAGGCTACGCGACCAGGCGTCCAGGCCGACCTTGAGGCTGACGGCTGCATTGCGCGCAGCGCCGGCGAAAATCGCCAGGACAGCAAAAGCGACAGCCCAGATGCCGATCCACATGACCAGCAGGTGGCCTTCGGCGACGCTGTCCATCACCTGGTAAGCCACCACCATCACGGCGGCCGCAACAGCGGACAAGAGCAGCGTAGCCAGGCCGCGGGTGCCGGAGAAAGCACCGCCCAGCTGGCGTACGGCACCAAAGGCCGACTCAGCGCGGACAACGCCGGGGTGCTGTGTGGAATATTTGATATTGACGAAGCTGGTCATGGTGAACTCCCTTTGGGTTAACTCCGCTGAACCAAAATTGCAGCGGGTAGGAGGATATTAGGGTTATCACTGATGTTATTCAACTTTATCTTTATGATGTGATTCATTCACATTGGTGATAATTTGAGCTTTTCCACCCTCTTTTCACCCTCTTTTTCGCTCTTCAACACCCGCCCCAAGCCGTGACCCCGCTCAATTTCCGGACCCTGGACCTCAACCTGCTTCGCGTGTTTGACGAAGTGATGGCCGAGCGCAGCCTGACCCGGGCGGCGCGCAACCTGTCGCTGACGCAGCCGGCTGTCAGCAATGCCTTGCGCCGGCTGCGTGAGACCCTGGGCGACGAGCTCGTACAGCGCAGCGGCCAGGGCATGGCGCCCACCCCGCGCGCCGTGGCGATCTGGCCGGCCGTGCGCGAGGCCCTGCAGCAATTGCAGGAGTCGCTGGTGCCCAACGAATTCGTGCCCGGCGAAGCCACCACCATCTTCGTGCTGGCCATGGCCGACGCCACCGCGGCCGAATTGATTCCCGGCCTGGTGGAGACACTGGACCAGGAAGCCCCAGGCGTGTCGATCCGCGTGATTCCACTGACCACACGCGACCCGCGGCGCCTGCTGGACGAGGAGCTGTGCGACCTGGCGGTCGGCTACTTTCCCTCGGTGCTGGCCGATCTGACGGCCGGCGCGCAAAGTGGCGAGCCCCTGCCCTTTTTGCACCAGCGGCTGTATGACGGCGAATACGTCTGCGTCATGCGCAAAGACCACCCGCTGGCTACCGGCCCCTTCACACTGAGCAAGTTCTGCGCGGCGCGCCACATGCTGGTGAGTTTTTCGGGCCGTCCCTATGGTTTCGTCGACGAAGCCCTCGCCTCGCTGGGCCGGGAGCGGCATGTGGTGCTGACGGTCAACCAGTTCTTCACTGCCGGGCGCGTCGTGGCGAACTCGAACCTGCTCACCGTGCTGCCGCGGCATTTCGTCGGGGTGACGGGCATTGCCGACCAGCTGGTGCTGCGCCCCCTGCCGTTTGACGTGTCACCGGTGCACGTGGATACCCTGTGGCACCGGCGTTCGCAACAACGCAGCGCGCATGCGTGGTTGCGGCAGGTGCTGGTGCGTGCGGCCGACAGGGCATTTTTGGCCTGAAGCCCCTGACCCACCCAAAGGACTGGCCAGCCTGGCTATCCGGAGAGACGTCTACACAGCGCTATAAAAATCATAGCTGCTCGCGCAAGTCAGTATTGGGCGAGGGTCATTTTTGATGCCAAACCAGGCAGTTTTGGGCGCGGAAATCGTCGCCGGGAGCCATCGCTACTGCGGCGCGCTTCTCCAGCACACTTTTTTCCCATCATATTGGTGTTTTAGCCAACAAAGACGAGCGCAAGTCGCTAGCTATTTGATAGCAGCCGTGGCAAGCGGATCAAACCACTGCAGTTCCCGGCTGCGGTGTGGCCAGCACGCAACGCAGACACCAAAACAGCGCACTGAATGACCCGGATCCGGTGCCCTGCGGTGCGATTTTCAGCGTGTGGCGCCGCTTTTTCTGGCTACAGGCCAGCCTCCGGCCACTCTTAGTCAACGCCACAAGATCAAATTAATTCTTTAGTTCTCCCATTTGACGCTCTGGGCGTTATAAGTTGTCAAACGACCTACTTGCAAAAAAATGTAACGTGAAGCAAAGTCAAAACATGGACATCACACCCGTACGGAGCTCTTTCCGGAGGCCATAGTTACTGCGAGGCATACGTTAAGAAATGTTAGCTAAATTATTAACTGCGCCTGCAGCCGAAATCGCGATGTCCTCTGGCAAGGCAATCGTCTTTGGGTTCTGCTGACCGGCACGGCTTGAAGCCTCACCCCAAAACCGGCCCGCATGAATTCCCGCCCGCACTTTCCCCTCAAGCCGCTTGGCCTGGCGCTGGCATTCGCCGGCCTGGCCATGGCACCGCATGCCGGCCATGCCCAGGTCACCAACGATTTCTCGGCCGCAGGCACTCAGGACTGGAACGACGCGGCCAACTGGAGTGGCGGCACGCCTACAGCCGCCAGCTTGGCAAGGGTCCCGACGAACCAGCAGGTGGACATTATTAGTGGACCAGCCGCCCAGGTGGGCACGCTGCAAGTGGAGGAAAACGGCCAGGTGGTCGTCCATGCGGGCCGCACCCTGGCCGCTGGCACGCTCCTGCTGGGCACCACGCCGACGCCGGGTAACGCGGGATCAATGCTGATTAATGGGAGCGTCACGGCCACGCGGCTGAGCGTGGGCGACACGGTGACCGGAGGGCAGATCCTCATGGACGGCGCCGGCGCCAGCCTGAACGTGTCCCCCCTCAGCCTGGCTCCGGGCGACCAGTTCATTGTTGGCAACAATGGAGACGGGCTCCTGGGCATCCGCACCGGCGCCACCGTGACGGTGGGCGGCACCCGCACCCTGCACCTGGGCAATGTGGGCACCGGGACGCTGGTCATCGGCAACATCGGGCCCAGCGGCACCCTGAATGCTGACGCCGTGGTTTTCGGCAATGCCAGCTCCAGCATCAAGTTCAACCAAAACGACGCCACGCCCTACACCTTCTCCGCGGCGATCAGCGGCGCCGGATGGGTAGAAGTGTTCCGCCACCCCGGGGGCTCCTCCACCATACTGACGGGCGCCAACAGCTACACCGGCGGCACTTTCATCAGAACCAATGCCCGCCTGACCGGCAGCACCACCAGCCTGCAGGGAGCCATCAGCAACGACGGCGTGCTGACCTTCGACCAGACCACCAATGGCACCTATGCAGGGTCCGTCAGCGGCGGCGGCGCACTGGTCAAGGAAGGCAGCGGCACGGTGATTCTTTCTGGCACCAACACCTACACCGGCGGCACCACCATCAATGGCGGCACCTTGCGCGGTACTACCGCCAACCTGCAGGGCTTGATTACCACCAACGCCAACCTGGAGTTCTTGCAAGCAGGCAACGGAACGTTTGGCGGCGTCATCAGCGGCACCGGCAACGTGGTCAAAAGCGGCACCGGCAATGTCACCTTTTCCGGCACCCACACTTACAGCGGGACTACCGTCGTCAGCGGCGGCACGCTGTCGGTCAACGGCAGCCTGACCAACTCTGCCGTGCAGGTGCAGAACGGCGGCACGCTGGGCGGCACCGGTTCCGTGCGCAACACCACCATCCAGTCGGGCGGCACGCTGGCGCCCGGCAATTCCATCGGCACGCTCACCGTCGTCGGCAATCTGACTTTCAATGCGGGCTCCAATTACAGCGTGGAGGTCGATGCAGCCGGCAGCAACGACCGCACCAACGCCACCGGCACGCTGACCATCAACGGCGGCACGGTCAACGTGCTGGCCAGCGCCGGCACCTACTCGCCGACCACGCAGTACACCATCCTCAATGCCACAGGCGGGCGCACCGGCGTCTTTAGCGGGCTCACGACCAACCTGGCGTTTCTGACGCCGTCGCTCACCTACGACCCCAACAATGTGTACCTGACCCTGGCGCGCAACAGCACCGGCTACAACACCCTGCCCGGCATGACGCCCAACCAGCAGTCAGCCTCGAATGCGCTGCAAAATGCCTCCGGCAGCGCGAGCGGCGACATGAGCACGGTGCTCAGCGCCCTCAACAGCCTTTCAGTGCCGCAGGCCCTCGCCGCCTTCGATGCCATAGGCGGTGCCAACCTAGTCGCCTTGCGCCGTGCCGGCCCCAGCTTTGCCGCCGCATTCGGCGAACAGCTGCAGGCACGCGTGGGCCGAAGCAGCCTGGGCTCAGTCTGCGGCAGCGACGACGTTGCGGGCCGCGAAGCCCTGAGGGCGCTTTTCCCGGCCATCGAAGACGGCTGCGGTTTCTGGCTGCGCGGTTACGGCAGCCACCAAATCACCGACAGCGACGGCAATGCCATGGCCAGCCGCCTGAACAGCACCGGCCTGAGCGCGGGTTACGACGCCGAAGTGTCGCCAGGCTTGATGCTGGGCGGCGCCGTGACGATGGGCACATCAAGGGTCAGTTTTGATTCAGGTGACCAGGGCAGGGCTCGCAGCGCGGCGCTGGCGATGTACGCCGGCTACACCGACGGGGCCTGGCGCCTGAATGGCGTGACCAGCGTGGCGTTTCACGGCAACCACATGGACCGCGGCATCGTGGTCGGGCCGATCGCCCGCCTGGCCTCGTCGAATTTCGACAGCAGCACCGCCACGGCCTACGGCGAGTTGACCTACGACCTGGACATGACCGGCTGGACGCTGCAACCGATGGCCGCGCTGGCCTTCAGCCGCAACCAGACCAACGGTTTCGCCGAGCAGGGCGCYGGTGCGCTCAACCTGCAGGTTGCCGCGCAAACCGTGTACTCGACCAAATCGATGTTGGGGCTGAAAGCCGGCTTTGACGTGGGCCGGCTGCGGATCGAACCGCGGGTGGTGTGGGCACATGAGTTTGGCAAATACAACACCCCGATGACGGCGCAGCTGCAGGGCGCCGGCACGCCCTACCAGTTCCAGATCGCGGGCGTGGCCCTCAATGCCAACACGGTGGTCCTGGGCGTGGGCGTTTCGGGCCGCATCCACGACAACTTCAACCTCTTCGCCGACCTCCAGACCGAACAGAACGCACGCCAGCGCAACCTGGCCCTGCTGATGGGGGTGCGCGGCAAATGGTGAGCCGGGCATCTCAAGGCATGTTGCCCCCTGACCGACCTGATTCACAACACATTTAATCCAGCCACACCCGCGTCATATCTCATGGCTTACAAAAGCATGCCCCCCATCCCGCCATCCCTGCCGCCTCTCCCGCCGCGCCAACCCAAACCGAAACCCGGCAAGGACGCCGGCGCCCACCGATACGACACCATCGTTTTTTTGCTGATCATCGGCCTGGCGATTGTGGTGGCCGGCAGCGCAGCGCGTTACACCCTGGTAGACCGGCCTGCGGCCAAGGCACAGAAGGAAGCCCAGCTGCTGATGCAGCAGCTGATGGCCGCGAACCAGAAGAACCAGCAGCAGCTTGAACAAAAGCTCGCCGAAGCCAAGGCCCAGACCGAGGCATTGCGCGCCAACATGGAGCAGATGAAGGCCGAGATCCAGCAGCCCAAGGCCGCAGCGGAACCGGTTGCGGAGCCGGTGCAGAAACCGGTGCCCGACGCCCAGGCCGCGGAACGCAAGCGGCTGGAGCGCGTCAAGGTGGTCGATGAACTGGTGGACTCCCTGACGCCTAACCTGCAGGTCAAGTTCCAGCAAAAGGTCACCTGGCTGGACCGCAGCGTCTCCTTCGGTTTTAGCCTGACCAACGCAAGCCGCCGCGCCGTCCGCGTGACCCCGCCGCGCATCGCCCTGACCCTCAACCCTCTTCCCAACACAAAGCTGGCACTGAAAGCCAGCGATGTGCAGGCTGACATCTGCCCTGGCGGCTTGATCGGGCCGGGAGAGACCATTAACTGCAATGTGGTGCTGCGTTCAGAAGCCACCTTCACCGGCGTCGGCCACATTCCGTTTCGCGCCGTCATCTCGGCACGCACGGAACTCCCGGCAACCAGCGAAACCTGGAAAACCGTGCGTTCCGCCTACAAGGAAGCCTACCTGGAGGAACACATGGTCAAAAGCGTCTCCTTTAACGGGGAGCTGTGGCGGTAGCCGCGGGCCGGCAGCAGGATCACGCACGCACCCTATCGAGGCGACTGAAGCCGGCGGCAGATTGCCATGCCATTCGCTATCAAATAGATAGTGGCTTGCGCCCGTTTGTATTGGGCTTTAGCCATCTTTGGCACTTGAAATCAGTGGTTTTCTCGGGGTTTCCGGCGTCGCCAAGGCTTTTGCGGCACCCCAGGGGCAGGCTGGAGGATAAAGAGCCCCCTGAGTCGCTTTTTACCCACTCAATCGGGCTGTAACCCAATGAGAACAGGCGCTAGCCGCTATTAATTCAGTAGCATCTCGCCGACGCCGAACGCCCACGGGCAACCCCGTTCAAGCGGCTCGCGGCGAGGGGCATGGTTTTTGCACACACTTTTGCACACAAACTGTACGCAGGAGCCGCGCATGCCAGACCACCCACACACCCCAACGCCCTCCCACCCACTTGCGCGCCGCACCGCGCTGAAGATCCTCGCCAGCGGCGCCGCGTCCATGGCGCTGCCGGCCCTGGCTGCCTGGCCGGACAAGCCGATCAAGATCGTGGTGACCTTTCCGGCCGGCGGCGCCAGCGACATCGTCGCGCGGGTGATGGCCGAGCAGCTGGGCAAAAAGCTGGGGCAGGCGGTGGTGGTCGACAACCGGCCGGGCGCGGGCGGCAGCGTGGGAGGCCTGGTGGTGGCGCAGGCGCCGGCGGACGGCTACACGCTGATGCTGAGCAACTCGACACCGGTTTCCATCGGCCCGTTCGCGCTGGAAAAGCAGCCCTATGACCCGGTGGAAGGCTTTACCCATATCGCGCTGATCGGCAACGCCCCCTGCGTGGTGATGGCCAACCCGCACGCGCCCATCAAGACGATTACCGATGTGGAAGCGCAGGCCCGCAAGGCGGGCCGGCTCGACTTCGGCTCGGGCGGCCCGGCTTCGATCGGCCACATCTACGGCGAGCTGATGAAAAAGTCCATGGGCGTGAACCTGGTGCACATCCCGTACCGCGGCGGTGCGCCCATGACGACAGACCTGATCGGGGGCGTGATCCCCGTGGGCATCGACGTGCTGACGGCGTTTGTGCCTTACTTCAAAAGCGGGCAGCTGGTGCCGCTGGCCGTGACGTCGGCCAGCCGCTCACCGCTGGTGCCGGATGTGCCCAGCGTGGTGGAGTTTGGCTACCGCAAGCTGGTTCTGGACAACTTCTTTGGCCTGAGCGGCCCGGCGCACATGCCGGCCGACGTCGTGGCACGGCTGAGCAGCGCCTGCAACGAAATACTGGCAACGGCAGAGATCAAAAAGAAGATGCTGGAGCTGGGCATCACCACCCAGCCCATGAGCCCGGCGGCGTTCACCGGCTTCGTCAAGGAGCAGGTAGCCGTACTGTCGCCCGCCGTCAAAGGAGCAGGGGTTAAGCTCTGACCGCATCCGCCCCGAGCAAGACCCCGTCTTTACCAGCTGAAGCCGCGGTCTGGCTTTGCCAGCCGCAAGGCGGGCAGCCCCGTACGAGAGAAAAGGGGCAGCGCGCCGCAGGCTCGAAGTGGGGAAGCGTGGGGGCTCAGCGAACCACGCTGAGGTAAGCGTAGGCGGCGCTGCGCAGTTCCTGGGCCTGCAGCGGATTGCGGCCGGCGCGTGCTTCGGCGCGTTCCATCAGGTTGTGGGCCACACCGTTTACAGGGGCCACGCGGGTTGCGGCGGGCAGGAAACGGGCGATCTGGGAAATCAGGCTGTACATGTCAGGGTCACCTTCATGGGGTGAAAAAGTTGCGGTGAATGAAGAATAAGGGTTTTCCCTAGGGTTTCAAGCCTAACCGAGGCCCAAACCCATGCAAAAAATGCATGTGATGCCCCGCGGCGACACATGCGGGTGATTTCTACGTGATTTCCGGGAAAAATTTCACGGAGCCGGCGGCTATGCTTGGGCTGTGGCCCATCCCCCAAATCCCTCCTCTTCCCTGCCCACGGCTGAGACCCCTGCTTCATCGCCGGACGGGGCGCTGGCGCTGCTGCGGCAGATCGCCTCAAATATTGACGCCATGCTCTGGTCCTGGGACCCGCAAACTGGCCGCATCACCTATACCAACCCGGCGTTCGAGGCGTTCTGGGGCCTGTCGGCCGACACCCTGGCAGACCGGCCCTGGCAATGGCTGGAGCATGTGGACCCGATAGACCGCGAGCGGGTGCTGAGCCTGCAGACCAGCCCCCTCAAGCGCAGCGAAGAGTACAGGGTCATACGGCCGCAGGGCGGCAACGCCCGGCTGAGCCAGCGCGCACTGCCCATGCACAGCCCTTCGGGGCAGTTGCTGCGCGTCATCCACCTGGCCAACAACATCACCTGGCAGCTCGACACCTCCAAGCAGCTGCGTGTGGAGATCGGCCGGCGCAACGACTCCGAGGCCAAGTACCGCGCGGTGGTGGAAAACGTCAGCGAGGGCATTCTTGTCACGGCGGCCGGGCGCATCCTGTATGCCAACCCCAAGGCGCTGGAGCTGACCTCGCTGGACGAGGAAACCGCCAAGTCCCGGCCCTTCATCGAATTCATCCACCCCGACGACCGCGAGAAGGTGCTGAGCAACCACATGAAGCGCCTGCGCGGCGAGCCGGTGGAGAACTACTACCAGTTTCGCGTGCAACACAGCCGCAGCGCCATACGCTGGCTGGAGATCAGCGCGGTGATGTTTGAATGGCAGGGCGCGCCCGCCACGCTCAACTTCCTGACCGATGTCACGCGCAAGCGCCAGGCAGAGGAAGACATGCGCAAGGCGCTGGCGCACGAGCGCGAGCTGTCGGAGCTGAAGTCACGGTTTGTCGCCGTGACATCGCACGAGTTCCGCACACCGCTGGCCGCCATCCTGTCGTCCGTGGAGCTGCTGGACGCCTACGGCGCCAGCTTTCCGGCCAGCGAACGCCGGGAGCTTCTGGGGCAAATCAAGACGGCGGTGGCCCGCATGAACAGCATGGTCGAGCAGGTGCTGTTGACCAGCCGCCTGGAGCTGGGCAAGTTCCAGTTCGAAGCCGCACCGCTGGCAGTGCCCGACTGGCTGGTGCAGGTGATGGGTGAGCTGGAGCGCGGCAACCCGCAGGCCGCGCGCGTGTCGCTGACCTGCGACGGCCTGGACGCGCCGCGCACGGCGGACCAGCAGTTGCTGCGGCACATCGTGGTCAACCTGCTGGGCAATGCACTGAAATATTCGGACCCGGACACGCCGGTGCAGTTTGCCGTTCGCGGCGTGGGCGACCAGATCCACCTGCGCATCACCGACCACGGCATCGGCATCCCGGAAGCCGACCTGCCGCGGCTTTTCGGCAGCTTTCACCGCGGCACCAATGTCGGCAATATTTCCGGCACCGGCATCGGCCTGCACATCGTGAAGGAATGCGTTGACCTGCACCAGGGGCAGATTGAAGTCACCAGCCGGCCCGGACAGGGCACGACATTCACCGTGCGCCTGCTGGCGCCGCTGGCCTGACGCACCCCGCCCGGCGCCGGCGGTTTTGCCGTTTCAGGGGCCTTTTTTCCGGTGGTAGGTCAGCGCTGCCTGAATGCAGAACGACAAGGCATCCCGCGGCAGTGGATCGGCCGCATCGAGCACGATGGCCCGGTTGCCCTCATAACGCAGCTCGCCCGGAAACAAGGTGCGGAAGGTGTCCACCAGCGTGGTGTTGCAATTGAAGTACAGGGCGTACTGCGACGGGCTGGACTTGACCGGCCCCAGGCGGACGGTGCTGCCGCTTTTGCTGACTGACGTGAGGTAGGCCGGCTCGCCCCACTTGAGGGTTTCCTCCAGCTCGCCCACGCCGGGTGTGGCCGATGCCGTGTCCAGGATCAGCGTGCGCAGGGCCAGCAGCTTGCGCCGCAGCGCCGGTGGGTAGGCCGCGAAGGTCTGCGCGACGGCTGCGTTTTCGATCTGCTTCACAAGCGGCTCCGGTTCATCTGCTGATGCCATGCGCAATCTAGCGCATGGGCGCAAGGCCGCGCAAGCTAAAACTCCAGCAAGGAAGAGATCGAAACATCTTCCCGCACAATGGGCGGGTGAACATCCAGCTCCTTTCCGATCTGCACCTTGAATCCAATCCCCACTTCACAGCGCAGCCCGTGCCCGGTGCCGACCTGCTGGTGCTGGCGGGCGACATCGGCTCCTACCAGAAGGGCTCGTTGCTGGACGAATTGAATATCGGCGACTTTGGCCTGGCGCGGTTTTCACCGTTGCCGGCAGAGCGCGGCGGCGCCGGCTGGCCGACGCCGGTGCTGTTTGTCCCGGGCAACCACGAATACGACGGCCTGGACTTTGATGAAACCCATGTGCGGCTGCGCGAAACCTGCGAGCGCCTGGGCATGGTCTGGCTTGAGCGTGAAACCGTGGTGCTGCAGGGTGTGCGTTTTGTGGGCAGCACGCTGTGGACCGACTTTGACGCCCTGAGCGCAGGCCAGGCCCAGGCATCGGACATTACGCCGGGCGAGCAATTGAAAGCTCGCGAAAAAGCATTCCGCGCCGCCAACTTTTACCTCCAAAAAAACCATTCCTTTCGCGATGGCCAGCCACTGCTGGCGGCCGATGTGCGCGAAGAGGGCCTCAAAAGCCAGGCCTGGTTGCGGCAGGCACTGGCCGTACCCTTTGAAGGGCCTACCGTGGCCGTGACGCATTTCGCCCCCAGCTTGCTGAGCGCCGACCCGCGCTATGGCCTGGTGCCGGGTACAGCGGGCTTTTGTAATGCGCTGGATGACCTGCTACCGCTGGCCGACCTGTGGCTGCATGGGCATCTGCATTGCGTAATTAATTACATCAGCCGCGGCTGCCGCGTAGTGGCGAACCCGCTGGGTTATGCACGCAAGCATGAACAGGACGGGTTTTTACCCGACTTGCTGATCCGCGTCGGCCAATAGCACTCAAGCACTCAGTCGTCCTCTTATGTGCGTGGTGCCGGCGTGCCGCTGGTGACTAAAGTCGTAGCGCCGCAGCGCACACGGCGGCGGCATTTTTTTGAACTTCCTGCGCATCGCGTAACCCAACCACGACCGGCAACGCGGAACCCAAGGGTCAGCACGAAGGTGATAACACTTTGTTCCAATTGTTGGTTTGCGCACTGTTCGGCTTGCATGTATCTTGCATGAAGGGTTCATGCAGGACTTCCTGTACCGCACCCGCATTGGGGAGAGCACCATGAAAAGCAACGTGTCCTATCTTGGCGCCTGGCTGGTTGCCGTCGGCCTTGCGTTTGCGTTTGCGTTCGCGTCGCCCAATGAGGCCAGCGTGATGGGGCACATGCCGGCCTTCATGGCGCAAACACTGCTGCGCCAGCCGGTCAACGTACCGGATGGCTTGCCCTCTGACCGCACCCTTGCACTGATCACCTTCCAGCGCGGCCAGCACGTCCAGGCCGAGAGCTGGATCCAGGGGCTGAACCTGCGTAACGACTCGTCCATCGCGTGGATGCGCATGCCGATCGTCAATGACCCCGGCACACCGACGGGGCGCAGCGCCGTCGAAAACAGGTTGCTCAAGCACTACACGGCCGACACCGAGCGCGCCAGGCTGGTGCCGGTGTTCACCGACCGGGCCAGTTTTGTGCGCGCGGCCGGCCTCAACGGCACGGACCAGGTCTACGCCGTGGTGGTCAACCGCCAGGGTGAAGTGCTGGCGCGGGTTGAAGGTCAGTTCGACGCAGATAAAGCGCAGACGCTGCGCGAAACTCTGCGCTCGCAGAGTTTCTAGACTAGCCCCCACGGTCGCTCACTTCGTGTAGCTCCCTGCCCCCCGAGGGGGCCGCCCGCCTGCGGCCCGGCAAAGCCGGTTCCGCGGCTCATGCTGGCTTGAAGATTCGGTGAATACGGCCAGTGATGGAGGTATTTCACCAATGGGGGCCGAGGGCCCGGCTTCGCCGGCCCCAGGCGCCGCCCCCTTGAGGGGGGAACAGGCTACACGCAGTGAGCCTGGACGGGGGTACTACAAAGTCCTCTCACCCAACGTGAAATAGAACGTGGCGCCCTGCCCCAGTGCTGACTGGGCCCAGACCTTCCCGCCATGCCGTGCCACGATGCGGTGCACCGTGGCCAGCCCAATGCCGGTGCCGGCGAACTCCGACAGCGAATGCAGGCGCTGGAACGCGCCAAACAGCTTCTCCGCATAGGCCATGTCAAAGCCGGCGCCCTTGTCCTGGACAAAATAAACCGTCTCTCCGTCTTCCCCGATCTCATGGCCGAAGGTGATTTCGGTGCGCTCCTGGTTGGCGCTGAATTTCCAGGCGTTGCCCAGCAGGTTGTCCAGCAACTGCATGAGCAGGCGCGGGTCACCCTGCCCCGTCAAACCCGCTTCAACATGGAGATCCACCGGCCTTTCGGGCTCGCGTTCACGGTAGCCATCAAGGATGCCCTGGACCAGCGCGCTGAGGTCGACCGGCTCCCAGCGCAGGCTTGAGCGCGACACCTGTGCCAGCGTCAACATCGCATCGATCAACTCCCCCATTTGCCCCACCCCGGCCCGTATGCGCGCCAGGTAATGCCGGCTGCGCTCCGACAGCGGTGTGCTGTCGGACTTGTTCATGGCACGCTGCAACAGGTCGCTGAATCCGTCGATGGCACTCAGCGGGCTGCGCAGGTCATGGGACACGGAATAGGAAAACGCTTCCAGTTGTTTGTTGGCAAATTCGAGCTGCGCGGTGCGCTGCTGCACGCGCTCTTCCAGGCTGGCGTTGAGCCGCAAAATTTCTTCACGCGCACGCCGGCGTTCTCGGATATCGGTGTTGATGCCGAGCACCCCGTTGACCTTGCCTTCTTCGTCGCGCACCACCGTCCAGCGTGCTTCGATGGCCACCGTTGAACCATCTCTGGCGTGCTGCTCCAGTTCACCGGTCCAGTCCCCTTCATTGGCCAGCGTGCGGGCCATGGCGTCCACAAGCACCTGGGGATCCTCGTACATGAACTCTTCCATCGATTTTCCCAGCACTTCTTCGGCCGTCCAGCCGTAAAGGCGTTCGGCACTCTTGTTCCAGAAACGTATGGTCCGGTCCAGGTTGCGGACCATGATGGCATCCTGGGCCCTGTCCAGCAGCGAGGCCTGTTCGCGCAGTTTGACTGCGGCCTGGCGCGCCGCCTCCTGGCTGCGCTGGCGCTCCAGCCGTTCTCTCAAGCTGACGATGCCGAATGCCAGGTTGTCGGCAAGCTCCTGCAGAAGCTTGATTTCTTCAGGGGTGAAGTGCTGCGCTTCGGCCGAATAAAGGCACAGCACACCAAAACTGCGGCCCCCTTCGCGCAAGGGCAGGCAGACCGCGCTCCGGTAGCCTCGCTTCATCGCGTCGGCATGYCAGTAGAAGTGATTTTCAGCCTGACCGATGTCGCCACTTTGCTGGGGCAGCCCCGTGCGAATGGCCTGGCCCGCGGGGCCCTGGCCCGTGACCTGGTCATCGCGCCAGGTCAAGCGGATCACCGTCAGGTAGCCACCCTCGTTACCGGCGTGCACCATGGGCTGTATGGTGCGCGCTTCGTCGTTCTGCGCATACCCGACCCATGCCATGCGGTAGCTGCCCACGTCGACGGCGACACGGCAGACCTCGGCCAACAGGGCCTCCTCGTCTTCGATCCGGTTGATGGCGATGCTGGACTGGCTCAGCATCTGCAGGGCCCGGTTGGTGTTTGCGAGCGCCAGGTCGGCAAGCTTGCGGTCGGTAATGTCGCGCGCGGTGCCCACCACACGTTCGAGCACGCCCGACGCATCGAGCACCGGATAGGAGTGGTCGTGTATCCACCGGAGCTTGCCGTCCGTGGACAGGATGCGGTATTCGATGTCGGAGGATTCGCCGGTTCGGTTGCGCTTCCTGGCGAGCTTCAGCAAAGGCTGATCCTCCGGCAGCGCCGCGTCGGCATATGACAGGGGGTTGGCATACAGGCTCTCGCGGCTGCGCCCCCACACCTTCTCATAGCCGGGGCTGATATAGAGAAGCTGGCCCGAGCGGGGATCCACGTTGTAAAAAACGTCGTTGATGTTTTCTGCAAGCTCACGAAAGCGCGCTTCGCTGCTGACCAGCGCCGCCTCGGCGCGGGCACGTACCAGCGCAATGCCGGCCAGCCGCGCCGCGGTGGCGATCAGCTCCAGGTCGTGCGCCTGGGGGGCACACGGATAGCGGTGGTAGATGGCAAACGTCGCCAGCGGCTCGCCAGTGGTAGACACCACGGGATGCGACCAACAGGCGCGCAGGTTGTGCGTGGCCAGGAGTTCGCGATAGTCTTTCATCAACGGATCCAGCTGGGTGTCTTCCACCACGACCATCTCGTTGCGAAACGCCGCGGTACCGCAGGCGCCCACCCCTTCACCAACCGGCAAGCCTTCAATGGCCTGGTTGTAGCTGTCCGGCAGGCTGGGCGCTGCACCCAGGCGCAGGTGCTGGCCATCCAGCAGCAGGATCGAGCACAGGCTGTCCGGGGAACTCGTCTCAATTAATTGCACCACGGCTTCGAGCGAGCGCTGCAGGGGCGCGCTCCCGGCAATCAGTGCCAGCACCTGTTCCTGTGCCTTCGCGAATTCTTCGGCGGCCTTGGCTTTGGTGATGTCGTTGAACACCGCGACGCCACCCACCAGCGTGCCGTCGTCACCGCGTAAGGGCCGGGTGCTCATGCGGAGCACCCGGTCTTCGGCGCCGGGCCTGCGAAATAGCAGGTCCCAGTTGTCGGTACTGACGCCGCGGGCAGCGCGTGTCAGCGGCCGTTCAGCTTCCGGCAAGTGGGTTTTGCCGTCAAGCATCAGTAGCTCATGGCTGCGCCGCCATTCCTCGACCCGCATGCCAGGGCCCGGTGTAGCCGCATTGAAGAGCTTGCGGGCCGTCGCGTTGAACACCAGGAAGCGGCCTTCGGTGTCCGCTGCGATTACACCCTCACTCATGCTGTTGAGAATGAGGTCGAGCAGGGAGCGCTCCTTGTCCACACGGCTGAGCGCGGCATCAAGCTCTTCCTGCCGCGCCTGAAGCGAGCCGGCCATGCGATTGAAAGTCTGCCCGATATCGCCAAGCTCCCCTTGGTACAACGGACCCAGCCTGACACGCGCCCCGAGATTGCCCTCTGCAACCTCATTAGCTTCTTTCAGAATCGCCTTGGCCGGGTTGACGATCAGGCGGTTGCCCATCCACCACGCACAGGCTGCGCTTGCCACGGCCACGGCGAGCAAGGCCGCCAGCTCCGAAAGCAGGTTGTCGCGGCTTTCCGCGCCGATGATTTCCTGCGGGACACTGACCGCCACAAATAGCCCATCGCGGCCTTCGACGGGAACCGGCGCAAAAGCGTAGACCCGCTGGCTTCCCTGCGCATCAGGCGCATGCAGTACGCCCAAGTGGCGAGTTTGCACTCCCTGGCGTACGGCGGAATCCGGGTGCTGCCGGCCCAGCCAGGAAGGCGCCTGCGGGGAAACAGCCAGAACCACGCCATCCCGGTCAAGCACCGTCAGCCTTGCACCCGGCATCATGGACGCGGTGGTCAAGGGTTCTGCGAGCGCCTTCAGGCCCAGGGAGGCAAAGGCCACGCCGCCCATGGCGCCGGAATCGGTGTGGACCGGTATGGCGAAGATCAGGCCCGGCAGGCCACTGCTGCGGCCAATGCCGTAAGTCCCGATGGCAAAACGCTGCCCGGCCATGATTTGCAGGAAAAATGGCCGGTCGTCTTCCTGGATACTGCCGGGAAGAAGGCCCAGTGAGCTGCAGACCAGCCGGCCGTCCGGCGCAGCAACGCCCACATGGGTGAACTCGGGGTGCTCCCGATGGATATTTTTAAGCTGTTGCCCGCACAGTCCGGGCTCGCGGCTTTTGATATGAGGCGCACTGGCCAGGCCGTTGAGAAGCTCATGGACCTTGTCCACCGTGCGCTGCTGGTGTGTGGCGAGCAGCGCGACCTGGGCCTGCAGGTCAACCTGCGCATGTTCCAGCGCAGTCCGGTGACCTTGTTCGGCGTAATACGCGAGCAAGCCGAACAGCGGGAGCAGCGCGAGCAGCACCAGCAAAACCAGACGGGTACGCAGCCCCAGCCATCCCAGCATTCGTTACCTCGTGCCTTTCACTGCAATGCAGCGCCAAGCGCGCATCAGGTCACAGTGTGCGGAAGCCGCTGCCTTTTGTAAATGGGATTACTCCCCTGCCTGTCTTTGTCAGCGAGTGAAACAGCGACACCGTACGGCCGCCCTGATGTCCCCGTCGGCCAGTCATGCGCGGCCATCACGCAATGCTCGCCTCGTGTGATCAGGTCACCAACGACTGCGCTGCAGACTGCTTGAGTGCGGCGGTGAGCGCGTCCAGCACTTCAGACTCGAGGTTCCAGCAATGCCAGTAGAGCTGGATGGGCAAGGTGTAGCTGGACGCCACGTTGACGAGCTGGCCTGTATCAATCAGTCCTTGCGCCAGCAGGCGCGGCACCACGCTGACGCCCCAGCCCGCCAGCACCGCCCTGACCATGCCTTCCGATGACGGCACAAAGAGCTGGTTGAGGGTGACGCGCTTGAGCCCGAAAGCTTTGCCGACGAAATCGACCGGCAGTTCGTCTTTGCGGTTGAACGCGATAAAAGGCACATCGCGAAAGTTGTACTGCGTCAGGGCGGCTGCATCCTGCTTCCCGCCCAGGCCAAGCCGCCTTTGCGCAAACTCCGGCGTGGCCACCGCGATGTACTGCATCGCGCCCAGCGGTTCCACCTTGCAGCCGCGCAGCGCCTGCTTGAGCGTGGTGACGCAGCCCAGCACCTGGCCTTCACGCAGCCACTCGTGGGTGAAGTTCTGGTCGTCATGGATGATCTCCATGGGCAGGCCCTGCTGCGCCAGGTCGGTCAGCGCCGGCAGGGCCCAAGTGGCAATGCTGTCGGCATTGATGGCGATGGAAATGCGCTCTTCCTCACGCGCACCACCAAGCGAGCTGGGCGCCAGCTCTTTCAGGTCGCGCTCAAGGTCGGCACGCAACAGGCGCAGCATCTTGGTGTGTTTCAGCAGCAGCTGACCGGCTGAAGTAGGTTTGAGCGGCCTGCTGCGCACGATCAGCACGGTGCCGACCTGGGCCTCCAGTGCACGCAGGCGCTGCGACACCGCCGACTGCGTGATCGACAGGCGCTGGGCCGCCCGCTCAAAGCCGCCCTCTTCCACGATGGCTGCCAGGCATTCGAGCGCATCCGGATCAAAAGTGCTCATGCAGAGCCTCCTTTGTATTAGTTGTTCTGATGTTTTCACTGATAGTTTAATTTTTCTATTAATTGAAAGCAACATCCTTCACACTTGAAAGCTGTAAAGGGGCTTGTATGAAAGTAGTGGTTTTGGGAGCGGGAATCATCGGCGTCAGCACTGCCTGGCACCTGCTGGAGCGCGGCCATGAGGTAACTGTGGTGGACCGGCAGCCCGGAGCCGCCCTGGAAACCAGTTTTGGCAATGCCGCACAGATTTCGGTCAGCTATTGCGAACCCTGGGCCAACAAGGACGCCCCCCTGAAGGCCCTGAAATGGATGTTTCGCAACGATGCGCCCCTGCTGTTCCGGCCGCAATTGCCCTTCGGCGATGGCTGGCAGCAATGGCGCTGGGGCCTGCAGTTTCTGTCGCAATGCAACGACGCCGCGTTTGAGCGCAACGTGCAGCAGCTGGTGGCCCTCGGCGCTTACAGCCATATCGCGCTCAAGGAGGTGGTCAGGGCCACCGGCATTGAATACAACCGGCTGGAGCGCGGCATCGCGCACTACTACACCGACCAGAAGTCGTTCGATACCGCCGGTGAAGCGGCGGCGCTGATGCAGAAGTACGGCGTGGCGCGCCGCGTGGTGAGCACGGCCGAGTTGCTGGGCATAGAGCCGGCCTTCAAGGCATTTGCGCACCGCATCGTGGGAGGCACTTATACCGCCAGCGACGAAAGCGGCGACGCGCGCGTCTTCACCCAGGCGCTGGCACAGCGCTGCGCCGACAAGGGCGTACGCTTTCTCTACGAACACAACATCGAAGGACTGGAAAAGTCCGGTGGAGCGGTCCAGTCGGTCGCCGTCCGGGCACGCACCGTGCCGGGCAGCAGTGAGAGTCCCGTCATGAAACTCAAGGCCGACGAGATCGTGGTGGCTTGCGGTTCGTACACGGCGCCGCTGTTGCGCTCGGTGGGCGTTGACCTGCCGATCTATCCGGGCAAAGGCTACAGCGCCACCTTCAAGCTGCTCAAGCCGGAACTTGCGCCCTTCGTCAGCACCATTGACGACGAGGTCAAATGCGCCATGAGCCGCCTCGGCGATCACTTGCGCGTGGCCGGCACCATCGAAGTCGGCGGCTACGACCTTTCGCTGGACACACCGCTGGCCAGGGCGCGCTGCAAAATGCTGGCCGACCGCATCGAAGAAGTGCTGCCGGGCGTGTGCGACACCCGCCTTGAAGAACAGGGCGGTACGCCGAATTTCTGGACCGGCCTGCGTCCCGCCACGCCCACCAACATTCCCTACATCGGCAAGACCAAAGTCGGCCGCCTGTGGGTGAATGCCGGACATGGCACACTGGGCTGGACGCACGGCGCCGGGTCGGGCAAGGCCATGGCCGAGCTGATCTGCAGGGAGGTTCCGGCCATGGATTTCGGTTTTTATGGGCTGGCCCGAGCGCGCGGCAGCCTGGAACCTGAAACCGCCTGATCCGCACCTGCCTGTTCAGGCCGCATGCTGGTCCAGCGTGCGTTGTGCGTGGTCGCGCAGCGCGGTGCGCAGCGCAGGTGGCTCCTGGATTTCGAAAGCAAATGGCAACCGCGAAAGCTGTCTGGCGAACCACGGGATGTGGTCGGTCTGGCTGTGCAGCAGCACGCCTTCGTCACTGGGCTGGAACACGCCAATGCTGTCGGGGAGTTCCATTTGCGCCGTCTGCAAATCGGTGTGCAGCAACAGGCGCACGGTGTTTGTGCGCGGCATGGTGGCCAGCCCCAGGACGAGATGCTGCGCGGCGTTGAAATCTGCCGGCGGCGTAAACACCACATTGAGCGGCCGGACTTCCTGCACACGGTCCAGGCGGAATGAGCGCAGCGCCCCGCGCAGATGGCACCAGCCCACCACGTACCAGCGGCCGCGGCGAAATGCCAGGCCGTAGGCGTCAAAGTCTCGCTCGGTGACATCGTCGTCGGCTGAACGGTACGCCATGTGCACACGCTGCCAGCCATGCGCTGCGGTGCTCAAGGCCAGCAACGCCGTGTTGTCGCCGGGGGCCACCGCATGGCGCATGTCCAGCGTCACGGTTTCACCAAGCGCACGGACGCGGTTTTTCAGCTGGTACGGCATCACGCGTTCCAGCTTGGCCTGCGCGCTTTCCGCGGCAGGCGCTGCCTCAGCCAGCCCCAGGCCGCGCGCGGCGAGCAGGCCCAGCGACAGGGCCAGCGCTTCGTCGTCGGTGAACATCATCGGCGGCAGCTTGAAGCCGGCGATCAGGCCGTAGCACCCGTAGCGGCCACGCTCAGCCACCACCGGGATGCCCAGGTCTTCCAGCTTGGCGATGTAGCGGCGCAGGGTACGGCCATCCACCTGCAGCCGCCGCGCCAGCTCGGCACCGCTCAGCCGGCCGTGGGACTGCAGCAGTTCCAGGACGGTGAGCACGCGCGTGGTGGGGGAATACATGGTGAAAAGTCTACCGCTTAATTAGGGCCGAAACAGCCCTATTACCTTTTTAGACTGGTTTTCACATATCCACTGCGGTGCCACAAGCACTTCAAGCCATGACCACCACCCTGACTCATACACCGGACCTTGCCGAGCTCGCCGACGGGCGCCACGATTTCAATTTCATCACCGGGCGCTGGCTGGTCAGCAACAAGCGTCTGCGCCGGCGACTGGAGGGCTGTACCGACTGGGAAAGTTTCGAAGCCGTGCAGGACGGCGCGCTGCTGCTGGGCGGGCTCGGCAACATGAACGACCTTGTCACCGAAAACAAGGAAACCATCGGCATGGCCTTGCGGTTTTTCAATCCGCAAACGCGGTTGTGGAGCATTTACTGGGTCAGCCACAACAACGGCCTGCTGCAGCCGCCGGTGACCGGTTCGTTTGCCGACGGCGTAGGCCGGTTTGAGGGAAACGACAGCCATGAAGGCCGGCCCGTGCGGGTTCGCTTCACCTGGTCCGGCATCACACCTACCCACGCCCGCTGGGAACAGGCCTTTTCGGAAGACGGCGGCCGCCACTGGGAAACCAATTGGGTGATGAGCCTGTCACGCCCCGCTTACCACGCGGTACACCGCTAGAAACAAACAGGCTCATTGATGGACCACTTCGCACACCTCTGGCTGTTTTTCCTCATGGTGCTGGGCATCATCATCCTGCCCGGCATGGACATGGCGTTCGTCATGGCCAGCTCATTGACCGGCGGGCGCAGGGCCGGCCTCTTCGCCGTCGCGGGCATTGTGGCGGGCGGTATTTGCCACGTCGTGGCAGGCGCGCTGGGGCTGGGCATTCTGCTGCAACTGGTTCCGGGCATGGTCAATGTCATGCTGGTGGCGGGCAGCCTGTATATCGCCTGGATCGGGTGGTCACTGATGCGCAGCACGTCTGTTTTCGGCGCTTTGCCCGACATCGAGCCGCCGTCCCCGTGGCGCACCTTCCGGCAAGCCGCACTCACCTGCCTGCTCAACCCGAAAGCCTACCTTTTCATGCTGGCCATCTTTCCGCAGTTTTTGCGGCTGGAATACGGCTCGCTCTGGGTTCAGGCTGTGGCGCTTGGATTGATCATCGCCATTACCCAAAGCGGCGTATACGGTTCGCTGGCGCTGGCTGCCGCGGGTACCCGGCGATGGCTGGCGCAGCGGCCGGGCGCCAGTGTTGCCATGGCGCGCGCCGTGGGTGCCGTGCTGATCGCCGGCGCATGCTTCACGGCGTGGCAGGGCTGGCGGCAGTTTTAGGGTTGGCGCCCTCGGGCCATGCCGGCCCCTTGAGTTCCACAGTGTTGCCTTCGGGGTCGTTGAGATAAATCGAAGGCCCTTCGCCCTCGGCGCCATAGCGCGACTCCACCTTGCCTGCCTCAACGCCGTGGGCCGCCAGGTGGCGGCGAATGGCCTCCGCGTCGAAGGGCTCGACACGAAAGCACACATGGTCGACGTTGCGGCCCTCCTTGCCTGGAGCCGCGCCGCCGGCCCGGCCCAGCGTGCCATCCACCGGCACCAGATCCACCAGCGAACGCCCGGCACGCAGTTGCACCAGGCCGATTTCGTCCTGCCGGCGTTCCAGGCTGCAGCCCAGCACCTGCTGGTAAAAGCGCAGCATGCCCTGCAGATCTGTGACCCGAAGGACGATGTGGTCGATGTCGCGAATATGGATCATGGCGAGGAAGGCTCCAGTGAGGCTGCGTTTTATCGCTTTATTCTGGCACGCGGTACCCAGACCCTGTACAAGCAAAGGCCTGCATCAGCCAGTACCATGGCCGCCATGAATCCGAACCCCCGATTTCTTTTTCTTGCCACCTCCACACGCGAGCCCGGTGCGTTGGGCAACACCGAGTGGCTGGCGCAGCAAGCCGCCGCCGCACTGCCGGCCGGCACGCCCCAGGCCTGGCATCACCTGTCCCGCATGCGGATGCCGCTGTTTGTCGATCAGCGCCACACCACGGGTCAGTACGCCATGCCGGAAGGCGACATGAAGATGCTGCTGGACGCCACGATGGACGCCACCGACATTGTGTTTGTGGCCCCGGTGTACTGGTACAGCATTCCGGCGCCGCTGAAGATTTACCTCGACCACTGGAGCGCCTGGATGCGCGTGCCCGGCCTGCCCTTCAAGGACGAGATGGCGAAAAAAACCTTGTGGCTGATTACCACCAGCGGCGACCGCGCCAAAGCGCAGCCCATGGTGGACTCAATCAGGCTCTGCGCGCAGTTCATGGCCATGAACTACGGCGGCGAACTGTGGGGCAAAGGCGGGCCACCCGACGCCGTCAAAGCCGATGCCGCCGCCACGGCACAAGCCGCGACGTTCCTGGCCGCTTGAGCCGCGCGGGCTTCGCGCAGGCAAGGTGGCCGTTTCCTACAAACGCTGCCTTTTCGGGCTGACAGCCCTGCCGGGGGGCGGGGCCGACAGTAGGTGCCATGACATCTTCCAAATCCGCTGCCGCACGGCAAAACACCCTGGAGCAACCCGTCTCGGGCAAGGGCATGCCGGCGAAAACTCCGCGCGTCCAGAGCTCACGTCCTGAGCAGGCGGGTTCGCCCAAAGACACCTCCGTCGAGGCCAGCCTGGGACTGCCTCACGAGCGCGACCAGTCCGTTGACATGACGGGCGGGCAATCCAGTGCCGAAGTCGAACAAGCAGGGCGCGATCTGCGGCGGGGGTTGAAAGACACCAGCAAGGGCCCTGAAATGGGCCGCGCCTACAAGAAGCTCAAGTCCTAGCGCAAGCCCAGATGGCCCTCCCGGTGGCGGCCCTCACCCGGGCGCATCGCTGCTTCCCAACTCACAGTCACCCTTTAGTGCTATTGTTTTAATAGCTGCTTGCGCATGACCCATGGGCGCCGCAAGCCCTATTGACTTAAACAATGACGTACTGAACCGCATCAGCCTTCCGGCGCCGAAGCCTGAAACCCCGCGCCACGACACGGCCCTCATCGCCCCCCTACAACGCATCACAGTGCCTGAATTTGATTTGAAATGATCAAAAATTTCGTTATCATGAATTGTTTTGTAAATTTATATACATCCAGTTTTACTTCCAATCCTGATGGCGACATTCCCTGGCAACCCTTCAATGGCACAGCGTATTGGGCGTTTGTTGCCAACGCTGACCCGCTCGCACCGGCAAATGGCCGACTATGTGCTGGCCCACCCTTTGCAAGCGGCCACCATGCCCATCGACGAGCTGGCCGCCACGCTGGGGGTTTCGGTGGCCACCGCCAACCGGTTCGCCCGGGCGCTGGAATTTGACGGCTATCCGCAGTTCCGCGCCGCGCTGGTGCTGGGCTTCGAAGCCACGCTGGCCCCGGTGGAGAAGCTGCGCAACAAGCTGGAGCATTCCGCCACKGTGGCCGACGTGTTTTCATCCGCCCTGGCGCAAAGCCTGCACAACATCGACCTGACACGGCAGTCGCTGGATGCCCAGAGCTGCGAGCAGGCGGTGGCGGCGATCCTGAAGGCACGGCGCATTTACATTGCCGGCTTTGGCAGCAGCAGCTGGCTGGGCGGGCTGCTGCAGCGCTCGCTGGACCCTTACTGCGACAACGTCCAGCTCCTGGCCAGCATCGAGAGCTCGTCCTACGGCGCGCGCGTGCTGGCGCGCCTCAAGCCCGAGGACCTGCTGATCGCCATTGCCTACCCGCGCTATTTCGGCGACACCATCTTGCTGGCGCGCCGCGCACGCGATGCCGGTGTGCCGGTGCTGGCGCTGACGGACCGCGTAACGTCGCCGCTGGCGCCGCTGGCCACCGTCGCGCTGTACGCCCATACCGAGAGCCAGTATTTTGCGAACTCCGAAGCCACCGTCCTGGCCTTGATCGAAGCTTTGTGCAGCGCGGTCGCCCACAGCGCCAAAGGCTCGCTCAAGGCGGCAACGCAACTGGCCGAGTCGGTGCTGCCCTGGCTGCACGGCAACCATGCCGAACGGCTGCGCCCTGATGCCGATGCTGCAGCGCCCGCCCTCCGCAAGGCCCGCACCCCACCGAAATTGCCAAAGGCTTCCAAGTGACACTGTCCAGGCCTCTTCCCCTTATTGCCATCCACGGCGGCGCCGGCACGATGAGCCGCAGCCACATCAGTGCAGAGCAAAACGCGGCTTATCACGCCGCCCTGCAGGGCATCCTGCGGCCCGCGCAGCAATTGCTGGCCGGCGGCGGCGGCGCACTGGATGCGGTCAGCCTCGCGGTGGAGCTCCTCGAAGACTGCCCGCTCTTCAATGCCGGGCATGGCGCTGTCTTCACCCACGACGAGACCCATGAACTGGACGCTGCGGTGATGGACGGCGCTACCTTGCGCGCCGGTGCGGTGGCCTGCGTTGGCCGTGTACGCCGACCGGTGCGCGCAGCGCGTGCCGTGATGGAGTGCAGCGAGCATGTGCTGCTGGTTGCGGCCGGCGCCGAAGCCTTTGCCGAAGAGCAGGGGCTGGAGATGGTTTCACCCGATTATTTTTCTACCGATGCACGCCGCGAGCAGCTGCGGCGCGCGCTCGCCACCGATAAAGCGGTGCTGGATCACGACGGTGCGGCGCTGGTGTTCCGCTCGCCCGCAGCCGGCGCTGCGCCCCTGGACGAAGGCCGCAAATTCGGCACTGTGGGCGCCGTGGCCCTGGATGCGCTTGGCAACCTGGCCGCCGCCACCTCCACCGGCGGCATGACCAACAAACGCGCCGGCCGGGTGGGCGACACGCCCCTGATAGGTGCCGGCACCTATGCCGACAACCGCACGGCCGCCATTTCCTGCACCGGCTCGGGCGAAATGTTCATACGCGCCGCAGCGGCCTATGACATCTGCGCGCGCATGGCTTATGCCGGCATGCCGCTGGATGCGGCAGCCCGGGAGGTGGTCATGAACGTGCTGCCGGCCCTAGGCGGGCGGGGTGGCCTGATTGCCGTCGATGCACAGGGCAACCTGAGCCTTCCCTTCAACACCGAAGGCATGTACCGCGGCTGGGCCCGCGTGGGCGAAGCGCCGGTGAGCGCCATTTACGCAGGCGAAGCCGACGAAAGCGCCGCATGACTGCTTTGCCCGGACTCCTGGATGACATGACGCGCGCCGGTACGGTGCCCTGCGCACAGGGCACGCCCACTGCCGGCCGCCAGCGCGTGATCGAGGTCAATGACCTCAGCGTGAGCTTTGCCAGCGAACAGCGCACCGTGCATGCGGTGCGGCGCCTCAGCTTTCACGTCGACGCCGGGGAAACGCTCGCCATCGTGGGTGAATCAGGCTCCGGCAAATCGGTGTCATCGCTAGCCCTCATGCGCCTGGTGGAGCAAGGCGGTGGCCGCCTGGGCAACGGCAGCATGTGGCTGACGCGCCGCAACGGCGAGCGCCTTGACCTGGCGCAGGCCTCGCAATCGCAGATGCGCAGCCTGCGCGGCGCCGACCTCGCCATGGTGTTCCAGGAGCCCATGACCTCGCTCAACCCGGTGTTCACGGTGGGCGAGCAGATCGCCGAATCGATACGCCTGCACCAGGGGCTTTCACGCAAGGCAGCGCTGGCCGAAGCGCTGCGCATGCTTGACCTGGTTCGCATTCCGGAAGCCAAAAACGTGCTGGGACGCCATCCGCACCAGCTGTCGGGCGGCATGCGCCAGCGCGTGGTGATTGCGATGGCGCTGGCCTGCAAGCCCACGCTGCTGATCGCCGACGAACCCACCACGGCGCTGGACGTGACCATCCAGGCGCAGATCCTCGCGCTGATCCAGCAGCTGCAGCGTGAGCTGGCGATGGCGGTGATCTTCATCACCCACGACATGGGCGTGGTGGCCGAAATTGCCGACCGCCTGCTCGTGATGTACCGCGGCGACAAGGTCGAAGAAGGCGACTGCGCCGGCCTCTTTGCCAGGCCGCAACAACCCTACACCCAGGCCCTGCTGGCAGCGGTGCCCCGGCTGGGCGCTATGCACGGGCAGGACCTGCCGGCGCGCTTTGCGGTGCCGGGTGCGCCGCAGCGCAAAGATGACGAAGGCGGCCAACCCTTCAGCGCCGCAAGCACCGTGCGCCATGACTTGCCGCCTGTCCTCAAGGTGCAGGACCTGGTCACGCGTTTTCCGCTGGCGGGCGGCCTGCTCGGGCGCGTGCGCCGGCAGGTATATGCAGTGGAGCAGCTCAGCTTCGAACTCAAGGCCGGTGAAACGCTGTCGCTGGTGGGCGAATCAGGTTGCGGAAAGTCCACCACGGGCCGCTCGCTGGCGCGGTTGCTGGAATTCAACAGCGGGCAGGTTGAGGTCGCGGGGCGCGACATCTCGGCGCTCAAGGGCCGGGCCCTGCAGGCGCTGCGCCGTGATATCCAGTTCGTGTTCCAGGACCCCTTTGCATCGCTTGACCCCCGGCTGACGGTCGGCTATTCGGTCATGGAACCCATGCTGATACACAAGCTCGCATCACCCCAGGAGGCGCAGGAACGCGTGCGCTGGCTGCTGGGCAAGGTGGGCTTGCCGGCCGAAGCGGCCCATCGCTATCCGCACGAATTCTCCGGCGGGCAACGCCAGCGCGTGGCGATTGCGCGGGCACTGGCGCTCAACCCCAAGGTGGTGATCGCCGACGAAGCGGTGTCGGCGCTGGACGTGTCGATCCGCGCGCAGATCATCAACCTGATGCTGGACCTGCAGCAGGAATTCGGCGTCGCCTTCCTGTTCATCTCGCACGACATGGCGGTGGTCGAGCGTATCAGCCACCGCGTGGCCGTGATGTACCTGGGCCAGATCGTGGAAATCGGCCCGCGCCGCGCCGTTTTCGAGAACCCGCAACACGCCTACACCCGGCGCCTGCTGGCCGCCGTGCCGGTTGCCGACCCGGCCCGCCGCAGCGCCGTGCGCGAACTCATGGCCGACGAGATTCCCAGCCCCATACGCGCCGTGGGCGACGCGCCGCAAGTGGCGCCGCTGCACCAGGTGGCGCCGGGGCATTTCGTGGCTCGGCATTCGGTGGGAGGCCCCTATTGACCCCACCCGTTGCACCGCCGCCTCTCCGTTTTGTCTTCTCGTCCCTCTTGCTTACCCCTCGTTTCCTTTCAAGGAGTTTTTCATGAACAAGCGTCTTTCCACCCTCACTGCCGCGCTGGCCGGTCTGATCGGCCTGGCAGGTCTTGCCGCCGCGCCGGCCCATGCCGCCAAAGACGTGGTCGTGGCCGTCCAGTCCAATTTCACGAGCACCGATCCGTATGACTCCAACGACACGCTGTCGCAGGCCGTGGCCAAATCTTTCTATCAGGGCCTCTACGGCTTCGACAAGGACATGAAGATGGTGCCGGTGCTGGCCGACAGCCACACGGTGAGCAAGGACGGGCTGGTCTACACCTTCAAGCTCAAGTCCGGCATCAAGTTTCATGACGGCACGCCTTTCAATGCAGAGGCCGTGAAAGTCACTTTCGAACGCGTGACCAATCCCGACAACAAGCTCAAACGCTACAACCTCTACAAGAACATTGCCAAGGTCGAGGCCGTGGACTCCACCACCGCGCGCTTTACCCTCAGGGAGCCGTTCTCGCCCTTCATCAATACGCTGGCCCACCCCTCAGGCGTGATCATTTCGCCCGCGGCATTGGCCAAGTACGGCAGCAAGGGCATTGCGCAGAACCCCGTGGGCACAGGCCCCTTCAAGTTCGTCGAATGGAAGGCCACCGACTACCTGAAAGTTGCCAAGTGGGAAGGCTACTGGAAAAAGGGCTACCCCAAGGTGGACAGCATCACCTGGCGCCCTGTGGTCGACAACAACACGCGTGCGGCCATGATGCAGACCAACGAAGCGCACTTCGCCTTCCCGATGCCGCCCGAAACGGTGGAAAGCCTGTCGAAGAAGCCGAGCCTGGAGGTGACGAGCGCGCCGTCCATCATCCATCGCTACCTCTCGATGAACACGCAGCAAAAGCCTTTCGACAACCCGAAGGTGCGTGAAGCCATCAACTACGCCATCAACAAGGAGGCGCTGGTCAAGGTGGTGTTCTCGGGCTATGCGATTCCCGCCGAAGGCGTGGTACCCCACGGTGTGGAATACGCCGCCAAGCTGGGCCCCTGGCCTTACAACCCGGCCAAGGCGCGCGAGCTGCTGAAGGAAGCCGGCTACCCCAACGGTTTCGAAAGCACCCTGTGGTCAGCCTACAACTACACCACCGCGCAGAAGGTGATCCAGTTCGTGCAGCAGCAGCTGGCCCAGGTCGGCGTCAAGGTACAGGTGCAGGCGCTGGAAGCCGGTCAGCGCGTGGAGCGCGTGGAGAGCGCGCAGGACCCCGCAACGGCTCCGGTGCGCATGTACTACGTGGGCTGGTCGTCATCCACCGGCGAAGCCGATTGGGCACTGCGCCCACTGCTGGCCTCCGAGTCCCTGCCGCCCAAGATGTTCAACACCGCCTACTACAAGAACCCTGAAGTAGACGCCGACATCGCCAGGGCGCTGGTCACCACCAGCGGCGCTGAAAAGGCGAAGCTGTACACCGACGCCCAGCAGCGCATCTGGAAAGACGCACCCTGGGCCTTCCTGGTGACGGAGAAACTGCTGTCAGTGCGTGCGCGCAACCTGGCCGGCTTTTATGTGATTCCGGACGGCAGCTTCAACTTCGACGACGTGGAACTGAAGTAACCCCGGCCGCAGCAACAGCAATCTGAAGAAACCCGCTCCTGCATGACCCTCTATCTCCTCAAGCGCCTGCTGGGCCTGCTGCCGACGCTGCTGATCGTGGCCGTGCTGGTGTTCCTGTTCGTGCACCTGCTGCCCGGCGACCCGGCACGCCTGGCCGCCGGACCCGATGCCGGCCCCGAAACCGTGGAGCTGGTAAGGCGCGACCTGGGGCTGGACCTGCCGATGCCGCAGCAGTTTGTGCGCTTTTTCAGCCACGCGCTGCAGGGTGACTTCGGTCTGTCCATCCGCACCAAGCGGCCCGTGGCCACCGAGATCTCCGAGCGTTTCGCACCCACCTTCTGGCTCACCATTGCGGCCATGAGCTGGTCGGTGCTGCTGGGGTTGGTGCTGGGCATGGTATCGGCCGTGTGGCGCAACCGCTGGCCCGACCGGCTGGGCATGTCGCTGGCGGTCTCGGGCATCTCGTTTCCGTCGTTCGCGCTGGGCATGTTGCTCATGCAACTCTTTTCGGTGCAGCTGGGCTGGCTGCCCACCGTCGGGGCCGACTCGTGGCGGCACTACATCCTGCCGTCCCTCACGCTGGGCGCGGGTGTGGCGGCCGTGATGGCGCGCTTCACGCGCAGTTCCTTCATCGACATCCTCAAGGAAGACTATGTGCGCACGGCACGCGCCAAGGGCCTGTCCGAAACCGTGGTGGTGGTCAAGCACGCGCTGCGCAATGCGCTGATCCCGGTGGTCACCATGATGGGCCTGCAGTTCGGTTTCCTGCTGGGCGGTTCCATCGTCGTCGAGGTCGTGTTCAACTGGCCCGGCATGGGCCGGCTGTTGGTGGACGCGGTAGAGATGCGGGACTACCCCGTGATCCAGGCGCTGGTGCTGTTGTTCTCGCTCGAATTCATCCTGATCAACCTGGTGGTGGACCTGCTCTACGCCATCATCAACCCGACCATCCGCTTCAAGTGACTACCACCGAACACCCACACGCTGCCATCGCAAGTGAACCTCTGCCTCCGGAAAGCGCACCTCTCGCCATGGAGCAACCCGGCGCAGAAACCGGCGTACCCATGGCCGCCCTTGCCGTGCGCACGCCTGCCTCCGAGTTCTGGCGGAAATTCAAGAACCAGCGCGTTGCCCTGGTGGCCGGCGGTTTCGTGCTGCTGCTGGTGCTGGTAGCCGTGTTCGCACCCTGGCTGACGCCTTTTGATGCGGAGAACTTCTTCGACTACGACGCGCTGAACACGCCGCCATCAGCCAAGCACTGGTTCGGCGTGGATGCGCTGGGGCGCGACATCTTCAGCCGCATCCTGATGGGCGCGCGCATCTCCCTGGCCGCGGGCCTGGTCTCGGTGGCCGTAGGCGCCGTGATCGGCACGCTGCTGGGCTTGCTGGCCGGTTACTACGAAGGCTGGTGGGACCGCATCGTCATGCGCATGTCCGACGTGCTGTTTGCCTTTCCCGGCATCTTGCTGGCCATCGGGATCGTCGCGATCCTGGGCAACGGCATGATCAACGTGATCATGGCTGTGGCTGTGTTCAGCGTGCCGGCGTTTGCGCGCCTGGTGCGCGGCAATGTGCTCTCGCTCAAGCACCAGACCTACATCGAGGCGGTGCGCTCCATAGGCGCGCCCGACTCGGTCATCATGCTGCGCCATCTGCTGCCGGGCACGGTGTCTTCGGTAGTGGTGTACCTCACCATGCGCATCGGCACCTCCATCATCACGGCGGCCAGCCTGTCTTTCCTGGGCCTGGGCGCGCAGCCGCCCACGCCGGAATGGGGCGCCATGCTCAATGAGGCGCGCGCCGACATGCTCAATGCGCCGCATATCGCGCTGTTTCCCAGCCTGGCCATTTTCCTGACCGTGCTGGCCTTCAACCTGCTGGGCGACGGCCTGCGCGATGCGCTGGACCCCAAACTTGACCGCCAGTAACCGGGGCAAGGCCGCGTCGTGACACCCCGCCATCTGCTGCCCCACATCGGCAGCCTGCCGCACGGGCAGCGCAACGCCATCACCGATGTAGCCGGCGTCACCGTGGGCCATTGCACGCTGGACGCGAACGAGGTGCAAACGGGTGTGACGGTGGTACGCCCCCATGCAGGCGACCTGTTCCGTGACCGGGTCCCGGCAGCGGCTGTCGTGCTCAACGGTTTCGGCAAGAGCGTGGGCCTGATGCAGGTCGAGGAGCTCGGCGTGCTGGAAACGCCGATTGCGCTCACCAATACCTTTTCGGCCGCCGCCGTGGCCACGGCGCAGATCCACCAGTGCGTTGCTGCCAACCCCGAAACGGGGCGCAGCCTGCCAACGGTCAACCCGCTGGTGTTTGAATGCAACGACGGCTTTCTCAACGACATCCAGCGCATGGCTGTCACCGGACAGCACTACCTGCAGGCCTGCGAACAGGCAGGTGTGGAGGTGGAGGAAGGTTCGGTCGGCGCCGGTCGCGGCATGTCGAGCTTCGGTCTCAAGGGCGGCATAGGCACGGCTTCGCGCCGCGTAGCGGCCCTTGGGGGCGGCGAGCACACCGTCGGCGCGCTGGTGCTGGCCAACTACGGCCAGCTGCCGCAACTGATTCTGGCGGGCCAGACCCTTGGCGCCCGGCTGGTGGCACATCGGGCGCAAGCGGCAGAGCCCGAAAAAGGCTCCATCATCCTGCTGATTGCTACCGACGCACCGCTTGACGCGCGCCAGCTGCGCCGGCTGGCGTTGCGCGCCGGCGCCGGGCTGGCCCGCACCGGCTCGGTGTTCGGCCACGGCAGCGGCGACATCGCCCTGGCTTTTTCCACTGCCTACACCGTGCCGCAGCAAACCGCCAGGCCCATGCCGGGCGTGGCGATGCTGCATGACGGCCTGATTGACCCGCTGTTTCAGGCCGTTGCCGACAGCACCGAGCAGGCCATCATCCATGCCCTGTGGCAGGCCCGCGCCGTGACCGGCCGCAACGGCCACCACCGGAGCGCGCTGGCCGACCTGCTGCCCGGCTGGCCCGCTTCATCCTCATTTTCATTTCCACCTTCAGCGGATCCCCCATGAAAGTCCTGATCTCCACCGACATCGAAGGCGTTGCCGGCGTTTTTCACCACGAACAGGTGCGCGCCGGCAACCCCGAGTACGAACGCGCCCGCCTGCTGATGACGCACGAGGCCAACGCCGCCATCGCCGGCGCCTTCGATGCAGGCGCCACCGAGGTGCTGGTCAACGATTCACACGGAAGTTTTCGCAACATGCCGCCCGACCTGCTGGACGCACGCGCCCAGGCCGTCATGGGCAAGCCGCGCTACCTGAGCATGATGGCCGGCGTCGAGGACGGCGTGAACGCCGTCTGCATGATCGGCTACCACTCGCGCGCGCAAGGCCGCGGCATTCTGGCGCACACCATCAACAGCTTTGCCTTTGCACGCGTGTACTTCAACGGCCTTGAACTGGGCGAAGCCGGAATTTACGGCGCGCTGGCCGGCGAGTACGGCGTGCCGGTGGTGATGGCCAGCGGCGACGATGTGTTCATCGAAGAACACCGCCCACTGTTTCCGCACGCCACCTTCGTGCAAACCAAGCGGGCAACCGGCCAGACCAGCGGCATCAGCCTTTCCCCGGCCCAGGCCTGCAGCGCCATCCGCGTTGGCGTTGCCACGGCCTTGGCGCAATACGGCTCAGCCCGCCCTTATGTGCTGAAAGGCCCTGTCGCTGTACGCATCCAGACCCAGTCGCCGGCGCTGGCGGACCTGTTTTGCCAGTGGCCGGCGCTGCAGCGGCTGGACGGGGATGAAGTCGGCTTTGACGCGCCCACGGTGGAGACCGCGGTGCGCATGGTCAACAGCCTGTCGGCCATGTCGAGCATGCTGCGCTAGGAAGCTGTTCGCGGCCCAAACGGGTTCTAAGGCACGCGCGGCGCGTGTTCCGCGCCCTGCCCCACGGCCCGCTCACTCATCCAGCGCAGCAGGTCCAGCCACATCTGGCGCATCTCGGCATCCAGCGGCGTGCGGGTGGAATTGGGCAGTTCGATGGTGACCACCGGCACGCCCTTGTGCACACCGCCATAGTTGCCCAGTGAGCCGGGAAAGATGCCCACCTGGTCAAGGTACAGGCGCCCCAGCCTGGAGGGCGGTACTGAGGGGCCGTCAAAGTCGAGCACGCCGTAAGGCGCATGAATGCTGACGATCAGGTTGGGTTTGAAGCTTTGCATCTGCTCATGCAAAAACCGCGACTCGGGCTCGGACAGCGGCTTGGGCCCAGGCCAGCGGCGCGGGTCCTTGCCGGTGCGCTTTTCCCAGTAAACCTTCGCGTCGCGCTCCCAATTGGGGGTGGGAAAGTTGCGGTTCAAATCCACACCATGTGCGTTGGTACGGCGAGGCGGCCTGGAAAGCACGCCGTCCGGATTGAGGACAGGAACGAATCGCCAGTGGATCGCCTGGGGCGAGTCCAGCGGCGGCTGGGAAGCCAGCCTGATCCAGTGCAGCGCCACGGCCCCTGAGGACAACTCGTCGCCGTGAATCGCACCGACGACCAGCACACGCAAGCCGGGCTGCTCGGGCTTGACGTCACGCACCCAGAGCACCCGGCCGTCAACCGAACGCGTCCCCGAAGCTTGCAGTTCTGCCGCCTCACACAGCTCACGCTTCACATTCGGGAGTTTGGAAGAGTAATCGGCGCAAGGTGAATCTGCACGAGCGCCAGCAGCTATTAAATAGATAGCAAAAAAACAGGCTGCAGAACGAAAAAATGGCATGGCACCCAGTTTAACTGCCGGGCCGCCAGTCCCTCGCAAGATGCGGCCTAAACCCTGACGCGGGTACGCCTGTACCGCTTCGGTTAAATTACCCTTCTATGCTGACCCCTGCCATCCCCCGCAAAGCGAGCAGCCCCAGCTTCTCCCAGCGGGAGTTCCGGGCTTCGCTGGCCATGTTTGCCACCGGGGTCACCATCGTCACCGCACGGACGCCGCAAGGCGCCTTGGTCGGGCTGACCGCCAACTCCTTCAACTCGGTATCGCTGCAGCCGCCCCTGGTGCTCTGGAGCCTGGCGCAGGCGGCCGGATCGATGGCCGCGCTCAGCACCGGATCACACTACGCCATCAGCATCCTCGCGGCTGACCAGAAAGAGCTGGCCGAGCGCTTTGCCAGCCGGCGCGAAGACCGCTGGAAAGGCGTGCTGTTTACGGAGGGTGTCGGCGGCGCGCCGTTGCTGACAGGCGCAGCCGCCACTTTCGAGTGCTTCAACCGCAGCCGGTACGAAGAAGGGGACCACGTGATCTTCGTGGGCGAAGTGGAGCGCTGCACCCACCGCGCGGGAGCCGCGCCGTTGCTGTTTCACGGCGGCAAGTTTTATACCGAGCATCCGCTGTAAACCGCACCTGCGCAGGCCGTGTTCAGCCCAGCCGGCCCAGCCGCACGGTCGTCACACCGGGCCGCAACTGCCGCACCGACGGCATGACCAGCACACAGTCGTCGTAGGGTGTCACCACCGGTTCGCCCGCATCATGCGCAATCGGCGTGCCGGCATGGCGTATGGTTTCGCCGCCGCAAAAGTCCTGCACAAAGGCAAAGTCCATTGATCGCGCAACCACGCGATGCGTCACCGTCACGGGCGGCGGCGGCGGCGCATCGGGCAGCAACCAGCCAGGCGGCACATCGCCGCGGTCAATCACACCCGCACACACCAGAAACCGCATGAGCACGTTGCGCGCCGCCTGCAGCGACGCCAGTTCCCAGTGCTGGCCGGCCTCCAGCAGCAGGGCAATGCGGTCGCCGTTTTCGTCGCCAAGCGGGCCGTAGTCCCGCATACGGACACCATCGGCGTGACCGGCATCAACGACCACCTGGCCCGAGGTACCCAGGCTTTGCGCAAAAGCAATATTGCGCGGCAGCATGCCCGTCACCAGCAAAGCGCCACCGGGCTCATGCATGGAATGCAGATCCAGCAGATGGGTGGCCCGGTCCACAAACGGCCGGATTTCGCGCGCGCGCAGCAGCTCGGTACTGCGCCGGGGGCCATCCAGAAGATCAGCGGACCACACGCGGTTGAAATCCTCGTCAACAAAACGGGAGGCGTCGGGCTTACGGGTGTCAAACCGCATGAAGGCCTCGGTGTTGCAGAACACGGCGGTGATGCGCCCCCGCCGCGGTTGCAGCCCGCTGAGAAGGAACGCGTCCAGCGCCCAGGCGCCCGAATATTCGTTGCCATGCACCAGCGCCGTCACCAGCACTTCCGGGCCGGCTTCGGTTGAAGTGCGCTCCTGCACATGCGCCACCCCTGTGGAAGAGGCCGCCCAGAATGACAACCCGGGCGGCTGAAGCTGCACCGCATGGGCTTTCCTGATCACTTCGCCAGACTTCGCTTGATCGCTTCCTGATCGTTTCATGTGTCAGTACCGCCAGAAGATTTTCTGCAACTCTTTGGTGTCCCTTGTCTTCGTCAAGGCCAAGGCCAGAAGAATTCGGGCCTTCTGGGGATTCTGGTCGTCAACAACGAGCCAGTCATTGACGTCATCCTTCACCGAATTGTTCCGAATCACTACACCGCTGCCGGTGCGGGTTGCCCGAACGACAAACACCCCCTTGGCGCGAATCTCGTTAAGCGGGCCAGCTATGTACTCAGGAACGCTTCCCGCGCCGACACCCGCATGAATGATGCCCTTGGCCCCGGATGCGACCAACGCGTCGTATGCCGCACGGTTCATGTTCTGATAGCCATAAGCAATGTCGACCTGCGGCAGAGTCTGTATCTTGTCAATGTCGAATTCACTCTGCACCGTATGAGGGCGAATCAGCGCACGGTAGAACCTGGCCTGACCTTCGATCACGAGACCGAGCGGACCGTAGGGAGATTTAAAGGTGTCAACCCGGGTGGCATTGGTTTTAGTGACATCGCGAGCGCTGTGAATCTCGTCATTCATGACCACCAAAGTCCCTTTTCCCACCGCTTCTTTACTCCCGGCGACCGCCACCGCGTTGTAGAGGTTAAGCGGCCCATCTGCGCTGAGCGCCGTGCCGGGCCGCATGGACCCGAGCATCACGACCGGCTTGCTGCTTTTGACGGTGAGGTTGAGAAAGTACGAGGTCTCTTCCAGGGTATCGGTGCCATGGGTGATCACGATGCCATCAACCTCGTCCGACCGAAGGAGTTCAGACACCCGCCGGGCCAGTTGGAGCAGGCGGTCGTTGGTGAGGTTGTGTGAGCCGACCTGAAAGATCTGCTCGCCCTTGACGTTGGCAATAGTCTGGATTTCCGGCACGGCGGCCATGATCTTGTCGACAGCAACCACAGCGGCCTGATAGGCGCCGATGTTGGTGCTCGATGCTCCGACGCCGGCAATCGTGCCGCCGGTGGCGATGAGCACCACGTTAGGTTTCTTCACTTCCTGGGCCAGCGCCGAAGCCGAAACAGCAAGCGGCAATAGCAGACCGCAGGCGAGCCCGCGCAACATTGATATGACAGATAAGTGCATGACAATTCCCTCCGTGTCGGGCTAAAAATATTGCTCGGCGTGCAGAGCCCCGCCAGTGCTCCGGAGGGGCCTGGCCAGCACGCTTCGCGATTAACAAATACAGATCATGGCGAGCCAGGGTCTTCTGTGGGCCTGCCGCCGTTGTCCCGGCCCGGCCCCCGCGGCTTCAGCTTCAACGGCACCGCATGGGTTTGGGTGAATTCCCGCTTACGACTTACGAGGTAGCGCCGGTCGCCACTGCCTTGTTGACCACGTTGCGCACGCGCTGGGTTTCAGCCCGGATAAAGGCCGTGAGCGCCTGTGGCGTGCCGCCGTCATTGGAGATGCCGGCTTTTTGGAGCTTTTGCCAAACGGCTTCTTCGCGCAGGATTTCGTTGAGCTCCTTGTTCAGGCGCGCCACCATGGGCGCCGGCAGCTTGGCGGGCCCGAAGAGGCCGAACCAGACGTTCATGTCGTAACCCTTGAGCTTGGGGTTCTCGCCGAGTGCAGGGATTTGTGGTGCAGCCCGCGAACGCGTCGGCGTGGTGACGCCCAAGGGGATCATCTTGCCGGACTCGATGTGTGGCAGCGCGGAGGAAAGCACAGAGACACTGAACTCGATATTGCCGCCCAGCAAGTCCTGCAGCTGCTGTCCTGCGCCGCGATACGGCACATGGCGGAAGGTGGTGCCAGCCATCAGGTTGATCAGCTCTCCCGACACATGCAGCGGCGTGCCTATGCCCGAAGAGGCAAAGCTCAGCTGGTTGCGTTCGCGTTTGGATTTGGCAATCGCTTCCTCCATGGTTTTGACGCCGGTCTTGGTGTTGGTCACAAAGACCATGGGCGTGACGCCTATCAGCCCGACCGGGCTCAAGTCGGTTTCACCGTTGTACTTGACCGCAGCGTTGAACAGTTTGGCAATCGAGATTTCGCTGCCCGAACCCAGCAGCAGCGTATAGCCGTCGGGCGCGGCACTGACCACTTTTTGGGCGCCTATGGTTCCACCGGCGCCGCCGATATTCTCGATCACCACGGGTGTGCCCAGGCGCTTGGCCAGCGGTTCGGCGATGATGCGCGCCACCAGGTCCACGCTTCCGCCGGCAGGGTAGCCCACCACCAGCGAAATGGGCTTGCCGGCAGGCCAGGCCTGGCCCCAGGCAGCCGGCAAACCCAACAGCCCTGCGGCGGCAAGGCAAAGTGTGCGGCTCACGCCGCGGCGATTGAGGGTAAACATTCCTGGCATGGCGCGCTCCTTGTTGATGGCGCCAGTCTAGGAGCCGCCCCTGCGCGGCCCATGCGTATCACGCATGGGCGCATGCGACCTGGATTCAGGAAGCAGCCGGCGTGCTGGCGGACCAGATGCGCTGCACCAATTCATTGCGCGGGCTGCGCGGCCGGTACAGGCGGATCTCAAACCGGACCGTCACGCCCTTGCCGTCCGCCTCGACCAGCCTTCCGCTGCGCAGGTCGCCTTCGACCAGTCCGCGCGGCAGCCAGGCCAGTCCCACGCCCTGCAAGGCCTGCTCATGCAGCGACTCGGCGAAGTCAGACTCGATCACGGTGTGCAGATGCAGCTCGCGCGCGCTGCGGCTGAGCCCGTCCTGAAGGATCTGGCCAAGCGCGAGCGTAGGCGCATAACCCAGTACCGGCACCGGCCTGCGGGCCGTACCGGGCAGGGCATGCTGCGGCTGGCCATCGGCGCGCGGTGCGCTGACGGCCACCAGTTCGTCGGTGCCCAGCGCGAGTCCTTCGAACGTCTGTTCGTCCAGCAACAGCGGCAGCCGCGGATGCGTGAACGACAGCAGGAAATCAGCAGCCCCCTGCTCCAGGGCCGTGGCGCCTTCATGGATGGAGCCTGTGAGAATGCGCAAGCGAAACTCCCCGGCCCCGCGCTTGGCGCGTGCGAGCCAGTCAGGTACGGCGCTGCGTGAGAGCGTGCGGCCTGTTGCCAACGTGACCCAGTCCAGCCCGCCCCGTGCATGGCGGATGCGGGAGCGCGCATCGTTAAGGCCCGCCGCTGCGCGGCGCGCCACCGGCAGCAGCTCTTCCCCGGCGGCCGTCAGGGCCAGAGGCATCACCGCGCGATTGATCAGGTCGGCGCCCACCCACAACTCCAGCGCGCGGATACGGCGCGAAAACTGCGGCTGCGTCACATGGCGAAGCTCTGCCGCTCTAGAAAAACTGCGTTCTCGCGCCAGTGCAATGAAATCTTCCAGCCATTTATGGTCCACAGCAGCACCTTGTCCAGGGATTTAATGCAATGGTATTCCTTGTTACCCCGGCCAGCGAGCTGCCAGGGGTCGGGCTACCATCAAGGCATGACGAAAGCCCGCAAAGCCAATCTCGATCTCCTCGCCATGTCCCTCCTGCTGGGCTGCTGCCTGTTCTGGGGCCTGCAGCAGGTCTTGATCAAGGCCACGATCAGCGAAATACCGCCGATGTTCCAGGCCTCGCTGCGGCTGGTTGGCGCCACGGCGTTGCTCTGGCTCTGGTGCCTGTGGCGCAAGATCCCTCTCTTCAGCCGCGACGATTCGCTGAAGGCCGGCCTGCTGGCGGGCGCGCTGTTCGGCGCAGAGTTCGCCTGCATTTATGTAGGCTTGCAATACACCAGCGCTTCCCGCCTCACGGTGTTTCTGTACACCTCGCCTTTCTGGGTCGCTCTGCTGGTACCGCTGTGGGTGCAGTCCGAACGCCTGCGCGGCGTGCAATGGCTGGGCCTGTTGTGCGCCTTCGCCGCCGTGGTGTTCGCGCTGCGTGAAGGTTTCACCGGTGATCATGCGTCGACGGCGCGGGGCGATCTGCTGGCACTGGCCGCCGGCATGCTGTGGGGCCTGACCACGGTGGTGATACGTGCCACCAAACTGGTCAGCATCTCCGCTGAAAAACTCCTGTTCTACCAACTGGCCGTTAGCGCCGCAGTGTTCCCGGCCCTGTCGCTCTACCTGGGCGAGCAATGGTCGTGGCATTTCAGCCCGTTTGCCATTACTTCCCTGCTGCTGCAGACCGTCATAGGCGCATTCGCCAGCTACCTGGCCTGGATGTGGATGCTGGGGCGCTACCCGGCAACCAAGATTTCGGTGTTCGTGTTTTTCACGCCGCTGTTCGCGCTGCTGTTCGGCGCGCTGTGGCTGAAAGAAAATATCACCACCGGCCTGCTGGTGGCGCTGGCCACGGTCGCGGCGGGCATTGTGCTGGTCAATCGCAAGCCGGCAGGCGCATAATTTTTCAGCATGACGCCTCATAAACGAATCCCCGGCCATCGCTTCCTCCATTCACCTGGCCCCACGCGGGTGCCTGACGAGGTCATGGATGCGATGCGGCGCCAGCCCATGGACCTGGCCGACCCGCGGCTTGATCGTGTGATCCAGGCCTGCGAGACCGGGCTCAAGGCGCTGCTGCAAACCACCGCGGCCGACGTCTTCCTGTATGCCTGCAACGGCCACGGCGCCTGGGAGGCCGTGATCGCCAACCTGCTGGCGCCCGGGCAGCAGGTGCTGATCGCCGGAACGGGGCACTTCTCCGAATCCTGGGCCATACAGGCCGAGGCCATGGGCGCAGCAGTCATCCGCACGCCCTGGCGCGAGGGTTACCCGATTGACGTGCCGGCCATAGAAGCCGCGCTGCGCGCCGACACTGCGCATGCCATCGTGGCGGTGTTTGTGGTTCATACCGACACTGCGAGCGGCATGACCAGTGACCCGGGCAAAGTCCGGCGGGTGCTGGAAGCCACGGCCCACCCCGCGCTACTGGTGGTAGATGTGGTCGCGTCGCTGGGCGCGTCGCCCTTTGCCATGGATGCGCTGGGCGCCAACGTCGTGCTGGGCGCCTCGCAAAAAGGCTTGATGGTGCCGCCCGGTCTGGCCTTTGTGGCTGCGGATGCCGCAGCGATGAAGGTAGCCGCTGCCAATCCCTCGCCGCGCTTTTACTGGGACTGGGCGCGGCGGCAAAACCCGCTCAGCTACCGCAAGTTCTGCGGCACGCCGCCGCAAAGCCTGCTGTTCGGCCTGGAGGCTGCACTGGGGCTGATCTTTCATGAGGGCGTCGAAGAGGTCATCGCCCGCCACCAGCTGATCGCCAATGCGGTGCACGCCGCTGTCGATGCCTGGAGTGAAGGCGGTGCTCTGGGCCTTTTTGTGCGCGAGCCTGCGGCGCGCTCGGTCTCCGTCACGACGGTGTCTGTCACTGCGGGCATTGATCCCGAAGCCTTGCGCACTGTTGCGCGCGAACGGTTTCAGGTGGCGATTGCAGGCGGTTTGGGCCCGCTGGCAGGAAGAACCTTTCGCATCGGCCACCTGGGTGACATGAACCCGGCCATGATCCTGGGTTGCCTGGCCGGCCTGGAAGCGGCCATGCAGGTGCAGGGCATTCCCATCGGCGGCGGCGTGCAGCATGCCGTTGCAGCCTTGGCAGGTAAACGCTAGTACCTACTGCGAGGCAGTGATGCCGCCGTCGAGGTAAAGCACCTGCCCGGTCACAAAGCGGGATGCGGGCGCCGCAAAAAAAACGGCCGCACCCGCCACGTCCTGCGGGTCGGCCACGCGACCCAGCGGAATGCGTTCCAGCACCTGCTTGCGCGTCTCAGGATTTTCGAGCCAGTGGCGCGCCATCTCCGTCTGCACCACCGTAGGTGCGATGCCGTTGACAGTGATGCCGTAGGGCGCCAGTTCACTCGCATGCTGGCGAATCAGCATGACCAGGCCGCCCTTGCTGCTGCTGTAGGCCGAATAACCACGGCCGCGCAAACCGAGCTGCGCGCGCACCGACAGCAGATGCACCTGAGCGCCGCCCCTGCCGCCTTCAATCTGTTTTTTTGCCGCAGCCTGCGCAAGAAACATGGCGGCCTTGAGGTTGACCTGCAGCACCTCGTCAAAGGCTTCTTCCGTCACCTCCAGCAAGACCTGCTCACGCTGCATGCCGACACAGTTCATCAAGATGTCGAGGGCGCCCCATTGCGCCGCCACCGCATCAACGGAAGCCTGCATCTGCGGCACCGAATGCGCGTCCATGGCCAGACCCATGGCCTCGTGCCCTGCCGCACGCAACGCGGAGGCAACGGCCTCGGCCTTGGCTTCGTCGCGCCCCGAAACTGCCACCCGTGCGCCGGCCATCGCCAGGCCCCACGCAACGGCCTCGCCAATACCACCATAGCCGCCGGGCACGTAAGCGGTTTTGCCGCGCAGGTCAAAAAGGCCTGAAAGCGCAGTGTTGAAATCAATCCGGGGTGTGATGCTCATGGATGGCGAAATTGTGGGCGCAAAGCCGGCTAGCGGCGAAAGGGCTTTCCCTCAGTCCATCAATAGCCCGCCGTTCAGGTCGATGATCTCGCCCGTGATAAAGCCCGACAGCGGCGAGGCCAGGAAGCGCACCACGTGGGCGAACTCCTCGGGCTCGCAGAAGCGGCCGACCGGGATGTCCTTGAGCAGCTTCTGGCGTTGCTCTTCATTGAGCTGTTCGGTGATCATGGGCGTTTTAACGTAAGCGGGCGCGACGGCATTGGCCGTGACGCCAAAGGGCGCGAGTTCGCGCGCCAGTGAAAAGGTCAGCGAACTCATCGCGCCCTTGGACACCGAATAGGCCGTGCCTGCTGTCAATCCACCTGTCTTGGCCGCCAGGGAGCTGGTGTTGATGATGCGGCCGAAGCGCCGCGCCTTCATTGCCGGCACCACCTGCTGCGCAAGGTAAAACGCGCCGTCGAGGTTGGCGCCCATCACGCGCCGCCATTCACCCGCTTCGGTGGCCTCGATCTTGTTGTTGGACAGGATGCCCGCGTTGTTGACCAGGATGTCGACTGGCCCGAAGGCCTTGACTATGAGCGCATGGCCGTCGCTCACGGCGGCCGCATCGCTGATGTCAAACGAGAACGGCAGGACACGCGAGCCCAACTCATGTGCGAGCGCACGGTTGCGTTCATGGCTGACATCCACCATCGCGACCTTGCAGCCGTCTTCGAGCAAGGCCTTGACAACGGCCAGGCCCATAGTCCCTGCCGCGCCGGTGACCAGCGCGACTTTGTCTTGAAGCGGTTTCATTACTTAACTTTCCATAGCGAACCAAAGAATGACTAAACCAGTAACAGCGCGGAACTGGCTTTGCCAGGCCGCAGCTGTTGCCCCCTGCAAGGGGGGATCCGGCTACACGAAGTGAGCCGAGACGGGGATGTACCAAATGTCAAGCGTCCAGGACGCTCTTCTTGCCAAACAATCCACGTGAGCGGAATGTCACGACGGCAATGAACAAGAGGTACATGGACATCAACGACCATTCGGACGCATACGAACCCGTGAGCCCGACGACCATGCCGACCATCAGCCCGGCGATCACTGCACCCCAGAGCGAACCGACGCCGCCCAGCACAATGATCAGGAATGCCGGCACCACTGCGTCTACGCCCACATGCGGGCGAATACCCCAGATCGGCGCCATGACCACGCCGGCGATGGCGGCCAACGCCACGCCCAGACCAAACACAAACAGGCGCAGGCGCGACAGGTTGATGCCCAGCGCGCGCACCATTTCGCTGTCATGCGCGCCGGCCTTGATGATGGCGCCGTACGGTGTTTTCTGCAAAAACACCCACAGCAGCACAATCATGAGGATGGCGAATCCGCTGGCGAAGAAGCGATACTTTGAATAAACCAGGTCGCCCATCAGGAAGGCGCCGGAGATGACCTCGGGCAGCATCAACTGCTTTTCCGAGGAGCCCCACACCAGGCGTATGGTTTCCTCAATGACCAGCGCCGCACCGAAGGTCAGCAGCAGGCCATAGAGCGGGTCACGGCCATAAGTGCGCCGCATGCACAGCTCCAGCAACATGCCGAAAATACCCACCAGGATGGGCGCAAGAATGAGTGCCACCAGGTAACGCGTTCCCAGCGGCAAACTCATGTACCAGGCCTGCAGATTCGGAAACATGCCCAGCTGCGGTGCGATCAGGAAAAGCGCGAAGTACATGCCCAGCGCAAACAGCGAACCGTGCGCCAGGTTGATGGTTTCCATCACCCCCACGATGAGCATGAAGCCCAGCGCGATGAGCGCGAACAACAAGCCCAGCGAGATGCCGTTGACGAGGTGCGGAATAAGCTGAAGCAAGAAGTCCATTGCGGTCTTTGGAGCTTGAAGTAAATCAGACTTCGTAGCTAGGTGTCGCGTCGTAGCTCTCAAGCTTGCAGGCGCCGCCGGCATCCTTGTCCGCCACATCCTTGGGATCGGCCTGTGTGAGGATCTTGAAGATGTCGTCCTTCTCGGCGGGCTGGTCGTTGTAGGTCGCCATGTAAATCGTCTGCTGGCACTGGTGGGTGACGGGATCCATCCACGCGTCGTAGTGCTGCAGGCGGTCGGCCGCGCTCATCTTGCGACCTTCGAGTTTTTTGATCACGGCAATGTTGTTGGTGGTGCCGGCCTCTTCCACGCAACGCAGAAGTTCGCGCGTGGCCATATAGCCGTTGTGATACACATTGCCCGGCACGCGAATCGCCATGCCAGGGAACTGCTTCTGGTAGGCCGCCACAAACTCTTTGACGCCCGGCAGGCCCAGGCGCCAGTACCAGGTGGTGCCAAAGACGCCGAAGATGGCTTCAGGGCCCAGACCGTAGACATCTGGCCAGTCCTGCTGGTTGTTGATCCACGCCATGGACTGGTTCATCTTGAGCTGCACAACTTGCTGGCGCAGCGCCTTGATGTCGTCACCGCCCACCGCCGTGGCCACCACATTGGGCTTGAGCTGTTGCAGCTTGAGCAGGTAGGACGAGAAGTCGCGGGTGTTTTGCGGCACCAGCAGCTCCTCAACGATGCGCCCGCCGTTGGCTTCCACGATCGCGCGTGTCGCCTTGGAGGTGGTGTGGCCCCACACATAGTCGTTGGTCAGCAGCACCCAGTTCTTGCCGCTGGCCTTGATGGCGTTCTTGACGATCGCGTTGGAAAAGTTGGTGCCGTTGCCGTCCCAGACGAACTTGGTGCGGTGGCAGTCCTTGCCGGCCTCGGTCGGGCTGCTGGAGTTGGTGTTAAAAAATACCGTGCCGTATTTTTGCGCAACCTGCGAGATGGCATTGGAGACGCCTGAGTGCACTGCACCGATCAGGAAGGAGGCCTCATTGCGCGTGATCATGCGTTCGGCCACGCGCGAACCGGTGGCCGGCGTCGTTTCCGTGTCGATATGGATGGCCTCAATGCGTCGGCCCAGCACACCGCCCTTGTCGTTAAATTCCTTGATGGCCATCATGGCGCCCAGGCGCTCTTCGGCGCCCGAGGCTGCGTACAGGCCCGAAGCGTCCATGGTCAGGCCAATGGTCAGCGGTTTCTTCTGGCCGGTCTGCGCCCAGGCGTGGTTGTGCTTCCACGGCCCCATGAAGGGCGCCGCGCCGTACAGGCCCGCGCCCACCAGCGCCAGGCTTGAGTGCTTGAGCAGCGCGCGGCGCGAGGTGGCCTTGCTGTCGGATTGGGATTCAGGTGTTGCGTGGTTGTTCTTGATGTCGCTCATGGTTTTGTCTCCTGCGTGTAAATGGGTCAAACGGGTTGGCTTAACGGGGAACGATCTTGACGTCGTTGAGTTTTTCCTGTGCTTCGAAAAGGGAGGCGATCAGCTTGTCGCCGAAACCGGCGTTGCTGGCCTGGATCAGGCTTTGGTGCGTGGCCTCACCCATGAAGCTGGTGACGGGCAGCATCTCGGCCAGATGGGTGTAGTAGCGCAAATCTTTTTGCGCATTGGCGATGCCGAATTTGAAGCCGGTGACGTCGCCTTCCTTGAGCGTTTTCGTTGCCATCATCTGGAAGATGCCGCAGTTCACGCCGCCGGCCGAGATCACGTCATAGAGGCGGTTGAGGTCCAGCCCGCTTTTGGCCGCCACCGCAAAGGCCTCGGCAATCGAGGCCGCAAAGCTCATGGCCATCATGTTGTTGACCAGCTTGAGCACGTGGCCGTGGCCGGGCGGGCCGACGTGGAAGATGTTTTCGCAAAAAGCCTTGAGCACGGGCTCTAGCGTTGCGAAGTCTTCGGGCTCCGCGCCCACCATGGTGTTGAGCCGGCCTTCCTCGGCTTCCTTGGGCGTGCGAGCCAGTGGCGCATCGACCAGCTTGATGCCTTTGGCCGCAAGGTCGTTGCGGATACGGGTGCTGGAGGCAGGCTCGGCCGTGGAGGTGTCAACCACGATGAGGTCTTTGCGGCCGCTGTCCAGCAGGCCATCCTTGCCGTAAACGATGTCTTCGACCTGGGGCGAACCCGTCACGCAGATGAAAACGATGTCGCTGGCCTGTGCGCATTCGGCATTGGTCCTGGCCTCTTTCGCGCCGGCGGCAATCAGGTCGGCCAGGTTGTCCCTGTTGCGGTTGACCTTGAAGGTGAGGGCGAAGCCCTTGGCCAGCAGATTCTTGGCCATGCCGTGGCCCATCATGCCGATGCCGATGAATCCGATTTTGGGTATTGTCATGTTTGTCTCCGTTTTCTTTCCCGTTGTAGCTTGTCTGTTCTGTCTGTTGCGTTTGGCGGCTTAGTTCACGGCCTCAGTGGCGGCGGCCGAAACAGTGGCCCCTGCGCCCGCCCTCGCCTGGTCCCACAGCGAGATCAGCCGCGCATAGCGCTCGGCAATGGCCTTGACCACCGCCGCGTCGTCCATGGCGCCTGAGAACCAGCCAGTTGCGGCATCGGCAAAGATCGAGCGCCCCACGGCAAAGCCGCGGCAGATGGCGTGCGGCGCTGCGATTCGAAAGCTCTGATCCAGTTTTTCCTCGCTGGCCTCCAGGCCCAGCACCAGCACACCGCGGCAATGCGGGTCGTGCTGCGCCACCACGGCCGCGATCTTTTCCCAGGCAGCCGCACTATCGGCTGGCGGCAGCTTCCACCAGTCGGGGAAGATGCCGGCCTGGTAGATTTGTTCGAGCGCCATCGGTACGGTGTCGCCATCCGCGGGCATGTCCTTGGGTGGGATCACCTCGATGAGGAACTCGTGAAAGCTGTCCACGCTGGCTCGCTGCAGGTCGGCCAATTTGGCCAGCTGGCTGTCGCGCAAGGCCGGCTTGTCATGCGGGTGGTAATACACCAGGCATTTGGCGACGTGCTCGCCGGGCCAGGTTCGCATGACCGCGCCCAGGCCGGCGCCGGCTTCGAACTGCAGCGGTCGTGAACCCGGCAGCTCGACCGGCCTTGCGACCCACCAGCCTTTGCCGGTCACCGTTGGAAGTACCTCTTCACCAAAACGTCCGTCAACGATCACACCGACGCCACCGCGCTGGCCGGCTCCGAGCCGCGCACCTTCGGCGATCAGGGATTTGAAAAGGGGGATGCGTTCGCCAGGCGCGCCATGGCGTGCCGCCACCTCTTCCAGCTGCATGCGGTGGTCGAACGCCAGGATGACCAGTTCTTCCCAGCGGCGCGTGCGCGTGCTGACACGGTGCAGGTGTTCGAGCTTCGCGTCTTCGCGCAGGCGCCGAGTGGCCGAGCCATGCACTAAAAAAAACTGCAGCTCTTCCCAGCTCGCCATGGCTGGCGCACAGCCATGGCGCGACACCACCAGAGCGCCGCAGGCGTTGGCATAGGCGCAGCAGCGCGTGAGCGGCTCCCCCGGGATCCAGCCGCGCAGAAACCCCGACATGAACGCATCGCCGGCGCCCAATACGTTGTAGACGTCCACCGGAAAGCCGGGGCCTTGCAAACCTTTTTCCAGTGAATCGGGAATCGCGCCATCGAACACCACGCAGCCCATGGGCCCGCGTTTGACCACCAGCGTGGCCTGCGTCAACTCGCGCAAGCGGCGCAGGGCTGCGAGCGTGTCGGTGCTGCCCCCCGCGATATGAACTTCTTCTTCAGTACCGACCACCAGATCGCAGTGACCGACGACGGTTTGCAGATGCGCGCTGACTTCGCCCGAAGGCACAAAGCGCTGCTCGCCCATGCCGGGACTGGTCAGGCCCCACAGCACGGGACGGTAATCAATATCGAGCACCACGCGCGTGCCCGCGGCTTTGGCCATCATCATGGCACGCTTGCAGCTTTCATAGGTGAGCGGCTGCGACAAGTGCGTGCCCGAAATCAGGAGTGCCTTGGCCGAAGCAATGAAGGCCGCATCGAAGTCGTCCGGACTGATCGCCATGTCGGCGCAGTTGTCGCGGTAGAACACCAGCGGAAAAGTGTCGCGGTCCTGGATTCCCAGAAACACCAGTGCCGTCAGGCGCTTGGGATCGGTGGCGACATGGCTCACGTCCACGCCTTCGGCCGCCAGGGTTTCGCGCACAAAACGGCCGTTATGCTCGTCACCCACACGGGTCAGCATGGCGGGCTTCAGACCCAGGCGCGCCACGCCCACCGCGGTGTTGGCCGGCGAGCCACCCAAATATTTGGTGAAGCTCTGCATGTCTTCAAGACGGCCGCCGATTTGCTCGCCATACAGGTCCACTGCGGCGCGGCCGACACAGATCAGATCCAGCGGGCGGCTCATACGGCCCCCTTGCGAGTTGGCTTGGCTGCGGCCTTGCTGTTCCTGGTTTTGGCTTTTGCTGCGCCCTGCTCAGCCAGTTGATGACCGGTGCTGACCACCAGTGCCTGTGCCAGGCACAGCGGTGCGACCAGCGAGCGGAACGGCTTGGAGGAATCGTCGGCCAGCTCCAGGCAAACCTTGGCATGCGCCTTGAGCGGCGAGAGCGGGCCGTCGGTAATGGCAATTACCAACGCTCCCAGTTTGGCGGCCTCTGCTGCAGCCGCGATGACTTCGGGCGAATAGTTGCGAAAGCTGGCGGCGATCAACACATCGCCGGGCGCAATGGAGCGCAGGCTTTCGCGCAGCATGCCGCCCGTTCCGTCGAGCAGGTGGGTGCGCAGTTCGAGCTGGCTCAGCGCATAAGCGAGGTAGCCCGCCACCGGGAAAGCGCGGCGCTGGGCCAGCACATGGATGCGCGGCGCCGAGGCCATGAGCTTGACGGCCGCTTTCAGGTCGGCCTGGGCGATGCTTTCCTCGAGGTGGCCGAGTTCGGCCACCGATTCGCCCACCAACTGGTGCAGTACACCGGCCGGTGCTCGCTCGCCGTTGAGCTGCTTGCGGCGCATCTGGTCTATGCGTTCGCGGTAGCTGTCGGAACGCTCCAGCAGGTGGCCGCGGAACACCTGCTGCATTTCGGAAAAACCGCCGTAACCCAGCGCGTTGGCGAAGCGGATCATGGCCGAAGGCTGCACTTCGGTGGCCTCGGCCACCGTCGCCACCGTGCCCAGCGCCAGGTCGTTGGGCTGCTCGAGCGCGAAGCGCGCGATGCGCTGCAGCTGCTTGGACATGTCCGGATAAGTCCGGCCAATCAGCGCCTTGAGTTCTTCGTAAGTCGTTGCAGAGTCCATATGTCGTTGCCGCCTCGGGAATGCGATGGACGGGCCGGGCCTGCGTCGCATCAAATTAGAATAAATATTCTTGCTTATTTAAATAATAGAACGTATATTCTGTTGTGTCCAGCCCTTTTTCAGCACTTATTTTTCAAGCTCCACTCATTCACCCAGAAAAACCGAAGAGACAAGGTCCCCATGCAACTCGCTTCCGGCCGCGCGCCGCTGATCCCTCTGCCGATGCTCGCCACATTGCTGGTGCTGCTGTCCACGCCGCTGTGGGTGGGCCGCGTCGGGCTGTACCAATACCTGGCCCTGGAAATCATGATCTGGGTGTTGTTTGCGATGGGCTACAACCTGCTCCTGGGTTTCACCGGCCTGCCCTCCTTCGGGCACGGTGCATTCTTTGGCACGGGCGCCTACGCCTTCGGCCTGCTGCAACTCAAGGTCTGGCCCAACCTGTGGTTCGACCTGGCCGGCGCGGTGCTGGTCACAGCCGCGCTCGGCGCGCTGGTGGCGCTGTTCATCTCGCACAGGCGCGGCATTTATTACGCATTGCTCACCATCGCATTCGGGCAGGTGTTCTGGTTCATCGCCAACAAATGGCATACCGTCACGGGCGGTGAAGACGGGCTGCTGAACATCAAGCGCCTGCCGGCCGATTTTGGTTTTGTGTCTTTCAATCTCTCCGGCAACAACGCCCTCTTCTTCTTTTGCCTCGTGCTGTTCGGGTTGGTGCTGCTGGCGCTGTGGCGGCTGATCCATTCGCCATTGGGTCGCATCTTCAGTGCCATCAAGCAGAACGAGACCCGCGCCGCCTTTGTGGGCTACAACGTGTGGCTTTACAAGTGGCTGGCCTTCACGATCTCCACCGCGGTGGCGGGCCTGGCCGGTGCGCTGTTCGCCATGGCGCAGCAGTCGGCCTACCCCAACGTCATGAGCCTGCACAACTCGGGATTCGTCGTGATGATGGTGCTGATAGGCGGCGGCCTCGTAAGCTTTTGGGGCCCCATCATCGGCGCCACTTTCTTTATTCTGGCGCGTGACCTGTTGGGCGCCTACACCGAGACCTGGCTGCTCTGGTATGGCCTCGTCTTCATGGCGATGGTGCTGTTCAAGCCCGAAGGCATTGCCGGCGCGTGGCAGGCCTGGAAGGCACGGCCGCGGCGCACTGTGGTGGCCAAACCCGTGACAACCCCCGCCGGAGGTGCACTGTGAAGCTCTTCGAGGCCAGCGGCCTGTCCAAACGCTTTGGTGCCCAGGTGGTGCTGCAAGATATCACCCTCAGCTTCAGGGAAGGTGAGCTCAATGGCATCATGGGCCCCAACGGCGCGGGCAAAACCACCTGCTTCAATGTGCTGACCGGCCGCTACAAGCCCGACCGCGGCCGTGTGACCTTTGCCGGCGAGGACATCACCGGCCTCTCGCCGCGGGAGATTGCCCGCAAGGGCGTGTCGCGCTCCTTTCAGATCATGAACCTCTTCGACAGCTACACCGCGCTTGACAACGTGCTGGTGGCCACGCCGCACGTGCGCAGACAGGGCTTCAACCCCTGGCGCGATCTGGGCGCCGACAGCACGGCGCAACAACTGGCCGCGGCCATCCTCGAGCGCGTCGGCCTCAAGGGCAAGGAGCACGTGCTGGCCAGCAGCCTGTCTTACGGCGAGCGCCGCGCGCTGGAGATCGGTGTGGCACTCGCAGCCGAGCCACGCATGCTCTTCCTCGACGAACCCACCGCCGGCCTGGGCGCCGAAGGCACGGCGCGCCTGATGGAGCTGGTGAAAGAACTCAAGCGTCAGCTCACGATTGTGATCATCGAACACGACATGAATTTCCTTTTCAAGCTCGCCGACCAGATCTCCGTCATCCACTGGGGCCAGGTCATCAGCCAGGGCACACCTGACCAGTTGCGTGAAAACGAATGGGTGCGCCGGTCCAACCTGGGGGCGCTGGCATGAGCGCGGTCCTGAAGTCCGTCATCAAAACCGTGTCGCCGCAGGCCGACATGCTGGCGGTGAACCGCATAGACACCTACTACGGCGAAACGCAGGTGCTGTTCGACGTGTCGCTGAAAGTCGGCGCCGGCGAAGTGGTGGCACTGCTGGGCCCCAACGGCGCAGGCAAGACCACGCTGCTTCGCTCCGTGCTCGGCCTCACGCCGCCACGCAAGGGCAGCATTGCCTTCGACGCGTGCGACATCACCCGTATGCCCACGCACGAGATCGCCAAGGCCGGCATGGGCTGGGTGCCGGATGACCGCCGCATCTTCCCGACGCTGACGGTAGCGCGCAATCTGGCTATCGCCCGCAAGACCACGCGCTTTCGCCCCTGGCAGGAGAAGGAGTGTTTTGAAATCTTCAGCGCGCTCGAATACCTGATGCACCGCGAGTGCGAAAACCTCTCGGGCGGCGAAATGCAGATGGTCGCAATCTCGCGTGCGCTGCTGGGCTCGCCCGGCCTGGTGCTCTTCGACGAACCCAGCCAGGGCCTGGCGCCCAAGGTGGTGCAGGACGTGATGAAAACCATCAGCCGGCTCAAGGCCGAGGGCATTGCGGTGCTGGTGGTCGAGCAAAACGTGCAGAGCGCGCTGCAGGTGGCCGACCGCGCCTATGTGATGAACCAGGGCGTGATCGTCCACGAGGGCCCTGCGGCCGAATTGCGCAACGATGCCGCCTTGTGCCGGCAACTTTTGGGAGTCTGACCCGCATGAGCCATCCACTCCATCCACTGCTACGCGTCGAGAACGTCGCCAAGCAATACCAGCGCGGCGTCTTCCGCAAGACCACGACCTTTTCATTGACCGCCGATTTCGAAGTGCACAAGCCCTGCGTGGTCGGTGTCATGGGCCCTAACGGCTCGGGCAAGACCACGCTGTTCGAGTTGATCACCGGCAGCAACCTGCCGAGCGCGGGCCGTGTGCTGGTCAACGGCCAAGACATCCACCAGGTACGCACGCGCGAGCGGGATCGCCTCGCCATTCACTACCACCAGTCCTACCAGGTGCGGTCTTTCCAGAAAACCAAACCCGACTTCATGTTGGAACACGCACAGAACGACTCGCCGCTGGTGCATCTGTTCGACGAGCCGCAGTTCAATACGCAGGACGGCTACATCGGCTTCATGCTGGACTTCTTCGCCAAACTCAGGGCCAACGGCCGCCTGGTGTTTTTATGCCTGCATCCCAACGAGCCCTACCACGTCGACATCCTGCGGCAATGCTGCGAGCGTTTCATCTTTGTACAAAAAGGTGCGGTCAGCGAAGCGCCTGACTTCGACACGCTGGCGCGCGACGAGAAGGTCAGGGCCTACCTGGGGGCGCTGGCGCCGGCAGCTTGATCCACGGCGCCGCACGCGGTTCAAATCAGGCTGTGTTTTCTGGCGCGGTAAGCCAGCTTCGCCCGCGTGGTGTTGAGCCGCCGCGCCGCCGCTGAGAGATTGCCCTGGCAGGCCGAGATGGCGCGTTCCAGCATGTCGCGCTCGGTTTGCTCCAGGGACCGCTGCGAAGCGGCGGTCCCTGCCGGCACGGGATGCGCGCCGGCCGGCGCCCCCTCGAAGTTCAAGGTGCCTGAACTGCCCTGCATCCGCAAGGTCATGACCTCGGTGCTCAAGGTCTCGCCGCCGGTGAACAGGTGGTGCACGTCGATCAAGCCGTCGGCATCGGCCATGATCACGGCGCGCTCGATCAGGTTTTGCAGTTCGCGGATGTTGCCGGGGAAGTCGTAGTTCAGCAGCGTGCGCACCGAGGCCTGCGTGAAGCCGCCGGTGTTGCAACCGTGTTTGCGCCGGTAGTGGTTCAGAAAATGGTTCATCAGCAGGGGAATGTCGTCGCGCCGCTCGCGCAGCGGCGGCAGGTGGATGGGGAACACATTGAGCCGGAAGAACAGGTCTTCGCGGAATCGGCCTTCACGCACGGCCTGGCGCAAGTCTTCATTGGTGGCGGCCACCACGCGCACGTCGACCGCGATGCCGCGCGTGCCGCCCACGCGTTCGACCTCGCCCTCCTGCAGGGCGCGTAGCAGCTTGCCCTGGGCCACAAAACTCAGCATGCCGATTTCGTCCAGGAACAGGGTGCCGCCGCTGGCCCGCTCAAAGCGGCCTGGCCGCGAATGGCTGGCCCCGGTGTAGGCGCCGCGCTCCACCCCGAACAGCTCGGACTCGATCAGGGTTTCCGGGATGGCCGCGCAGTTCACCGCGATAAACGGCAGCTCTTTGCGCGGGCTGATCCTGTGCAGCATGCTGGCAAACTTTTCTTTGCCCACGCCCGACTCGCCCGTGAACAGCACGGTGGCTGTCGTGCGCGCCACCCGGCTCAATTGATGGCAGGCCGCGTTAAAGGCCGATGAGGCCCCCACCATCGCGTCGCCGGCCGGCACGTCGCCGGTCGCCAGGTCGGCCGGGCCCGCTTCGCTGCGCGCATAGGCCGCGGTGTCGACAAACTCCCTGGCGTTCAGGTAGCGCATGTCTTCTTCGATGTTGTCCCACTTGTCGGCGGACTTGCCGACCACGCGGCATTGCGCCTGGCCCATGGACCGGCACATGGTTTCCCGGAAAACGATGAGGCGGCCGAACAGCGTGCTGACATAGCCCGTGGCGTAACCCACCTGCATCCAGCAGGCCGGGGAGCCGCCTATGCCGTAGGCGGCGATGTGTTCATCGTCTTCGCTGGAGTTGTGCCAGATGAATTCGCCTTCATAGCCGCTGGTGTCCGGGTCGTAGGTCACGCTGACCAGTTCGACCTTCACCACGCCCTCCAGCGCGTGCAGGCGCGTGCCGGCCATGGCTGCAGCCGGCGGGTCGGCGTCGGGCCAGTGCTTGCGCACCAGCTGGGCATCGCGGGCGCCGCTGACATAACCGGCGCGGGTGAACAGGCCGCGGGCTTTTTCGATGCCCAGGCTGTCAATCATTTCGCGGCGCATGGAGCCCAGCGCCTCGGTGTGCAGCAGCACCATGCGCTGGTCCTGCAGCCAGATGCGCCCGTCGCCCGGCGAGAAGAACAGGCATTCGCTGATGTCAGCGATCGTCGGGTGCGTGTCACCGCCGATGTGCGTGCTGGCAAACCCGCCCATGGCTTTGGCCACCGACGCGCTGTCGAAGCTGCCCAGCGCGACACCGGTGGCCCGGGCCACCTCGGCCAGGGAAATGCGATCGGATACGCGCATGGCTTGCTCCTCAATTTGATCAATTGGTGAAATTTGATTCAACTTTATAACCATTTGATCAGAAAAGTATGGGTGATTTCCATGTGCTGCACCGCAGCAAACATACCTAGGGTATGTCCCGGGTTTCCCAGTGAAAAAACTTTGGGTGCAGCGCAGCAAGCGGACTCTTTCGCGCGGCGCTGGTACATGCATTGCGATACAGGAGCACGACGCGCCGATGTGGCGAGCTGATCAAACAACCGTAAGGACAAAAGCAAATGGGTGTATCCGACGCGATGGCATTTCTGGATTTTTCCGCGCTGACGCAAGCGCCGCTAGGCGGCGGGAAGCGCGACGTGGTCGAGCCGGCGACCGGGAAAGTGATGTGCACGGTGGGCATCGCCAATGCGGCGGACGTGGCCGCGGCCACGCGGGCGGCGGCCAACGTGCAAAAGCCCTGGGCCGCCCTGCCCCCGCGCGAGAGGGCCGACGTCTTCCGCCGCGCCGGCGCGCTGTTCCAGCAGCACTTTGATGAACTCGCTCTGTATGCCACGCGTGAGACGGGCGGCATCCTGCCCAAGGGGCAGCATGAGATTCGCGAAGCCATCACCATCTGCCACCTGGCCGCCGCCATGCCGCTGCAGCCCCAGGGCCATGTGCTGCCCAGCGTACCGGGGCGCACCAGCATCGCCCGCCGCGTGCCGCACGGCGTGGTGGGTGTCATCTCGCCCTTCAACTTTCCGCTGATCCTGACGCTGCGCGCGGTGGCCCCGGCGCTGGCCGCGGGCAACGCCGTGGTGATCAAGCCCGACACCCGCACGCCGGTGACCGGCGGCCTGATGATCGCGCGCATTTTTGCGGAGGCCGGCCTGCCCAGGGATTTGCTGCATGTGCTGCCCGGCGACGCCGAAGCCGGCGAAGCTTTGGTCACCGACCCGCTGGTGCCCATGATCGCCTTCACCGGCTCGCCCGCGGTGGGCCGGCGCATCGGCGAGCTCGCGGGCAAGCACCTGAAGAAAGTGTCGCTGGAACTCGGCGGCGCGAACTCGCTGATCATCCTGGACGACGCCGACCTGGACATCGCCGCGAGCAACGCCGCCTGGGCCGCCTACCTGCACCAGGGCCAGATCTGTATGGCCGCCAACCGCATCCTCGTTCACCAGAGCATCGCGGCCCCGCTGCTGCAGCGCCTGGTCGCCAAGGCCACGCACCTGCCGGTCGGCGACGGCGCCACAGGCCAGGTTGCGCTCGGGCCGCTGATCGATGCGCGCCAGCGCGATCGCGTGCATGCCATCGTGCAGGACAGCATCAAGGCCGGCGCGAAGCTGGAAGCCGGCGGAAGCTACGACGGCCTGTTCTACAAGCCGACGGTGCTGTCCGGCGTCAAGCCCGGCATGCGCGTGTTCGATGAAGAGACCTTCGGCCCGGTGGCCAACATCGTCACTTTCGGCAGTGACGAGGAAGCGGTCGCGCTGGCCAACAACAACAGCGGCAGCCTGGCCTGCGCCGTCATCTCCCGCTCCGTGGGCCGCGCCATGGCCGTGGGGCAGCAGCTCAAGGCCGGCATGGTTCACATCAACGACCAGACCGTCAACGACGACTGCGTCAACCCTTTCGGCGGCCCCGGCATCGCGGGCAACGGCACCAGCGTGGGCGGCCCGTCCGACTGGGAGGAATACACGCAGTGGCAGTGGATGACCGTCAAGGACACCGCGCCCATGTTCCCGTTCTAACGGAACGCTTCGACTTTTCGGCTTTTTCGATTTTTTTGGCTCACCACATCAAGGAGACCTTCATGAATCCGCATACCCGGGAGGCTTTATGAGCCTGCAAGGCAAAACCATTGTCATCACCGGCACCTCGTCCGGCATCGGCGCCGAGGTGGCCAGGCTGGCGCGCTTCCAGGGCGCCACGGTCATCGGCATGGACCGCAACGATCCCAGCCTGACGCTGGGCGGCTTCATCAAGGCCGACCTCGGCACCGCCGCGGCCATCGATGCCGCCGTGGCCCAGTTGCCGGCGCAGGTTGACGCGCTGTGCAACATCGCCGGCGTACCCGGCACGGCTGACGGCGAGCTGGTGGCCCGCGTGAACTACCTGGGCCTGCGGCATCTGACGGAAAAGGTGCTGGCGCGCATGCCGCGCGGCGGCAGCATCGTCAACGTGGCGTCCATCCTGGGCGCCGAATGGCCGCAGCGGCTGGCCCTGCACAAGGAGCTGGCGGCAGCCAAAGGATTTGAAGCCGGCGCCGCATGGCTGCGCGGCCACCCGGTGCCGCAGGCGACCTGCTACCAGTACTTCAAGGAAGCCCTGATCGTCTGGAACGCCACGCAGTCGCAGGAGTGGTTCCTGGGCAAAGGCGTGCGCATGAACTGCGTGGCGCCCGGCCCGGTGTTCACACCCATCCTGGGCGACTTCGTGGCAATGCTGGGCCAGGAGCGCGTTCAAGCCGATGCGCATCGCATGCTGCGCCCTGGCTTTGCCGACGAAATCGCACCCGTCATCGCCTGGTTATGCAGCGACGCCGCGCGCTGGGTCAGCGGCGCCAACATTCCCGTTGATGGCGGCCTGGCCTCTACCTATATCTAACTACATCTAACGCTGACACGCCACGGGTGCGAGGGCACCCATCCCCCATTCACGTAACAACGACACATAACGAGGAGACATTCGATGAACAAGGTATTCACCCCCTTCAGGCCAGCCACGCTGGCCTTGGCCTGCGGCCTGGCTTGCGCACTGCCGGTCCACGCCCTGGAATTGGACAACGGCGACCCCGACACCAAAATCCGGCTGGACTTCACACCCAAGTACAGCCTGGCCTGGCGGCTGAAGGACCCGTCCGCACTGCTCACCTCGCCGGCCGCCCGCGGCGATGGCGGTGTGACCAATGAAAACGACGGCGACCTCAACTTCAAGAAGGGCCTGATCTCCAACCGCGCCGACCTGTTGACCGAATTTGACTACAGCCGCAGCAACTGGGGCCTGCGCATCAGTCACTCCGCCTGGTACGACTCGCAGTACCTTCGCGCCAATGCCAATGACGGCACGGCCGGCGTCAGCAACTTCGCCGGCCAGGCCGCCAACCAGTTCGTCCCGGCAACCCGGGAGCAGCATGGCCGTGGAGACGAATTCCTCGACGCCTTCGTCTGGGGCAAGGGATCCATCGGCAGCATGCCAGCCTCGATCCGCGTCGGCAAGCACGCGCTGCAGTATGGCGAGAGCGTGTTCTTCGGCCAGAACGGCATTGCCAACGCGCAAGGCCCGGTGGACATCGCAAAAATCGTCTCGGTGCCGAACTGGCAATTCAAGGAAGTACTGCTGCCGGTGGAGCAGATTTCCGGCACGCTGCAGGTGGCCGATGGCGTGACGCTGGGCGGCTACTACCAGCTCAAGTGGCGGCCCAGCAAGATTCCCGGGGTCGGCAGCTATTTTTCGAACCAGGACTACATAGGCGGCGGCCGTGTCTATCTCGGCGGGCCGGTGCTGCCCACCGACACCAGCCGCGACCAGAAGCCGGGCGACAGCGGCCAGTTCGGCGCCCAGTTGCGTTGGGCGCCGGCCGGCGGCAACTATGAGTTCGGCGTGTACGCGGCACGCTACAACGACAAGACCCCGGCCGTTCCGGTGTTCGACCTGATCAACGGCAATGTGCACAACGTCTACGCCAAGGGCATCAAGACTTTTGGTGCCAGCGTCACTTCGTCGATAGGACAGCTCAACTGGGCGTTGGAGGGCTCGGTGCGCACCGACGCGCCATTGGCCAGCGATCCCGCCGTGCTGGGCGGCGCACCCTTCATGCCACCAGTCAACTGCGACGGCTCGCCCTCCAACCCGTGCTATGCAACCGGCAAGACGGCGCACCTGAATCTGTCGGGCATTTACGTACTCAACAAGTCCAGCCTGTGGGACGGCGGCGCCCTGGTGGCCGAACTGGCCTGGAACCGGCTCATGAGCGTGACAAAAAACCCCAGCGCCGTTGGCTTTGGCGGGCTGGACCCGAACGCAACGCGGAACGCCGCGGCGTTCCGCATGATCTTTGAGCCGCAGTACTTCCAGGTGCTGCCGGGCCTGGACCTGTCCATCCCGCTGGGCCTGGGCTACAACTTCGGCGGCCGTTCCGCAGCCGTTATCAACTTTGCTGGCGGGGCCAGCCAAGCGGGCGACGTGAGCATAGGCATCAAGGGCAAATACCAGAACGTCTGGAACTTCGCCCTGAACTACACCGCCTTCTTCGGCAAGGAAAACACCCTGACCGTCACGGACCCCAGAACCCCCACCCGCATGCTGTCTTATGGGCAAACACTGAAAGACCGCAACTACGTTTCCTTCACCGCTTCCCGCACTTTCTGAAAAACATTACAGAGACAACCATCATGATGCAGACCGCAAAACTTTCATTGCTCGTGGCCGCCCTGCTGGCCGGCGCCATGTCCGCCCAGGCCGCTGTCACCGCCGAAGAGGCCGCCAAACTCAAATCCTCGCTGACGCCCATGGGCGCCGAGAAAGCCGGCAACAAGGAAGGCACCATTCCGCCGTGGGAAGGGGGCCTCGCCAAGGCCACCCCGGGCTACAAGAACGGCGACGCGCGGCCCGACCTCTACCCCAACGAAAAACCCATCCTGTCGATCAACGCCAAAAACATGGCGCAGCACGCCGACAAGCTGACCGACGGCGTGCAGGCCCTGATGAAGAAGTACCCCGACTTCCGCGTCGACGTGTACCCCACGCACCGCACCGCGGCGGCGCCGCAGTCGGTGTACGACAACACCTTCAGGAACGCCACCCGGGCCAAGACCATTGAAGGTGGCTACGGCATGGAAGGCGCTTTTGGCGGCACACCATTTCCGATTCCCAAAGACGGCTATGAAGCCATGTGGAACCAGCGCACAGCCTGGCGCGGCGGCAACTTTTCCATGCCGATGCGCGTGTGGGTGGTGACGTCCGATGGCAAGCGCACCATGGCCTCCGGCGGCACGCAAACCATACGCCAGGCCTTCTACGACAAGGACGGCACCGCCGAGAAGTTCGACGGCTATTACCAGTACGGCAAGCTGGTGGTCAACGCGCCGGGCTCCAAGGCGGGCGAAGCCATTCTCGCGCTCGACGGTGTTTCGGATGCCGCGCCGCGCGGCCTGTGGCAGTACCTGGTGGGCCAGCGCCGCGTGCGCAAAGCGCCTTCCGTGGCCTACGACACACCCGACTCGGTGACCTCCGGCATCGGTCTGTTCGACGAGGCCTTCACGCTGTTTGGCCCGATCGACAAGCACGAATTCAAGCTGGTGGGCAAGAAGGAAATCTACATTCCCTATAACAACAACCGCGCCGCCTCGGCCAAGATCGAAGACCTGGTGACGCCCAACACGCTGAACCCTGCGCAGGTACGCTGGGAGCTGCACCGGGTATGGGAAGTGGAAGCCACACTGGCTGCCGGCAAGCGCCACGTGGTGCCCAAGCGCAAGTACTACATCGACGAAGACTCCTGGCAGATCGCGCTGTTCGACGGCTGGGACGCCAAAGGCCAGCTCTGGCGCACCAACTACGCACTGATGCTGACGGCACCGGACATTCCGGCCGTGACCAACGTCGTGCTGTGGGGCGGCTATGACATGCAGACCGGCGCCTATTACCTGAACATGGCTTCCAACGAGCTGCCCAAGCAGTACGAAGTGCAGCCGCCGATTCCGCGCTCCTTCTTCAGCGCTGAATCGCTCGCCAGCGAAGGCGCTCGCTGATGACCGGAAGTGCCCAGCCTCGCGCTGCGCGGCGGGCAGCCCTGATGGGGCTGCTCGGCTGGGTGGCCTCCGCTGCACTCCCCGCGTGGGCTGCCAACGGGCCCGCCGTGTTGTCACAGCCGGCGCTGGTCACGCCCAAGGCGTCAGGCGCGGCCACATTGGCCGTGACACGGGCCGGCACCCGGCTCGTGGCGGTGGGAGAGCGCGGCACGGTGTTGCTGTCGGATGACCATGGCGCCACCTGGCGACAGGCGCAGGTGCCTGTGCAAGCCACCTTGACGGCCGTGTGTTTCGCCGATGAACGCACCGGCTGGGCCGCAGGACACCTGGGCGTGATTTTGCGCAGCGTCGACGGCGGGGCCACCTGGGAAAAGCAGCTCGATGGCATCCAGGCGGCCGAGCTGGTGAAGCAGGCTGCGCAGCGCAGTGGCGACAGCCAGGCCATGGCGCAGGCAGAGCATCTGGTTGAAGAAGGTGCAGACAAACCATTTTTTGACCTGGAATTTGTGGATGCCCGGCGCGGCTTTGCCGTCGGTGCTTACAACCTGATTTTTGCTACCGAAGACGGCGGCAAGACATGGACCGCGTGGGGGCCGCGGCTGCCCAACCCGAAAGCCCTGCATCTGTACGGCGTGCGCGCCCACGGCCGCACGCTGGTGATCGCCGGTGAGCAGGGCTTGCTGCTGCGCTCAAGTGACGGCGGGGCCAGCTTTACCGCGTTGCAGTCACCGTACAAGGGCAGCTTTTTCGGCCTGCTGCGCACCCGAGGCGGCGCGCTGGTGGCCTACGGCCTGCGCGGCTCAGCCTATCGCTCGACAGACGAGGGCGTGCACTGGGACAAGCTCGACACCGGCGTGCCCATGGCGGTGGGAGCCGGCATGGCTTTGCCGGACGGCGGTTTTGTGCTGATGAGCCAGGCGGGCGACGCCCTGATGGGCACCGCAGGCGGGCCCGGCCTGCGGCGCATCCCGGCACGCGAGCCGGTTCCGGTTTCCGGCGTTGCCCTGGCGGCCGACGGCAGCCTGGTGCTGGCAAGCCTGCGTGGCATGCGGCACTTGCCCGCACTGCCGGCTAACTGAAAACAACGAAGAGACATACGCCGCCAACAGCGAAACTTTATGCACGCCGATTCCTCCTCCTCCGCTTCCTCTTCAGATACCCAGCCCGTCGTCGCGCGGCTTGAAGACTTTGACACGCGTTCGGGCACGCTGCTTGAGCGCGCTTTTTTCAATCACCGGCCCTGGGTCATGGCGGTGTGCCTGCTGCTGACCCTCGTGCTGGGCTGGCAGGCCACCAAGCTGCAGCTCAACGCCAGTTTTGAAAAAACCATTCCGACGGGCCACCCCTACATCGTCAACTACCTGGCCCACAAGGCCGATCTCGGCGGCCAGGCCAATGCGCTGCGGCTGGTGGTGGAGGCCCGGCAGGGCACGATCTTCGACAAGGCCTACCTCGATGCGCTGCAGAAGATCAACGACGAAATCTTCCTGCTGCCCGGCGTGGACCGGCCTTTCATGAAGTCGCTGTGGACATCCAACACCCGCTGGGTGGCCGTGACCGAAGAAGGCCTGGACGGCGGGCCGGTGATCCCCGATGCCTACGACGGCTCGCCTGCCAGCCTGGCCGGGCTGCGCGCCAACGTCGAGCGCTCGGGGGAAATCGGCCAGCTGGTGGCGGGCGACTTCAAGTCCAGCATCGTGTTTGTTCCCTTGCTGGACCGCAACCCGGACACCGGCAAGGCACTGGACTATGGCGATTTGTCACGCCAGATCGAAGTCCTGCGCGCCAAGCACGGCAGCGATGCGCTGCAGATCCGCGTCACCGGTTTCGCCAAGGTGGCTGGTGACCTGATCGAGGGCCTGCATCAGGTGTTGCTATTCTTCCTGCTGGCACTTGCCATCACCACCGCGGTTCTTTTTGCCTACACCCGCTGCGCCCGCAGCACCGCGCTGGTGGTGGCGTGTTCGGTGGTGGCGGTAGTCTGGCAGTTCGGCTTGCTGGCATTGCTGGGCTATGAGCTTGACCCCTATTCGGTTCTGGTGCCCTTCCTGGTGTTTGCCATCGGCATGAGCCACGGCGCACAAAAGATGAATGGCATCATGCAGGACATAGGCCGCGGCACGCACCGTGTGGTGGCGGCCCGCTATACCTTCCGGCGCCTGTTCGTCGCAGGCCTGACCGCCCTGCTCTGCGATGCTGTGGGCTTCGCGGTGCTGGTCATCATCCAGATCAAGGTCATCCAGGACCTGGCCCTGATTGCCAGCATCGGCGTGGCGGTTCTGATCTTCACCAACCTCGTGCTGCTGCCCATCCTGTTGTCTTATGCGGGTGTGGCCCCTGCTGCGGCGGCGCGCAGCCTGCGCCAGGAAGCATCACAGGGGGCGCAACGTTCATGGCTATGGGCCTTGCTGGACCATTTCACGCAAAAGCGCTGGGCCACGGCAGCAGTGGTCGTTGCGGCGCTCATGGCCGCAGGCGGCTATGCCATCAGCCTGCACTTGAAAATCGGCGACCTCGACCCCGGCGCGTCCGAGCTGCGGCCCTGCTCGCGCTACAACCAGGACAACGCCTACCAGATCGCCCACTACGCGGCCAGCGCCGACATCCTGACTGTGATGGTGACCACACCCGCGGATAAATGCACGGCCTACGGCACGCTGGCCAAGGTGGACGCCCTGGCCTGGCAGCTTGAACAATTGCCCGGGGTGGAGTCCACCAACTCGATGGCCGCGCTGTCCAAGCTGGCCATGGTGGGCTACAACGAAGGCAACTTCAAGTGGTTTGAGCTGCTCCCCAATGAAGGCGCCCTGGGCGGGGTGCAGACGCGCGCGCCGCGCGAACTCTTTAACCAGAGCTGCTCATTCCTCGCGCTGTACGTCTACCTGAAGGACCACAAGGCCGAAACCCTGGCGCGCGTGGTGGCCGATGTGGACCGCTTCGCTGCGATCAACAACACGCAGGACGTCACCTTCAAGCTGGCCGCGGGCAGCGCCGGCATTGATGCGGCGACCAATATCGTGGTGGGCAAGGCCATGCGCGAGATGCTGCTGTGGGTGTATGCAGCGGTGGTGATTTTGTGCTGGGTCACCTTTCGCTCCTGGCGTGCGGTGGTGGTGGCGGTACTGCCGCTGGTGCTGACCTCGATCCTTTGCGAGGCGCTGATGGTGGGCTTGGGCATGGGGGTGAAAGTTGCCACGCTGCCGGTGATTGCGCTGGGCGTGGGCATCGGCGTGGACTATGCCCTCTATGTGCTCAGCATCACGCTGGCCCGCATGCGGGAAGGCGCCAGCCTGTCCGAGGCCTACCACCACGCGCTGCAGTTCACCGGCCGCGTGGTCCTGCTCACCGGCATCACGCTGGCGCTAGCCGTTGGCACCTGGGCTTTTTCGCCCATCAAGTTCCAGGCCGACATGGGCATTTTGCTGGCCTTCATGTTTGTGTGGAACATGGTGGGGGCGCTGGTCCTGCTGCCCGCGCTGGGCTACTTCCTGCTGCGGCCGGCGGTGGCCCTGCCCATGCCGGTCAATGCACGAGTGCCGGTATGAGCCGGCGTAGCGACACACTGACCCGCCGCACGCGCAGGCTTCTTGGCACGGCGATGCTGCTGGGCGCGGCCGCGGCAAGCCATGCCGCGCCCGACACCCTGGTCGTCGGCCAGTCTCTGCCGCTCACCGGTGCGGGCTTTCCGGTCGCCAACCGCGTGCTGGCCGGCGCCCGCGCGCATGTGGAGCGCGTCAACGCGTCGGGCGGAATTGCCGGGCGACGCGTTGAACTGGTGACGCTGGATGACGGCGGTGACCCACGGCGTGTGGCGGCCAACCTGCGCATCCTGGTGGGCCAGCACAAGGCGGTGCTGATTGCCAATTGCCTCGGTGAACGGGCCTGCCTTGAGGCTGCCCAGGCCACGCGCGAACTTCGCGTGCCGCTGGTCGGCCCGATGTCGGGCGCGTCGGCTTTGCGTTCCCCCGATGTCCGCCATGTTTTCAGCCTGCGACCGGATGATGCGCGCGAGGCCGATGCACTGGTGCGCCAGCTGGCATCCATCGGCGTCACCCGGGTGGCGGTGCTGGCCGACGGTTCCGAACCGGCGCGCACCGAGGCGCTGGTGGCAGCCTTGCAACGCGACGGCCGGCAGGTCACACGCATCACCGCCGACGCGCGGCTGGCGTCCATCGAAGCGGCATTCCGCGACGTGGCCAAGGCCGCGCCGCAGGCCCTGGTCCTCAACCTGGGCAACGAGGTGCTGGATGCGCTGGGGCGGCTTCCGGCCTCAGCCTATGACAGCGTGCCGTCCACCGTCGCCACTTTGTCGACGGCGGGGCTGACGCAGCTGACACGGCTGTTCCGCAACCGGCTGGTGGGCTACACCAGCGTGGTGCCGAATCCCGAGGTGGCCCGCCTGCCCATCGTGCGCGAGCTCGAGCGCGATGCAGACGATTTCATCGGCCCCGAAGCTATGACCTTCGAAGGCCTGGAGTCCTACCTGAATCTGCGTGTCTGCACGGAGGCACTGCGCCGCGCCGGGCCCCGCGCCGACGGGCTGCGCCTCGGCGAGGCGATTGAAAGCCTTGGAGCACTGGACCTGGGCGGCTTCAGGCTCTCGTTCGGCCGGGAGCGGCACCACGCCTCGGACCATGTCGAGATCGGCATGCGCGCCCGCGACGGCAAATTGTTGCGATGAACACGTTACCCACCCATGAGGAGACTCTCGAATGAATGCTGTTGTGAAGCCGGTGCTGGAGACGGCCGATATGGACCCTGGCCTGGCCGGCTTTCTGGCCCAGGCCGCCGCGCAAGGCAATCCGCCGCTGGAAAGCCTGCCACCTGCCATCGCACGGCAGGTTTACCGCGAGCTGGCCGACACATTGGGTTTGCCGGCCCCGGCCATCGGGAAAGTGGATGACACCAGCTTTCCCGGTCCGGGCGGCCCCGTGCGCCTGCGCGTGTACAGCCCCGACACCATCGGCCCCTGGCCTGTGCTGCTGTATGCGCATGGCGGTGGTTTTGTAATCGGCGACCTGGAGACCCATGACAAGGTCTGCCGCACGCTGTGCCACCACACCGGCATGCTGGTCGTGGCGGTGGATTACCGGCTGGCGCCGGAGCACCCCTTCCCCGCCGCACCTGACGACGTCGAGGCCGCCTTGCGCTGGGTACTGGCAAATGCCTCTGCGTTGGGCGGCGACGCAAACCGTATCGCGGTGGCCGGCGACAGCGCCGGCGCACAGCTGGCACTGGTGGCATCACGGCGCGTGAACGCAAAAGCCGTTCGCGCGCTCGGCCTGATCTATCCGGTGGCACAACACCCCAGCCAGCCCAGTGCCTCCTACCCGGAGAACGAAGGCAAATTTCTCAGCATGGGCGTGATGCAGTGGTTTATGGCCAGCTATCTCGGCAAGCAGGCCGGTGCGGACAAGCATCCTGACTTTGCCTTGCTGGACTCAGGGGGCCTGGCGAACCTTCCCGCCACCTGGGTGGCCACCATGGGCCACGACCCGTTGCGTGACGAAGGCCATGCCCTCGCACTGCGCGTGGCCTCGACCGGGGTGGAGGTGGCGCACCGGCACTACCCGGAGGCGATTCATGCCTGTATCCATTTCACTGCCGTATCGCCTGTCGGTTTGCGGGTCATGACGGACCTGGCGCAGTGGTTGCGCGCGCGGGTGTGAACCGCCTGCTCAATCCCGTCGATCACCTGCGGCACGCTTTTGCGCGAAAGCCACGTACCAGTCCAGGCAACCGGGGTTGGCCATCGCGTCGCGGTTCACCACCTTCTCCAGCGGCTGGCCCAGCAGCAGTTTCTTGATCGGCAATTCCTGCTTCTTTCCCGAGAGCGTGCGCGGAATTTCCGGCACGGCGAAGATGTCGTTGGGCACAAAGCGCGGCGACAGCGCGGTCTTGACGGCCTGGTTGAGTTTGGCTTTCATCGCGTCATCCAGCTCGTGGCCGGGACGCAGTACAACGAAGAGCGGCATGTAACTTTCACGGCCCAGGTATTCAAGGTCGACCACCATGGAGTCCAGCACTTCGGGCAGCGCCTCAATCGCGCTGTAAAGCTCGCTGGTGCCCATGCGCAGGCCGTGGCGGTTGATAGTGGCATCGCTGCGGCCATAGATGATGCAGCTGCCCGAGGGCGTAACCTTGAGCCAGTCGCCATGCCGCCACACGCCGGGGTAGGTGTCGAAGTAGCTCGCGAGGTAGCGTTGGTTGTCCTTGTCGCCAACGAAGTAAAGCGGCATGGACGGCAGCGGCTGCGTGCAGACCAGCTCACCGACTTCATCGACGACGGACTCGCCCTTGTCGTTCCAGGCCTCGACCGCGCAGCCGAGGATGCGGCATTGCATTTCGCCGGGAACCACGGGCAGTTCGCGGTTGCCGCCTATAAACGCACCGGCGAAATCAGTCCCGCCGGAAATATTGCACCACCATATCGGTGCCCCCACGCTTTTCACTTCGTGTAATACGCTGCCCCCCGAGGGGGCTGCCTGGCCTTGGGGCGGCCCGGCGGTCAGGCGTCTTCGGTTTTCCCGATCACGTAGCTTCTCGAACTGCGCGGTTCCCCATCGCTGCGTGTCCTCACTCAGCGGTGATCCCGTCGTGCCCAGCGTGCGCAGCCGGCTCAGGTCTCCGCACTGTGCGAGGTCAATGCCCGCCTTCATGCAGTTGGCAAAGAAGGCCGCGCCCGCTCCGAAGAAGGTAGCGCGGGTGTTGGCGACAAAGCGCCACAGTGTGGTCCAGTCAGGTGCGTCCTTGTTCGTGCCCGCCGGGTTGCCGTCGTAGATGCAACAGGTCGTGCCGTTAAGCAGGCTGGCGGCCTGCACGTTCCACATGATCCAGCCGGTGGAGCTGTACCAGTGAAATCGTTCCGGATTGGCCGGGTCGGCATAACTGGGTGCCAGGTCGTTGTGCAGGCGCAGCAGCGCCAGCCCCACCAAGGCCACGCCACCATGGCCGTGGACGATGGGTTTGGGCAAGCCGGTGGTGCCGCTGGAATAGACGATCCACAATGGGTGGTCAAACGGCAGCCAGAGTGGCTCGAAGGCCGCTGTTTGTGCATCGTTTCGGGCTGTGGCGCTTTGCAGGTATGCGCAACCAGCTATCAAATCAATAGCATTTGAATTGCCGGGCAGCACCTCGTGAAGGATCACGTGCGTGACGCTGGGCAACGCCGCAACCAGCTCCGCCACCACGCTGCGGCGGTCGATGTCCTTTCCGCCGTAGTGCACGCCGTTACAGGCAATCAGCACCTTGGGCTCAATCTGGCGAAAACGGTCCAGCACAGCGGGCGTGCCCATGTCGGGCGCGCACACGCTCCACACGGCGCCTATGCTGACCGTCGCGAGGAAGGCGACCATGGTCTCGGGCGTGTTGGGCAAGTAGGCGGCCACGCGGTCGCCGGGCTGTACGCCCTGCGCCTTCAGGTGCAAGGCCAGCGACGCCGACTGCCGGCGCATCTCGGCCCAACCCAGTTCCCGCGCTGCTTCGCCGTTCGCCAGGCTGGCTTCACCGTGACTGACGATGGCAGGCACGCCCGCCGCGTCGGCCGCGGCCGTGTGGCGGAACACCTGCTGCGCGTAGTTGCCCTGCGCACCGGGAAACCACTCAGCCCCCGGCATGCTGCGCCGGCCCAGCACGGCCGTGTGCGCGGTGGGCGACTGCAGTTCGAAGTAATCCCAGATGCTTTGCCAGAAGGCGTCGAGGTCGGTGACCGACCAGCGCCACAGCGCGTCATAGTTGTCGAATGACAGGCCGCGTGTGGCCTGCAGCCAGTTTTGGTACTTGCGTATCTGGAACATGGCCGTAACCATAAACCAGGACGAGGCGGATGCGACCCGGTGGTATCCCCGCCATGGCCTATATTGGCTGACTCCGCATGAAAGAAGTGCTCATTGAATAGCGCCCCCTGGATCATCTACTGCGACGGCAGCGCCGTGCCGAACCCTGGCCGTATGGGCCTGGGTGCAGTCGTTACCGGGCCGGACGGCAGCCGGCATCCGCTGTCTATCACCGCGGAAGGCCGAGGCTGCAACAACGAAGCGGAGTTGCGTGCGCTGATGGCGGCCATGCAGTACGCCGGGCAGCAGGGTGCAACGGCGCTGCTTGTTCACTGCGACAACAGCGTGGTGGTCCAGCAGCTGGCGGGAACTGCCACGGAGCCATTCCTGCGCCTGGCTCCGCTGTTCGAAGAGGTGCGCGCCGTGCTGCACTCCTTCGCGAGCGCGCGGCTGGTGTGGATACCTCGCCACCGCAACCGGGAGGCCGATACGCTGGCCCGGGCGGCGGTGGGGCTGATGCCCAAAGGCCCGACGCCAACGATCAGGCGTCGCCGTTAGCCGCAGGTGTGAATGCTTCGTTCCCGCGCGAAGCAAAGAAGTGCCGTAGCCGCGTACAAATGTGGATGTACCCGCATCACCCCGCACACCCTGCCCAGGAGCAACGCATGGCCAAAGAGATTATTCGCGTCGAGCCCCTTTCAACCTGGCTCGAGCGGTGGAAGGCGCCCACTTCGGTCATGACGCGCCATGGCGATACGGTCTATGTCTCTGGCCTTCCGCCGTTTGATCCCGCCACGGGTGAGGTCATCAATGCAAGCCTCGAACGCCAGACCGAGCTGGTGCTGGAGCAGATGAAGCTCTGCCTGGAAACAGCGGGTTCGTCGCTGGACCAGGTGCTGAAGTGCAACATCTATTGCACATCGGTCGAGAAATTTGCAACGGTCAATGCTATTTACGCCCGCTACTTTCCCCAGGATCCACCGGCCCGGATTTTCATCTGCGTGCCGGCATGGCCAGGGCACTTTGACATCGAGATCGATTGCGTCGCCGCCTGCTAGCCCTGCGCGGAAGATCCGAAACCCGTGACGCGGTGAGGGGATTGCACTTTCGCACAATCGTGCTAATATTCGCCGCATGGACGCCAAAACCCAGAAAAGCGAAATGACCCGCGCCGCCATCATCGGCGCAGGCATTGACCTGGCTGCGGCGGAAGGTCTGGAAGCCATCACCTTGCAGGCTGTGGCCGACCGCATCAGTATTTCCAAGAGCGGCGTGTTTTCACGCATCGGCTCGCGCGAGGCTTTGCAGAAGGCCGTGATCGAAGAGTTCGGCCGGCGCTTCATTGCCGACGTGTTCGTGCCCGCCATGCAGCAGCCCAAGGGCCTGCCGCGGCTGGAAGCCATCGTGCAGCGCTGGATTGTGCGCACGCGCGATGTGGAAGCCAAGTCAGGCTGTATTTACACGGCGGGCGCCTTTGAGCTGGACGACCGCGAAGGCGAGCTGCGCGACCTGCTGTTCAGCGAGGTCACCCGCTGGCGCGCCACGTTGCGGCGCACCGTGCTGCAGGCCATGGAGGCCGGTCAACTGAAGGCCGACACCGATGCGGAACAGCTGGTCATGGAAATCAGCAGCATTGCCATGGGGATGTTTCACGATGCCCGTTTTCTACGCGATGCACGCGCGGCTGAACGGGCCCAGGCAGCCTGGGAGCGCCTGATCAAGAGCTACCAGACCGAGACAGTCACCAAAAAGTAAGAGACAAACTGGGCGGAAAGGGCAGCCATGCCATTTTCGATGTGTTGGCAAGTTTTAATTTCGCACGACTGTGCGGAGAAATGAGGAAATCATGTTGATCCTGATCATTGGCTTTGGCATTTATTTTGGCGTTCGCGCCGTGATGGCGGTGCAGGCTTCGCTGCGCACACTGCCGCGCAGCAATGAAGACTGGGTCTGGTACTGAAAACCGCGGAGACAGCAGACCATGACACGCACATCGCTCCAGGCCACCGCGGCCTTTTATAACGCCAGCCCCCTGACACGCATTTTCCGCTGGGGGCTGGGCGCTTCGCAGCAGCTCTGGCCGGCGCTGGCTGTGCGGGCGGCTTACCGCCTGTTCGGCACACCGCTGCCGCCCAAGTGGGTGAGTCGCCGCAGAAAGTGGAGCCCCGACTGGCACATTGAGCAATGGCCTTTTGAAGACGCCAGCGTGACGATGTACAGCCGCCCCGTCGCGCCTGCCGGCCCGGTGGTGCTGTTGGTGCACGGCTGGGGCGGACACGCCGGGCAGATGCTGGCGCTGGCGGAGGTCTTGAGCGCGCAAGGCTTGCGGCCCGTGATTGTTGAGATGCCGGCGCATGGCCGCAGCAGCGGCTCGGTCACCAACCTGCCGCAGTTTGCGCGCGTGCTCGAGTACGTGACCGCACGGCTGCAGCAACAGGGCCATACGCTGCGCGCGGTGGTGGCGCATTCGCTGTCGGCGAACGCCGGCGCTTATGCCGCCAGCCGCGGGCTGGCGGCCGGCCGGCTGGTGTTGCTGGCGCCGCCTGCCTCGCCGCTCGAATACACGCGGCTGTTCGCCCACGTATTCGGCCTGCGCGAATCCACGCGCGCGGCCATGCAGCGGCGCATCGAGGCGCGCGAAGGCATTTTGATGCCGCAGTTCGAGCCGGCGATGGTCGGCCCGCGCATCGCCCTGCCCACGCTGGTGGTGCATGACCGGCAGGACAGCATCAACCGCTTTGCCGACGGCGTGGCCTATAGCGAGGCGATCGCCGGCGCACGCCTGGTGGCCACCGAAGGCCTGGGCCATCGCAAAATCCTCAAGGATGATGAGGTGCTGCGCGAGGTGGCCGCCTTCCTGGCCTGAGAACCTGTTTATCTCCATACGGCACCGCTCTTGTGCGGCGCGCGCATTCCCCCTAGCATTGCCTCACTTTTATAACAAGGAGACATGATGGGAATGCTGGACTGGACAGAAAAAAGCAGCGCGGTATTGCAGCAGGGCGGCGTCATCGGGCCCGACGAGCGCCTGCCGTGGCCGCAGACCGCGGTGATGGGCGTGCAGCACGTGATCGCGATGTTCGGCGCCACGGTGCTCGCACCCATCCTCATGGGCTTTGACCCCAACATCGCCATCCTGATGAGCGGCATCGGCACGCTGATTTTCTTCGTCATCACCGGCGGAAAGGTGCCCAGCTACCTGGGTTCGAGTTTTGCCTTCATCGGTGTGGTGATTGCCGCCACGGCCTACGCCGGCAAGGGGCCGAATGCCAACCTGGGCGTGGCCCTGGGCGGCATCATTGCCTGCGGCGTGGTGTATACGCTGATCGGCTTCATCGTGCAGTCCATCGGCACCGGCTGGATAGAACGTTTCATGCCGCCCGTGGTCACCGGCGCCGTGGTGGCGGTGATCGGCCTGAACCTGGCCAGCATTCCCATCAAGAATATGGCGGCCGGCAATTTCGATTCATGGATGCAGGTGGTGACGTTTGTGAGCGTCGCCCTGGTGGCCGTGATGACACGCGGCATGGTGCAGCGGCTGCTGATCCTGGTCGGCCTGATCGTGGCGAGCGTGATTTATGCAGTGCTGACCAACGGACTGGGTCTGGGCAAGCCGATGGACCTGTCGGGCATTGCCAATGCCGCCTGGGTCGGCCTGCCGGGCTTCACAGCACCGGTGTTCAGCGCCAATGCCATGCTGCTGATTGCGCCCGTCGCCATCATCCTGGTGGCGGAAAACCTCGGCCACATCAAGGCGGTGACGGCCATGACGGGCAAGAACCTCGATGTCTACATGGGCCGCGCCTTCATCGGCGACGGCGTGGCGACCATCGTCTCGGGCAGCGCGGGCGGCACCGGCGTGACGACTTACGCCGAGAACATCGGCGTGATGGCGGCGACCAAGATCTATTCCACCGCCGTCTTCGTGGTGGCGGCGCTGATCGCCGTGGTGCTGGGCTTCAGCCCCAAGTTCGGCGCGCTGATCCAGGCGATTCCGCTGCCGGTGATGGGCGGCGTGAGCATCGTGGTGTTCGGCCTCATCGCCGTGGCCGGCGCCAAGATCTGGGTCGACAACAAGGTGGACTTTTCGGACAACCGCAATTTGATTGTTGCCGCCATCACGCTGGTGCTCGGCACCGGTGACTTCACGCTGAAGTTCGGCCAGTTCGCACTGGGTGGCATCGGCACCGCGACCTTCGGCGCCATCCTGTTGTACGCCTTGCTGAGCCGCAAACCCTGATCAACGAATCGCTATCTATTTGATAGCTGCTAGCGCAAGTGCTGATTGGGCTTCAGCTTCTTTTTAATGCCAAGAGCCCCGGTTGACCCAACAACCGGGGCTTTTTTCTGGCTGGCGGCAACAGGCGCTGCCAGCCAGGATCAATGGTCCATCAGCCCAGGAAACGTCCACCTGCGCCGAGAACACCCAGTTCGACAAATTTCGAACCCGCGAACGGCGGCGCGGCATAGTCGACACTGAAACCGCCGAGGTCGAACTTCTGCAGGCCGGCCAGTGCGGTGCGCAGCTTGGCGCGCGTCAGGTCGCGGCCGGCGCGCTCCAGACCCGCGGCCATCACGTGGGTGTTGATGTAACTCTCCAGGCTGCCGAGCGAGAACTCCTGCTGGCCGATGGCGCGCATGGCGGCCTGGTACTCACGCACCACCTCGAGCCTGGCGCGATACGGGTCGGGGAACACCATGGTCAGCGCCAGGCCGGAACCGGCCGCGCCCAGCGCCTTGATGCCTTCGCCTGACAGCGTGACACTCAGGCCCGCGATGGGCAGCATGGGCGAAACTTTCTTCAGCGCGGCAATCACGCCGACCGAAGCCGAGCCGGCGGTCCCCAGCAGCACGGCGCCGGGCTTGCCCGCGACGACCTGGCTGACGACGTCGTTGAGGTTCTTGCCGTCGACGGCGAGCGCCACCTGCGCAGCGGCCTTCGCGCCCTGCGCCTGGAGTGCGCGATTGACGTCGGCCAGCACTTCCTTGCCGTAGTCGTTGTCCAGATAAACGACGGTAAGGTCCTTCATGCCCATGCTCACGAGCCGCTGCACCAGACGCTGGGTTTCGTCGGTGAAGCTGGCGCGCACGTGGAACACGTTGCGCATTCCGGGCTTGCGCAGCGACGAGGCGCCCGAGCGCGGCCCGACGTAAGGCAGGTTGGACTCTTCAATCACCGGCATGATGGCGGCGTTGTTGGGCGTGCCGACGCAGGACATCAGCGCAAAAATGCTGCCGTCACCGATCATCTTCTTGACGTTGTCGGCGCTGCGCTGCGGCACATAGGCGTCGTCCATCATCTGGAACTGCAGCATGCGGCCATTCACGCCGCCCTTGGCGTTGATCTCGCCCATGGCGGCATCGACGCCCTGCTTCAACTCGGCGCCCACACCGGCCAGCGGGCCGCTGGTCGCGCCCGTGCTGCCGATGGTGATGGCCTTGGCCGTCAGGCCTTCCTGGGCGTAGGCGTTGCGGATGAAGGCAGGGGCGGCGGCAAGGGCAGCCATTTGAGGGGCAAACGAAAGGAAGCGGCGGCGAAGCATCGCAAATCTCCAAAAGGTGGGGTAGCCGTGAAGGCCAAAAGACAAGGCCGAGTGACCTTGCAGGGTAAAAACCGCTCGCCAACCGGCGCACAGCAGCGCGCCAGAAGGGCAAAGCAAATCATTTAGGATTAAATGATTCTAGGGGTAAACCCTTACCAATTGATGACAAAGCGCAGGCAGCTGTGAAATTGCCGGGGCATGGCCCGGCTTATCGCCGGCAAAGCCGGTTTAGCCGGTTTAGCCGGGATTACTTGGCCTGGGGTTGGCCGGTAGCCCTGGCAAGGGCCGCCTTGGTTCTGGCGAGTTCGCGTTCCAGGTCGGCACGCTCGCCGATTTCCTGTTCCAGGGTTTCATTGACCTGCGCGAGGTCTTCAGCGGATTCCTGGATGCGGGTTTCGAGGGCGTCGGTTTTCTGCAGGGCCTGAGCCACTTCGCCGGCTTGCACATGCGGCGGGAGTTCCTGCTTGAGCACCGTATTGATCACCAGCAGCTCGGCGGCCGATTGCTCCACGGTGTCCTTGACGGCTTCGTTTTGCCCGAGCGCGCGCTCCAGGGGAGTCGATGCGGTGGTGGAAGCGGCAGACTGCTGCTGTGGCATATCGATGGCCTTATGGTCGGTTGATGCGGGTCGTTGAAACGTGGGTATCCGCAAAAAATGATGGTGTTGGCTTGCGCTGCTTCAGCGGGATTTTAACCACCTGCGGCAAATTCAGAGGGCCAGAAGCTCAGCATCGGATGTGGGTATTGACGGCAACCGGACCCGCCGGGCGCAGTTGATGGATCGGACCCTCAGCGCGATTTGGGCGGTGCGGCGGGTGCCTTGCCGCTGCGCGCCGCGCTGGCAGGCTGCGCCGGGCCCGGGCTGAAAATCTTGCCCAGTGTGGAGCCGATGCGGGCCCCAATGGCCGTGCCAACACCCGGCAGTACCGCAGTGCCCACCACGGCGCCCGCAATGGCGCCGCCCGACACGGAGAATTTGACGTTGTCGAGCGGGCCGCTGACCGTCAGCGGGATGCCCACTATGCCGTCCACCAGGTCAACGGCAAACTCGCCCGCGATCTGCCGGTTGGCAATTTTGGCGTCACCCGAGGCGGTGAGCGCACCGGAGCTGGCCCTCACGCCGGTGTAGGTCACCACCATACCCTCGGGCGTGTTCTGCGTGTCGAGCTGACCCGTGATGGTGTCCAGCGGTGTCTGGCCGGCGTGTTCCTTGCCGGCCGTGCGCACGGCCTTTTCCAGGTCAAAGCGCAGCAGCATGGACTTGCCCACCGTAAAGGGGGTTTTGGTGTGCAACGACTGCGCCAGCTCGGCCACCGTGTCGCCGTTGGCCGACAGTGTGGTTTCGCCAGAGGCCCGACCTGCAACGACAGACCGGCGATTGAAAGCAGCCAATGCACTTTCAACTTCGATATCGCGGGGCTGCAGGGTGCCTTCGAGATGCATGCGCCCGTTGGCGCGAAACTCGAGCCGGACTTCCCCATCGGCCGTGCCGCCGCCCACCCGAATGCGTGTATCCCAGCGGTCTTCCTGGCCCTGGCGTGTCAGGCTCAGCTGGGTGGTGGGCTCGACATTGGGACGCCTCAGCGCGGCCTTGCGCGGACGCCAGCCGGGGTCAAAATCAACCTCGCCGTCATACACCACAGAGATGCCGCGGCGCGAGATCCAGGTCACGTCGTGAAACACAAAGCGCGCCAGCGGCAGTTCATCGCCGGCCATCTCGTCTTTTTTTTCACGCTGTTTCCCCAATCCGCGCAGCGACAGCTGGGGCACCACGGCACCTTCCAGATCGGCGCGGTCAATTTTCACGCGGCGTTGCCACAGGGCGAAGAGGTCCGGATAGACGGTGAGTTTTTTAATCAGGATCGGCTGGGGCTGTTCCGTGCTGGCCTCTTCAATCACCACCGCCGGCGAAGGCAGCAAACGCCAGTGCAATGCACCGACACGGACCTTGACGCCCAATTGCGCCTCAAGCTCGGTGGCAGCACGCTGCGCGAGTTCCTCGTCACTCGGCAACAGCCGGAGTGCGGCGAACCACAGCAAGCCGAGGGCCAGTGCGACACCCAGCAGCCCTGCCAGCCATTTGTGCGAACGTGTCATCGGCCCGATGGAGCCGGGCAGCCCCGGTCCCGGTAATCCAGGTTCATGTATTCCGTGTGTCTCATACGGCCAGCTTAAGCCCGGCCGCCGCTGCAGCCTACGCGACAAGGTGCCCAAGCGCTGTAGGCCGCAACCTTATAGTGAGGGGGTATCAGCCCTGTGAGAACCCTCATGCGCATCTGGAAACAGCCCATCTCCGTCGAACTGCTCACGCACCACAATGCCGACAGTGCGGTCACCCATCTGGGCATCGAATTCCTGGAGGTGGGTGACGACTTCATCCGTGCCCGCGTGCCGGTGGACCGCCGCACGGTGCAACCCTATGGCTTGCTGCATGGCGGCGTATCGGTGGTGCTGGCGGAGACCCTGGGCTCTTGCGGCGCGGCCTATGCGGCACCCGAAGGGCACCGCGCTGTCGGGCTGGACATCAATGCCAACCACCTCAAGGGCGTCACCAGCGGCTGGGTCACCGGCACCACGCGGCCCGTGCACATAGGGCGCAGTACGCAGGTTTGGCAAATCGAGCTCACCAATGACGCGGGCGAACTGACCTGTGTCTCGCGCATCACGATGGCGATGCTGCGGCCGGGGTGAGGCGATTCGAAGGGTGATAGGTGTAATGGCGCACCCACCCTTGATGGCTACGCACAAGCTGCATATTTACAAATAGCAACAATTCTCCCGCGCCAGATATCCACCCTGCACTTTGCCTGGCCAGGCGCACATTCACGGCCACGGTTATCGGTGTTTTCAGGGGCTGTGATGAGGCCTTCCCTCCGAAAGCCGCGCCAGAGGCCAAATCTGCTCATAACGACAGGGGTCAGCTCCATATTTTTTTCGTCTCAAGAGATGGTTTGAATCGTATTTGATCTTATAGATGCGCATTTGTATCGTTCGCCGACAAGAAGACGAAAGGTAACAAATGGACACAAAAACTGTAAGTCGATGGGCCACAGCGCTGCTGGCAGCCGTCCTGTGCGGCGCGGGACACGCACAGATTTTGATCGGCCAGACAGCCGGTTTCACGGGTCCCGTGGCCGCGGGCGTCAAGGAAAACACCGACGGCGCACGACTGTGGCTGGACGCGGTGAACGCGCGGGGCGGGATCGCGGGCCGGCAGCTGGAGCTGGTGTCACTGGACGACAAGTTCGACCCCAAGCTCGCCGGCGAGAACGCGCAAAAGCTGGCCGAGCGCGGCGCCGTCGCCTTGTTCCTGACGCGCGGCACGCCCCCCACCGAAGCCGTGTTGCCCGTACTGCTAGCCAACCACATGCCGCTGGTCGGCCCCTCCACGGGCGCGATGATCCTGCACCAGCCGGTCAACCGCTATGTCTTCAACGTGCGCGCAACCTACCAGCGCGAGGCCGAGAAGGCCATCGAGCACCTGCACACGCTGGGCATCCAGCGTATCGCTGTGGTGCATGCGGACGACTCCTTTGGCCGTGACGGGCTGGAAGGGGCCAACAAGGGCTTTACGCAGGCGAAGCTGAAGCCCACCAATATCCTGAAAGCGGACCGCAGCAAGCCCGACTACAACCAGCTTGTTCCACCCATTCTGGCAAGCGATGCACAAGCCGTGCTCTGGATCGGCTCGAGCAACGCCGTGGCGGAAGGGGTGCGGGCCCTGCGCGCCACCAAGTCGTCCGTGCGCGTGGTCACCTTGTCCAACAATGCATCGACGGGCTTTATCAAGGCGCTGGGGGAGTATTCACGCGGCGTCATCGTCACGCAGGTCTACCCGGCGGAGCGCTCCTACGCCTACACGATGGTGCAGGAAGCCAACGACCTGGCCAAAGCCAAGGGGATAGCGCTGTCGCCGGCGATGCTGGAAGGCTATGCCGCTGCCAAGGTGCTGGTGGAGGGCCTGCGGCGCGCGGGCAAGAACCCGACGCGGGAGACGCTGCAGGCGGCCCTGGAAGGCATGAAACGCTTCGACCTGGGCGGGCTGGAAGTGAGCTTCAGCCCCGACGACCACACGGGCCTGGACTTCGCGGACCTCTCCATCGTGAGCCTCGAGGGCCGCTTTGTGCGCTGACGCCCAGCTGTATCGAGGCCCTCCACATGAGAAGACCGCCATGGCATGGATGAAGTCGCTGCACAGCCGGCCGCATGAAAGTGCCCTGGAGCCATCGACGCTGGACCTGGACCAGCTGCGCCATCAGCTCCACGATACGCTGCAACGATGCGAAGGGCCCATGTGCGAACGCATGCACTGGCGCATCGACGAGGCGCACACCGCACAGCACCTTTGGCAGCTGCGGGGAGAGATCTTCCAGCTGGTCGCCCGCCAGTTCTATCAGGAGGAGGCAGCGCGGCGCATCAATGCGCTGCTGCCCGCCTTCTCCGGCTGGCTGCCGGCGCACATGCTGACGCGGGTCTAGAAGCGCCATTTTTTTGGCCAGAACCCGACGGCAACTTGAGATCAAGATGTTTTAGTGCTGCAACGCTTGATGATCGCGCGCAATACGCTATCTTATTGATAGCAGAACCGCCAGCTCCAACCGCACCCGAACGGGACCTGTTTACAGACAACGGCTGGCAGGCATGGCTGCAGTTCACGCGGAGAACACCGCGCAGGCCGTTGTTGTTATTTCGTACCGGCGGCCTGTGCCATGCGTTCGCTCTTCCAGTACACGTCGTCACCGCCGTTCATGCGGTTGAGTACGCGCGACAAAACGAAGAGCAGATCGCTCAGGCGGTTAAGGTAGTGGCGCGGCGACTCCTTGACCGGTTCGGCCGCACCCAGCGCGACCACCGATCGTTCGGCACGGCGCGCCACCGTGCGGCACACATGCGCAAGCGACGCGGCACGCGAGCCCGCCGGCAAGATAAATTCCGCCAGGCGCGGCAGCTTCGCATTGTGTTGGGCCAGCGCGTCGTCGAGCAGCGCCACGGCTTCGGGCTTGAGCAGTTCAAAGCCGGGAATGGAGAGTTCGCCGCCCAGGTTGAAGAGCTGGTGCTGCACCTCCACCAGCAATTCGCGCACGCCCGGCGGCAGCTCTTCGCACAACAACACGCCAATGTGCGAATTCAGTTCATCGACATCGCCCATGGCATGCACACGCAGGCTGTCCTTGGACACACGCGTGTTGTCGCCCAAGCCGGTGGTGCCGTTATCGCCGGTGCGCGTTGCGATCTGTGAGAGTCTGTTGGCCATGGTCTGAGACGCGGTGAAGCGCGGTGAAAGTGCATGAAGCTCCAAGCGTTACGCCGGGCAAGAAAATGTGTCGTCGTACGCCATCATGTGAGTGAGGAAACACCCTGCAAAACTGCTGGCCGCAACGGACAGGCTGGGTTGCAATGGTTGCTTGTTCACTCCTTGAAAGACTCTTCGCATGACCATGCACACGACAGCAACACAGCATACAAAACATTCTATTCCCGGCTTCGAGTTGCGCAGCGTGCTCCTGGTGGCCGCACTGGCCGTGGGTGCAGCCGGCGCCGCACGGGCGCAAACTGCAACGCCCTCGCCCGCCAGCCCCAACAGCCCTCCTGCGCAGGTGGCGCCTTCATCCCCGGGTACGGGCGGCGCAGCCGGCGCCGTGCCGCAAAACCGTGTGACCAGTAAAGACATTGAAGCGGCTTTCAACCGTGCGGACGCCAACAAGGACGGCAAGCTGGACCGCCAGGAAGCCGAGCACTTTCCCGCCGTGGCACAGCGCTTCGAGCAAATCGACACCAACCACGACACCTTTATCTCGCTGGGCGAGCTGATCAAGGCAGCAAGTTCCTGACCGGCGCCGCGCCGTCACCAAGGGGGTTTTCACCGGGTCAATGGCTGGCAGGAACGACGGACACGTCGTAAACTGTGCCACCGACCCGGAGACACCATGAACGCCCCCCTGCCCACGCACCTGCTTCCCGAAATCTGCCAGCGCGAAACCCCTGCCGCGCTGATCGACGCGCTGAAAGCCCGCTTTGCCGAGCGCTGCTCCACCGCCCTGGTGGTGCGCGAGCAGCATGGCCGCGATGAGTCCTCCTTCGCCGCGCCGCCGCCTTCGGCCGTGGTGTTTGCCGAAAGCACGCAAGACGTGGCAGATGCGGTGAAGCTGGCCGCCCGGCACAACGTACCGGTGATTCCTTTCGGCGTGGGCACATCGCTGGAAGGCCACCTGCTGGCCGTGCAGGGCGGCATCAGCATCGACGTGAGCCGCATGAACAAGGTGCTGTCCATCAATGCCGAAGACCTGACCGTTACCGTGCAGGCGGGCGTGACGCGCAAGCAGCTCAATGAAGAGGTCAAAAGCACCGGCCTCTTCTTCCCCATCGACCCGGGCGCCGATGCGACCCTGGGCGGCATGAGCGCCACGCGCGCCAGCGGCACGAATGCGGTGCGCTACGGCACCATGCGCGAGAACGCGCTGGCACTGGAGGTCGTCACCGCAGACGGCAGCGTCATCCGCACCGGCACGCGCGCCAAGAAATCATCGGCGGGCTACGACCTCACGCGCCTGATGGTGGGTAGCGAAGGCACGCTGGGCGTGATCACCGAAGTCACCGTCAGGCTGTACCCCCTGCCTGAAGCCATCTCCGCTGCGGTGTGCTCCTTTCCGAGTATCGAAGCCGCCGTGCGCACCACCATCGAAATCATCCAGCTGGGTGTTCCGATTGCGCGCGTGGAGCTGATCGACCACAACACGGTGCGCATGGTGAATGCGCACTCCAAGCTCACGCTGCGCGAAGAGCCCATGCTGCTGATGGAGTTTCACGGCTCACCCGCCAGCGTGAAAGAGCAGGCCGAGCTGGTGCAGGAGCTCGCCAGCGGCCACGGCGGCAACGCGTTTGAATGGGCCAGCACACCGGAAGAGCGCACGCGCCTGTGGACGGCACGGCACAACGCCTACTTCGCGGCCATCCAGTCGCGTCCCGGCTGCCGCGCGATTTCCACCGACACCTGCGTGCCGATTTCGCGCCTGGCCGATTGCCTGCTGGAGTCGGTGGCCGAAGTCGATGCCAGCGGCATTCCCTACTTCCTCGTCGGCCATGTCGGCGACGGCAACTTCCACTTCGGCTATTTGATCGACCCGACGATTCCCAAGGAGCGCGAAGTGGCCGAAGCGCTGAACCACAAGCTGGTCACCCGCGCGCTGGCGCTCGAAGGCACCTGCACCGGCGAGCACGGCGTGGGCCTGCACAAGATGGACTTTCTGGTAACCGAAGCCGGTGACGGCGCAGTCAACATGATGCGCACCATCAAGCGCGCGCTCGACCCGAAGAACATCATGAACCCGGGCAAGATTTTCTCGCTGTGAAGCGAGCTCTACTGCGCGTTTGCAGTGGATGTGAAAAGCCCGCTAAAAAGCGGGCTGTTGAACTGAGGCCCTCTTCACCAGCTCGTGCCGTGCGATCTATAACCACCCCCGTCCGGGCTCACTTCGTGTAGCCCGTTCCCCCTCGAGGGGGCGGCGCCTGCGGTCTGGCAAAGCCAGTCCCGCGGCCCCCGCTTGATAGTGCCCAAAGAATTCTTCAACCCAGCATGAGCCCCGGAACCGGCTTTGCCGGGCCGGAGGGCGGGCGGCCCCCTCGGGGGGCAGCGACCCACACGCAGTGGGGGAGCGTGGGGGCTCAATTATTTCTGGATATCGCTCATCTTGCAGCCTTTGGCCAGGAACACGCCAGTGAGATGTTCCTTGCGGCCCTGCGCCTGCTGGCTCTGCAGGGCAATGGCCTGTTGCTGCGCGGTTGCGGCCTGCTGCTGGGCGACGCCACTGTTGGCGGCCTGTTGGGCCGTATTGCCTGCCAGCTGCTGCACGATGCCGCCAAACATGCCGCCCAGGCCGCCGCCGAATCCGCCAAAGCCGCCGGCGTTTTGCGCCGCCGTATTGGCCGCTGCGGTGGCCAGCGCAGTTTGCACCACCGCTCCGGCAACCTGACTACCTGCATCTGTGGGAGCCGCAGTGGCCGGTGCCGCGGTGTACTGGGCGGCGCGCGTGACCACGCTGTCCATCTGTCCGATCTCGCCATAGATCTGCTGGCACGTGAGGTCGTTGTCCGTCATCCTTACGCGCTCGATGGTTTGCGCAGATGCGGTGGCAGCCACCAGGGAAAGCGCCAGCGCGGCGGCAAGGGAGTGTTGTTTCATGACCGGTCCTGCAGTAGGTAAGGTTGATGGAGGTTGGGGGAAACGGGGGTAAAAAATTGGGGGCTACTTCTGCATTTCCGAGAGCTTGCAGCCCCTGGACAGGAACAAGCCAGTCAGGTGATCCTTGCGCGCCCTGGCCTGGGCCCCCAGACCAGCACCAGCCGCCTGAACTGGCGCCGGTACGGTGGCGGTGGCGGCAGCTGCGGCACCGGTGCGCGCCAGCAAGGAGCCCAACATCCCTGCGCCCAGCGCACCGGCCAGGCCGCTGGGCTGCGCGGGCGATGGCGCAGCGGAATTGCGCCCGTTTTGCTGGGCCGCCGCCATGTTGTTGGCGATTTGTTGCTGGTACTGGGTCGAAAGCCCCTGCTGCGTGGCCAGCGCGGCGGTCGGCGCATGCATTTGCGCCAGCGTGAGCGCGCCACCGGGCACGACGGCAACGGGCGTGGCAGTGGCCGCGGGCGCTGCGCTGACAACCGCCAGGGCCGGGCCCGCCAGGGCCATGGTGGTGTCCATCTGCTGCGCCTCGGCGTACATCTGCTGGCAGCTGAGGTCGTTGTCCGTGAGCTTGACGCGCTCAATGGTTTGCTGCGCCTTTGCGGCCTGAGGCGCCAAGGCCATCACCACCGCAAGGGTGGCGCAGGCGCCAAGGCCGGCAAACCCTTCTCGCCAGCCTGGCTTGATCCAGTCTGTCATGTCGGAGACGGTGGTGACGCCGAACCGGGCCAGGTGAGCGCTACGGAAAGAACGATTCGCCAGGTAATTCATACGCAAACACACAAATAATTACATGTAGTAACAATAAGCATGTGGGCGCCAGCCGTCACCCGCTTTCTGGAGAAAGCCTTGTAAGAGTCACAAAAGTCGTGAATTAGTTCACATTTTAACTATCACCACCCGATTCATCGGCGAAAAATAACCCAAACAGTCTATTTATTGCCACGCAAGCGTTCGATCAGGCCGTTGAGTTCGTCCATCGATGAGAACTGGATCGCCACCTCGCCCATGTCTTCGCGCCGGCCGTTGCGCTTGACCTGTTTTTTGATGCGCACTTCCACATTGGCCATCAGCAGGTCGGCGAGTTCTTCCTCCACGCGGCGGGTGTCGCGGGACTTTTCCTTGGTGGCTTTTTGCGGCTTCAGTGAAAACTCAGCGCTGAGTTTTTTGACCAGGCTTTCGGCCTCGCGCACCGACATTTTTTTGGCCGATATCTGGTTGGCCGCGGTGATCTGTGCCGCACGGTCCAGGCCCAGCAAGGCGCGCGCGTGACCCATGTCCAGGTCGCCCGCCATCAGCATCGTTTGCACCGGATCAGCCAAATTCAAAAGCCGCAGCAGGTTGGAAGCAGCACTGCGCGAGCGGCCGACGGCCTGCGCGGCGAGCTCGTGCGTGAGGCCGAATTCCTTGACCAGGCGCTGCAGGCCGTGGGCCTCTTCGAGCGGGTTCAGGTCTTCGCGCTGGATGTTTTCGATCAGCGACATCGCGGCGGCCGACTCGTCGGGCACGTCGCGCACCAGCACCGGCACCTCGTCCAGCCCGGCCAGCCTGGCCGCGCGAAAGCGCCGCTCGCCGGCGATGATTTCGTACTTGCCGTCGTTGGCGCCGCTGGTCAGCCGGCGAACCAGGATGGGCTGCATGATGCCCTGCACCTTGATGGACTCGGCCAGCTCATAGAGCGCGCCTTCATCCATGCGGGTGCGCGGCTGGTACTGGCCCGGGACCATATCGGACAGGCGCAGCGACGCCGGCAAGCCGGGGCTGTTGGCCGTGCTGCTGGCGTTTTCCGCGTCGGTGGCGGTCTCGCTGACCTTGGGGCCGAGCAGTGCTTCGAGCCCGCGGCCCAGGCCCTTGGGTTTTTTGGTGACCATGGTTTTTTTCTTTCTTTCAATTCGTCATTGCGAGCCGGGCGTGAGGTCCCCGCCCAGTGATTGCAGCACGCCGCGCCAAAGGGCGTCGCGCTCTTCATAAGGTTGCGCATCCTGTTTGCCGCCGGCCTGTTCCCACACCGAGGTGAGCACCATCACAATGCCGGTGGACGGCTGCACATATACCGTCTGGCCGTGGATGCCCTGCATGGCAAAAGTGCGTGCCCGCAGCGGCATGAGCCAGAACTGGTAGCCATAACCAAAGTAAGGCGTGGCCTTGCGCGGCTTGAACGCGGGCGGCTGGCGCGCCGGATCCGTGGCGTCCAGCAGGTAGTCCAGCGGCAAGACCTGCAATGCGCCGGGTTTGCCGGTGGCCTTGTCGATGGCACGGCCGTCATTGGCCAGCAACTGGCCCAGCCGCGCCCAGTCGCGCAGGGTGGCGTTGAAGGCTCCGTAGGATTGCTCCTGCCCGTCGGCGGAGACACGCCAGAAGGCATCATGTTCGGCGCCCATGGGCTTCCACAGCCACTCCGTGGTGAGCTCGGACATGTTCCTGCCGGTGGCGGCCACCACCACGCGGCCCAGCACGTCGGTCTCGGAGCCGGCGTAGACAAACTTTTCGCCGGGGGGTGAATGCCGGTCGGTGATGGACTTGAGCACATCCAGCGGCATGCCCGCACCAGGCGTCCCGAACGAGGCGCGCGACAGGCGCGCGATGTCGTCCTTGCCATCGTAACGTTCGGTAAACGTCAGCCCTGAACTCATGCGAAGCAGCTGGCGAATCGTAGTGGCGCCATAGGGGCTGCCGGCAAGGTCTCTTGCGTATTTTTCGGTGGGGTCGTCGAGCGAGGCAATCAACCCGAGCGAGAGTGCCTTGCCGACCAGCAGCGAGGTCACGCTCTTGGCCATGGAAAAAGATAAAAACCGCGCGTCGTCCTTACGGCCGTAGCGGTAGTGCTCGGCGACGATCTCGCCGTTTTTCAGGATCAGCAGGCCAGTGGCGCGCTGGCGGTCCAGGTAGTCGGCCAGCGTGTAGTTCGTGTTCTTGTAGCGGTAGCTGACCGCCGCCGGGCTGGCTGCGCGCGGCAAGGGGCTGGCCTCGGCCGGGTGCCCGACCACGCGGATCCGCACCCCGGGCACTTTGTCGAGCGCCGACCAGGAGCCAACGCGAAAAGGGTTGAGCTGCCAGTTGTTCACGTTGCCCAGCGGATAATTTTGCGATTTTCCAAGCAACTCTTCATCAGGCTCGGCATGCAGAGAGGCACTCGCCCCTGTCGCCAGCACTATCAGGGCGAGTTGCAGGTAGCGCGCGCGCGTGCGTTGATAAAAAAATGAGGTCATAGGCCAGGGGTGATGCCGGGTGAAGGTTCAATGGCCGGCGAGGTCAGGTCCTTGAGCTGCAGCAGCCGCAGGTACGCTTCGGGCCAGCCGCCCAGGCCGCTCTCGGCATTCAGGTGCCCGCAAGGTCCGGTGTCCACAAAGGTAGAGCCCCACGCGGCCGCGAATTGCCGCGCCCGCTGGATCGCGCAGAAAGGATCGTCAATGCTGGCAAACAGCGCGCTCTCAAACGGCAGTTTGTTCAGCGGCACTGGCGACCAGCTGGGCAGCAGCTCACGCACGTCTTCGCGGTCGACGTCAGGCGGGGCCACCAGCAGCGCACCTTTGACGCGGTGAATGTTCCTGGAGTGGCTGGCCCAGGCCGCCACCAGCATGCAGCCCAGGCTGTGCGCCACCAGCACCGCAGGTTCGTCGCAGGACAACAGCACCTCTTCCAGGCGCGCCGTCCAGTCGCCGCGCAGTGGGTGCATCCAGCTGTGCTGCTCCACGCGGGTGTAGCCGTCGACCTCCTCCCACAGCGTTTGCCAATGGCCGGGGCCGCTGTTTTTCCAGCCGGGAAGAATGAGGACGTTGTCGGGTTTCATGAAAAGAAGAATCAGCTTGCTATGATTTTAATAGCTGCTTGCGCCCGTGCTTATTGGTCTGCAGGCATTTTTGCTTACAGAACAGCACTTGTGCGGTTCACATCGCCTTGATGCGCCCCACCATTTCTTCGGCAAACGTGACGAAAGCCTGCGCGCCCCTGGAGGCCGGGTCAAACACGACGCCCGGCAAGCCGTAGCTGGGCGCTTCGGCCAGGCGCACGTTGCGCGGGATCACGGTGTTGAACACCTTGTCGGCAAAGTGTTCCTTGAGCTGGTCGCTCACCTGCTGCTGCAATGTGATGCGCGGGTCGAACATCACGCGCAAGAGCCCAATGATCTGCAGGTCCTTGTTGAGGTTGGCGTGCACCTGCTTGATGGTGTTGACCAGGTCGGTCAGGCCTTCGAGCGCAAAGTATTCACACTGCATGGGCACGATCACGCCGTGCGCGCAGCACAGGCCGTTGAGCGTCAGCATGCTGAGCGACGGCGGGCAGTCGATCAGCACGAAGTCGTACTGGCTGTCGACCTCGGCCAGCGCCAGCTTGAGGCGCTTTTCGCGGCGCTCGACATCGACCAGTTCGACCTCTGCGCCGGCCAGTTCGCGATTCGCGCCCAACACGTCGTAGCCGCACTTCTCGCTGTGCACGCGTGCCTCGGCCACCGAGGCCGATTCCAGCAGCACGTCGTACACCGTCATTTCCAGCTTGCGTTTGTCGACGCCTGAACCCATGGTGGCATTGCCCTGCGGATCCAGGTCAATCATCAGCACACGCTGGCCGACTTTGGCCAGGCCTGCGGCCAGGTTCACCGTCGTTGTTGTCTTCCCTACCCCACCCTTTTGGTTGGCTATGCAGAATATTTTGGCCATCAAAGAGCCCCCACGCTTTTCACTGCGTGTAAGGCGCTGCCCCCCGAGGGGGCTAATTTTTCTAGGGGCGGCCCGTCGAAAAATTGCATTTTGTTATTCATGTGATTTTTGTTATTCATTTGGAGACCGCGAGCTTGAGGCCGAAGCCGATCAGGAAAACGCCGGCCAGCTTGTTGAGGGCCGCCGTGATTTTCGGGTTGGCGCGTATGCGCTCAGCCAGGTGGTAGGTGATCATGACCGAGGTCAGGCCATACAGGAAAGTCAGGCCCGCAATCGTGGCCGCCATCACGGCAAAAGTCTTCAGCCCCTGGTGCAGGGCCGGGTCGACAAACAGCGGGAAAAAAGCCATATAGAACACGATGGCCTTGGGGTTCAGCAAGGTGATCATCATCGCCTGCTGAAAGTAGTGGCGCGGCTTGATATTGAGCAAGGGCGCGTCACCGGGCTTGGCCATCAACATCTTGATGCCCAGCCAGGCCAGGTAAATGGCACCCGCCCACTGGACGATATGAAAAGCCGTCGGGTAGGCCGCCATGATGGCCGACACCCCCGCGACCGCCGCCCAGAGCAAAACCTGGTCGCCAGCAATCACGCCAAAGGTTGCACCCAGGCCGCCCGCGATGCCACCCTTGCTGGTCGAGGTGATCAGCGCCAGGTTGCCCGGACCGGGAATCAGCAAAAAGACAATGATGGCGACGACAAAAGCGCCGTAGTCGGCCACACCAGTAGTAGCGACGAATGAGCCCAACATGGAGGTTCTCCAGAAAGTAGAGAGAAGTGAGGCTGTGAGTTTACGACAGGGGTGTGCCGCAGAAATGCCAAACCAGCCCGATCAGGGCTGATTCAGTGTCCGCAGAGGTTTCTTTTTGTGCCCGAACAACGGGCTGAGGCGCTCGGCCCCGGTTTTCAGGCCGGGCTGGCGGCGGCTTTCGCCTGCATCCAGACAATGCAGCGCTCGGCGTCCAGCCCCGGAACTTGCAGTTGTTCCACGTGAAACACTTCAGCGCCGGCTGGCAGGGCGGCAATTTCGTCGGCCGGGTGTTTGCCCTTCATGGCCATCCACACACCTTGCGGTGCCAGCGCGTCGGTCGACCAGTTGGTGAAATCGACCAAGGACGCAAAGGCCCGGGAGCAAATCACGTCAAAAGGGGCGGTGATGGTTTCGACCCGGGCGTGCAGGCCGGAGAGGTTGGGTAGCTTCAAAGCCAGCGCCGCTTGCTTGATAAACGCGGCTTTTTTGGCCACCGTATCCACGCAAGTCACCGCTACATTGGAGCAGCAAATCGCAATAACGACACCCGGAAGGCCGGCGCCGGAACCCACATCCAGCAAGCGAGCACCCTGCTCCAGCCCGGCTTTTTTCAGTTGCCGGCGCAGCGGAAGCACCGCCGCCAGGCTGTCCAGCAAATGGTGGGTCAGCATTTCAGCCGGGTCGCGCACGGCCGTGAGGTTGTAAACCTTGGTCCATTTGCCGATCAGGTCCTGATAATCCAGCAACTGGCCGACTTGTGCATCGCTCAAGTCCAGCTGCAGCGCCTTGAGGCCGGCGCGCAAATCCTGTTCACCGCCCCGCATCAGGCTTGGGCTTTTTCGGTGGAAGCCCCGGCCGCCTGGAGCGGCGTCGTGTTTTTCCAGAGGTTTTTCTTCAGGTGCACCAGTAGCAGGGAAATGGTGGCGGGCGTGATGCCGGAAATCCGGGAGGCCAAACCCAGAGTTTCGGGCCGGTGTTTGGCCAGGGTCTGGCGCGCCTCAAAGCTCAGGGCGGGCACCTGCAGGTAATCCAGATCCGTCGGGAGTTTCAGGTTTTCGTAGTGCGCGGCCCGCTCGACCTCGGTCTTTTGCAGGTCGATATAGCCGGCGTACTTGGCCGTGATCTCGATCTGCTCGATCACGCTTTTGGCCATGTCGTCGCTGGCCGCTGCTTCGGCGGCCAGTTCGGGGTTGGCGTACTTGCCCTCCTCCAGTGACATCAGTCCGGCGTAGTTCACATCCGGGCGGCGCAGCAAGTCGAGCAGGTTGTACTCCCGCTCGATGGACTTGCCCAGAACCCGCTCAGCTTCGGCCACCGGCAGGTTGTTGGGGTTGACCCAGATTGCCCGAAGCCGGGCTGTTTCACGTGAAACAGTGTCGCGCTTGCGGTTGAAAGCATCCCAGCGGACGTCGTCTACCAGACCCAGTTCCCGGCCCTTTTCGGTCAGGCGCATGTCGGCGTTGTCCTCGCGCAGCATCAGGCGGAACTCGGCCCGGCTGGTGAACATGCGGTAAGGCTCGGTCACGCCCTTGGTGATCAGGTCGTCGACCAGTACGCCCAGGTAGGCTTCGTCGCGCCGCGGCAACCAGGCTTCTTTCTCCTGGCATTGCAGTGCGGCGTTGATACCGGCGAACATGCCCTGGGCCGCCGCCTCTTCATAACCGGTGGTGCCATTGATCTGGCCGGCAAAAAACAGCCCGCCAATGGCGCGCGTTTCAAAGCTGGATTTCAGCGCCCGCGGGTCAAAGTAGTCGTACTCGATGGCGTAGCCGGGTCGCAGGATATGGGCGTTTTCCATCCCCGCCATGGAACGGACCAGGTCGTACTGGATGTCAAAAGGCAGGCTGGTCGAAATACCGTTGGGGTAGATCTCGTGCGTGGTCAGGCCTTCCGGCTCCAGGAAAATCTGGTGGCTGTCCTTGTCGGCGAAGCGGTTGATCTTGTCTTCCACACTCGGGCAATAGCGCGGGCCGACGCCGTCGATCTTGCCGGTGAACATGGGGCTGCGGTCAAAACCGGAGCGGATGATCTCGTGGGTGCGCTCGTTGGTATGGGTGATCCAGCACGGCATTTGCCGCGGATGGGCAATGCCGCCACCCATAAAGCTGAACACCGGCACCGGGCCTTCAGTGCCGCCCGGCATGCCGTCGCCGGGTTGTTCGGTGCATTTGCTGAAGTCGATGGTGCGGCCGTCGATGCGCGGAGGCGTGCCGGTTTTGAGCCGGCCTTGCGGCAGCTTGAGTTCCTTGAGCCGGGCCGAAAGCGATACCGCCGGCGGGTCGCCCGCCCTGCCCGCCGAATAGTTATTGAGCCCAACATGGATCTTGCCGTCCAGGAAAGTGCCGGCCGTCAGCACCACGGTGCGCGAACGAAAGCGAATGCCGACCTGCGTCACCGCCCCGACAACCCGGTCGCCCTCGACCATCAGGTCGTCGACCGCCTGCTGGAAGAGCCACAGGTTGGGCTGGTTCTCAAGCTTGCGGCGAATCGCCGCCTTGTACAGAATGCGGTCGGCCTGCGCGCGGGTGGCCCGCACGGCCGGGCCCTTGGAGCTGTTCAGGATGCGGAACTGGATGCCGCCTTCGTCGGTGGCCAGTGCCATCGCGCCGCCCATGGCGTCCACCTCCTTGACCAGGTGGCCCTTGCCGATCCCGCCGATGGACGGGTTGCAGCTCATCTGGCCCAGGGTCTCGATGTTGTGGGTCAGCAGCAAAGTCTTGCAGCCCATGCGTGCGGAAGCCAGCGCGGCCTCGGTGCCGGCATGGCCGCCACCGACCACGATCACGTCAAATTCTTGCGGGTAAACATAAGGCGAGTGCATCACGCCTCCTTCGGGTAAAGCGGCTTTCAGGCTGGGGCGCCTGCATGCCATGGAGCGGTCCGGTGTCGATGGTGGCCAGGCCTGCCGCAGCCGCACGGCACGCCATGCGGTGCCCTGGCCCATCGGTCCCCACAGGACGAAGGCGTGATTTTATCAGGCGAGGCCTGATTTGTGCGGCCCGCCGGAGGGCATGGCCTTGCTTGGCCTCAGGGTTTAGCTATCAAATTAATAGCTGCCCGCGCTTTCCCTGCTTGGGCTGCAGACCCAAAAGACTTCTGAAAGACGATTGTGTGCGGCAGAGGGCCCAAAGCCGGCACCCTAACGGCCACAATAGCGGGCATGAAACTACTCGTCTTTGCTGGCAGCACCCGCCAAAACTCCTTCAACCGCAAACTCGCCCAGGTGACCGCCACACTGGCGCGCGCCAGCGGCGCCGAAGTCACCCACATCGAGCTGGCCGACTTCGACATCCCCATGTACAACGCCGACCTGGAGGCGCAGGGCACGCCGCCCGACGTGATGAAACTCAAGCAGCTCATGTTTGAACACCCGGCGTGGATCATCTGCTCGCCCGAGTACAACGGCAGCTACACCGCGCTGCTCAAGAACACCATCGACTGGGTCTCCAGCCCCGTCAAGAGCGACCCGGCCTGGCACGAAGGCTTCAAGTCTTTCACTGGCAAAGTCGTGGGCGTTCTCAGCGCCTCGCCCGGTGCGCTGGGCGGCCTGCGTTCGCAAAGCCATCTGGTGCCGTTGCTGCTCAACGCGCAGTGCTGGGTCGCGCCCAAGGCTTTTGCCCTGGGCCGCGCCGGCACCGCTTTTGACGCGGACGGCAAGCTGCTCGATGATGCGCACCTCAAAAATGTGCAGGCGGTGATCGACCAGGTGCTGTTTGCCAGCGCCCGGCTGGCGACATAACTTAACGGGTTGAGGCCAAGGTGCGGGCGCGTTCCATCGCACCGGCCCTGGTCGCCGCCAGTTCTTCGGGCGGCACCAGCGTCGGTGCGGCGCTGATTTCCGCCGTCACCGCAATGTCCAGGAAACGCAGCCAGCGCCGCATGTATGGTTTCTGGAAATCGGATTCATCTTCCTCGGGCCGCAGCAGATACGCGCCTGCGCTTGAATACACCAGCGTCGCACTCTTGCCTGGCAGCAGCGCCTTATAACCGGCCTCTCTTGACCAGCTCCAGTTCTGCCCCGGCAAGGTCACTACATCGATGAAATGCTTGAGCCGATAGGGAATGCCGAAATTCCACATCGGCAGGCTGAAGAGATACCGGTCCGCCGCATTGAAGCGCTGCGACACCTCCACTGCCCGCGCCCACAGCGCCTGCTGCGGCGCTGTCGCATTCTGCGCGCGCAACACGGCAAACTTGGCTGCGATCATGTCGGCGTCAAAAGGCGGCAGGTCGATGTCCCACACGTTGATCGTGTCCACGGTGACGTCTGGATGCGCCTGGCGATAGACGTCCAGCCAGGCGGTGGCGACGGAAGTTGAAGTGGATGCCGCCTGCATCGGCGAGGCTTCGATATAAACCAGATGGGTCATGCGTTTCTCCGTGCGATGGGTTGATCAAACAGTGCCATCCAGCAAGCGCAGGCCCACCATGCCGGCCACGACCAACGCCACGCAGGTCAGGCGCAGTGCCGAGGCGCTTTCGCCCATCCAGAGAATGCCAATCAGCGTCACGCCGACCGAGCCGATGCCCGTCCAGATCGCGTAGGCCGTACCCACCGGCAAGGTCTTGACGGCATGCGTCAAAAAGAAAATGCTGGCGCCGGCCGCGGCCACCCCCAGCACGCTGGGCCACAGGCGCGTCCAGCCTTCGGAAGATTTCAGGAACAAAGCCATTGCGATTTCGACAATGCTTGCAGCGAGTAAATAGAGCCAGGCCATCAGGGGACTTCTTTCAGGAACAGGGTTAATCGGTTGAAGAGCCACCAGCTTAGGTTTACGATTACCCATAGGCAAGTACGCACCTTCTGGTAACCATGACAATTCCCGGCGACCCACCCACCGACGCTTCAAATGTGTTTAGCCAGGCCTGCCCGTCGCGGCAAGCGCTGGAGCTGGTGGCCAGCAAGTGGGCTTTGCTGGTGATCCCGGCGCTGGCTGACGGCCCGGTGCGCAACAACGAACTGATGCGCCGCATCGAAGGCATCTCGCAAAAGATGCTGACGCAGACACTCAAGGAGCTGGTGCGCAATGGCCTGGTGCTGCGCTTTGACCGCCAGACCGTGCCGCCCCATGTGGAATACCAGCTCAGCGCGCTGGGCCAGTCGCTCAGCGAAACATTGATCCCGCTGGACAACTGGGCCGAGCGCAACCACCAGAACCTGAAGGCCGCGCGCGAACGTTTCGACGCATCCTTCATCTAGCGCATGGGGGTTAGCCTCATTAGCGGAATCACGTAGCGCCGCACCTCATGTTCGGTCCTATATTGGACCGACACGCCGGCGATGAAAACGGCGGCGACCACAACATGGAGACACATCAGATGAAACACCTCAACACGCGCCGCGGCGCATTGCAGTTTGGCCTCAAGGCCGGCAGCGCCGCAGCCGCTGTCTCGGCCTTCCCCGGCCTTCTTCTCGGCAGCGCGCACGCGCAAAGCACCTGGCCCAGCAAACCCATACGCCTGCTCGTACCCTTCGCGCCCGGCGGCAGCTCGGAAATCGTTGCGCGCTCAGCGGCCAACGAACTCACCAAGAGCCTGGGCCAAACCGTGTTTGTGGAAAACAAGCCCGGCGCCAGCGGCAACATCGCCATGCAGGAGTGCGCAGCCTCCACCGACGGCCACACCATCATCCTGGGCCACATCGGGACCATGGCGGTCAACCCCTTCATCTTCGACAAGCTGCCCTTCGACACCAACAAGGACTTCAAGCCCATCTCGCTGCTGGCCAAGGTGCCCAGCCTGTATGTCGTCAATTCCAGCGTGCCTGCGAACAACCTGAAAGAATTCATCGCGCTGGCCAAGGCCAAGCCCGGCCAGCTCAACTACGGCTCGGCCGGCAACGGCAGTGCCGGCCATCTGGCGTTTGAATATTTGAAGATGGCCACCGGCATTTTTGTGCTGCACGTGCCCTACCGCGGCACCGGCCCGCAGCTGACCGACCTGCTGGCCGGGCGGCTCGAAGCGGCGAGCGTAGGTGCGCCAGCCATATTGGCGCACATCAAGTCAGGCAAGCTGCGCTGCATTGCCACCGGCACCAAGGAGCGCCTGCCCCAGCTGCCCGACGTGCCTACCGTGGCGGAAAGCGGCTACCCCGGTTTTGAAATGACGCAGTGGTATGGCCTCAATGCGCCGGCCAACATGCCGCAGGCCAACATCGACCGCATCGCCGAAGCCTGCAACAAGGCCATGCGCAATCCGCAGGCCACCGAACGCCTGCGCGGCGACACCGCCCAGCCGATCGGCGACACCCCGGCGCAGTACGGCGCTTTCATCAAGACCGAGCAGGTGCGCTGGAAGGAAGTGGCGGCACGGGCAAAAATCAAACCCGACTGATTTTTGCCCCACAAACGGCCCCACAGGCCTTTTTTGAGCATCAAATACGGCTCCAGCCCAATAGAAATCTGCGCGAGCAGCTATATTTTTCATAGCAAACCACCAGCCATGAACTGCCGTCCCGGCTGCGGCGCCTGCTGCATCGCGCCCTCCATCAGCTCCGCCATACCCGGCATGCCGCACGGCAAGCCGGCCGGCGTGCGCTGCGCGCAGCTGGACGATGCCAACCGCTGCCTGATTTTCGGCCAGCCCGAACGGCCTGCGGTGTGCGGGCAGCTCATGGCGTCTGCCGAGATGTGTGGCGCCGACGCGGGAAGCGCGATGGTCTGGCTGACCCGGCTGGAAAACGACACGCGGCCCGGCCGGCATTGAACCCGCCCTAGCGCGATACGTTGCCCAACGCCTCCAGCCGCGCAGGCGAAACAATTTCAATGCAGCGGTAACCGAGCGCGATGGCGCCACGCTGCACCATCACCTTGAGTTCCACCGACAGCGTCTGCCGCGAGATGCCCAGCATCATGGCCAGCGCCTCCTGCGAAACCCGCACCACCGGCCGCGCCTTCAATGCCATCGTGGCATCGCCGCGCGCCAGCAACAGCAGGCGGCGCGCCACCCGGGCGCGCGTCGAACGCAGCGCGGCGTCTTCCACCATGCCGTAGAGCGAGCGCACGCGCGCGGCCAGCAAGCCAGCAATGGCCCGCGCAAACGGCGCACCCTGCATCAGCAGGGTAAAAGCGGCCTGCGGCACCACCAGCACCTCCACCGCCGACAAGGCCGTGGCATCGTGCGTGCGCGGCTCGCCGTCCATCAGCGAGATCTCGCCGATCCAGTTGCCCGCCTCCAGCACCACCAGAATCGCCTCGCGCCCATCCTCCCGCAGCGAGGAGATCTTCAGCAGGCCGCCGAGCAGGCCATAAAAGCCGCCGGGTGCATCCCCCTGGCGAAACAGCATTTCGCCGGGCCGCAGGCGCAGCACCTCGGACGACGCCAGCAGCGCCTGACGGTCCGCCGCCGGCAGCGCACCGAACCACGGGTTGGCCGACATGCGGGCAAGCAAGGATGGCGGTGAGAGCGGTGAAAGGGGCGAAGGTGTCTTCGGAACGACAGGCATGCGGTCAATTGTCAAATTTTTGACAGTTCCCCGTCAAGCACCCACGTATCGTGGGCAGTTCATGCCGCAGAGCACCTTTATTCATACACACCACGGAGACAACCCTCATGCACATCCCCTCCCTCAAGGAAGTCGTCAGCGCCGAAGAATGGCAACTGCGCTGCGACCTCGCCGCCTGTTATCGCCTCGTCGCGCTCTACGGCTGGAGCGACCTCGTCTTCACCCACATCAGCGCCAAGCTGCCTGAGACCATTTCCGGCGCCGGCAATCACCATTTCCTGATCAACCCCTACGGCCTGATGTTCGACGAGATCACGGCCTCCAGCCTGGTCAAGGTCGACGGCCAGTGCAACAAGATCATTGATACGCCCTTCCCGGTAAACCCGGCCGGTTTTGTGATCCACAGTGCGGTCCACGACGCGCGCGCCGACGCCGGCTGCGTGCTGCACACCCACACGCGTGCCGGCGTGGCCGTGAGCGCGCAAAAGTGCGGCGTGCTGCCCATCAGCCAGCAGTCCACCTTCGTGCTGGCGTCCCTCGCGTACCACGCGTACGAAGGCGTGGCCTTCCGCGACGATGAAAAGCCGCGCCTACAGGCCGACCTGGGGCAAGCCAACTTCCTGATGCTGCGCAACCACGGCCTGCTGGTAGTGGGCAAAACGATTGCCGACGCTTTCCTGAGCATGTACACCTTCGAGAACACCTGCCGCATCCAGCTCGACGCCCAGGCCGGCGGCGAACTCACCGAAGTCAACCCGCTCATCGTCAAGGGTGTGGCCGAGGCCATGCGCGTGCAGACCGGCGGCCTGGGTGGTGCTTTTGTCTGGCCCTCGCTGATTCGCAAGCTCGACAAGCTCGACGAAAGCTACAAGTCATGAGCGGCGGCTCACCTGTCGTCGCGCAGCTGCTGATCGCGGCACTCGCGCTGGTCATGCTCGGCCTGGGCATGACCCTGAAGGTCGAGGACTTCACCCGCCTGCTCAAATACCCCAAGGCCGTGGCGGTGGCACTGGTGCTGCAGGTCATCGTGCTGCCCGTTGCCTGCTACGCGATCATCGTCCTGCTGAATGTGCCGCCGCTCTTTGCGGTGGGGCTGATGCTGCTGGCCGCCTCACCCGGCGGTATTTCGGCCAACCTGTTCAGCCACCTCTTCGGCGGCAACGTGGCCATGAACATCTCGCTGACCGCCATCAACACGCTGCTGTCCATCGTCACCATGCCGATCATTGCCAACTGGGCCATCAACACCTTCGCCAAAACAGGCCAGGTGGTGCCGCTGCAGTTTGGCAAGGTGGTGGAGGTGATCGTCATCGTGCTGGTGCCGGTGGCCATCGGCATGTGGCTGCGCACGCGCAAACCCGCCTGGGCCGCGCGTAGCGAAAACCCGACCAAGGTCTTCAGCATCATCGTGCTGGCCGTGGTGGCCGTAGGCGCAGTCGTCAAGGAGTGGCAGGCGCTTGCCAGCACCTTTGCGGCCGTCGGCCCGGCGGTATTGGCTTTCAACCTCGTGAGCCTGCTGGCCGGTTACTACGTCTCGCGGGCCACGGGGCTGGACAAGCCCATCTCAACCGCCATCAGCTATGAGATCGGCATTCACAACGCAACGCTGGCCATTTTCATCGCGCTGGCCGTGCTGAACAACTTCCAGCTGGCCCTGCCGGCGGCGATTTACTCCTTCAGCATGTACATCACGGCCACGCTGTTCGGGCTGCTGGTGCTGAAGCGCCGCAACGCGCCAGCCATAGCGGCGCCCGCTGGCTAGACCGTGACCACGGTCAGCGCGGGGGAATGCACGCCGGTCGAAACGCCGGGCAGGATGTCTCCCTCGGTGATCGAGAGTTCCTTGCGCAGCATCTGCACACCGCCAAAAATGGTGGCAAAAGCCACGTCCTTGGCGTCGCGGCCTGTGCCCACGCGCACCAGGCGGTCGATAGGCGCCATGCGTGTCGGGTCGAAGATCACCCATCGCCCCTCCAGCCAGGCTTCAAACACGGCATGGAAATCTTCCGGCGGCTCGTCAAAATGCACATACCCCACCACCAGCCGCGCGGGAATGTTCAAGGCCCGGCACAGCGTGATGCCCAGGTGTGCAAAGTCGCGGCAGACACCGGCGCGCTGCACAAACACCTCCTGCGCGGTCGTCGTGGAATTGCTGAAACCCGGCAGGTAGCCAATCGAGTCGTGAATCCAGGCCTCGATGGCACGCACCCTGCCAATACCCGGCGGCAAGTGGCCAAACAGCTGCTGCGCGGCCCGGCTCATGACGTCGGATTCGCAATAGCGGCTGGGCATCAGGTAGCGCAGCACTTCATCCGGCACCGCCGTCACGGGGGTTTCGTCCAGGTGCAGGGGCACCGGGGCCGGGTGCAGCTCCACGCGCGCATGGTAGTTCACCGAAAGCACGCCCTTGGGAGCGTCCAGGCGGATAAAGCGGTTGCCGCTGCGCTCATCCGAAAAGTTCCGCACCTTCATGCTGGGCGTGATGGTCAGCCGCTCTTCCACAACATGATGGCCTTCGTGAAAAGCCGCCTCGATGTGAAACAGGAAATGGGCAGGATGAGTGACCTCGTATTCCAGCAGCAGGTCAATAAGGGTGGTGTGCATAAGCCTGAACCGGTGAAAAGAAACCTTGTGGATGCGTGACGTGCAGTAGCGGCACGGTTTGCAGGAATGTGCGTCAGGCGGCCGCGCAGTCAGAGACGTGTGCGGTGGCTGACTTCCCGGTTCTCGGCCGGTGCAAACCAGTTTTTGCAGGTCACAAACACAATGCGGGCCGCGCGCTCCAGCACATCGGCAGACGGTGCAGCCGGCCGGCGCGCACGCAAGCGGTTGATCAGTAAAAACTCGGCAATGCTGGCCTGGAAACCCAGCGGCCGTTTGGGCGCCACACCGGCAGGCGACGCAGGCAAGCGCGCAGCCTCATTGCCCGGCTGTCGCCACGGGTGGAACAGCCGCTGCCGGAACCGCGCGGCCATGGTGCTGGCCGGCATGTCGGTGCTCGCAGCCATCTACTTCAGCGCTTTCTTTGCAGCGCCTACACCCAGCGCAGCCAGCACGATGAAGATAACCGCGAGGATCAGGAACAGGCCGAACAGGATTTTGGCAATGCCTGCTGCGCCCGCTGCCACACCACCGAAACCGAGGGCAGCGGCAACCAATGAAATCAGCGCAAAAATAATCGCGTACTTGAGCATGATGGCCTCCAGAAAGTGGCCTCTTGCGCGAATGCGCAGGATGAGGCGTTACGGCGTTACGCACGTCATGGGCATCAAAGTGTGAAGTCAAGGTGAGTCAACGCAGCCCATGACCCATAAGCCCATGCTAAAAGCAGGCGACGATTTTCCGAATCAGCAGCGCCCGCATGGCCCTGTAGGACAAGGACGCAGCGGCTCAGCACAATTTCAGGATCGCTATGCCTTTAGGAGCAGTCAAGCGCCTGTTGACGCGCCCAACCGGAGAGTGCCGGGCCTACTTGCCAAAGATGCCCCGCAGGCTTTTACCGACCTTTTCGCCCACACCAGCGCCGGCCCCGGTGCCCACGCCAGGCAGCAGCACGGTGCCGATGGCGGCCCCCAGCAGCGCCGCGCGTGACAGCGTGACTTCCGGGTTGTCCAGCGTGCCGCCCACCACCAGCGGCACCCCCACGGCGCCACCAATGGCACTGCCGATCTTGCTGTCGCCGGCCAGGGTCACACTGACCTGCCCGCTCAGGGCTTTCGCGGATGAGACCGCCACATTGCCGGTGGCGCTCAATGCCCCGGAGCTCGCCACCAGGTTGGTCAATTGCGCCGACCGCCCCAGGGTGCTGACCTGCCCGGCCAAGGTATCCAGCCGGGTCTGGCCACCACGGCTCAGCCCCACCGTCTTGACCGCCTTGGCCAGGTCCAGCCCGTTCACCACTGCATCGCGCACCGTGAAGGTGGTGTGGCTCTGCAGCGCATCCACCAGCGCAGCCGTGGTGGCGGCGCGCGCATTGAGCGTGGTCGTGGCGTCAAGCTGGCCGGTCAGGGCCTTGGCGGGCGCCGTCAGTGCGGACACCTCGACACCGCTGGTTTTCAGCTGGCCCTGCAGCACCAGTTCTTCCGCCGAACGCGCCACCGGCGGCGCCTTGGCGCCCGGCTTGGCGGCGGCCGTTGCTGCTGCGGCCGCCACAAAACCGCGCTGCAGGCCCAGGCGGCCTTCCAGCTTGCCGCCGCCCACCTTCACAAGCAAGTCCCACTGTGCGGCACCGCCGGCCTCGCCGGCTTGCGCTTCCACGCGTTGCAGCGTTGCCTCCAGACCCTGGAGGTTGCCTTCTGTCAATTTGATCGAAGCGTTCTCCGGCAGGCCATCGGCGCCCAGGCTGGCCTCGCCCTTGACCGTGGTGCGTGCGCCGGTGGTGTTCACCCAGGTAACCTCGTCCAGCACCGTGCGGCGCGGCAACCAGTCAAGCCGGTTCATTTCCGGGCCCGTGTTGGCTGCAGACGCCGGTGCGCCCGGTTTGACAGGCACCGCCTGCTTCTTCTTTTGCAGCAGCAGGAGCAGCGCGTCAATGCCCTGCTGCGGCAACACCGCCCGGCGCACCCGCAGGGTGGCCACTTCCAGGCGCCCCTGCAACAGCGGGCGCCATTCGGGCCGCACTTCCACGCGCTCCAGCGTCAGCGGCGGCTTGCTTTGCACGGAAATACCGCTCAGCGCCACAGCGGGCAAAGGCCAGATGTCCACCGCCACCCGGTCCAGGGTCAGGGGAACGCCCAGCGCGGCCGACGCCTCCCGCTCAACGCGCTGGCGGAAGTCGTCCGTGCTGACCCAGCGGTGCAAGGTGTAGGCCACCACGGCCAGAAGCACCATCAAGCCGAGGGCCAGGAACACCAGCCATTTGAAAAGTTTTGCCATGCGGCTATTGTGGCGCGCCCGGCCAGCAATAATCCGCTGTTCCGGCTAGCATGAGGGGCTGTGCGACATTCCCGCCACACTCCCACCGCACTCCGCTACCCCACAAAGGACAAGACACCATGAAACTTTACTACTCCCCCGGCGCCTGCTCCCTGTCACCCCACATCACGCTGCACGAGTCGGGCCTGAAGTTCGAGCATGTGCTGGCGCCCACCAAAACCCACCAGCTGGAAGACGGCACCGACTACTACACCATCAACCCGCTGGGTTATGTCCCGCTGCTGGAGCTGGACGACGGCACACGCATCGCCGAAGGCCCGGCCATCGTGCAGTACATCGCCGACCAGGTGCCGGAGAAGAAACTCGCACCCGCCAACGGCACGCTGGAGCGCTACAAGCTGCAGTCCTGGCTGACTTTTGTCGGCACCGAACTGCACAAGGGCTTCAGCCCGCTGTTCAATGCCGCCACACCGGCCGACTACAAGACCATCGTCATCGACAAGCTGCTGTCGCGCCTCAAGTGGGTGGACAGCCAGCTCGCCGGCAAGCAGTACCTGATGGGCGATGCCTTCAGCGTGGCCGACCCTTACCTCTTTACCGTGACCAACTGGGCGCCGCGGGTCGGGGTGGATATTTCGGGGTTTGCGAACATTGCTGCGTTTCGGGAGCGTGTTGCGGCTCGGCCAGCTGTGCAGGCGGCCATGAAGCACGAGGGTCTGCTTAAATAAGTTAAGTGGCATGCCGGACGCTGATGTTGATTTGCGGTCCGGGGCCGGGGGTTGCCCGGCGGCAACTCACTTTTCTTTTGCTTCGCCAAAAGCAAAGTAAGCAAAAGAAAAGGCGACCCTGCTGTCTGCGTCCCTGCGCTTCGCTACGGGCAACCTGCGGTGCTCGGTCCAGCCGGGGTCAAAAACAACTCGCCTGCGGCTCAAACAAGTTTTTGCCCTGATCCGTCTGGCCCTCCGCTCCTCGGCGCATACAGAAGGGGGTGGGGAAGGAATACCGAACAGCCAAGCAGCCGAAGACAAACTCGAATGCACAAAGACCAAGGACACGCCATGGCGTGTCCTTATGGGTCGGTCAATAGCATGAAACGAGCAACCCGTGTTGGGCGGGCCAATCCAAACAGGGCCAAACTGGCCCTGTTTTCATTTCCGCAGCTTTTGACCTTCAGGACCAACCATGCCCACCCTATTCGACTCCAACAAAGCCGGTGACCTGGCCCTTGCCAACCGCATCGTGATGGCGCCGCTCACGCGCAACCGCTCACCCAACGCCATCCCGACCGACATCGCGCAGATTTATTACGGCCAGCGTGCCAGCGCCGGGCTGCTGATCACCGAGGCCACCGCCGTCAGCCATCAGGGCCAGGGCTATGCCGACGTCCCAGGGTTGTACGGCAGCGAGCAGCTCGACGCCTGGAAGGAAGTGACCCGTGCTGTACATGCCAAGGGCGGCAAGATCGTCGTGCAACTCTGGCATGTCGGCCGGGTTTCACACACCAAACTCCAACCTGACGGTGGCAAGCCGGTCGCGCCTTCGGCCATCACCGCCAAGACCAAGACCGTGCTGATCGAGGACGGCGTGCCGACCTTTGTTGAAACCTCTGAACCGCGCGCGCTCACGGCAGCTGAAATCCCTGGCATCGTGCACACCTTTGCGGCAGCGGCGCGTAACGCCGTCGAGACGGCCGGTTTTGACGGCGTCGAAATCCACGGCGCCAACGGCTACCTGCTCGACCAGTTCCTCAAAGACGGCAGCAACAAGCGCACCGACGACTACGGCGGCAGCATCGAAAACCGCGCCCGCCTGCTGCTGGAAATCACCCGGGCCGTGACGGATGCCGTGGGCGGCGGCCGCACCGGCATTCGCCTGTCACCCGTCACGCCCGCCAACGATGTGCACGACACCGACCCACAGCCCTTGTTTGACTACGTGGTCAAGCAGCTTGCCACACTCAATCTCGCCTACATCCACATCATCGAAGGCGCCACCGGCGGCCCGCGCGAAATCGACGACCGTCCGTTCGACTACAAGGCACTCAAGGCCGCCTACCGTCAGGCCGGCGGCAAGGGCGCATGGATGGTCAACAACGGCTACGACCAGGTGCTGGCTGAAAAAGCGGTCGCCAACGGCGCCGACCTGGTCGCCTTCGGCAAGCCCTATATCGCCAACCCGGACCTGGTGGAGCGGCTGCGCGCTGGCGCGCCGCTCAACACGCCGGACAAGGCCACCTTCTACGGCGGCCGCGAAAAGGGCTACACAGACTACCCGACGCTATCAAATTAATAGCTGCTTGCGCCCGTTCAGATTGCCTGAGCGGGCCTTTTCATCCATGAACCCGATCTAGGCCCGGTTCGGTGCCGCCAGGCGCAGGCCGTGCAGCGCGGCTTCCTGCGGGTCGACTGCCAGCGTCACGGCGCTCACCACAGCCACGCCGCCCACGCCACACGCCATCACGCCGGCGATGCGGTCCAGCGAGATGCCGCCTATCGCCACCACCGGGTAGGGCGACGCCCGCAAGGCCCAGTCGCGCAGCTGCTCCAGCCCCACCGGCTCATAAGGCATGACCTTGAGCGTCGTCGGGTAAACAGGGCCAATGGCCAGGTAAGACGGCTGCACCGCATGCGCGCGCGCAAGTTCAGCCGGCGTGTGGGTGCTCAGGCCCAGCCGCACACCGCCCTTGCGCAGCGCATCCAGGTTGGCCGTGTCCAGGTCTTCCTGGCCCAGGTGCACCCCATACGCGCCGAAATCCAGCGCCAGCTTCCAGTGGTCGTTGATAAAAACCTGCGCGCCCTTGATGCCGCGCCCTGCTTCAATCGCCGCCTGTACTTCGGCGGAAATCTCCGCAGACGTGTGGTCCGCCGCCTTGATGCGCAGCTGGATCGTGCGCACGCCCCAGCCCAGCAGGCGTTTGACCCAGGCTGCGTCGGGCACCACGGGGTAAAAACCAATTGGGCCGGTCAATGGGGCAAAGGCGGGGGTTTTCATCGGAAGTCCAGTCAGGGTGCGTGCCAGAAGGGTACGCCAACGGTCGGCGTGGAAGCCTGCGCGGCAGCCCGCTCCGGCATGGGTGTCGACTCATAAGCGGCGCGGCCGGCGGCCACGCCGTCGGCAAAAGCGCGCGCCATGCGCACCGGGTCGCCGGCCTGCGCCACCGCGGTGTTCAGCAGCACCGCATCAAAGCCCAGCTCCATCACCGCCGCCGCATGCGAAGGCCGGCCGATGCCGGCATCAACCACCAGCACCGCATCGGGCAGGCGGCGGCGCATGGTTTCCAGCGCATAAGGGTTCAGCGGCCCGCGGCCCGTGCCAATGGGCGCTGCCCAGGGCATCACGGCCGCGCAGCCCGCATCACGCAGGCGCTGGGCTATCACCAGGTCATCCGTCGTGTAGGCAAACACGGCAAACCCGTCTTTGGCCAGCACCGTTGCGGCGTGCAGGGTGGCGTGTGTGTCGGGCTGCAAGGTGTAGTCGTCGCCGATCACCTCCAGCTTGATCCAGGTCGTGCCGAAAATCTCGCGCGCCATCTGCGCCAGCGTGATCGCCTCTTCCGCGCTGTGGCAGCCCGCCGTGTTGGGCAGGATGTGGCAGCCCAGCGCCTGGATACGTTGCCAGAAACTGTTGCCGCCGCCACTTTCCGGCTGCAGGCGGCGCAGGCCCACCGTCAGCACTTCGCACCCGCTGGCACGCACCGCATCGCTCATGACTTGCGGCGAGGGGTAATGCGAGGTGCCAAGGAAGAAGCGGCTGGACAAAGTCTTGCCACCGACCTTCAGGGGCTGGCCGTGGGCGATAGAAGGTAATGCAGGTGTTGTCATATCAAGCGTTCCGCAAAAGTATCGCGATGCCAGCAGACGCCGCGGAACTGGCTCCGCCAGGCCGCCAGCGTCGCCCCCTGCAAGGGGGGAAGGTGCTACACGCAGTGAGCATCCGACAGGGGTGTGTCATGTCTATCCCCCTGTAATCGGGGTCACCACATCGATGCGATCACCATCCTGTAGCGCGCGCTCCGGCCACTGCGGCCGCGGCACAAACCCATTGTTGATGGCGCAGGCAAAGGCGCTCTTGAAGTCGTAGCCCCGCGCCTGCAGCAATGCCTGCAGTGTCGGCGCATCGGTTTCCATGCGTTCACCGTTCAACGATATTTCCAATGTTGTCGTCGTCATGTCATTCATTCTCCGTACCCAGGAGTTTATGGACAAGCCCATCCACCAGCGCGGGCGCGCACAGATACCCATGACGGTACAGGCCATTGATGTGCCAGACACCGTTGCGCAGCGCAATCGCCGGCCGGTGGTCGTCCAGCGCAGGCCGCAGTGCAGCCGCCAGGCGCAGCACCCTGGCCTCGCCAAAAGCCGGGTGCAGGCTGTGCAGCGCGCTGGCGAGCTCGAGTGTGGAGCGCAAGGTCACCGGCCCGCTGTCTTCCGATTCCAGCTCGGTCGCGCCCACCACAAAACGGTGGCCGGGCCGCGGCGCCACATACAGCTGGTAGCGCGGATGCATCAGGCGCACCGGGCGCTGCAACGTCACGCCGGCGCATTCCACCGTCAGCACCTCGCCGCGCACGCCGCGCAGCTGCGGCCAGCCTTCCTTCGCACCCACACCGCGTGCGTCCACCGCAACATCCACGCCATGGGTTTGTCCGGCGCAGACAATGCGGCCCTCTTCCACAGCGTTGACTGCCTGGCCTTCGAGCCAGGTGCCGCCCAGCCTGTCGATCTCCACCGCCAGCGCGGCCATCCACTGGTCATTGGCCAGCTGGCCTTCGCCCTCCAGCAACAGGCCGCCGCCAAAGCGCCCGGCAAGCGCGGGCTCGGCCCGGCCCAGCGCAGCGGCATCAAGCGCCTGCACCTGCGCACGTGACGCATCAGGCAGCTTGTGCATCAGCAGGCGGGTGAAATGTTCCAGCGAACTCTGGTCGGGTGCATGGGCCACCACCAGCGTACCTTCGCGCCGGAAATACACCGGCAAGCCTGCAACCTCCAGCTCGGCAATCCATTGCGGCCATAGCTGCATCGAGCGCTGGCCCAGGGCAAACACGGCCTCGTCAGCCACCGCCAGCTCCGCCAGCGGCGAGAGCATCGCCGCCGCCGTCATCGAGGCCGTGGCCAGATCGTCACGCGCCCGCGCATCGAACAGGCTGACGCGGCAGCCGGCGCGCAGCAGGCGCCAGGCCAGCGTGCGTCCGGCCAGGCCTGCGCCCGCGATGCCGATGTGCAAAGTGCTCATGTCAGGGACGGCTCCGAAACAACTCAGGAATAAATCTCGCTCCCGCCTTCGCGAAACTCCTTGGCCTTTTCCTCAAAGCCGGTGGCGATCTGCTTGATGGGAATTGTCGTGGTGGCCGACGCCAGCGTGGTGGTGGCCGGGTTGAGCCGCGCAAACTCGCGCACCTCCTGCGAGATTTTCATCGAACAGAACTTCGGCCCGCACATCGAGCAGAAATGCGCCACCTTGGCGTTCTCTTTGGGCAGCGTTTCGTCGTGATACGCCATCGCCGTGTCAGGGTCGATCGCCAGGCGGAACTGGTCTTCCCAGCGGAACTCAAAGCGCGCTTTCGACACCGCGTTGTCCCACATCTGCGCGCCAGGGTAGCCCTTGGCCAGGTCGCCCGCATGCGCGGCGATCTTGTAGGCGATCAGGCCCTGCTTCACATCGTCGCGGTTGGGCAGGCCCAAATGCTCTTTCGGCGTCACGTAGCAGAGCATGGCCGTGCCGTACCAGCCGATGTTGGCCGCGCCCATGGCCGAAGAGATGTGGTCATAGCCCGGCGAAATGTCGGTGATCAGCGGGCCCAGCGTATAGAAAGGCGCTTCAAAGCAGGCTTCGAGCTGCTTGTCGACGTTTTCCTTCACCAGCTGCAGCGGCACGTGGCCGGGGCCTTCGATCATCACCTGCACATCATGCTTCCAGGCGATCTGTGTGAGCTCGCCCAGCGTGTGCAGCTCGGCAAACTGCGCTTCGTCGTTCGCATCGGCAATCGAGCCGGGGCGCAGGCCGTCGCCCAGCGAGAAGCACACGTCATACGCCTTCATGATCTCGCAGATCTCGTCAAAGCGTTCGTACAAGAAGCTTTCCTTGTGGTGCGACAGGCACCACTTGGCCATGATGGAGCCGCCGCGCGAGACGATGCCCGTCAGGCGATTCGCCGTGAGCGGCACATAGGCCAGGCGCACACCGGCGTGGATGGTGAAGTAGTCCACGCCCTGCTCGGCCTGCTCGATCAGCGTGTCGCGGAAGATTTCCCAGGTCAGGTCTTCGGCCTTGCCGTTGACTTTTTCCAGCGCCTGGTAAATCGGCACCGTGCCGATGGGTACCGGCGAGTTGCGCAAAATCCATTCGCGTGTTTCATGGATGTTCTCGCCCGTCGAGAGATCCATCACGGTGTCTGCGCCCCATCGGATCGACCAGACCAGCTTGTCGACTTCTTCTTCGATGCTCGAGGTGACCGCCGAGTTGCCGATGTTGGCATTCACCTTGATCAGGAAGTTGCGGCCGATGATCATCGGCTCGCTCTCAGGGTGGTTGATGTTGTTCGGAATGACGGCGCGGCCGCGCGCCACTTCGTCGCGCACAAACTCGGCCGTGATCTGCTCCGGAATCGCGGCGTTGAAGGAGTGCCCTTTTTTCGGCATGCGTTCGGTGGCCAGGCGCTCAGCCAGCTGCGCGCGCACCAGGTTTTCGCGCACCGCGATGTATTCCATCTCGGGGGTGATGATGCCTTTGCGCGCGTAATGCATCTGCGACACATTGGCGCCGGCCTTGGCGCGTCGCGGCACGGGCGCATGCGCCATGCGTAGCGCGGCCAGGGCCGGATCGTTCAGGCGCTCACGGCCGTAGGCGCTGCTGATGCCGGGCAGGGCTTCGGTGTCCTGGCGCTCGTTGATCCAGGCGCCGCGCAGCGGCGGCAGGCCGCGCGTAATGTCGATGGGCGAGGCCGGGTCGGTGTAGACACCCGAAGCGTCATACAAACGCAGCGGCGGGTTGGCCTCGCGGCGCGGCTCGCCGGCGCCTTCGTGCACCAGCGTGTCGGTCAGCGTGACTTCACGGAACGGAACGCGAATGTCGGGGCGCGAGCCTTCAATATAGATTTTTGCGGAGCCCGGAAAAGGCGCGCGCGTGATGCGACTGGTGAGGTCTTGGGTGTCAACGGTGAGTCGGGTTTTGGCCATGTGGTTCTCCAGAAGGTGGGGTGCCTGCTGGGGAGCCGGGGGTCCATCGGTGGCATGTGGGATGCCGCTGCGGAGTTCCGGAGCCAATTGCGTTGTTCCCTACGCGGGGATAATCCCGATCAGGTTCAGCGGGTCTCGCATACTGCGATCTCAGCCTCGAAAGCCTCCTCACGGAAACATCCTTGGCACCCCGACAAGCTGAGGCCATTGTAGGCACCCCGGACGGCGATGGCAATTGACCGCAGTCAATTACGCCAACCAAGCCAGCAGGGGCCGCGGAACTGGCTTCGCCAGGCCGCAGGCGCCGTCCCCTGGAAGGGGAAAAGGCGCTACACGAAGTGAGTGCCGATAGGGGTGAATCTTTACCTTTCGGCAACGCCAGGGAAACAGACGGCCCGCACACTTGCTTTCAACCTGAAGCCAAAAGCCGTATGTCACGACTCAATGGAACTCAGGCATCTTCTCCTGAAAGGAAGTTCCCCATGAAATTCGCATTCAACCGCCCTGCTTCCCTCAACAGCCTCGTACTGGCCGGCCTGCTGGCAACCGTTGGCGCCGGTGCCATGGCACAAACGCCTCCTGCACCACCCGCCGGATCGCCGCCCGCCGCAGGCAAGCCTGCCGGCCCCCACGAAGGCCGCATGGGCCGCCACGACCCCGCCAAGATGCAGGCCATGATCGCCAAGCACCAGGCCGAACTGAAGGCCAAGCTCAAGCTCACGCCTGCCCAGGAAGGCGCATGGACCAGCTACACCGCCTCCATGCAGCCGCCCGCACACGGAGCACGTCCCACGCCGGAGCAACGCGCCGAGTTCGACAAGCTGACCACGCCTCAGCGCATCGACAAGATGAAGGAAATGCGCACCCAGCGCATGGCCGAAATGAACGCGGCGATGGACAAGCGCGGTGAAGCCACCAAGACCTTCTACGCGGGGCTCACACCCGAGCAGCAAAAAACCTTTGATGCCGAGCACAAAAAGCACGGCATGCGCCATGGCGGTCCTCGCGGCCACGGCCCGGCCCCACAAAAAGGTTGAGCCATAACTGCGACACGCTGAACTGAAGCGGTGTCAGGCCCGCACGGCAGCCCCAACGGCTGCGTGCGGGCTTTTTTGTGGCCAGTTCACATTTCTCATTAGCTATTATTTTGATAGCTGTCTGCGCTGCTTACATAAGGATTACAGGCCATTTTTACCAAAAACCGCAGCTCGCCAGACGGCGCCGAAAGCCCGCGTAGGACGGCATCGAAACCCCCGGTTCAAGCCCTGCAGGGTCACTAGACTCGGCAGATGACCACGGTACGCAAAGGCCAGGCACCGGCCGTCCTTTCACGCGACGCGTTCCACGAACGCTTCATGCAATCTTTTGTCGACCCGGCATTCCGGCAGGAAGACGAAGCCCTGGCCCGGCTTGAAGGCGTGGCCTGGGATGCCTACCAGGAGGGCCGCAAGGCGCCCCACACGCGCAAGGCCGGGGAAGAATTTTCCGACCCCGACTACGACCTGTCCGTCGAATGGCTGGAAACCCGCGAACGCCTGGCCAAAGCGCAGGCGGCCTGGAAAGACCCGGCCACGCCTTCCCGCGTGCTGCTGGTGTGCGGCTCCGCCCGCAACGACGGCACCTGCCCCGGCGAAATCTCCAAGACCTGGCGCCTGCTCAACAGCGCGAAGACCACCCTCCAAGAGGCAGGCATGAATCCCGATGTGCTGGACCTCAGCCTGCTCACCTCCAGCTACCGCCTCAACATCCACCCCTGCAAAGGCTGCGTGTCGACCGCCATGCCGCTGTGCCACTGGCCTTGCAGCTGCTACCCCAACCATGCATTGGGGCAAACCAGCGACTGGATGGCCGAGATCTACGAACGCTGGACGGCTGCGCATGCCGTCATCATCCTCACGCCCGTGTACTGGTACCAGTCACCCAGCCCGCTCAAGCTCATGATCGACCGCCTGGTGTGTGCCGACGGCGGCAACCCCGACCCCACCACCACCCACGGCAAAAAGCCTGAGGAAGCCAAGGCGCTGGAGATGAAAGGCTGGGACTATCCCAAGCACCTGGCCGGCCGCGCGTACGGTGTCGTGGTGCATGGCGACGTGGCCGGGATCGAGGGCGCGCGCCGAAGCCTGTGCGACTGGCTGGACTGGATGGGTCTGATTGACGCAGGCAGCCCGGCCCGCCTGGACCGCTACATCGGCTACTACGAACCCTATGCCAMCAGCCACGACACGCTGGACGCAGACAAAGCCCTGATGGAAGAAGTCCGCAACGTGGCCAGGGCGGTTGCCACCGCTGTCACCGAACTCCGGGCCGGGAAGCTACCCCAGCCCGGCAAGGGCTTGCAGCAGCCCCGGCCCAAATAACGCAGGCGCGAAAAAAGCCGGGCAGGTAGAACCCCGTGCCCGGCTTTGTGGCGGTGCAACTACCTTGCGGCGATTACACCCGCACCTTGCCTGCCCTTACTTCGAAGTGCCGCCGACGGCCGCATCACCCTGAACACTGCCCTGGACACGGGCACTGCCCGCAGCGCTATCCAGCTTGTTGTAGGTGCGCTTGGCGCCGCTCTTCACGGCGTTGCCGGTGCGGGCTACAGCCCGGCCGGTGCTGCGGGCAGTGTTGTCCACCGCGGCCGCGGCCCTGCTGCCTGCGGAGGTGTCCCCCTGGGCTGAGCCGGAGACATTGGCGCCGGCACCGAGCCTGCCGCTGGAAGATCCCGAGGAGGGCCCGCTGGAGTCCGAGGTAGCGCCTGCCGCGGCATTCGCGCGAACACCGGCGTCGATATGGGTGTTCTGGCCGGCCGAGACGCCGACCCCTACACCGGTGCCGACACCCACACCGAGGCCCTGTGCAAAGGCGCCGGCAGAGCCGAACAACGTGACTGCGGTCAACGCAGCGGCCGCAGGAATGGAACGCATAAAGTACTTGGACATATCAAACTCCTTCAAAAAGGGTGATGGCAACGCGTCAGCGCACCTTCAACCTGAAACTGTCATGGCGCCAAGGCAGCGCCTGGCCTTACTTGCTGGTACCGCCCGAATCCGTGGGGGCAGCGCCTGCAGTGGCGGCTTTACTCTTGCGTGCAGCGCGTTTGGCGGCCTTGACCTGCTTCTTGTCGGATTTCGCTGCCTGTTTTTCGGACTTGGCGGCGTCACGCTGCTCAGGCGTCTTGGCCGTTGCACCGGTGGAGACCGAACCCGAGCTGTCGCCTGGTTTGCCCGCAGGATCGGTCTGCGCGTGTGCAGCTGCGCCAAACATCAGTGCGGCCGTCATGGCAGCTGCAAGGGAAAGGGTCTTCATGGAAGAGGGGGTTTTGAACATGGGAGTAGTTCCTTGGGTTGTGCTCGTAGGCTGGGTTGAAAAAACACGCCTGCCACTTCATCGGGGCTAACGTTGAATTCAATCTAGCGGGCCGGGCCCGCCGGCCTTATCGGAGAGGCCCTCCGCGCCATGTAGGACACTGCGCCCGCGGGCTGTGGCCAAAGGCACGTCCCAGGCGCTTGCGTACGCCGCGCCCTGCCGCAAATAAGTTACTGTCCTACAGTCACTCCCCGGGCGCAGAATAACAATGGGTGCCAAGGCCTGTCCTGCGCCCTTTCCGCCTGCCTGTCTGGGCCTACTCGCTTATCTTTCCTATGCCGACTTCCACACCCGAATCCCCTTCGCCATCGCCTTCTTCAGCTTCGCGCCGCGGGCCGGATGCCCTGTCTGTCGCCGTGCCCACCCGCTCTCCTGAAGCCGCCACGCTGATCGACATGGAGGCCGTCGAGGCCGACACGCAGACTGCACTTGCAGCGGTCAGCCCCGAATCTTCGTTCTCGTTCAAGGTACTCACGGTCAACATCCACAAGGGCTTTACCTTTTTCAACCGCAAATTCATCCTGCCCGAGCTGCGCGAAGCCGTTCGCGGCGTCGGGGCGGACGTGGTGTTTTTGCAGGAAGTAACGGGCAACCACGTCAAGCACCAGGACAAGTTCGACAACTACCCGGAAACGCCGCACTACGAATTCCTGGCCGACACCATCTGGCCGCAGTTCGCCTACGGCCGCAACGCGGTCTACACCAACGGGCACCACGGCAATGCCGTGCTGTCCAAGTTCCCCATCGTGCGTTTTGAAAACCTCGACGTGTCCATCAGCGGGCCCGAGCGCCGCGGGCTGCTGCATTGCGAACTGCAGATACCCGGCCGCAGCGTGAACGTGCACGCCGTCTGCGTGCACCTGGGCCTCATGGAAGCGCACCGCGAGCAGCAAATGGACATGCTGTGCGAGCTCGTGCGCAACAACATTCCGCCGCACGCGCCCGTCGTGGTGGCCGGGGACTTCAACGACTGGCGGCACCGCGCCCATGCCCGGCTGGAAAAAGGCGCAGAGCTGCATGAAGTGTTTGTGCAGGCCAACGGCAAGGCGGCGCGCACCTTTCCCGCACGCCTGCCCCTGCTGCGGCTGGACCGCATCTATGTGCGCAACGCCATCGGCCACGCACCGGTGGTGCTGCCTCTGCGGCCCTGGTCACACCTGTCAGATCACGCGCCCCTTGCGGCAGAAATCGAGCTCTGAACATGAGTCGTTGGGTAAGCGGCAACCAGTTCCAGCTGCTTGAAAACGGCGAGGAGTTTTTCCCGCGCGTCTTTGAGTGCATTGCCGCGGCCAAACGCGAGGTGGTGGTGGAAACCTTCATCCTGTTTGAAGACAAGGTCGGTGAAGAGCTGCACGCGGCCCTGCACCAGGCGGCGCGGCGCGGCGTGCAAATCGACCTGACGATCGACGGCTACGGCTCTCCGGACCTGTCACCTGAATTCATTTCCACCCTGACGCGGGCCGGCGTGCGCGTGCATGTGTTTGACCCGGGGCCCAGGCTGTGGGGCTGGCGCACCAACCTGTTTCGCCGTATGCACCGCAAGATTGTGGTCGTCGATGGCGAACGTGCTTTCGTCGGCGGCATCAACTATTCGGCGGACCACCTGGCCGACTTCGGCCCGCAGGCCAAGCAGGACTATGCCGTCGAGATTGAAGGCCCCCTTGTCGCCGACATCCACAGCTTTGTGCGCAGGGCCCTGGCGGCGGGGCAGCGCAATGCCGGCGCCGAGCCGCCCACGGGCTTGCGTGAACGTTTTTCCGAACGCGCCCGTTCCGTGGCCGGCACCTGGCGCAGGGACGACGTGCCCGCGCCGGCGGGCGACGCCGCGGCGCTTTTTGTCACGCGCGACAACCGCAAACACACCAACGACATCGAGCGCCACTACCGCGCCGCCATCCGCACGGCGCGCCAGCGTGTCGTGATCGCCAACGCGTATTTCTTTCCCGGTTACCGGCTGCTCAGGGAAATGCGCCACGCCGCGCGGCGCGGTGTGGACGTACACCTCATCCTGCAGGGCGAGCCCGACATGGCGATCGTCAAGACCGCCGCCAGCATGCTCTACCACCACCTGCTGGACGCGGGTGTGCGCATTTACGAATACTGCGACCGCCCCTTGCACGGCAAGGTGGCCGTGATCGACGACGAATGGGCCACCGTGGGCTCCAGCAACCTGGACCCGCTGAGCCTGGCGCTCAACCTCGAGGCCAACGTCATGATCCGCGACCGCACCTTCAACAACGACCTGGGCACGCGGCTGGACCACCTGATGCAGCACAGCTGCAAAGAGATAGGCCGCCAGGACCTGGTGAAGCCCACGTGGTGGCGCACGCTGCGCAGCTACTTTGTCTTTCACCTGCTGCGCCGCTACCCCGCCTGGGCCGGCTGGCTGCCGGCGCACGCGCCACGCATCACGCCCGCCGAAGTGGCCACGCCCGATCAGCGCGAGCCCCAACAGCACCAGGCCAGACCCATTTGAGCGCGTGATGGCCGAAAGCCGCACCTTGCCCACGCCCCATCCTCCCCGCCCGCCCGGGCGGCACGGCAAGCCCCAGCCCGCCGTGCCGAAAAAAAAAGCCTGGTGGCCATGGCTCAGGCACGGCGCCACCGCCGCGTTCTTTCTGCTCATCGCCAGCCTGCTGTTCTCGCAGGCTCGCAAGATTGAATGGTCCCAGGTCCTCACCGCGCTGGAGGACTACCCCCTCACCGCCGCCTGGGGCGCCGTGCTTTTAGCCGTGGCCAGCTTCACGCTTTACAGCACCTTCGACCTGCTGGGCCGCCACTACACCCGCCACCCGTTGCGCGCCCCCACCGTGATGGCAGTGACCTTCGTCAGCTACGCCTTCAACCTCAACCTCGGCTCCCTCGTGGGCGGTGTGGCTTTTCGCTACCGCCTCTATTCACGCCTGGGCCTGGGCAACGGCGCCATCACCCGCATCATGTCGCTGAGCATGTTGACCAACTGGATGGGGTACCTGCTGCTCGCCGGCGCGGTGTTTGCCTTGCAGCCGCCCACCCTGCCCCTGGACTGGCCTGTCACCACCAACTCCCTGCGTCTGATCGGTGCGGTGCTGCTGGCGGTTGTTGCGGGTTATCTCGGCATTTGCGCGTTTTCCCGCCGGCGCATGCTGCGGCTGCGCGGCCATGAGGTGGTGTTGCCCTCCGTGCGGCTGGCCGGCCTGCAGCTGCTGATGGGCGCCGGCAACTGGCTCATCATGTCGGGCATTATTTTCATCCTGCTGCAGCACCGCATCGAGTTTTCCGCCGTCGTCAGCGTGCTGCTGCTGGCGGCCATTGCCGGCGTGATCACCCATGTGCCGGCCGGCCTCGGCGTGCTGGAGGCCGTGTTCGTCGCCCTGCTGTCGCACGAGATGCCGCAGTACGAACTGCTGGCCGCGCTGGTGGCTTACCGCGTGATCTATTACCTGGTGCCGCTGACCGCGGCCGTTGTGGCGTATCTCGCCATGGAAACCCACGCCAAAAAGCTGCGGCGGGCCCACAAAAAGCGCTGACGCCACCCCCGTCCAGGTCAAAAAGCGCACGCTGCAGCACGTTTGGCACCGTTGCCGCCAGCCAGACCCTTTTGGGCTGGGTTCAGGCTGATTTAGGCGACAAAGCCACAAAAGGCCCGGGATTTTTGCCTCACTTTCACACCTGAATCACCAAAACACTGTATATTAATACAGTGAATTCGGGCTTTCTGTCCTGGCAATGCGCCGCCCGCACCCAGGAAGACGGCTCTTTTGCCTACACCCGCCACGGTGGCCGCCGCCGCACCATGGGTGCTTGAACCGTGAAGAAAGGATGTGTCCATGGGCGTGATGAATGACCTGCTGACGAACGACCTCTTTCCACAAGCCATGCTGCCTGTCACGCTGCAGGGGCAGACGGACCTCGAGGGCTTTCGCCGTGCCGCACGCGGCCTGCTGGCACAGAACATCCTGCCTGGGCAAGTCATCTGGCATTGCAGCACCACGCCCGCTGAAGGCGTGCCGCCCACCGGCACGGCGCAGAGCCCCGCACTCAGCGACGCACCCACCGTCACTGTCCCACCCGAATTTCTCACCCTGTGCCAGGCCGTCATCCTGCACAACAACCCGCAGCGCTTCAGCCTGCTCTACCGCCTGCTGTGGCGTCTGGTGCATGAGCCCGAACTGCGGCACAACCAGCTCGACACCGACATGGCGCAGGCCCGGCAAATGGCCGAAGAAGTGCGCCACGACATGCAGAAAATGAAGGCCCAGCTGCGCTTTCACTCGGTGCAGGACGACACCTTCAAAACCCGCCCGCAAGGCGGCCCGCTGCACGTGGCCTGGTTCGAGCCGGAACACCACATCGTTGAAGCCGTGGCGCCGCTGTTTGCCCGCCGCTTTGCCCACATGCGCTGGGCCATCCTCACGCCCCAATGCAGCGTCGAGTCCGACTACCTGGGCCCGCAGGCTTCCGGCCACGGCCGGCACGCTGCGCCGGTGCTGCCCCCGGAAGAAACACGACCAGGCCACAAGCCGGCCGACGCCCCGGCTTCACTGCGCTTCGGCCCCGCCGCCGACAGGCAGACCGCCCCCTCACCCGACGCCAGCGAACAGCGCTGGCTCACGCAGTACGAACAGGTCTTTCACCCCGCGCGCCTGCGCCGCCGGATGATGCAGAAAGATTCGCCGCAGCGTTACTACCGGAAGAACCGCAGCTCGGCCGGCGCCCGCAAGGCGCGCACACCGAAGGCTGCCGCCGGTCAGCCACTATCAATTTAATAGCTGCTTGCGCTTGTCCCTGTTGGGCCAGGGCGTCATTTGGCATTCATCCCTGATGCCACGCCATACCGCTCACGGGCTATAAACAGGCAGCAAATCCGCCTCAGGGCTTGGCAAGAGGCGGCCGCGTTGGCGCAGCACCAGGCGCAGGTGTCGCATTCGGCGAGGGCGATACCGCGTCACGGCCGTCGTTGCCGGGCGGCGCCACCGGACGGATGGTCGAGTCACGCGGATCCGGCGGCGGGGGCGGCGCTTCGGGTTCAGACGCCCGGCGCGCCGGGTTGCGGTTCATCGGATTCCTCAAGGGAGCCGTCGGCACTGCGGTATCGGGTGCCGCGGCCGGCTGTGTGGTTTGCGATGTCTGGGCTACCGCCTGTGGTCCTGTGAAAAGCGTCAGGGCCATTGCCAACACAACGCCCGGCAGGGCGACGGAAGCGACGGAAAAGGGTGATTGTTTCAACATGAACATGCCTCCTTGATACTGGGTGCTGGTAGGTTGCGTGCGTGGTAATGCGCTAACACCACTCTACGCCTGTCCTCCACGCCCGCCATGGCCATGACGCCAGCACGGCTGTCAGGGCCGGCCTACAGACGCGGTCTACTTTCAAGACCAGGGCGTTGCCGGCTTCGCCACCAGTTCCTTGAACCCGGTACGCGCGTCATGCTCACGCGCAAACACCCAACCCTGCAACGACACCAGCACAATTTCAGCGGTCGTCCGCACCACACAACCCGGCATCACATGGCCGCCACACATCTCTCCCCGCGCATTGGCCACGCTGGCATGCAGGTGCGCACCGTCCGGGCTCAACGTGCCCGACAGCGTGATCAGTTCCAGCGGTTCCACCAGCACCGTCCCCTGCGGCTCGGCCGCATAGCGCAGCACGGCGCGAGACAGGCTTCCCACCGCAGAGATGACGCAAGCCGCGCGGGTGTTCTGCTCGGCCTGCAGCTGGGCGAATGCTGCATCCAGGGCTGTTCGCAGGTCGTCGCCTGGGTTCAGGCGGAGGGTTAGGGTTTGGGGCATGGGTGGAGGGTAGACGATGTTGCTGTTGTTGTTCAAGCTGTGTGCTCTTGCTGAGGGCTGCTGGCCGGGGGTTGCCCGGCAGCTACTCACTTTTCTTTTGGGTCGCCAAAAGAAAAGTAAGCAAAAGAAAAGGCGACCCTGCTGTCTGCGTCCCTACGCTTCGCTACGGGCAACCTGCGGTGCTCGGTTCAGGCGGGGTCTCGCTCGAACTCGCTACGTTGCACTTCGCTCAGACAATCGCGATCCCTGATCCGCCTGAACCTGTGCTCCTCGGCGCATACAGAAGGGCTAATCGGGAACGGGGACTGAAGACAAATACCAACTCCAATACCAACAAGGACACGCCATGGCGTGTCCTTGTTTCTTCAGGTGTTCGGGTTCTGGTATTCGGTTGTTGGCTGTTCGGTATTCCTCTCCCACCCCCCTTGTGGATGCGCCGAGGAGCGGAGGTCCAGACGGATCAGGGCAAAAACTTGTTTGAGCGAAGCGAGTTGTTTTTGACCCCGGCTGGACCGAGCACCGCAGGTTGCCCCGGAGCGAAGCGCAGGGGACGCAGGAACCAGGGTCGCCTTTTCTTTGCTTACTTTCTTTTGGCGAAGCAAAAGAAAGTGAGTTGCATGCCGGGCAACCCCCGGCCAGCAACACTCTGCAAAGAGCACGCCCACAAAACCAACAACAACCCCAAAAGAGGCCGCTATCAATTCAATAGCTGCTTGCGCTCGTTCCCATTACTCAGAACCACCAATCAACACAACCTCACCCCACCACCAACCTCAAAAAAGTAATCTCCGAAGGCGCCCCAAACCGTTTGGGCGGCCCCCAGTACCCCGTCCCGCGGCTCGTATAAACCCACAGGTTCTGCAGCTTGTGCAAACCCGCCGTAAACGGCTGCTGAAACCGCACAAACAAATTCCACGGATAAAACTGCCCGCCATGCGTATGGCCCGACAGCTGCAGGTCAAAGCCGGCTTTGGCCGCCGCCGCCGCACTGCGCGGCTGGTGCGCCAGCAACACGCGCACGGCCTCCAGCGGCGCACCACGCAGAGCCGCCTCCGGGTCACTGCGATGGGCTGGGTCAAAATGCCCGCCGCTGTAGTCCGTCACACCCGCCAGCACCAGCGGCGTGGCGTCCTGGCCCACAGCAAGAAGTGGCGGTCGAATCACCACATGCTGGTTCAGCAGCACCGTCAGGCCCAGCCGGCGCAGCTCGTCAATCCAGGCATGCGCGCCCGAGTAGTACTCATGGTTGCCCGTCACAAAATACGTGCCGTGGCGCGACTGCAGCTCCGCCAGCGGCGCCACGTGCGAGGCCAGCTCGCTCACCTTGCCGTCCACCAGGTCGCCGGTGATGGCCACCACATCGGCATCCAGCGCATTGACCTTGTCGACAATGCGGCGCAAATACGCCTGCTTGATGGTCGGCCCCACATGGATGTCGCTGATCTGCGCCACGGTAAACCCCTGCAGTGCGGCGGGCAGGCCCTTGATGGGCACATCCACCTTCACCACGGCGGCTGTGCGGCGCGCATTCAGAAAACCCAGCACGGTGATCAGCCCGCCCAGCAGCGGCACCGCCTCGGCCGACACCGTGCGCAGCCACGCCAGCGGCAGGTGGCCGGGCGCCACGGCATCGGCCAGCCACAGCGCCAGCAGTGCCGCATCACGCGCCACCGTCAACACCAGCAGCGACGAAAACAGGCCCATGAAAAGCAGGCCTGCCCAGGTCAGCACATCGGCCAAAGGCTGTTTGGCTACACGGCCGGCCATCAGCCCCAGCGGCATGACGAAGGCCGACACCAAAAGGAGCGCGGCAAACAGCCATTGCCCCGCGGGATACGCCCCCAACCCGGGGAGAAGGCGTGCACCAATGTAAACATGGAGCAGCGCGGTTACAAGCGCCAGCGGCAGGAAGTTCATGAAATGTCCAGGGTAATGACGAGCTGATGAGCCTTGCACATGGGTACGGGCCGCGCGCATTCAATGCCAGGGGCCGCTTAAAGCGGGGCTGCCGCACCGTGCAAACACCGCCACTCACGCGCCACAAATTGCCGGCCGGCGTTTCATACGCTCACAAGTGCGACAAAGCGTGCGGGCGAATCAGCCGCTTCGCACGCTACCCTCGGCCATCTTTCTTCGCCCTCATTTTTCGCACCGGTCGCCCGTTGTCCTTCTGCCCATGACTTTCCACCCATGACTGTTGCCATACAGGCCACCACCCCCGCCACCTTCGAAATCAAAAGCGCCAACCTGCCCCTGGTGGCCTTGCTGCTCAAGTCCACCGACCTCGTCGCCCTGGCGCAAGAGTTGCAGGCCCGCTTTGGCGACATTCCCGACTTTTTCGACCAGGACGCGCTGATGATCGACCTCTCGCCCCTGCAGTCCGCCGCCGCGCGCAGCGGACGGGCGGTGGGCGACATCGACTTCCCCGCCCTCATCACCCTGCTGGGCAGCTACCAGCTGGTGCCGCTTTCCGTGAAGGGCGGCAACCCCGCGCAAATGGCGGCAGCGCTGCAGGCCGGGCTGCTGCCCGTGCCCGACGCCCACCTGCTGCCCGACCGCCCCACCGCAGCAGCACCCGCACAGCAGCAACAGCCAGCACCCCCCGTGGTGGTGGCCGCGCCCGCCGCCGCCCCGCTGGGCGCCCTCGTGGTCGACAAACCCCTGCGCTCGGGCCAGCAGGTGTATGCACGCGGCCGCGACCTGGTGGTGCTGGCCATGGTCAACGCCGGCGCCGAAGTCATTGCCGACGGCCACATCCATGTGTACGCGCCGCTGCGCGGCAAGGCCATGGCCGGCGCACGCGGCAACACCGAGGCACGCATTTTTTCGCTGGCGCTGGAAGCCGAGCTGATTTCGATTGCCGGCGTGTACCGCACCGCCGAACACCCGCTACCCGAAGGCCTGGCAGGCCAGCCCACGCAAGTGCGGCTGGTGCCTGCCGAAGAGGGCCAAGAGGGCGACCGGCTCGTCATGAACGTGCTCGCAGCCTAGCAATATGGCCCCCACGCTTTTCACTCCGCCTTCGGCTACGTGTAATGCGCTGCCCCCCGAGGGGGCGCTGCGCCTGCGGCCCGGCAAAGCCGGTTCCGCGGCCCCGGCTGAAATATCTATCGCTTTCAAAAGGACTTTTATCTGATGGCAAAAATCATTGTGGTCACCTCCGGCAAGGGCGGCGTGGGCAAAACCACCACCAGTGCCAGCTTTGCAACCGGTCTGGCGCTGCGCGGGCACAAAACCGCGGTCATCGACTTCGACGTCGGCCTGCGCAACCTCGACCTCATCATGGGCTGCGAGCGCCGCGTGGTGTACGACCTCATCAACGTCATACAGGGTGAAGCCACGCTCAACCAGGCGCTCATCAAGGACAAGCAGTGCCACAACCTCTTTGTGCTGGCCGCCTCGCAAACCCGCGACAAAGACGCACTGACAAAAGCCGGCGTGGAGAAAGTGCTGAAAGACCTGGGCGAGATGGACTTCGAGTACATCGTCTGCGACTCCCCCGCCGGCATTGAAACCGGCGCGCTCATGGCCATGCACTTTGCCGACGAAGCCCTCATCGTCACCAACCCCGAGGTCTCCTCGGTACGCGACTCCGACCGCATCCTCGGCATGCTTTCAAGCAAGACCAAACGCGCCATCGACGGCGGCGACGCCATCAAGGAACACCTGCTCATCACCCGCTACAACCCCGGCCGTGTCGACCAGGGCCAGATGCTGTCGCTCGAAGACATCCAGGACATCCTGCGCATCAAGCTCATCGGCGTCATTCCCGAATCCGAATCCGTGCTGCAGGCTTCCAACCAGGGCGTGCCGGCCGTGCACATGAACGGCAGCGACGTGTCCGAAGCCTACAAGGACGTGGTCGACCGTTTCCTCGGCGACAAGGACAAGCCCATGCGTTTCATCGACGCGCAAAAACCCGGCCTCTTCAAGCGCTGGTTCGGGGGGAAATAAAACGATGGCGTCCTTCCTGTCCTTTTTTCTCGGTGAAAAGAAAAAAACTGCCAACGTCGCCAAGGAGCGGCTGCAGATCATCCTGGCGCACGAGCGCACAGGGCGCGGCCATGAGCCCGACTACCTGCCCGCGCTGCAGCGCGACCTCATCGCCGTGATCGCCAAATACATCCGCATCGACCCCCACGACATCAAGCTGCACCTGGAGCGGCAGGACAACCTGGATGTGCTGGAAGTGAAGATCGAGCTGCCCGACAAGAAGGAAAAAACCGGCGCTTCCGCCGCAGCAGCCCGCAAATAGCACCCGCCAGAAAACCCGCCGCACTTGCCCCGCAATTGACAAAAGGCAAGCCCGGCAACACAACTCAGGGCTATCATCATTCGATGTTGATCGAGACCTTCGGTGCTGCGCGCGACATGGCACGCCTGGCGGAAATCGCCGGTGTGCTGATTCGCCACGGCTTTGGCGACAGCGTGCGGCGGCTCGGCCTGGCCGACAAGCTCGAGCGTGCCGGCCATGCGCTGCACTGGGGCCATGTGGCAGACCTTGCCCGCATCAGCCCGCCCGAACAGGTGCGCCTGGCGCTTGAAGAGCTGGGCCCCACCTTCGTCAAGCTCGGGCAGGTGCTTGCCGGCCGCGCCGACCTGTTCGGCCCCGAGTGGATCACCGAGTTCGAAAAACTCCACAGCCATGTTCCGCCCGTGCCGCTGGCGCTGTTGCTGCCGCAGCTGCGCGAAGACCTGGGTGGCGAGCCTGAGGCTGTCTTTGCCCGCTTTGACACCACGCCGCTGGCCGCCGCCTCGATTGCGCAGGTGCACCGTGCGCAGCTGCATGACGGCACTGAAGTCATCGTCAAGATCCGCCGCCCCGGCATCACTGAAGTCATCGACGCCGACCTGCGCCTGATGGACCGGCTGGCCTCGCTGGCCGAAGCCGAGCTGTCCGCGCTCAAGCCCTACCACCCGCGGCAGCTGGTGCGCGAGCTCGCCAAGTCGCTGCGCCGCGAGCTCGATTTAGCCGCCGAATGCCGCCATGCCGAGCGCATCGCCCTCAACATGGCATCGCTGCCCTACATCGTGATCCCGCGCGTGCACTGGGCCCACACCGGCCTGCGCATCAACGTGCAGGACCTGGTCGACGGCGTGCCCGGCAGTGCGCTGGACCAGCTCACGCCCGAAGCCGGCTTTGACCGCAGCGAACTTGCCCGCCGCGGCGCCCACGCCGTGCTGAAGATGATTGTGGAAGACGGCCTTTTCCACGCAGACCCGCACCCCGGCAACGTGTTTTACCTGCCCGGCAACGGCATCGCCTTTATCGACTTCGGCATGATCGGCCACCTGACCGAGCGGCGGCGCGAAGAGCTGCTGCAACTGCTGCTGGGCCTGGTCGAACGCCAGCCGCAGGCCGTGGCCGACGTGCTGCTCGACTGGACGAGTGACGAGCATGGCACCAACCTCTCCCAGCTGGAGGGCGAGATTGAAGCCTTTGTCGACCAGTACCACAGCACCCCGCTGGCCCAGCTCAGCCTGGGGCAAATGCTGTCCGACGTCACCGCCATCCTGCGCGATCACCACCTGGGCCTGCCGCCCGACCTGGCGCTTCTGATCAAGGCTTTTATCTCACTCGAAGGCATGGGTCGCGGTCTGGACCCGGGCTTTCACATGGCCACCGAAGCCACACCGCTGCTGCAGCAAATGGTGCGCGCGCGTTACGAACCCGCGGCACTTGCCAGCCGCGGCTGGCAAACACTGAGCCGCGCGATGGCGCTGGCCGGCCAGCTGCCGCACGACTTGACGCGCCTGCTGCGCAACGCGCGCCGCGGCCGCGTGCAGGTAGGCATTGAACTGGCCCACCTCAAACGCGTGGGCGACCAGCTCGACCGCGCCGCCAACCGGCTGGCCATGGCCCTGGTGATTTCGGCGCTCATCATCGGCTCGTCCATCGTCATGACCGTCAAGGGCGGCCCCACGCTGTTTGGTTTGCCGGCGTTCGGGTTTGTCGGTTTTATGGGCGCCATGGCCGGCGGCCTGTGGCTGGTGCGGGCCATCTGGCGCAGCAGTCGCGGCCGCAACAGCGACGACGAGAACTGAGCAGCGCTATCTTTTCAGGAGCTGCTCGCGCACACTCCTAAAGGCTTACAGGCCTTTTTTACTCAAGAAAGCGCGCCTTGCCGCCCGCGGGGAAGCTACAGCTTGAGCTGCGCCGGCAGGTACTTCGCCATCAAATCGTCGTAATACGGTTTGAGCTCGGCCAGCACCGGCGGCCTGTCGTTCTTCGAATAGAGATCGTAGGGGTTGAACTTCTGCACCCATTCCATATGCGCCGCATCCTGCGCATCCGTCAGGTGGCCGTACTGACCCTCGCGGTGCCAGGCGTAGAACGAGTGGTAGCGAATCATGTACAGCGCCGGCATCGGCAGGTGCGTTTTCAGCAGCTGGTACAGGTATTCGTCATGCCCCCAAGACATGTGCACCGCGTCCAGCCCGCAGCCGGGGGCATACACGCCGTACTCGCTGTTGTAGCGCGCATCCGTGCTGTCGGGGTTCAGCGCAAAGTATTCGGGGTAGACGATGCGGTCTGAAAATTTGCAACCCACCGGAAAGGTGTCGCCCACCACGGCCCACTGCGGCTCGCCGAACAGGCACAGCACCTTGCCCAGGTCGTGAATGAAACCCGTCAGCACAAACCAGTCGGGGTGGCCGTCGGCGCGAATCGCTTCGGCGGTTTGCAGCAGGTGGCTGATTTGCGGCAGCTCGATGTCCGGGTCCGACTCATCGACCAGCGTGTTGAGGAATTCCAGCGCGGCCCAAGGCGTCATCTCGCGCTGCGAAAACGCCAGCCACTCGGCTTTTTTGCGCTGCACAAAATCGTAGGTCTGGTTCTGGTGGTTGTTGCGGTAGAAGGTCCGCACGCGGTCCAGCCCGGGCTGTGCGTAGTCGCGGTAGGCCGCACGGGCAGGTTCACTGGCCAGCAAGGGCGTTGCCGGGGCGTTGGGGGTGGTTTGCGGCATGACGGCGTTCATCGTGCCATTGTAGGAAGCCCGGCCCCTGCGTGCAAACCCGGCTGTCGCAACGGTTTGCCGCGGGTATATTGGGCCCGACCTCGATCCAACCCGCCCCACCCGCCACCGCCCGAAAGGCTTTATGCACCGCAGACCGTTCCACCGCCTGATGGCCATCGGCCTTCTTTTTGCGTCAGCCCTGCTGGCCGGCGCCGTCCACGCACAAGACGGCAACCCCAAAATCGGCGTGCTCATGCTGCACGGCAAAAACCCCGGCAGCAACAACGACCCCAATATGAGCCGCATCAAGCCGGTGCTGGAAGGCGCAGGCATGGTGGTGCTTTTCCCCGACATGCCCTGGTCGCGCACCCGCTACCTGGACGGCAACTGGGATAAGGCCATGGCCGAAATGGCCACGCATGTCAAAGCCCTGCGCAGCCAGGGCGCAACGAAGATCGTGATCGCCGGCCACAGCATAGGCGTGCCCGCCGCCATGAGCTTTGCCGCGCGTGGCGGCGACGTGCAGGCCCTGGTGCTGCTGGCGCCCGGCCACGTGCCCGTGAGCTACTACCGCGTCCTGCAAAACACCACAGTGCGCGAAAGCGTCGACGAAGCCCGCAAGCTGGTGGCCGACGGCAAGGGCGATTCGCGCGAACGCTTTACCGACATCAACCAGGGCAAGCAGCTGCCCGTGGCGGCCACCGCCAAAGACTATTTGAGCTACTTCGACCCCGCCTCTGACGCCGAAATGGGCGTGACCGCGCCCCGCATCCCGCCCGGCACGCCGGTGCTCACGGTGGTGGGCGACGAAGACTGGATCAGCAAATTCGCCAAGACCTACTTTGCCGACAAGCTGCCCGCCAATCCCAAAAGCCAGTACCTCGAAGTCAAGGCCAACCACCTCACCACACCGGTCGTGGCCAGCGAAGCCGTGGTGCAGTGGATCAAAACCGCGACAGCACCATGAAGCGCAGGAACGCCAGCAGCGCTCACCATTCATGCTATTAGTTTGATAGCTGCTTGCGCACGACCTGATTGGGTTTCAACCCTATTTTTTTTAAATAAATCCCGGAACGCCCTCACACAAACCCAACCATGACACCGCATTCATCCGCACGGTACCTGTGGCTGCGCCAGGCACTGCCCGCTTTCCTGCTGGTGTGCATAACCGTGGCCGGGAACGCACAGGCGCAAAGCACACCCCGCGTGGTCGACATTCCCACCCGCCCCGGCATCACCCAGCGCTTTGTCTACATTCCGCCGGTCAACTCCACCACGCCTAACTCCGCGCCCAAGGCCTCCGTCATCCTGTTCGCCGGCGGCCATGGCGGTTTGCAAATCAATGACAACGGTGGTTTCACTCGGGGCGGCAACTTCCTTGTGCGCACGCGCCAGCAGTTTGCAGACGCCGGTTTTGCGGTCACGGTGATTGACGCGCCGTCAGACAAGCAGTCGCCGCCCTTCCTGGCTGGCAACAGGCAAACTCCCGAACACACGGCCGACGTGCTGGCCGTCATCGCCTGGCTCAGGCAGCAGGCGCCCGTGCCCGTGTGGCTGGTGGGCACCAGCCGCGGCACGCAGTCAGCCGCCTACATCGCCACGGAGGCGGCACCGGCGCAAGGCGGCCCCGACGGCCTCGTGCTCACGTCCACCATGCTGACCGACAACACCGGCCGCGCCGTGCCCAAAATGCCGCTGGAGAAACTGACGATTCCCGTGCTGGTCGTGCACCACGAACAAGACGGCTGCAAGCTCTGCGCCTTCAGCGACATGCCGCAGCTGATGAACAAGCTCGCCAAAACACCCAAGGCCGAGCTGCTGACCTTCACCGGCGGCCAAAGCCGGGGCGACCCCTGCGAGGCCATGGCGTACCACGGCTATAACGGCATCGAGGCCGAAGTGGTCGGCAAGATCAGCCGCTGGATGGCTACGGCCAGGCCCTAGGGCGTTACGACCGCTTGGGCCGCATTCAAGCCTGTTCGGGCTGGTCCAGCAGCTTGCCGTTCGGGCTGTTGCCCGCGGCGGTTTGGTTGAGTGACAAGCTCACGCCCGCCCGCTTCTGCACCGTGTCTACCGCATCCGGGTCAGGCGCCACGCTCCAGGCCATGGCGGTGGTCAGCACCACCAGCGAAGGAATGGCCCGCAAATAGCGCGGGTGAAACAGGAAGTCGGCGATCTTTTTCATGGCGGGCCTTTCCGGGCGATGTCTGCAGGTGGTTGCCCCGCAGAAAAAAACAAGCGTTCATCCTGCGCCGCCAAACTTAGGGCCATGCGTCTGCCACGTTGCGGTTTGTAAGGAAATGCCTCAACGGCAGGTAAAGACGCGAACAGCGCCGTTGCCGGGAATGCCAAGCGCTATGGTATTGATAGCCGCTCGCGCAAGCACTGCTTGGGCTGCAACCACTTTTCGTAATGAAAATGGCCGTTATTTCATTCCAGAAACCGGTTCACGCACGCCATCACCCCTTCGGCCTGGTCCTTGTGCGCCTCATGGCCGGCAAACGGAATGTTCAGCAGCTTCGCGCCGGGCACCTGTTCCGCCAGCTCAAACACACTGGCGCGCGACACCAGGTGGTCTTCATCACCACGAATCGCCAGCAAGGGGCAACGGATCTGCTTGACGCACTCGCCCGGGTAGCCGCTGGGGCCGTCGTCCAGCCACATCGGCACGACGGCATCGATCAGCGCCCCAAAGTCGGGCTGCGGGTTGACCTCGTTGTACAGCGCCACCGACTCAGGGAATTTTTTCGTCCAGCTTTGCGCCGTAACCCCGCCCAGTAGCTTGCGCACCGGGTCGTCGGCCTTGAGCATTTTGTCGGTGCCAATGGCAACCAGTTTGTCGATCCGTGACGCAGTTTGCGCAGCCATGCGCAACGCCGTGATGCCGCCGTCGCTAAAACCCACCACGCAGCAGCGCTCAATGCCCAGGTGCTTCAGCACAGCAGCGGCGTCAAGCGCCAACCGCTGGTAGGTCACGCCCGCCGTGCCCAAGGTTGACTTGCCGTGGCCCCGGCTGTCGATGCCGATCACGCGGAAGCGCTTCTGCAGCAATGGCAAGACGCTATTGAAGTCCTTCATCGTGCCCAGCCCGCCGTGCAGAAACAGCAGCGGCGGGTCGGCATCATCACCGTGAACTTCATAGTAGATCTTCGCGCTGTCCAGCGTCAGGTGGTCGCCGCTGTGGTGATCAAATTCGCCGGCCTTCACCCCCGCCGCGCGGCTGAACGTGTCGGCAGCCACGTCAGCGCCCCGTGCTGCCGCGGCGCGACTGCAGCTGGTTGCTGCCGCCCACATGCGACTCCCGGTCGCTGCGGCTGTTGGCCGTGCGCTGGCCTTCGTTCTTTTGCGTGGGCTTTTGTTCACCCATCTGGTTGAAGTCGTTTTCAACCTTGCCGCCGTGGCCGGATGCTTTGGGTGTGCCGTCTTGCTCCATCGCGCCGCCGGCCTGGTTGCGGGCGTCCTCAGGCGCGAGTTGTTTGCTCTGCTTGTTTTTTGCGTTCTGTTTGTTCGGCATGGTCTGTCTCCAGATAAAGGGGTTAAACAAGGGCCAGCGCGCAAACAAAGGCAACACCAACCCGCGTAACAACCATTCTGAAAACCCCCAACACCCACCCATGTCAGACAGCGCCCCGTACCCAAGCGCGACAAGGCGAAGGAAAAGCAACCAGGCTTGCTATGAATTAAATAGCTGCTCGCGCACGTTCTGCTTGGCCCAACGGTCCATTTGGCTTAAGGCCAGCGTTACATCAACCCGCAGATGTATCCGAAAACTGCGCCTCAATCTTGTGGCCATCCAGGTCGCGCACAAAGCAGCCGTAATACTGCGGCCCATACAGTGGCCGTGGGCCTGGCGCACCATCACCCTGCCCACCCAGTTCCAGCGCCTTGGCATAAAACGCATCCACCTGCGCCTTCGACACAGCCAGAAAACCAAAGTGCGAGCCATTGCCCACATGCGCCTTGCCGCCGTCATGCGGCACACCCACCCAGAACTCTGGATACGCCCGCCCAAAAGCTGCGGCGCCGGGGTGCTCCATCACCTTGCGAATCCCCAGCGTGCCCAGCACCGCCTCATAAAAGGCCTTGGCACGCGCGAAGTCATTGGTGCCAATTGAGACGTGGGAGATGATGCTTTCGGGGAGGGAGGGGGTGTTGGGCATAGGCGTTGGTCCTTGTTGATTGGAAAAGAAAAGCTTAGCGACGCTGATATAGCTTGGCAATGATTCGGCCCCGTGAAGCCTATGGCTACAGATCACCATGCATCCAAAAGCAAAGGCTGCTAAGCTAAAAATCATGACTCCTCGATCGAACCACGACCACCTCGCCACAGAGCGCGCACGACTAGGAGTACGACATGGTTGACGTTGTTGATCAAGCGACACGCAGCCGCATGATGGCCGGAATTCAAGGCAAGGACACCAAGCCGGAAATCCTCATCCGCAAAGCCCTTCATGCAAAAGGATTCCGATACACCCTCCACGCTAAGGGCTTGCCTGGCAAACCAGACATCGTGATGCCCAAATGGCGAGTCGTAATTTTTGTCCACGGCTGCTTCTGGCATTTACACGGCTGCGCGTTGTCAAAGATGCCTTCAAATAACGCCGAATTCTGGGCCACCAAGTTAACCAGAAACAAGCACCGTGACGACTCGGTAAAACAACAGCTGAGCGCCTTGGGATGGCGTACTGCAACCGTTTGGGAATGTGGCACACGCGGTAGCGTCGCGCTAGTGCATTTCCCAAAATTGATCGATCACCTGGCAGATTGGATCCGCAACCAGGCAGAATCACGTTATTTGGAATTAGGCGCGACTACCTCGCCTCACAACCCCACTTTTCACCCTGCCAACCTTCATGACATTCAAATTAATAGATCTGTTCGCTGGCCCCGGGGGCCTCGGTGAGGGCTTTGCATCTTTAAACAAGGGTGAAACCTTCGAGATTGCTATTTCAGCGGAAATGGAAAGCAGCGCTCACAAGACGCTGACCATGAGAAGTTTCTTTCGCCATGCCAAAAAAGACTCCAAAGCATTGGCTGCGTACTACAAATTTTGCAACAGCGCTGCAGCACCTCACCCTAAAGATGTTTGCAAAACACTTTGGGCGCTGGCATCAGACGAGGCTCGACAACTAACCTTGGGAGAACCAAGCGACAACGCAACGCTGGACGAAGCGATCAAGCAGAAAAAACTAATTGAGGGAAATACAGTGGTTATCGGCGGGCCGCCATGCCAAGCCTACTCACTGGTGGGCCGCTCTCGCAACATGGGCAAAGAAGAATATGTGGCCGAGGAGGACCATCGACATTTTCTCTATAGGGAATATCTTCGAATCCTGCACAAGACAAAGCCCGCGGTCTTCGTAATGGAAAACGTAAAAGGCATCCTGTCGGCAAAAATCAACGGCGACCTAATCTTCCATGACATTCTGAAAGATCTCTCTGACCCTGGAAAGGCTTTGAAAAAAGACGACCGTGTCCGCTACAAGATTTACTCCTTGGTTACCGATACATGCTTTGAACCAGGCATGGATCCCACGACTATTGACGCCAGAGACTTCATTATTCGAGCCGAGCAATATGGCATTCCTCAGGCTAGACACCGGGTAATTCTTCTGGGGGTCAGAACGGATCGCAATTACGGTGGTGGGCACTACTTGACAAAGGTCGCACAGCGAAACGTGGATGATGCAATCGGCGACCTTCCAAAACTAAGAAGCAAGTTAAGTCGCGATGACAACCCGAAGGAATGGCGAAAGGCAGTCGCAAATATTGCTTCGGCGCTAATTGAAGAGGCTCAGAAAATTAGCGATCCCTCCTTGGTTGAACGAATGCAACTGGCCGTTCGAAATCTTTCGCCCGCCCTAGATATCGGATCATTGCGGTACTCTAAAAAACCTCCAACCGCAGGGGGCGATCTATACGCAAAATGGGTCCGTGACAACGAGATTACGGTATGGCTAAATCACGAAGCCCGCTCGCATATGTCCGCAGACTTGGGAAGATACTTTTATGCGGCAGCCTTTGCCGGCGAGTATGGGTATTCGCCCAAAGGTCACCAAGAGTTCGCGTTGAAAGGTCTCGCTCCCGCGCATGCAAATTGGAAGACGGGGAAATTTGCCGACCGCTTTCGAGTCCAACGCTATGAATCTCCCAGCACGACCGTCACAAGTCATATCTCCAAAGACGGACATTACTTCATACATCCAGATCCCTCACAGTGCAGAAGCCTGACAGTTCGCGAGGCTGCGCGGCTGCAAACGTTCCCTGATAACTACTTTTTTCAAGGCAATAGAACACAGCAGTTTCATCAGGTCGGCAATGCGGTCCCGTCGCTCTTAGCAAATCAAATCGCGTCACTTGTGCGCGATGTGCTAACAAGTTTCACTAGGTAGAGCTGATAAAAAAAACAGTATTGTCATTGAACTCTTTGTTGCCTACATTCATTTACACCTCGTATACGAAGAACAACAATTGAGTCTTAAGAGGCAAAGACAGCGTGCAGCTCTTAGCCTAATAACTAAGGCGGGCGACGAGATCTACGGCCCGGTCTTACTTTCCACTACTTGCTTATCGGCACACACATGTGCGCCAACAATGGTTTGTGCCTCAGGCGAAAATTAGATGACTTGCGAAGCTTAAGCATATATATCGGTTATTCAAAAAAAATCCCAGGAGGTCGCAAATGCCGGAAGTGAGATTTTTAACAAATGAAGCGAGCAAGGTAGAGGGGCTAGCTTACGCTGGGTTCGAAACATTCAAAGGTTCCCCATATACGAGCTGCGCGCGCGAAACCGGTCAAAACAGTCGCGACGCAGCAACGACGAAACCCGTTTGCGTCCACTTTAGTCTCCTCGTTCTCAATCGCGATGAAGTTCCCTTTGCCGACGAGCTTGAACACGCGATCAAGTGTTGCCTAAAAAATCCTCACGACGACAAGACGAAGCTACATCTAGAACGAGCGCTTCAGACAATTAGTTCGTCTCAAATCAAAGTGCTCAAAATTGCTGACCGGAATACGACCGGTCTCACCGGTCCGACCACAGACCCCAAGTCTATTTTTGCCGCCCTTGTAAAGGGTGATGGCGTAACAAACAAGCCCGACGTAACCTCTGCGGGCTCCTTTGGTATTGGAAAAAATGCTGCGTTCGCTGTATCGGACCTGCAGACGGTAATCTATTCGACCGTATATGAGGACATCAGCAAAGGCTCAAGTGGTTCGTTGCTATTTGCCGCCCAAGGTCGCCTTCGCCTAATCTCGCATACTGATGGTGCTAGAAATTTGTCAGCGGAAGGATATTGGGGACTCCCCAATTTTCACGCCATAGAAGATATGTCGGCAGCCCCAGAGTGGATACGGCGAGATGAGGTTGGTACATCCATCTTTTCTGTGGGGTTTCGCGAGCAAGACCATTGGATAGAGCGAATGTCTCTGTCCCTAGCAACGAATTTCTTCCTAGCAATTCATCGCAGAGAGATCGAATTTGCGGTCGGCTCAGACACTCACATAAATCATGGCTCGTTGAGATCCACACTTAATTCGTCTGTCTTGGAAGAAACGGCCTCTGCCGCTGACCAGTTAGAGGATTTGCGGAGAGCTAGAAGACTGATGGACTGCATCGAATCCGAAACGGCCACGCAGCATGAGATTGAAGTCCCGGGCTTGGGCGATTTCACCCTCCATCTCCTAATTAAAGAGGGAACTCCACGGGAAGTACATGTGCTTCGAAACGGCATTTACATCACTGATAACTTCGGGAAATTCTCTGAGCCAATGCGTAGGTTTCCTGGCGTTCGAGAATTTACTGCCCTTCTAGAACCATCAATAAAAAAGAACGGCAATGAGCCAAGTTCTCTATTAAAGCAGCTTGAAAACCCAGCGCACGACGCTTTTGAGCCTGATCGAATCGTTGATGAACAACTCCGTGAGGAGGCCAAGAAACAGATAAAGCTTTTACTTAAAAAAGTGAGAGAAATTATCCGCGCCAACGCAAAAATTGAAGATCTGAGCAGTAGTCATCTCGATGAACTCTCCTACCTTTTTGCCGATAGCGGATCGGGGACAAAAAAGGACCATGAGGAAGATCCTGGGCGCTTCGTCTACGGAGATGCACGCCGCGGGAGACGAGCGCCACCGCCGGGTGCGGCTCGCGGTAAAGGCGGCAAGGGCGGCGGCGGAGGCGTCCGAGAGAAGCGAGGTGTCAAATCTACCAAAAAGCCGCATCCCGCTGCCGCCCTACAAGGACTACGTTCGACCCTTCCCAACACGTCCGATTTGCGTAAACGAAAAATATTCTTCACACCTGGCTGCGATGGAGAAATACAGCTAGCGGTAGCCGCCGTGGGACTTAGCGGCGACGTAACGCTTTCCGTAGCGAGCTCATCACTTGGTGTCACGGCCGACGGGAACGTCACGGTTCCAGTTAAAACAGGCCTCCGTGTAGAGCTTGAGGTAACTTTGATAGATCCCTATCCTGGCCCCATTGAACTTATCGTTTTAAGTGCAAAGACCGGAGCGTCTAAAAATGAAGATTAGTGAAACTACAAGCTTTCCATTTCCGGTGCTTGCGCCGTGGTCTGACGACATCGAGGGTGCCACGATCTCAGCCGAGATAAAGTTTCGTGAGGAAAGAGAAATTAGCCAGGTAACATTGCATTGCGCCGCAATTGTTACCCAGCCTGAAATTGCTGAACTGATTCACAAGGGCGTAGCTACTTTTGGCTGCTATGTGAAGTGCATTGAAACAGGAGTACGACGCCTGCAACCAATGAGTTTTCCCACCGGATTGCATGATTTCGCACCAGGTGCGCTACTTGGACATGTTCACATACGACCAATGGTGTGGACGGTTTCTAACCTGCATGGCTATAAACCAACGGGGCTCCACCCCGAGTACCTTGGTGATTTTGATATCGGTCCCGGTGTGATATTAGCGCTAGACGAAGAACAAATAATCGAGGTCAGCAGGCCGCCATTGCCGAGCGTCGAATCAATATTCGAAATCAAATCATCCGCGGAAATTGCTGAAGGCAAATTTGAAATAGATTCGGCTTCAGATCGAGTAATCGTTCGAATGAACCCAAAAACCTACGATCTTGTTCAGAGGCTACGACACTTTGATGAAGCAACTCGCGTCGTTATTAAAAACAGCCTATACATCCCGATGGTTATGCAGGTACTGTCCGATCTTTCCGAGACAGGTTTCGAGTCTTTCGAAAAGTACCGATGGCTGCACCCATTCCGCACCAGATGTGAGCAACTTAGGATAGATGTGGAAAAGCTCGACCTACTTTCAGATGCTCAAGCATTGCTTGAAAATCCCTTTGCGACGCTAGCAATGCTAGCTGAAGACGGGGAAGAACCATCAGATGAGGCACAGCATGATGCGGCCACTTAAATTTTTATCTAGCGGAATGGTTGATAAGCTTTCCACCGATATATCACCAAACTTAGATCGATACATTGACACAGACTTTCTCGACTTGACCGCGGAAAGCGGGTGGGCCTTGGAAACAGACAAGGCTTTTGTAAATGAAGAACTGCTTGCACAATTGAGTCCGGAAACAACTCCGGAGGCGGAAGCAAAAAACTCTCTGAAGGTTTATCAAGCTCTTGCCGGTTTCACGCCGGCGATGGCGAGAGACGAAAGAATTTGGGCAAGGCTATGTCACGTTGAAACACTGAACTACGTAAGGGCTCGTTGGCTTAAATCCGGCAACCTGGAGTCACGAATCAGAAGTCACTTCTTTGCAACTGGAATTCCTGGTTGCCGTGATGACAATGCCATTGGACGGCTTTGGTGGAATGCTCACGTCGCCAAACTTGCATGCCCAGACAACCTCGAACTCGGTCTCTCTCGGCTTCTATCGCGGGCAAATATACGACTTCAAATTATCGACCGTGCTGATACGGCGTTTCGTCAGCCCCTTGTCGCTGGAATTTTTCGAAAACTAGCCGATGGATGGTTCCAAAGCTATGACGCGGCAATTGCTGACTTCATGCTTGAGGTCAACAAATCTAGTGGGGGCATCATTTTTGAAGCATTAAACACGGAGCAAATAGACGCTCATCTGAACTTCTGCTTAGACACAGCCCAACGTAAGAAGGAAGCCACTTAGCATCCTGCGCTACCCACCTAGCAAGTGAGTGCGGCAGTATCCATTGAGCCGAGCTACGTCAAAAGCTTTGTTCAATGCATCAAGCGCTAACCACAACTCACTAGTTGCACTTCAGCGTCGCGGCTACTTGTTGACTCAACGAAATTCACCCCCTGAGCGGAAGAGTTCCTAGTCAAACGCTTTAAATCTGCGTCACACCGCATGCCGAGCAATAAACGCAGAAACCGCGGGCTTTGCACATCGTTGCAAGCCCATAAGTACCGAATGATCCGTTTTTGCAAAACGGTGCCGAGTCCGCAAGTCAAGCTGAATCTGCCCCAACAAAGAAGCCGCCATCTCTGCATCAGTCATCGCCCTGTGCGCGCGACCTGCTTTCGGCAGGCGGTGATAGTCCACCAGCACACCGAGCTTGTGGCTGGGTGCCTGGGGATACAACCTTCTCGCGACTAGCATGGTGCAGGCGAAGGGTTGAGTGGCCTGCTCTCCCGCACGGTTGAGTTCAGCCTCCCAGAATCTGCGGTCAAACGAGGCATTGTGGGCCACCATGGGTGCGTTGCCTACGAAGCGGTTGGCTTCTGCCATTACTTTCTCGGCTGCGGGTGCGGCAGCGATCATTGCGTTGCTGATGCCTGTCAGGCTTTCGATGAAAGACGGGATGTAGCGCCCTGCATTCATGAGGCTTTGAAACCTGTCGACCACCTGGCCGTGCTCGACCAGCACGATGGCAACTTCGGTCGCGCGGTCACCCATCGCGGGTGACAGGCCTGTGGTTTCAAAGTCGATGACGGCGATGCGGCTCATGGGTTTAATGACTTAAGTGACTGCTCCAATGAAAAACACCATGAAGTTCACCCGCGGGAGGTTGAAGCTTCATGGTGTTGATCAATACCAGGTTAAAGAGTGACGGACCTGGCGAGCATTCACTGATTCACTTATTTGTAAAACGACTCAACACGCCCTTTGAGCTTGATCATCAGCGGGTTGCCCTTGCGGTCGACCTTGTTGCCGACGGGTACCTTGATCCAGCCTTCGCTGATGCAGTACTCGGCGACGTCGTTGCGTTCTTTGTCGTTAAAGCGGATGCCGATATCGTGCTCAAAGATCGCTCTGACGAAGTGCGGGCTTCGCTCGTCAGTAGAGAGGTGGTCGGGCAGCGCCGGGCGCTCTGCTGTTTTGATTTCTTCGGTCATGGTGTCAAGTAAGAACTGAGTGGTCGCTTAAACGTCGATGTTGGCGGCGCGCAGGGCGTTCTGTTCAATGAACTCGCGGCGTGGTTCCACTTCGTCGCCCATCAGCATGGTGAAGACGTGATCGGCTTCGATGGCGTCGTCGATCTGTACGCGCAGCAGGCGGCGCACGGTCGGGTCCATGGTGGTTTCCCACAGCTGGGCGGGGTTCATCTCGCCCAGGCCTTTGTAGCGCTGGCGTGCGGTGGCGTTTTCAGCCTGGCCAATCAACCAGGCCATGGCCTGGCGGAAGTCGCCAATCTTTTCTTCCTTCTGGCGCTCGCCTTCGCCGCGCATGACTTTCGCGCCTTCGCTGATCAAACCGCGGAAAGTGGCGGCTGCATCGGCCAGGGTGGAATAGTCGGCGCCGTGCACAAAGTCTTGTGTCAGCACGCTGCTCTTCACGTTGCCGTGGTGGCGGCGGCTGATGCGCAAGATGGGTTTGTCGGTGCGGGTGTCAAACTCGCCGGCCACTTCGGCGGGGGCGCCGGTGGTGTTGAGCTCGCGCAGCTTGGCCTGTAGTGTCACGGCCGACACTTCAGCGTCGGCCACAGTGTCGAGGTTCAGGCTCACGCCGTCGGCAATGGCGCGCAGGGCTTCTGCGTCCATGAAGCCGCGCAGGCGGGCAATTACCGATTCAGCCAGCTGGTGCTTGCGGGCTAGTTCGGCCAGCGTCTCGCCCGTCAATACCGTGCTGCCTTCAGCGCCGGTTTGCACAGACGCATCTTTCAGCGCAATGCGCAGCAGGAAGCCGTCAAGCGCTGCGGTGTCTTTGAGGTACTGCTCTTCCTTGCCGGCCTTGACCTTGTACAGCGGTGGCTGCGCAATGTAGATGTGGCCGCGCTCAACAAGCTCGGGCATCTGGCGATAGAAGAAGGTGAGCAGCAGCGTGCGGATGTGGGCGCCGTCAACGTCGGCGTCGGTCATGATGATGATGCGGTGGTAGCGCAGCTTGGCGACGTTGAAGTCGTCGGTGCCTGGCGTGCCGCCAATGCCGCCGGCCTTGCCGATGCCGGTGCCGAGCGCGGTGATCAGCGTCAAGATTTCATTGCTGGTCAACAGCTTTTCGTAGCGGGCTTTTTCAACGTTCAGGATCTTGCCGCGCAGGGGCAGGATGGCCTGGAACTTACGGTCGCGGCCCTGCTTGGCGGAGCCGCCGGCGGAGTCACCCTCGACCAGGTAGATCTCGCACATGGCGGGGTCTTTTTCCTGGCAGTCAGCGAGCTTGCCGGGCAGGCCCATGCCGTCGAGCACGCCTTTACGGCGCGTCATGTCGCGCGCCTTGCGGGCGGCTTCGCGGGCACGGGCGGCTTCAATGATCTTGCCAACGATGATTTTTGCGTCGTTGGGGCGCTCTTGCAGGTAGTCGTGCAGCAGGCGGCTCACGATGTCTTCAACCGGGCCGCGCACTTCGCTGGAAACCAGCTTGTCTTTGGTCTGGCTGCTGAATTTTGGCTCTGGCACCTTCACGCTCAGCACGCAGCACAGGCCTTCGCGCATGTCGTCGCCGGTGACTTCAACCTTGGCTTTCTTGGCCAGTTCGCTGTCGTCGATATATTTGTTGATGACGCGGGTCATGGCGGCGCGCAGACCCGTCAGGTGGGTACCGCCGTCGCGCTGGGGAATGTTGTTGGTGAAGCACAGCACTTGCTCGCTGTAGCCGCTGTTCCACTGCATGGCGACTTCAACACCAATGTTGGTGCCCTGGTCGCTCTGGCGGTCGCCCATGGCGTTAAACACGTTGGGGTGCAGAACCGTCTTGCCTTTGTTGATGAACTCAACAAAACCTTTCACACCGCCGGCGCCGGCAAAGTCGTCTTCCTTGCCGCTGCGCTCGTCTTTGAGGCGAATGCGCACGCCGTTGTTCAAAAAGCTCAACTCGCGCAGGCGTTTGCTCAAGATTTCGTAGTGGAAATCGTTGTTCTCTTTGAAGATGTCGGTGTCGGGCAGGAAGTGGACTTCAGTGCCGCGCTTGTCGGTGTCGTCCATGACTTTCATCGGCGACACATCAACACCGTTGACTTGTTCGATGATGCGGTTTTGCACAAAGCCGCGTGAGAACTCCATAACGTGCACTTTGCCGTCACGGCGAATCGTCAGGCGCAGCATCTTGCTGAGTGCGTTGACGCAGCTCACGCCCACACCGTGCAAGCCGCCTGAAACCTTGTAGCTGTTCTGGTTGAACTTGCCGCCGGCGTGCAGCTCGGTCAGGGCTATTTCAGCAGCCGAGCGCTTGGGCTCGTGCTTGTCGTCCATCTTGATGCCGGTCGGGATGCCACGGCCGTTGTCGGTGACGCTGACGGAGTTGTCGGTGTGGATGGTGACGACGATGTCGTCGCAGTGGCCGGCCAGTGCTTCGTCAATCGAGTTGTCAACCACCTCAAACACCAGGTGGTGCAGGCCGGTGCCGTCAGAGGTATCGCCGATGTACATGCCGGGGCGCTTGCGCACGGCCTCCAGGCCTTCCAGGATCTGGATGGAGCCTTCGCCATAGGCTTCGGACGCGCCGGCCTGGTTGGTATCGATCTTGGGCTGGAAATTGGAGCTTCCCTCGCCTGCGGCGCCGTCGTTGACGTTTACCTGATCGGCTTCGTTCGGTGTGTTTTCTTCAGTCATAGCCAGCTTTATTTCCGATCTTTTCTCGAATTGCTTCGATTTCTTCAATCTCTTGAATGACCAAACCCGCGGAGAGTCGCGGGTCTGGTTGTTGGTTAGCGTGTGGTCAGCGCATTAAATGCGCATCGGCATCACCACGTATTTAAAGGCTGCATCGTCGGGGATGGTCAGCAGCGCGGAGCTGTTGGAATCAGCCAGTTCGATCTTCACCATGTCCTGGTCCATATTGGCCAGCGCGTCGATCAGGTAGGTGACGTTAAAGCCGATTTCGATGGCGTCACCGCCGTAGTCGATGTCGAGCTCGTCGACGGCTTCTTCCTGCTCGGCATTGTTGGAAGCCACGCGCAGGGTGCCGGGTTCGATGTTCAGGCGCACGCCCTTGAACTTCTCGCTGGTCAGGATGGCGGTGCGCTGCAGGCTGGCCAGCAGGGGCACACGGCCCAGGGTGATGATGTTTTTGTGGTTCTTGGGAATCACGCGGTTGTAGTCGGGGAACTTGCCTTCAACCAGCTTGGTGACAAATTCCATGCCTTCAAAGCTGAACTTGGCCTGGTTGCCGGCAAATTGCATTTCGATGGCGCCTTCCTTGTCGCTGAGCAGGCGCTGCATTTCCAGAACCGTCTTGCGCGGAAGGATCACTTCCTGCTTGGGCACTTCAACGTCGAGCGTGGCTGAGGAGAAGGCCAGGCGGTGGCCGTCGGTGGCGACCAGGCTCAGCTGCTTGCCTTCAGCCACAAACAAAATGCCGTTGAGGTAGTAGCGGATGTCATGCACCGCCATGGCAAACGAGACCTGGTTGAGCAGCTCTTTCAAAACCTTTTGCGGCACCGAGAAGCTCGGGCCGAAATTGGCGGCTTCCTGCACCAGGGGGAAGTCTTCAGCCGGCAGGGTTTGCAGGGTGAAGCGGCTTTTGCCGCCCTTGAGGATTAGCTTGTTCTGCGACGACTCGAGCGAGACGGTCTGGTCGCTGGGCATGGAACGCAGGATGTCGATGAGCTTGCGGGCACCCACGGTGGTGGTGAAGTTGCCGGCGTCGCCGTCGAGCTCGGCGGTGGTGCGGATCTGAATTTCAAGATCGCTCGTGGTGAGCTGCAGCTGCGCGCCAGTTTTGCGGATCAGCACGTTGGCAAGGATGGGCAAGGTGTGCCTGCGCTCAACGATGCCGGCCACCGACTGCAGTACCGACAAAACTTTATCCTGGGTTGCTTTCAGAACGATCATGACTTCCTCTGTATATATCTTTAATTCTTTAATTCAAATTAGTAGTAGTAGATAAGGGTGGCGCCCATCTGTGGATAGTGCCATTTTCCCCTTTTTGATCAACCACTTGGCGTTTGTTTAACCATGTGTTCAGACGCCCCTGAACTGCACTGCTGAATATGAACAACTTTCGATTGTCATCTGCTTCTGTGGATAAGCCATGGGTTGTTCAAAAGTTGTCCCCAAAGTTATTGTGAGGGTGGCTGGGCTCTGTAAAACACCGTGAAAACCGGGCGCAAGAGGGTTCGTGGGGTTCATGGGACGCATGGAGGCTGTTCCTCAGCCTTTCAGGGTCTGTTCAAGCACATGCAGCTGCTGGTTGAGCTCTGTCATTTGCTGGCGCTCGGCAGACATCTTGCGCACGGCGTGCAGCACGGTGGTGTGGTCACGCCCGCCAAAGAGTTCACCGATCTCAGGGAGGCTCTTTTGCGTGAGTTCCTTGGCCAGGTACATGGCAATCTGCCGCGGCCGCGCAATGCTGGCGGGCCGCTTCTTGGAATACATGTCGGCCACTTTGATCTTGTAATAGTCGGCGACGGTCTTCTGGATGTTCTCGACGCTGATCTGCCGGTTCTGTATGGAAAGCAGGTCACGCAGGGCCTCACGGGCCAGCTGGATGGAGATTTCCTTGAGATTGAAGCGTGAGTACGCCAGGATCTTGCGCAGGGCGCCTTCGAGCTCACGCACGTTGGAGCGGACGTTCTTGGCGACGAAGAAGGCGACTTCTTCGGGCATGGAGGCGCCTTCGGCTTCGGCCTTGCGGATCAGGATGGCGACACGCATTTCGAGCTCGGGCGGCTCGATGGCGACGGTGAGGCCGGAATCAAAGCGCGAGACCAGGCGTTCGTGGATATCCGTCAAACCCTTGGGATAAGTGTCGCTGGTCATCACGATGTGCGACTTTTTGGTCAGCAAGGCCTCGAAAGCGTTGAAAAACTCTTCCTGGGTGCGGTCCTTGTTGGCAAAGAACTGGACGTCGTCAATCAGCAGCAAATCGAGCGAGTGATAACGCTCCTTGAATTCATCAAAAGTCTTGCGCTGGTAAGCTTTAACCACATCTGAAACAAATTGTTCAGCATGGATGTAGAGAACTTTGGCGGCGGGGTTGTCCGACAGTAATTTATTGCCGATGGCGTGCATTAAATGGGTCTTGCCCAAACCGACGCCGCCGTAGATAAAAAGCGGGTTGTAAAGCTGGCCCAGGCTGCTGGAAACATGCAGCGCCGCGGCCCGGCCCATGCGGTTGGCCGTGCCTTCAATCAGGGTGTCGAAGGTCAGCGCGCTGTTGAGCCGATTCTTGAACGGCGCGCCGGCGGCTTCTTCGGGAACGCCCAGGCCGACGGGCTCAGGAACGCCGGAGCCTTCAAAGCTGCGAACCAAAGATGAAGATTTGGCGGGCGCTTCGCGCGGAGCAAGTGCTAACTCAAGAGGGATGCTTTGCCCGGAAATCTTCTCAAGCAGGGCCGAAATACGGCCGGCATATTGGGCGCGAACCCAGTCCAGTTTGAACCGGTTGCCTACTAAAACGGTGACTTTGGTGAGGTCGGGAGCGACCTCGACAAGCAGGGGTCGGATCCAGGTATTGAACTGTTGTTCAGGTAATTCCTGGGCCAGGTGGTCGACGCAGCTTTGCCACAAGTCCTGGTTCAGGTTTTGGACGGATGCCTCACTCATGGCTGGTTTTGGCTGGGTTGCTGGCCTGGCAAGAGGCGCCCGGCAGCGGTGAGCTGCTTGTGGATATTGTTAATTTTGAGCACCGGCAATTGTAGTCCGGACGGGGAGTTATCCACAAAATAATTGATCCGGGTTTCAACCTATTTTCGGCACTGGTTTGGGGTATGTAGCGACCCGGTTCGCCGCATCTCAGCCTTTACCCCAAATGGGCAGGCTAACTTGTTGCCAGCGTTAGGAAATCTGCGATAATCATGGGTTTCCCTGATTCGCGGCGGGTTTTGCCTGCCTTGAAGACTTGCAGAGATGGTTGTGTTGTACGGCCACCAAGATCATTCGAATCGCCCAAAGCAGTGTGTCTTATAACTAAGGCACGGTAACGGCAAAGGGGAAAGCTTTGTAGCTGACCGGCTAGTAGGACTCAATCATGAAACGCACATACCAACCATCCAAAGTCAAACGCGCTCGTACGCACGGCTTCCTGACCCGCATGAAAACGCGTGGCGGCCGCGCAGTGATTGCTGCACGCCGCGCCAAAGGCCGCAAGCGCCTGGCCGTATAAGCCTGTTTTCTGCTGGCCATTCGCAGTTTTTTAAACTGACGCCTGGCGCTCGTGCAACGGCTTCAAACCCGACCCCAGTTCCAGGCAGTTCTTGCCGGCGCCATTGTTGCAAAGACAACGCACTTCGCATTGCACCGCAATGCGCTGGACGCAAAGCCCGTGCAAGCTGAGCCAGGCAAGCTGGCGGACGTGCTCGCGGCAAAGCCGCTGTTTCCCGTACAGGATGTCTGGCTTGGGGCCATGGTTCCCAAACGCTGGGCCAAACGCGCCGTCACACGTAACGCCATCAAACGACAGATCTACACCGTGAGCGCTGATTTTTCGCATCAGTATCCTCAGGCTGCTTTTGTGGTCCGCTTGCGGCGTGATTTTTCGCGCAAGGAATTCATCAGCGCGACGTCCGAGCAGCTCAAGCTGGCGGTACGCACCGAAGTGCTGGCGCTGATGCAGGCAGGAGCCAAGGCGCCATGAGTTCCGCTTTTGCCGCGCTGGCACCACTTTTCCGTTTGCCGCAAACCCTGCTGATCGGCCTGGTCAAAGGCTACCGTTTGTTGCTCAGCCCGTGGCTGGGCTCAGCCTGCCGGTTTGAGCCGACGTGTTCCGTCTATTCACTGCAGGCCCTGCAGCAGCACGGCGCAACAGTCGGCAGCTACCTCACCTTGCGCCGGCTGGTACGCTGCCATCCCTGGTGCGATGGCGGGCACGACCCGGTGCCGCCTGTTCCCCTCTTTTCCCGCCTGGCCACCCCTGTGGCCTCCACCCCTTCTAAAAAGACGCCGTCATGAACGACATCCGCCGCACCATCCTGTGGGTGATTTTTGGTTTTTCCATGGTCCTTTTGTGGGACCAATGGCAGGTTTATAACGGCCACAAGGCGACCTTTTTCCCGTCAGCAACGCAAAGCGCCAAGGCGCCGGCCGCTGGGTCTGCCGCTTCTGCACCCGCTACCGGCGCAGCAGCTTCTTCGGTACCGGCGCCTCAGGCCGTCGGTGCAACAGCCACCCCAGGCGCCGTGCCTGGCGGCGCACCATCCACCGCAACTTCGGCGACCAAAGAGCGCGTGCTGGTGAACACCGACGTGCTCGCGCTGACCTTTGACAGCGAAGGCGGCACCCTGGTGCATTCGGCCTTCAGTAAGCTCAAGGACATGGCCAATAAGGAAGAGGGCTTTGTACTCCTGGATGAAAGCGCCAAACGTGTTTACGTCGCGCAAACCGGCCTTATCGCCGGCGCCACGGGCGGCAGCAGCTTCCCGACCCACAAGACCCCGATGAAGGCAGTTCCTGGTGAGCGTTCGCTCAAGGAAGGCGTGAACGAGTTGGAAGTGAAGTTCGAATCGGCCGACGTCGGCGGCGTCAAGCTGGTCAAGACCTACACGCTCAAGCGCGGCGTCTACGACATTGCCGTGCGCCACGAGATCGTCAATACAGGCACAGCCGCGGTCGCTCCGCAGCTTTACCTGCAGCTCGTGCGTGATGGCAACCCACCACCCGGCGAGTCGTCGTTCTACTCGACCTTCACCGGCCCGGCTGTCTACACCGAAGCACAGAAATTCCAGAAGGTCGAATTCAAGGACATCGAAAAAGGCAAGGTTGATGTTGAAAAACAGGCGACCAACGGTTTTGTGGCCATGGTGCAGCACTATTTCGCCACAGCCTGGATTCTGGGTGACGGTATCAAGCGCGACCTGTTCTTCCGCAAGGTGGACACCAATCTGTATGCCGTGGGCATGATTACGCCACTGGATAGCATTGCCCCTGGCGCAACCAAGACGGTTGACTCGATCTTTTTTATCGGTCCGCAGGAAGAAAAGTCGCTGGAAGCCTTGGCGCCCGGGCTGGAGCTGGTCAAGGACTATGGCTACTTGAAGATCCTGGCCAAGCCCTTGTATTGGCTACTCGACAAGTTGCACGGTTTTATCCAGAACTGGGGCTGGTCCATCGTGGCGCTCGTGCTGCTGCTCAAGATTGCGTTCTACTGGCTCAACGCCAAGGCGTATGCCAGCATGGCCAAGATGAAGGCGATCAATCCCAAGATCATGGAAATGCGTGAACGCTTGAAAGACAAGCCGCAGGAAATGCAGCAGGCGATGATGAAAATCTACCGTGAGGAAAAAGTCAACCCAATGGGTGGCTGCTTCCCCATCATGATCCAGATCCCAGTGTTCATCGCGCTGTACTGGGTGTTGCTGTCCAGCGTTGAAATGCGCGGTGCGCCCTGGATTTTGTGGATTCATGACCTCTCGGCGCCGGATCCGTTCTTCATCCTGCCGGTGGTGATGACCCTGACCACCATGCTGCAAACGGCGCTCAATCCCGCCCCGCCGGATCCGATGCAAGCCAAGCTGATGTGGTTCATGCCGCTGATCTTCAGCGTGATGTTCTTCTTCTTCCCGGCTGGCCTGGTGCTGTACTGGATTACCAACAATATCCTGTCCATCGCGCAGCAGTGGGTGATCAACACGCGCATGGGCGTGCCGCCGCAGTTCAACCTGCCGAAATTCAAATAAGGCGGACACGGAATAAAAAATTGGGCCGCTTCGCGGCCCTTTTTCTTGGGAAACCGACTTTCGCGGCTGCGCTCCTTACCCAGGCGCCAAGATCTGGTTTGCCCCTTAACATCTACCACCATGCTGGCCCGACACCACGACCCCATCGTTGCTATCGCCACTGCGCCCGGGCGCGGTGCGGTGGGCATTGTGCGGGTGTCCGGCAAGCACATCGCGCCCGTCATCGAAGCGATTTGCGGCCGCCAGCTTCAACCGCGCCAGGCGACCTACCTTCCCTTCAGGGATGCACATGGCGTAGCCATCGACCAGGGACTCGCGCTGCATTTCCCGGCGCCTCATTCCTATACCGGCGAAGACGTGCTGGAGCTGCAAGCGCACGGCGGCCCTGTTGTGCTGCAGCTGTTGCTGGCGCGATGCCTCGAGGCCGGTGCTACACCCGACCCGGTGACAGGCTCGGCGGCCGTGCCGGGGCTGCGCGTGGCGCAACCGGGCGAGTTCACCGAACGTGCCTTCCTCAACGACAAGATCGACCTGGCGCAGGCCGAGGCGATTGCCGACCTGATCGACGCGAGCACTGAAACCGCGGCACGATCAGCCGCGCGTTCAATGTCGGGTGAATTCTCTCTGGCGGTCAACACGCTGCTGGAGCAGCTGATCCATCTGCGCATGCTGGTCGAAGCCACGCTGGACTTCCCGGAGGAAGATATCGACTTCCTGCAGAAGGCAGACGCACAGGGCCAGCTTGAGCGCTTGCAGGTGACGCTGGCCGGCGTGATGCAGCGCGCGGTGCAGGGCGCCTTGCTGCGCGAAGGCATCAAGGTGGTGATCGCTGGCCAGCCGAACGCCGGCAAAAGTTCGCTGCTCAATGCGCTGGCCGGCGCCGAACTCGCCATCGTCACGCCGATTGCCGGCACCACACGCGACAAGGTTTCGCAGCTGATCCAGATTGAAGGCGTGCCGCTGCACGTGGTGGACACAGCCGGCCTGCGGGACGCGCTCGACGAAGTGGAAAAAATCGGCGTTGAACGCGCGTGGGCTGAAATCGCCAGCGCCGACGCGGTGCTCTTCCTGCATGACCTGACCCGGCGTGCCGCCGATTACCTGGCCGCTGACGCACACATCGCAGAAGTACTGAGCCGCGAGCTGCCACGCAACACGCCCATCATCGATGTCTGGAACAAGTCGGACGCGGCTGACGCGGATGTGCTGGGCACAATCAGCGGCGGTGTTCTGATCTCCGCCAAAACCGGCGACGGCCTGCAGGCGCTGCGCAAGCAACTGCTGCACGTCGTGGGCTGGCAGGCCGCCCCTGAAGGTGTGTTCATGGCCCGCGAACGCCACGTGCATGCCCTGCAGCAGGTCGCCGAACAACTCGGGCGTGCCCATGCGCAGATTCGCGCGGGGCACCCTGCCCTGGACCTGCTTGCCGAGGATTTGCGCCAGGCGCAACTGCACCTCGGCGAGATCACCGGTGCGTTCACACCGGATGACTTGTTGGGCGAAATTTTTTCCAGATTCTGTATTGGAAAGTAGTAAACCGGCGACAGGCGGGCCTTGTCTGGGGACAAGCGGTTCCATGCCGCGAAAAATGCCCCAAAACAGTCAAAAATGGGGCTCTGTCGAGGGGAAATTACAACTCCGGATTTCCTGTATCAGGTGTAAGGGGCCGTTAACGTCTCTTGCGGGCTATGTAGTGCGAAGGTATCTTCCGTCCCACTATGAACGCTCCACTACCTGCCGCCATCCGTTTTGACATTCAGGGCCTTGCCCAGGCCATTCTTCACTGCCACGCCAGTGACGCATTGCGCTGTCAATTCAACCAGCCGCATTGGGACATCCTGGCCAGCTACATGCAGCCTTTCGCGCTCAACAGTGGTCAGGTGCTGATGGAACAGGGCGCGCTGGACCGCACGCTGTACTTTGTGGAGAGCGGCACGCTCAGCGTTCATTACGAAGATGAAAAGGCCCGCGTGCGAATGGCACTGGTGGGTGCGGGTACCGTGCTTGGTGAAGGCGCATTTTTCTCGCACATGCCGCGCAGTGCCACGGTCCATGCGTCGACGCCCTGCAAGCTTTGGTGCCTCACCCCGATGCGGTTCCTCGAACTGGCAAACCGCCACAGCCCCATTGCATTGGAGCTGACCATGGCAATGGGGTCGGTCATGGCCAAGCGACTCTATAACCGTCCCAAGCGCGTCGCCGTGACCTGAGCGTCGCCCCTCTCTCGGGTGTACTGGCATCATCAGACAACTGACTCCTTGCCGTAATACTTTTGGGCGTCACAGGCGTTCTCAAAAACGTGACGGGCGTGATTTTTTACCAGACAGTTGCATGGGTGATTCGATAAAGTCGGCAACAGGATTTGCTGCTAAACAACAGCTGAACCGTTTGCGATATTGCTTACAGATTCACTCCGTGCATTGACGGAAAATCAACATTCATCACGAGAACATTGCCCATGTCTTTCTTAAACTGGTTTTCCGACAAACCGCAGCAAGCCAGCGCGGCTGCGAATGACGAACAAAAACGCGCGTCCGTCGGACGCGACAAATTTGCTACGTCCGTACCCCAGCGACTCTCCCCCGAACACCCTGCTCCCGCGGATTCCGGCAAGCTCAAGCGTCACGCCCGCCGCGAGCAGCTGTACGTAGCAATTCGTGAGGCCATGACCCGCTCCGGCGTGCTTTCGGCCAGCTACAAATTCAAAGTTCTTTCGCTCGACCAGAGCGGCAATGAATTCCTGGTCATGATGGACCTGGCAAAAGCATTTGGCGGCACGTCCGAGCAATTGAGTGGAATTGAGGCATCGATCACACAGCACGCCAAAGCGCGCTTTGAGATCACGGTACCCGCTGTGTACTGGCGTCTGGAGGAAATGGCGGTCGTGGTCAAACAGGCCCCGACGCCACCGCAGGCCGTGCAAGCACCTGTTGTACCAGCACCCGTTGTACATGCACCCGTAGTAGCGCACGCTGAAGCCAATGTAGAAACCCGGGCGCCCGTCAAACCCGCCGCCCCGCGCTATGAGCCTATCCAGGCCGACGAGGTTGCCGCCTTCAAGCAAGCTTTGGTTGCTGCGTCTGCACAAGGCCCCGCAGTCGCGCCGGAAAAAGGGGTCAAAGTGCAAAGCGGCCCGCGCTCACGTTCATACACGCTGCTGACGGGCTTTGAAGACACCGAAATGCCGCCGGAATTCAGCACGTCACCAGCGCTGAGCAGCACGCAGTATGGCGATTTGAATTAGGCCGAGCCGGCTTTAAATTTAAGACAAATAGGCTTCAAACCCAATAGGGGCGGGCGCAAGCAGCTATAAAAGTTATAGCTGAACCCGTTCTCTCTCCGGGCAGTTTCCAGAACTGCATCCCGCGGCTCAATGCCCCGAAAAGTCGATCAAGGTGAACAGCGGCAGCCCTGCTGCCCGCAGTTTTTCCGAACCACCGAGTTCCGGCAGGTCAACAATCGCCGCACCTTCGGTGACAGTGGCGCCCAACTTCTCCAGCAGTTTCTTGCCGGCCATCATGGTGCCGCCCGTGGCGATCAGGTCGTCGATCAGCAGCACCCGGTCGCCGGGCTTGACCGCATCGGTATGCAGCTCCACGGTGGCGCTTCCATATTCGAGCTCATAGGTTTCCTGCACGGTCGTGAAGGGCAGTTTGCCTTTTTTGCGTATCGGCACAAAGCCAACATTCAACTCATAGGCGATGACGGCGCCAAGGATGAACCCGCGCGCATCCAGCCCTGCCACGATGTCGGGGCGGAGCTTGCCGTCCATGTAGCGGTGCACAAAAGCGTCGATCAGCACGCGAAAGACCTTGGGGTTCTGCAGCAGCGGTGTGATGTCGCGAAACTGCACGCCGGGGGCCGGCCAGTCGGGCACGGTGCGGATATGGTTCTTCAGGTACTGGCCGACGGTCTGGTGAGTGAGGCTGTGCAGATCAGGCATGGCGTGTCCAAGGTGGGTGGCGCCCATATTGTGCCGTCAGTACCCACGCTGAACGCTTCACGCGACGGGCGGCCCGCTGCTCAGTTGATACGGCCGCGCAGGAGCTTCTCTTCGGCCATGGCCAATGCCTCGGGCTTGCCTGACAGCACCAGCGTGTCCCCGCCCTCCAGCAATGTTTCGTCATGCGCGGCCACTGCCTTGCCATTGCTGCGGCGCAGGCTGACCACACGCACGCCGCCGGCGCCCAGTGCCACCGCACCCAGGGGTTTTCCGGCAGACCTGGTGCCCAGCGGCAATGTGACGTTTGACAGGCGCTCCTGCTCGAGCTCGTTGACGGTGTCGTCGTCGGCGCCGCGAAAGTAGCCTCGCAGCAGGTTGTACCGGGCGTCACGTTGATCCTGCACGACGCGGATCACACGGCGCATGGGCACCCCCACCAGCGCCAATGCATGGCTGGCCAGCATCAGGCTGCCTTCAATGGCCTCAGGTACGACCTCTGTAGCGCCGGCTGCCTGGAGTTTTTCCAGGTCGTGGTCGTCTACCGTCCGCACAATCACCGGCACTGTCGGCGCGTGGGCGCGCGTGTTGGCCAGCACCTTGAGGGCGCTGGCTGTGTCGAGATAAGTTACCACCACGGCGCTGGCCCGGGCCAGCCCGGCTGCCATCAGGGCCTGGAGCCGCACCGCATCACCGAACACCACCGAATCGCCTGCGGCTGCGGCCTGCCGTACCCGGTCGGGGTCGAGGTCAAGCGCCATGTACTGGATGCCTTCGCGCTCCAGCATGTGACCCAGGTTCTGGCCGCAGCGGCCATAGCCGCAAATGATCACGTGTTTGTTGGCATTGATGGACTTGCGTGCAATGGTCGTCATTTGCAGCGATTGCTGCAGCCACTCGCTGGAAACCAGCTTCATCACAATGCGGTTGCTGTACATGATGATGAAAGGCGTTGCCAGCATGGACAGCACCATGCTGGCCAAAATGGGGTTTAACAGTGCGGGTGGCACCAGCTTGCTTTGCTGGGCCAGCGTGAGCAGCACAAAGCCGAATTCGCCCGCCTGGGCAAGATACAGGCCGGTGCGCAGCGATACGCCGGCTGTTGCACCCAGCGAACGCGCCAGCGCGGTAACCAGCACCAGCTTGAAGAGAACAGGCAACGTCGTCAGCAACAGCACCAGCGGCCATCGTTCCAGCACTAGCCGCCAGTCCAGCAGCATGCCGATGCTGATGAAGAAAAGACCCAGCAAAACATCGTGGAAGGGCCGTATGTCGGTTTCGACCTGGTGTTTGTATTCCGTCTCGGAGATCAGCATGCCGGCAATAAAGGCGCCCAGCGCCAGGCTCAGCCCGGCGCGCTCGGTCAGCCAGGCCAGCGCCAGCGTGACCAGCAGCAGGTTGAGCACGAACAGTTCTTCGCTTTTGCGCCGTGCCACGATGGTGAGCCACCAGCGCATGATGCGTTGCCCGCCGGTGAGCAGCAGCCCCACCAGCACGGCCGCCTTCAGCCCCGCGATCGCCAGCGCCATCAGGAGCGCATCGGCGGGCGCGCCCAGTGCCGGAATCAGCACGAGCAACGGCACAACGGCCAAGTCCTGGAACAACAGCACGCCCATGACACGCTTGCCGTGTTCGGATTCGAGTTCAAGTCGCTCCGACAGCAGTTTGACCACAATAGCGGTGCTGCTCATGGCGATGGCACCGGACAGCGCCAGCGCGGTCTGCCAGCCCATCTTCCAGAGACCGGGGGCCATGCTGGCAAGGAACAGCGAGCCCACCGTGGCCAGCACGATGGTCAGCGTGACTTGCAGCAGGCCCAGGCCAAAGACGTGACGCCGCATGGAGCGCAGCTTGGGCAGGTTGAACTCAAGCCCGATCACGAACATCAGAAACACCACGCCGAACTCGCCCAAATGCCTGACGCCGTCGGAATTTTGCGCCAGCGCCAGTGCGTTGGGCCCGATGACCACGCCGACCGCCAGGTAACCCAGCATGGGCGGCAGCTTGAGCGAACGGCATGCCACCACACCCAGCACAGCAGCCAGCAGGTACAGCAGGGTCAGTTCAAGCGCGCTCATGCGTTGATGGTAGCCGAGGATATTGCATGGCCTTGACGATTTGCAGGCGGCAAAGGCCCATTCACGCGGCGGCAGGCCGGCAGGATGGGGCCTGCCCGCCTCTATAGAATGCAGCCATGAGCCTTGACGCCGTGAATTTTGATGCCGAACAGGTGCTGAGCCTAGCCAGGAAGACTTTTGAAATAGAAGCCGCCGCTGTGCTGGGCCTGGTGGGACGGCTGGGCGATGAGTTTGCCCAGGCCGTGGAGTTGATGCTGCAGTGCCGCGGCCGAGTGGTTGTCATGGGCATGGGAAAAAGCGGCCATATAGGCCGCAAGATTGCCGCCACACTCGCCTCCACCGGAACACCTGCCATGTTTGTGCATCCGGCTGAAGCCAGCCACGGCGACCTGGGCATGATCAAGGCCATCGACGTAGTACTCGCAATTTCCAACAGCGGCGAGAGTGCCGAGTTGACGATGATCCTGCCGGTGTTAAGCCGTCAGGGCGTACCGATGGTGGCAATTACCGGGGGCGCACAGTCCACGCTTGCCCGGCATGCACGGGTGACGCTCGACAGCAGCGTGGCGCAGGAAGCCTGTCCGCTCAACCTGGCGCCGACGGCCAGCACGACCGCGCAGCTCGCCCTGGGTGACGCGCTGGCCGTCGCCTTGCTGGATGCGCGCGGTTTCAAGGAAGAAGACTTTGCCCGCTCCCACCCGGGCGGTGCGCTCGGCCGCAAGCTGCTCACGCATGTCAGTGACGTGATGCGCAGCGGCGATGCGGTGCCGCAAGTGCTGGCTGATACCAGCTTCACCGATCTCATGCGTGAAATGAGCGCCAAGGGACTTGGGGCTTCTGCGGTGGTGGACGGCAGCCGGCGGGTGCTCGGTATATTTACCGACGGCGATTTACGCCGGCTGGTCGAAAAAGGCGTGGACCTGCGCAGCAGCAAGGCGGGCGATGTGATGCGCGCCAATCCGCGCACGATACAGCCGGATTCGCTGGCTGTCGAGGCTGTGGCATTGATGGAGCAGCACCGCATCACCAGCGTGCTGGTTGTGGACGACGCAGGGGTGTTATGCGGGGCGCTGAATACCAACGACCTGATGCGCGCAAAAGTGATATGACACTTGCACCCGTTATTTGGCTTGCGGTGAAACGATAGATGCTTACTCCAACACTGAGCTTTCCGCCTGAACTGCTGCTGCGCGCGCAAGGCATCAAGGTGGCATTTTTTGACGTTGACGGCGTACTCACGGACGGTGGCCTGTATTTTTCCGAATACCCCGACGGCCATGAACTGGCTGTGGCGTCAGGTGGTTATCGCGCTTCGGGTGAGATCGTCAAACGGTTCAACACGCTGGACGGCCATGGCCTCAAGTTGCTCCAGAGGGCCGGCATTACTCCCGCCGTCATCACCGGGCGCGATAGCCACGTGCTGCGCGCACGTTTGCAGGCACTCGGCATCACCCATGCCCATTTCGGTACGGAGGACAAACGCCCGGCCGCCGAGCTCACGCTGCAGGCCCTGGGGCTGGACTGGAGCGCTGCCGCAGCCATGGGTGACGACTGGCCCGACCTGCCTGTTCTGTCCCGTGTGGCATTGAGCTGCGCGCCGATCAATGCGCACGCGGAGGTTCGTGCGATGGCCCATCATGTGACACAAGCACCTGGTGGCCATGGCGCCGCACGCGAGTTCTGTGATGTGCTGCTGGTTGCCAGCGGACGCTATGCCGGGCTCCTTCAGGAGTACAGCCAGTGAGCACCGCGGCGAAGAACCGCGGCGCCCTGCTGCACCTGAAAAATGTGTGGCGACGCTTTCTGCGCGTCTGGGACAGCATGGCCATTTACATGCCGCTGGTGATGATGGGGGTGCTGGCGCTGGGTACCTACTGGCTTGTGCGCAACACCCCGATCTTCAGCACGCCGGAAGTGGCCAGGGAGGCGAGCCACGATGTGGACTATTTCATGCGCAAGTTCACCGTCAAGACGTTTGACGACGGGGGCCAGCTCAAGAGCGAAATTTATGGGACAGAGGCCCGGCATTTCGCCGACACCGACATCCTGGAAATTGACCAGGTGCGCATCCGCAGCATTAATGTGGAAAAGCGCATCACGACGGCTACGGCCAACCGGGCCTACACCAACGGTGATGGATCGGAAGTGCAGTTGACGGGCAATGCGGTAGTGGTCAGGGAGGCGAGCCAGGATGCGAACGGGAAGGAAACGCCGCGCATGGAATTTCGCGGTGAGTTTCTTCATGCCTTCCTGAATGACGAGCGCGTGAAGTCGCACAAACCGGTGCTGCTGATTCGCGGCACCGACCAGTTCACCGGTGACACTTTTGCCTACGACAACCTGGACCAGGTGGCCGATCTCAAGGGACGTGTCCGCGGCATTCTCGTCCCGCGTTCCGCGGCCAGCGCTGCAGGTGCTGGTACCTTGCCCACTCTCACGCCTGCACCACCCGTCAATCCGGCAAGCAACGCACCAGCGACCCGCTAACGCGACACTCTCTAATCAACGACTGCCCACCATGTCCAGACTCGTATTTATCACCGGCGCTTCCAGCGGTATCGGTCAGGCATTGGCACTGCGTTTTTATTCTGCAGGCTATCGGCTGGCGCTGGCTGCTCGCAGAACCGCCGAGGTCCAGGCCTGGGCCGAGACCCATGCCATCAGTGCGAGCCGCTACCAGGTCTACGGCGCAGACGTATCCGACATCGACAGCATTGTGTCCGCCGGCGAGGCTTGCATCGCCGCGCAGGGCGTGCCCGATGTGGTGATTGCCAATGCCGGTATCAGCATCGGCATGGACTCCGCGGTGCGTGCTGACCTTGAGGTCATGGCCCGGACTTTTGCGACCAACAATATCGGTGTCGCAGCCACCTTTCACCCGTTCATCGCCGGCATGGTTTCGCGAGGCACAGGAACACTGGTTGGTATTGGCAGCGTGGCCGGCATACGGGGCCTTCCCGGCCATGGCGCCTATTGCGCGAGCAAGGCTGCAGTCATCGCCTATTGCGAAAGCCTGCGCGGGGAACTGCGCCCCAGTGGCGTGAAGGTGGTGACGATTTGCCCAGGTTACATCGACACGCCGCTGACCCGCGAAAACCGCTATGCCATGCCGTTTCTGATGAAGGCCGAGGTATTTGCCGAAAAAGCGTTTGCCACCATCCAGGCGGGGTGCAGCTACCGGGTGATCCCCTGGCAAATGGGTGTGGTGGCCAAGCTGTTGCGTCTGCTGCCCAATGCGGTGTTCGACAAGGCTTTGTCTGGCCGCGCACGCAAGCATCGCCAGGGCGAGAGCTGAGAGCCGGGCGCTTTTGCGCGCTGCGCTATCAAAACAGGAGCTGCTCGCGCCCATTTATTGGGCACTACAAAGCAAAAAGGCTTCAAAACCGAAGTCTTGAAGCCTTTTAAGCGCTCTTCAACCAGAGGCTGAAGAGGGGGTTCTGCAGGGCTTAGTAGCCGCCGCGTCCACCACCGCCGCCACCACCGGAACGGCCACCGCCGCTACCGCCGCCGCCGTAGGGGCTGCGGAAACCGCCGTCGCCACCGCCGCCGGAGCGACCACCGCCGCCACCGCCGTAGCCACCACCGCCGGAACGGTCGCCGCCACCACCACCGTAGCCGCCACCACCRCCGCCGCCGCCGAAGCCGCCGCTACGTGGAGGACGTGCCTCCATGGGACGTGCTTCGTTCACGACAACGCTACGGCCGCCCAGAGGCTGGCCGTTCATGCCGTTGATAGCTGCCTGGGCTTCTGCATCGCTGCCCATTTCGACAAAGCCAAAGCCTTTGGAGCGACCGGTGTCGCGTTCCATCATGACTTTAGCGCTGGTGACAGCGCCAAATTGGCCAAAAGATTGTTGCAGGTCTTCGTCGCGGACCGAGTACGGCAGGTTGCCGACGTAAAGTTTGTTGCCCATGAAGGGACTCCTCTAAAACACAAAAACAAAAGCGATGGGGTCCCGAAAGCACAACAAATCTTGATACGTACCGCTGTAGCGCGCGAAACTGACCGATCACCTAACGTGTGCGAATAGTGACACTCGCACCGGCATATTATGCGTCAGTTATCAAAAAGACAACCAGCTGGCGTTACTGCCTGGGCCTCGCAAGCCCGCATAAACAGGGGCTTCCCGGGTTTGTTTACGATTTTTGTATCGACCTGCCCGCTGACTTGAAGGCCGCGGAGGGTAACCCAAAGCACTTCTATTGAAGATGGCACAACAAAAAGCCCGGGATGAGGTTTTCGCACCAGCTACGCGGGTGTTTAACAATAAAGCGCTATTAGTGGCCCGAATTTACGGCCCTGCTTAATAAGTTAGCGCCTACTGTTTATGGATTTACCAATGAATAGAGGCTACCGGCGCGAAGAAATCAGAGTCGTAAGTTCTCTCTGGACAGCCCTGATGCTGGAAGCGAGGATGTGTCCGTTAAAAGCCATAAGCAGGACAGTTGACGCGCGCGCGGAAGGAAAATAGTTACAAAAAATTGCAATGATTCAATCCGAATCCATATTTATTCGATGAGATGGCGACCGCCTTCGCTCGTTCGGCGGCGCGTTATTTGGGACGAATATCGGGCGGCAATTCGGTGGAGCCAGCCTCGGCAAGATCCGAATAGTTGCGCCACTGCGTCATCGCGGCGCGCATGGTCAGAATCTGGTTCTCAAACTTCGGGCAGGCATCGCAGGCCAGAAGATGCAGCTTGAGCGCAATGTGGTCGGGCAAACGGAGTGCGCGGTCTTCCCGCGCGATCAGCAATGCCGCAGCCTCGCGGCAGGTGCGTCTTAACAGGGTAATGTTGGGTTTCACGTTAAGGGCCGGCCGTGTCAGGTGCTGAGTTTGCCAAACCAGTGGATATTCAGGCACTCCTGCAGGCGCAGGCGTGCCCGATGCAACTGGACATACAGGTTGGTCGGTGTCAGTGAGAGTTCCTTACAGACTTCCTGCGAGGAAAGCTCCAGCCACTCACGCATCAGGAACAGCCGCCCCAGTGCAGGTGGCAGGCGTTCCATGCATGCGTCCAGTACCTGGAAGAACTGAACCTGCTGCAGGGTCTGGTCCGGATTGCCCCAGTCGTTGGGCGGCTCGGTGAAATGCCCGTCGGCCCGGAAAGAGAGCCGGTCGAGCTCGTCACCCTCTTCGTCGCCGTGGGCGTCCGGCACCGCCACCATGCGCGCATTGCTGCGGATCAGGTCAATGACCTTGTGCTTGAGAATGCCGACAAGCCACGTCTTGAGCTGGGAGCGGTTGCCGAAAGACTGCGGCTTGGATAAAGCCGCCAGCAACGTTTCCGACACGGCGTCCTCGGCCCATTCATCGTTGCGCAGCTGCAGGCGCGCAAAACGAAGGAGATAGACGCGGTGTTCAACCAGCTGCTCTTCAAAAGTAGGCATGGCCGGAAGTCTAGCCGCACGCGGCCGCCTTGCCAGAAAAAATCGGACGAAATGCGTAAGGACCGTGGCTGGGCTGCGACTACTACCCAATACACCACCGCCAAGGACATCGCCATGAGCCCGACCGAACACACGTTTTCCCAAACCGCCAGCCGCCAGCCCAACGGAATTTACGGGCGGGCCTTGCTCTTGTCTCTTGCGTCCCTGATGTCAATTGCATCAGCCATCGCCCAAGTCCCGGCAGCTGCCAGGGCCGCAAGCGCACCTGCCCCCGCGATGGTGCCCGCCGCCGTGCCGCAGATCGAGGGCAAGACGATTGAGGGCGCACCCTTCAGGCTGGCTTCGCTGAAGGGCAAGGTGGTGCTGGTGATGTTCTGGTCAACCGGCTGCGCTGTGTGCCGCGACAAGATGCCTGAGCTGCGAAACAACTACGAGGGTTGGGCAGGCAAACCTTTTGAACTTGTCGCCGTCAACACCGACTCGCGCATGCAGGATTTCCTCGATTACGAACGCATCATTTCCCGCACCATTCCCGTGAAGCAGCGGTTTGTGCAGCTGTGGACAGGTGACGGCGGCTACAAAGACAACATCGGCAAGCCCCTGCAGCTGCCGGCCGCATTTCTCGTCGACAAGACAGGTAATGTGGTCGAGCGCTATGTGGGCCGCATCCCTCCCGAAGCCTGGGATCGCATCGCCGATTTGCTGTAGCAAAAGCAGGCGTGGGCTAACGATCCGGTCCGGCGCAAAAAAATTTTTTGGCACGCGTAAGAAAACCGGAGCGGGTCAGACTAATTCGCAACCACACAGAAAAACAAAAAAATTCTGCCGTGGTTGTTTTATTCAACTTTCACACTTCACGAATTAACAGGAGCTTTCACCATGAACCAACGCGCCATGATTGCCGCCGCTGCAGCCTCCCTGCTGTCCACCATGTTCGTCGCAGCGCCCGCCGCCGCCCAGGAAAAAGAAAAGTGCTACGGCATCACTACCGCCGGGCAGAACGACTGCGCCAACCTGAGCGGCACGCACTCCTGCGCCGGCCAGTCCAAGGTCGGCGCCGATGCCAACGAATGGAAATATGTTGCCAAGGGCACTTGCGCCAGCATGAAGGGCATGACCGCAGAGCAGGCCAAGATGAAGGCCATGGAAAAGAAGAGCTGAGCACGCATCTTTGCCAAGGCAAAAAGTCGGGCATGCCGTGTAGCCGGCAGCCCCTCTAGATCCCTTCCGCCAGACCAGCACAGCATTCACCATGTCCCCCTCACATCACACGGGCACTGCCACCTGCGGGATCGGCTGGCGGCACCCCCATTACGGCGAGCTGCTGGAGTCCTTGCCTGATGTGGATTTCATCGAGGTCCATTCCGAGAATTTTTTTGCGGAAGGTGGTGCCGCGCTGGCCGTGCTGAGCCAGGCGCGTGAACACTATCCTGTCAGCCTGCACGGTGTCGGGCTGGCCCTGGGTTCGGTCTGCGGCATCGATGCCTGGCATCTCGATCAGCTGGCCCGCCTGGTGGCACGCATCGAGCCAATCCGCGTTTCCGACCATGCCTGTTTTGCGCGAGGCGCGTCGGCGGGCCGCGAGCTCCACGCCGCGGACCTGCTGCCCCTTGCCTTCAACAATGCGGCGCTGGACGTGATCTGCGCCAACGTGCAGCGCGTGCAGGACCGGCTGAAACGGCCGCTGCTGGTGGAAAACCTGTCGGCCTATCTGCACTTCAACAGTTCGGATCGCGAGGAGACCACATTTCTTCGTGAGCTGGTGGCGCGCACGGGTTGTGGCCTGCTGGTCGACGTGAACAATATCTATGTCAATGCGCTCAACGCTCGCCTTGCCGGCAACGAGGCCGACCCATTGGCCGCTTGCCTGAATTGGCTGGAGCAGATTCCGCCCGGCTGCGTGGGTGAACTTCACCTGGCCGGCCATCATGATGGCGGTGACATCGTGATCGACGATCACGGCAGCCGCGTGTGCGCCGACGTCTGGCAGATCTATCGTCGCGCCCGGCAGCGCTTTGGCAGCGTGCCGGCGCTGGTGGAATGGGACACCGACATTCCGCCGTTGCAGGTGCTGTTGGAGGAAGCCGTACACGCGCGAAGCATCACGGCAGGCGCTCCGCAGGCGGTGAGCGCATGAACGGAATCGACATGCTGGCCCGGCAACAGCAAGCATTGCTGCACGCCCTGCTGGGCGAGCGCGACGACAGCGGCCTCTGGTCTCACCTTCAGCCAGGAGGGGCTTATGCACCGCTGGCGCGCCGGGGTTTGCAGGCCTACCAGGCCAACGGGCTGGCGTTGGCGGAACGGGCGCTGGGCGCGGCCTATCCGGTGCTGGCGCAGCTGATCGGGGGCGAGAGTTTTGCGGCGCTGGCGCGGCATTTCTGGCTGCGCCATCCTCCCTGCCGGGGCGACATGGCTTGCTGGGGCGATGCGCTCGCGGCTTTCCTGGAGGCCGCCCCGCAACTGGCGGACGAACCCTACCTGGGCGACGTCGCCCGCGTTGAGTGGGCGCTGCACCAGGCAGCGACAGCCGCCGACGCCCGGCCCGATCCGCGTTCTTTTGCCCTGCTATCAGAGGCTGATCCTGCAGAGATCACGCTGACCTTGGGCGCCGGTGTTTTTCTGCTGGCCAGCGGTTATCCGGTGGCCAGCATTGTCAACGCCCACCTGCTGGGCGAGCCTGCGTTGGCTGAGGCGGCTGCGTTGCTGCGCGCCGGCGCGGCGGAGCACGCGCTGATCTGGCGGCAAGGCTTCAAGCCTCGTGCGTGCGCCGTCACTGCGGCTGAATATGCCTTGCTGGCGGCGCTTCAAGCCGGGCGCTCGCTGGAAGCTGTGCTGGGGAGTGCACTGGAATGTGCGCCGAGCGGCGCGATGGAATCCACAGCGGCGTTCAGCTTCGAAAACTGGCTGGGCCCGGCCGTGCAAGATGGCCTTGTCACGGGGGCGTACCGATTGACGCATCTGAATTCCCGGCCGGTTCGTGCCGCTTAGCGCAGTTCTTTTAATTTTCATAACAACCCAAGGGGAACATCCATGAACACCGTCAACACCGCCCATGCAAGTCGAGCAAGCGTTTTGCAGCGCGGCCTGGGCCTGTGGCGCCTGCTGACACGCTTGCTGGATTCGTTCCAGCCGCTTGCAGCCCTGCTGGCCCGGTTGTACATCGCGCAGGTCTTCTTTCTCTCGGGCCTGACCAAGCTGAGGGACTGGGAAATCACCGTAGCCCTCTTCACCGACGAGTACAAAGTCCCTTTGCTGCCGCCCGCTTTGGCCGCAGCCATGGGTACTGCAGGCGAGATCGCCTTGCCGGTTCTGCTCGTGCTGGGCCTGGGAGGGCGGTTTTCGCCCCTGGGGCTGTTCGTGGTGAATGCCGTGGCGGTGATCTCGCTCAGCGAGATTGCGCCGGCCGCCCTGCAGCAGCATGTGTTCTGGGGCTCGCTGCTGGCGGGGCTGGCCATTTACGGCCTGGGCCCATGGTCGCTGGACCGCTGGGTGGTACAACGCCTTCAACGCGGACATTAATAATGAAATAGGGCTCTCGCAGGGCTCTATCCCAGCTTCATCCTCTCACCAGTTGACTTCGCGATCCGGTGTGGCGCCAATGCGGTGGACGGACAAATCCGCACCTTCAAATTCTTCTTCCTGACTCAGCCTGAGGCCCATCGTGGACTTGAGGGCGCCATAGACAGTAAAGCCCGCCAGCAGCGCCCAGGCCACGCCCATGGCGCTGCCCAGCAGCTGGGCGCCAAAGCTCACACCGCCCAGCCCCCCCAGGGTCTGGTTGCCGAAGATGCCGGCCGCGATGCCACCCCACAGGCCGCACAAGCCATGCAGCGGCCAGACGCCCAGTACGTCGTCAATCTTCCATTTGTTCTGCGTCAGCGTGAACATCACGACGAACACGCCGCCGGCGACGCCGCCCGTCACCAGCGCGCCCAGCGGATGCATCAGGTCTGAGCCTGCGCATACCGCCACCAGACCGGCCAGCGGCCCGTTGTGCACAAACCCCGGGTCATTCTTGCCAAACACCAGGGCGGCGAGTGTGCCGCCGACCATGGCCATCAGGGAGTTGACGGCGACCAGGCCGGAGATTTTGTCGATGGTCTGTGCGCTCATCACGTTAAAGCCGAACCAGCCCACAGTGAGGATCCAGGCACCCAGGGCCAGAAAAGGAATGTTCGAAGGCGGATGGGCCGACACTGCGCCGTCCTTGCGGTAGCGGTTGCTGCGCGCGCCCAGCAAAATCACCGCCGGCAAGGCCAGCCAGCCGCCCACGGCGTGAACCACGATGGAGCCCGCGAAATCATGAAACTCCGCACCGGTCAGCGATTTGATCCAGGCCTGCACCCCGAAGTGCTGGTTCCAGACGATGCCTTCGAAGAAGGGGTAGACGAAACCGACGATGACGGCGGTCGCGATGAGCTGCGGATAAAAGCGCGCCCGCTCGGCGATGCCGCCCGAAATAATCGCTGGAATGGCTGCGGCAAAGGTCAGCAGGAAAAAGAACTTGACCAGCTCATAGCCGTTTTTGGCCGCCAATTGCTCTGCGCCAACGAAAAAATGGGTGCCGTAGGCTACGCCATAGCCCACCATGAAATACACCACGGTGGATACCGAGAAGTCCACCAGGATCTTGACCAGGGCATTGACCTGGTTCTTTTTGCGAACCGTGCCCAGTTCCAGAAAGGCAAAACCGGCGTGCATGGCGAGCACCATGATGCCGCCCAGCAGGATGAACAAGGCATCTGAGCCCTGTTTTAGTGCTTCCATAAGTCCCTCTTCAAATGAAATTGCTATTTATTGGTGCGATTCCAGAAAAATTCCCATAATCGCACCAAATACAAGCAAGAAATGCGCCTCAAGTGTGCGAGCGAACAACTGTGCGCACCATTTCAGTCTGAAAGCGCTTGGACGCCCGCCGATATAATGAAAGCTGTCATTGGGGAGTAGCCAGCCTTTCAATCCTGAAAGGGGCTTGCGTCAACAGACTTGTCCTTGGAACCTGTTCTTCTGGACATGGCGCAAGCGGTCTTCGGATCACGCGAGACCTTTGACTACACAGCCTCCGCTTCAGGCCGGGGATGCCGTGCAGTCATGGGTTTTCGGCCGGAGTTTTTTTGAATGGAAGCTTTCCTCGTCTCAACGGGCATCGTCGCCCTCGCCGAAATGGGCGACAAGACGCAACTCCTCGCGCTTATCCTCGCTGCCCGCTTCAAGAAGCCCTGGCCCATCGTCTCCGGTATCTTTGTCGCGACCCTGGTCAACCACGCATTGGCCGGCGCCGCCGGCGCCTGGGTCACCACGCTGATCGGCCCTCAAATGCTGCGCTGGATCCTGGGCGCCTCGTTTCTGGCAATGGCGGCGTGGATGCTGGTGCCCGACAAGCTGGACGCGGACGAGGAGGAAAAGCCGCCGCGCTACGGCGTGTTCTTCACCACCGTGCTGGTCTTCTTCCTGGCGGAAATGGGCGACAAGACACAGATCGCCACCGTGATGCTGGCCGCGCGCTACGACGCCATCGTCAGCGTGGTCGCGGGCACCACCCTGGGCATGATGCTGGCGAACGCGCCGGTGGTCTGGCTCGGTGAGCGCGTCACGCGCCTGGTGCCGCTGCGCGCTGTGCACATTGTGTCGGCGATCATCTTTGCGGGCCTGGGCCTGGCTGCGCTTTTGATGTGACCCCGGCTTGCTATACTGTCCACAGCGCCGATTTGCTCAGCTTGCGGGCGCTTAAAAAGTACAGCTAAAGACGACATCCAAAAACCCGGACTCGCTTTAGCGATGCCGGGTTTTTTGTTTTCAGCAGGTGATTTTTTGACACTTATTGCCACCCCGCTCAGCATGCATTTCGTTGAGGCGCTACCGCTGCAGAGCGGCGCGTCAATACGCGCCTACGACCTGAGCTATGAGACCTACGGCGAGCTCAACGCCGACAAATCCAACGCCGTGCTGATCTGCCACGCGCTCAATGCCTCGCACCATGTGGCGGGCGTGTACCTCGATGCGCAGGGCCAGCCGATAGCCAAATCCGAAGGCTGGTGGGACACCATGATCGGCCCCGGCAAGCCGGTCGACACTGACCGCTTCTTCGTCATTGGCGTCAACAATTTAGGCTCCTGCTTCGGCTCCACCGGGCCCATGCAGCCCAACCCCGACACGCAGGAGCTCTACGGCGCCGACTTCCCCGTCGTCACAGTGCAGGACTGGGTCAGCGCCCAGGCCCGCCTGCTGGACCGCCTGGGCATCCAGACCCTGGCCGCCGTGATGGGAGGCAGCCTGGGCGGCATGCAGGCACTGGCCTGGACGCTGCAATACCCCGACCGCGTGCGCCACGCCGTGGTGGTGGCCAGCGCGCCCAACCTCACCGCCGAGAACATCGCCTTCAACGAAGTCGCCCGCCGCGCCATCGTGACCGATCCCGATTTTCACGGCGGCCATTTCTACCGTCACGGCGTGCTGCCCAAACGCGGCTTGCGCATCGCCCGCATGATCGGCCACATCACTTACCTGAGCGACGACGTGATGAACGAGAAGTTCGGCCGTCAGTTACGGCAAGCGGTAGCCGAGACGGTGAATGCCGATGCCCCCTATAAATACACGACGCAAGACATCGAGTTCGAAATCGAAAGCTACCTGCGCTACCAGGGCGACAAATTCAGCGAGTACTTTGACGCCAACACCTATTTGCTGATTACCCGCGCGCTCGACTACTTCGACCCAGCCCGGGTGTATGGCGGCAACCTCACCCAGGCGCTGGCCCATGTGACGGCCAGGTTCCTGCTCGTGAGTTTCACCACCGACTGGCGCTTTTCCCCCGCGCGCAGCCGCGAAATCGTTAAGGCGCTGCTCGACAACCAGCGTGATGTGAGCTACGCCGAAATCGACGCACCGCACGGCCATGATGCTTTTTTGCTGGAGGATGACCGCTATCTCGGTGTGGTGCGTTCCTACTTCCAGAGCAAGGTGGCCGTATGAACCTGCCCGTCGAACTCAATGTGCAGCCTTCGGCCGATATGTTGTCGATCGCCCGGCTGGTGCCCCACGGCTCCCGCGTGCTTGACCTGGGCTGCGGCACCGGCGAGCTGCTGGACTACCTGATCCGTGAACGCGGCTGCTCGGGCTACGGCGTCGAGATCAACGACGCCAACGTCCAGGCCTGCGTGGCGCGCGGCGTCAACGTGATCCAGCTCAACCTGGAAGCGGGCCTGGCGCTGTTTGGCGACCGCTCGTTTGACGTGGTGCTGCAGATCGACACGCTGCAACACCTGCACAACGCCGAAACCATGCTGCGTGAAACCGCGCGTGTAGGCCGCGCCGGCATCGTCGTGTTTCCCAACTTCGGCCACTGGCCCAACCGCCTGGCTGTTGCGCGCGGCCGCATGCCGGTAACGAAGGTGTTGCCTTACCAGTGGTATGACACGCCCAACATCCGTGTCGGCACGCTGCAGGATTTTGAAGCGCTTGCGCTGCAAAACCAGTTGCAGATCCTGGATTCCTTCGGCTTGCAGGATGGCCGCGAAGTCCGCTTTTGGCCGAATGCCCGTGCCAGCCGGGCGGTTTTCAAGTTCCAGCGGAGTTAGGATTGGCGCAAGGACGCGCTCTGGTGTTAGTATTCGCGCATCGGGATTTCAGCCTCCCGAATCTTCACAGATAGACGGTGTCCCGTCCAAGCGCTGGCAACTCATTGGAGTACTCCGTGGACACCTCTACCCTTTCCGTTCCCTCCATTTCCCCCCAGGAACTCGCCGCCCGCATGGGCCGTGCCGATGCACCTTTGCTGCTCGATGTGAGGCGCAAAGGAAAATTCCTTGAAAGCCCCCGTCTAATTGCAGGTGCCCAGCGCTGCGCACCGGAAAATGTGGCGGCCTTTGCCGCGTCACAGCCGCCACGCGAAGTCGTGGTGTATTGCGTCTATGGACACAACGTCAGCGCGGATGCTGTCGCCGAGCTGCGCGCCGCGGGCTGGAATGCTTACGCGCTGGCCGGCGGTATCGAAGGTGGTGAAGACGGCGTTGATACGCCGCAAGACATCGCCCAATGGCGCGCGCAGCGCCCCGCCACCGTCTTTAAGCGGCCCGAATGGGGCGTCACCGGCGAGCAGCCCTCGCGCTGGATCACGCGTGAGCGGCCCAAAATCGACCGCATCGCCTGCCCTTGGCTGGTACGGCGCTTCATCGATGAGCGCGCGGAATTCTTCTACGTGCCGACTCTGCAGGTGCTGAGTGAAGCAAAACGGCTGGGTGCCGTGGCCTACGACATTCCTGGCGCGCCGGTCTCGCATGAAGGCGAGCTGTGCAGCTTTGACACTCTGATGCGGGCCTTTGGATTGACAGATCCCGCGCTGGCCACCCTGGCGCGCATCGTGCGTGGCGCCGATACAGACCGCCTCGAACTCGCGCCGCAATCGGCCGGCCTGCTGGCGTTCTCGTTGGGCCTGTCGCGCCTGCACGCGGACGACGACCACGCCATGCTGGAGGCTGCCATGCCGCTATACGACGCGCTCTACGCATGGTGCCGCAGTGCGCAAGGCGAGCCGCACAACTGGAAACCAGAAGCCATGACCGGAGCCGCCAAGTGACCACCGCCTTGCCCTCTTCCCTCCCTTTGCCCCATGAACGGCCGTCGGCCGTGTCTTTTGCCGACGCGCTCAAGTTCTGGCTCAAGCTCGGCTTCATCAGCTTTGGCGGGCCCGCCGGGCAGATTGCCATCATGCATCGCGAACTGGTCGAGCAAAGACGCTGGATCAGCGAGCGGCGCTTTCTGCATGCGCTGAACTACTGCATGCTGCTGCCCGGCCCCGAGGCACAGCAGCTGGCCACCTACATCGGCTGGCTCATGCACCGCACTTGGGGCGGCATCGTGGCAGGCGCGCTGTTTGTGCTGCCTTCACTGTTTATCCTGATCGCGCTCAGCTGGGTTTATGTGGCCTTTGGTGATGTGCCGCTGGTCGCCGGCCTGTTTTACGGCATCAAGCCGGCGGTCGCCGCCATTGTGCTGCAGGCGGTGCATCGCATCGGCTCACGCTCATTAAGAAAACCGGCCCAGGCCCCCGTTCTATGGGCGATAGCAGCTATCAGTTTTATAGCAATCTATGCGTTGAACCTGCCGTTTCCGCTGATCGTACTTGGCGCGGCGGTGGTGGGGTGGCTGGGGGCCCGCTTCTCGCCGGCACAGTTTTCCGGTGGCGCGGGGCATGGCGAGGCCAGGCTTGGATATGGGCCGGCGCTGATCGACGACGACACGCCGACACCGGAGCACGCCCGCTTCAAGCCTTCGCGCCTGGCCGCCGTACTGGGCGTGGGCGCGGTGTTGTGGCTATTGCCCATAGGGGCATTGATGGCGACACGGGGCTGGGATGCCACGCTGACGCAGATGGGCTGGTTCTTCACCAAGGCTGCGCTGCTCACCTTCGGCGGCGCTTATGCGGTCCTGCCCTATGTCTACCAGGGAGCGGTGGAGCAGTTCCACTGGCTGACCGGCCCGCAGATGATCGACGGGCTTGCGCTGGGTGAAACCACGCCCGGCCCGCTGATCATGGTGGTGGCCTTCGTCGGCTTTATGGGCGGCTGGGCCAAGCAGGTGTTGGGCCCGGACATGCTGTTTCTGGGCGCGGCGCTGGCAGCCAGCGTGGTGACCTGGTTCACCTTCCTGCCCTCCTTTCTGTTCATTCTGGCAGGTGGGCCGCTGGTGGAGTCCACGCACGGCAAGCTGCATTTCACTGCGCCGCTCACGGCCATCACGGCCGCGGTGGTCGGCGTGATCGCCAGCCTGGCGCTGTTTTTCCTGGCGCACATTGCCCTGCGCGCGAACACCGGTGGCCCCTGGCTGGCCCGGGTGGACTTTTATGCGCTGGCCATTACTTTGGGTGCCGCCGTGGCGCTGCTGCGCTACAAGCGCGGCGTGATTCAGGTGATTGCGGCGTCGGCGCTCGCCGGCCTGCTGCTGCGCTTGTCCGGCCTGGCCTGATCGCGGCGCTGGATGACCGGGGGCTGGGCGCGGTATGCTCAGGCCCTCGTGATGGAACCCTCAGCCCCCAGCGCATCCCGGCCGTCGATCCCGCTCCTGGAACGCCTTTTTGGCGACTGGGTGCGCGAGGTGTCGCCTGCTACTGTGCGGGCCGATGCGATGGCGGGTCTCTTGGGCGCAGTGCTGGTGCTGCCGCAAGGCATTGCCTTCGCAACGCTGGCCGGCCTGCCGCCGGCCTACGGCCTTTACACCGCTGTGATTCCCTGCATCATCGCCGCGCTTTTCGGTTCCAGCCGGCATGTCATGTCGGGGCCCACCAACGCCAACTCGCTGGCGCTGTTCGCCATGCTCTCGCCGCTGGCCATGGCCTTTAGCCCGCTCTACATTCAGCTGGCGCTGGCCGTCACCGTGATGGTGGGCGTCATGCAGTGGCTGATTGGCGCGTTGCGCCTGGGTGTGCTGGCCAACTTCATTTCACCGGCGGTGCTGTTTGGTTTTACTTCGGGCGCGGCGCTGCTGATCGCCGTGCATGCGTTGCCCGACCTGCTGGGCCTGCCGGCCGCGCCTGAGCACAGCGCGGCCGCGGTTCTTGGACATGTTCTCACGCAGATCACTTCCGCCCAGCCCATGGCGCTGGGTGTTGCGGCCATCACCCTGGGCGTCGCGCTGCTGCTGCGCCACCTGCGCCGCAACTGGCCGTACATGTTGATCGGATTGGCGGTGGCCACTGCGCTGGCCTGGGTGTGGAGCGGCCTTCTTCATCCCGGTGCCGCACCCTCCGCCTCGTTGCGTACTGTGGGCCAGATCCCCATACCCTGGCCGAGGTTCGAAGTGCCGCGCATCAGCTGGGCGCAGGCCGCCGACCTTATCGGCCTGGCGTTTGCGCTAACCATCGTCGCGCTGGGCCAGGCGATCTCGATCGCCAAGACGGTGGCGCTGCGCTCGGGCCAACGCATAGACGCCAACCGCGAGTTCCGCGGCCAGGGCCTGTCCAACATCGTTGGCGGGTTTTTCTCAAGCTACGTTTCCTGCGGCTCGATGAACCGCTCCATGCCCAACCTGGAGGCCGGTGCGCGCACGCCGCTGGCCTCGGTGTTTTCGGCTTTGTTGCTGCTGGCGCTGGTGGCGGTGAGCGCGCCGCTACTCGCGCAAATCCCCATGGCCGCGCTGGCGGCGCTGCTGGTGCTGGTGGCGTTCGCGCTGCTGGACTTCGCGCGCTGGCGCCAGCTGTTCACCTTGAGCCGCAGCGACTTCGGTGTGGCGCTGGCCACCATGGTGGCCACCGTCACGATACGGCTGGAGATCGCGATCTTGCTGGGCATGATTTTGTCGCTGATGTCTTTTCTCTACCGCACGTCAAAGCCCGCCATGCGCACCATGGGCTTTGACAGCCGCGGCCTGGACCGGCAGTTCGTGGTCGTTGACAACAGCGTTGACGCAGGGGTTGACGTCGTTCCCGCGCAGAAGGCCGACGCGTCGGTGGAAGCGACGCCCCAGGCCTTGCCAGAATGCCCGCAGCTCAAATTGCTGCGCATGGAAGGCGAGGTCTATTTCGGCGCGACCCAGCACGTGGCCGACATCCTGCACGCATTGCGCACCCAGTCCCAGCCGCAAAAACACCTGCTGGTCATGGGCAAGAGCATGAACTTCATTGACCTGGCTGGGGCCGAGCTCTGGGAGGCTGAACTCGCCGCACGCCGCGCCATGGGCGGCGATCTGTACTTTCACCGGCCGCGGCCCGAGGTGATCCGCATGTGGCGCAAGACCGGCTTTACCAGCGTGCTCGGGCCAGAGCACCAGTTCCCCGACAAGTTCACCGCCATCGCCACCATCTTCAACAAGCTGGATCCGGAGATTTGCCGCCACTGCACCGCGCGGATATTCTGGGAATGCCAGTCCGCGCCTGGCCCCGACACACCTAGCCCCTGAAACCCATGCCCCAATTTGCCGCCAACCTCAGCTGGATGTACACCGAGCTACCCATGGCCGAACGCTTTGCCGCCGCTGCGCGTGACGGCTTCACGGCTGTGGAGATCCTCTCGCCGTATGCATGGGAACCAGCGGCGCTCAAAGCCATCCTGCAGCAGCACGGCCAGCAGCTGGTGCTGTTCAACGCTCCGCCCGGCGGCGTGGATGTGGCCAGTATTGAAAAGGCCTGGGCCTCCTCGCAAAAAGGCACGGCCTGCCTGCCGGGCCATGAGACCGAGTTCCGCGCCGGCATCGCCATTGCGCTCGACTATGCGCAAGCGCTGGGCTGCCCGCGCATCCACGTGATGGCGGGTGTGTTGCCGGAGGGGATGGAGCGGGAAGCAGTGCAGCCCACCTATGTGAACAACCTGCGTGAGGCCGCCACGCTGGCGGCCAAGGTGAGTGTGGATCTTCTGATCGAACCCATCAACACGCGTGACATTCCGCGTTTCTTTCTGAACCGGCAAGACCACGCGCATGAAATCATCCGTGAAGTGGGCGCGCTCAACGTCAAGGTGCAGATGGACCTCTACCACTGCCAGGTTGTTGAAGGCGACCTGGCCATGAAGCTGCGCAAATACTTGCCCACGGGCCATGTGGGCCATCTGCAGATCGCCGGTGCGCCTGGCCGCAATGAGCCGGATGTTGGCGAGATCAACTATCCCTATCTGTTTGCGTTGCTGGATGAGCTGGGCTACAGCGGCTGGGTGGGGTGCGAGTACAAACCGCTGCGCGGCGTAGAAGCCGGTGCTACGCCGGCCGGTCTGGGTTGGTTGAAAAAATTTCGCGAACGCGCCTGAGCGCGTTCGGCCTGTTCAGCGCGCGCAGCGAAACGTCAGATTGATGCGCTGCCGGCCCAGGCGCGCATGCTCACCCTCGGCCAGCGGCGCCACGCCGTGATAGGCCAGCCGCGATGGGCCGCCCCACACCGCGACGTCGCCATGCACCAGGCGGTATCGCGCGGGGCGACCGCTGCGGTTCAAGCCGCCGAACAGGAACACGGCAGGCAGGCCCAGCGACACCGACACAATCGGTGCGTCCATGTTGCCTTCGTCTTTGTCCTGGTGCAGCGACAGCCGCGCGCCGGGTTCATAGCGATTGATCAGGCAGGCGTCCGGGCGGAAGTGGTCAAAGCCCGCTTCCGCTGCGGCGCGCAGAGCGAGTTCGGAGAAGCTGCCTGGCATCGTAGGCCAGGGCTTGCCAGAGAGCGGGTCTTTGGTGTCGTAGCGGTAACCGCTGCGGTCGGACACCCAACCCAGCGCGCCGCAGTTGCTCATCGCGACCGACATGGTGTAGCCGCCCGGTGTGACCAGATGGCGCAGTGGCGCGGCCGCGACCACGTCTTCCACGGCTTGTAGCAAGGCTTCATCCACCTCGCGGGCAAAGCCGCGCAGCAACACGGCGCCCGGCGCGATCAGCTCGGGCACCGCATAAGGTGTCGGCACTTCATCGAAAAGCCCCAAGGTCAAATCATTTCCTTTACTGCGCGTCATGAAAAATAATGCCCAGCGTATGCCGGTGCCCGCTGCGCACCGTGCTCACGCCGTGCCGCATATTGACCCGGTAAAACCCCCGGCTGCCTTGTACCGGGCGATGGTGCACGGCAAACACAACGGCATCGCCTTGCCGCAGCGGCACCACCTCGGGCCGCGACTGCATGCGCGGGCGTTGCTCGGTCAGCACAAATTCGCCGCCCGTGAAATCTTCGCCCGGGCGCGACAGCAGCACCGCGACCTGGATCGGGAACACGTGCTCGCCATACAGGTCCTGGTGCAGGCAGTTGTAGTCGCCGGGGCCATATTGCAAGAGCAGCGGCGTAGGCCGCTCCTGGCCGGCTTTGTGGCAGCGCGCGAGGAAGTCAGCATGGGCAACCGGGTAACGTACATCGACTCCCATGGCCTGGTTCCAGGCGTTGGCTACGCCGACCAACTGCGGGTAAAGCATGGTGCGCAGCCGCGCCACGATGTCCGGCAGCGGGTAATTGAAGTACTGATATTCGCCCTGGCCAAAGCCGTGGCGCTGCATCACCACGCGACTGCGGAAATGGCATGCATCGGCATACAGCCCGGCCACGGTTTTGCATTCCTGCGCGCTCAGCAGCTGTGGCAGCACAGCGCTGCCGTGGCGGTTCAGTGTGGCTGTGATGTGCGCCCAGTCATCCGGGCCAGCGCCGGCTTCAGTTGGGTCGGGCAACAGGATAGGTGTTTCAGAAACAAGTGGCATGCTGCAATTCGTCAGGGCGATGGAGCGTCCATCAACAGCTCAGGATAAATCCGACGGCTCGCTGACGCTCGCCAGAACCGGACATTTCATTCAGCCGCGATCAAGCCGCCAACTCGGTCAGGATAGGGCAGTCGGGCCGGCTGTTGCCCTGGCAACAATGCGCCAGGTGCCCCAGGGTCTGCTTCATCGCCTCCATCTCCGCGATGCGGCGCTCCAGATCGGCCATATGGGCCAGTGCGATGCGTTTGACGTCCGCGCTGGCGCGGCGCTTGTTCTGCCACAGCTTTAGCAGTTCGGTGATCTCGGCCATGCTGAAACCCAAGGTGCGGGCGCGGCGTATGAAGCGCAGCGTATGCACTTCTTTTTCGCCGTATTGGCGGTAGCCCGCGTCGGTGCGGTGCACCGTGGGCAGCAGGCCCAGCGACTCGTAGTGGCGAATCATCTTGGCGGACACGCCCGAGTGCGCAGCGGCCTGGCCGATGTTGAGCGGGCCTGTATCAATGGTGTCAGTCATGGGTGCTTCCTTTCCAGCGGCGCAACAGCAAGGCGTTCATCACCACGCTGGCGCTGCTCAGCGCCATGGCGGCGCCGGCGATGACGGGGCTGAGCAGCCCCAGTGCAGCCAGCGGGATGCCGACCACGTTGTAGATAAAGGCCCAGAACAGGTTCTGGCGGATCTTGGCGTAGGTGCGGCGCGAAATATCGATGGCGTCCGCCACCAGAGCCGGGTTGCCGCGCATCAGCGTAATGCCGGCTGCGTGCATGGCCACGTCGGTACCAGTGGACATCGCGATGCCCACATCGGCCGCGGCGAGGGCCGGCGCATCGTTGATGCCGTCGCCCACCATGGCCACACGCCCGCCTTGCGCTTGCACGCCAGCCTTGAGCTGGCCGATGATGGCGGCTTTGTCTTGCGGCAACACCTGGCTATGTACAAGGTCTATTCCGAGTTGCTGCGCCGCGGCTTCGGCGCTGCCGGGGTTGTCGCCGGTCACCAAAGCAGTTTGAATGCCCAATGCGTGGAGGCGGGCAATCGCCGGCGCCGCGCTGCTTTTGAGCGTGTCGCCAAACGCCATCAGCCCGAGAAGCCGCGGTGTTCCGGTGACTTCGGCCAGCCATGACACCGTGCGGCCTTCGGCTTCGAGTTCTTTTGCGCGAGCGTTCAGTGCGGCGAGGTTGTTCAAGTCCAGACCCAGCTCCTGCATGAAGCGCGGGCTTCCGAGTCGCAGTTCGCGGCCTGCCACCACGGCGGCCATGCCGCGGCCGGCGACGGCGCGCAACTCTGTCGCCGCGGGAATCTCAAGCTGCTGCTCCGCCGCGCGCCGTGTGACCGCGCGGGCGAGCGGGTGTTCGCTGCCCGACTGGATGGCGGCCGACCAGGCCAGCAGCTCATCGGCAGCGATGGCGCTGGGCTCCAGCGCCACCAGTTCGGGCTTACCCTCGGTCAGCGTGCCGGTTTTGTCAAAAGCCACTACCTTGACGCTGTGCGCCACTTCCAGCGCCTCCGCGTCCTTGATCAGGATGCCCTGGCGTGCGGCGGCGCCGGTGCCCACCATGATGGCGGTAGGCGTTGCCAGCCCCAGTGCGCAGGGGCAGGCGATCACCAGCACAGCGACCGCATTGAGGATGGCCGCCTCCCAGTCCTGCGTGGCCAGGCCCCAGCCCAGCAACGTCACCAGGGCAATGGTGATCACCACTGGCACAAACACCGCGCTGACCTGATCCACCAGCCGCTGTATCGGTGCTTTTTTGGCTTGGGCCGATTCGACCATGCGCACGATGCGGGCCAGCGTGGACTCCGCGCCTATGGCCGTGGTGCGCACCACGATCAGGCCTTCGGCATTGACCGCGCCGCCAGTCACGTGGTCGCCCGCATGCTTGGCAACAGGCAGGCTTTCGCCGGTGATCAGCGATTCGTCCACCTGCGTGGAGCCCTCGACGATCTCGCCGTCGACCGCGATGCGTTCGCCAGGGCGCACCACCACCAGGTCGCCGAGCTGTATGTCTTGCAAGGCTACGTCTTCGTCCCTTCCATCGCGCCGACGGCGCGCGGTGTCGGGGCGCAGCGCCTGCAACGCGCGGATGGCGGCGGTCGTTTGGTGTTTGGCGCGCGCTTCCATCCATTTGCCCAACAACACCAGTGTGATGACGACTGCCGAGGCTTCAAAATACAGGTGAGCCATGCCATGGCCGCCATGCCGCAGCAATTGATAGATGCTCAGGCCGTAGGCGGCTGAGGTGCCCAACGCGACCAGCAAATCCATGTTGCCGGTGCGGGCGCGCAAGGCGCTCCTGCCGGCGCGGTAAAAGCGTGCGCCCAGCCAGAACTGCACCGGCGTGGCCAGCAGCCATTGCCACCAGCCGCCCAGCATCCAGTCTTTGCCGAACAGCGTCCCGACCATGGGCAGCGCCAGCGGCGCAGACAGGACAGCCGCCAGCACGATGGGCCACCAGGCGGCGGCGGGTTTGTCCACGGGAGTGCCGGAAGCGGGGATTTCACACGCGTGGTAGCCGGCTTTGGCCACTGCCGCCATCAGCGCAGGCAATAAGGCGCCGTCGCCGGCCACGCTGACTTCCGCGGTTTCAGTGGCCAGGTTGACACTGGCCGACAGCACCCCGGGTACCTGCTTGAGCGCCTTCTCGACGCGCGACACGCAGGAGGCGCAGGTCATGCCGTCTATTTTGAGCCGCAAGGATTGTTCGGCCACGCTATAGCCGGCTTTGGCGACGGCGGTCCTCAGGGCGTGCATGCCGACACCGGCGCGCACCTTGACGCTGGCCTGTTCGGTCGCGAAATTGACGCTCACGTCCTCAACGCCCGGGACGTTGGCCAGCGAACGTTCCACACGCGCCACGCAGGACGCGCAGCTCATGCCCTGGACGGGAAACTGCCACTCGGTCAGCGCCGGCATGACGGGAGATGTTTTTAACGTGGATGGGGTGTTCATGCCTGTAGTCTCAACCTTACCACCATGGGAGGGTCAAGCGCCTTGGTGTAATAGCCCTGAATCGAGGCAGGACTTGCCGGGCTACGCTTGACCCTGCCCCCATGGGAAGGTTCAGACTTCTGGGTAATCCCTGTACCAATCTCTCAGACAGCTTCCAAGGAGTCTTTATGGAATTTAATATCCCCGCTATGAGCTGCGGCCACTGCGTTGGCGCCGTCACCCAGGCCATCAAATCGCTGGATGCAGCGGCGCAGGTCAGTGTGGACTTGCCCGGCAAAAAGGTTGTGGTGCAATCTTCGCAAGGCCGGCAAGCCGTGGCGGCTGCGCTGGCCGAGGCGGGTTATCCCGCACAGTAGCACGCCGATATCCGGCGGAAAAGACGTTTCGGCGTCGATAGAATGGCCCTTCCTCCCTCCATTCAAGCCGCCTAGTGTCCGACCGATTCGCCGTCCTCCCCCAATACCTGTTTCCCAAGCAGGCGCTGACCAACTTTGCCGGTTTTGTAGCTTCGCGCGAGCGTGGCTGGGTCACCACCGAAATCATCCGCCGCTTTGTCGCCAAGTACCAGGTCAACATGGACGAGGCGCTCAACTCCGACATTGCGAGCTATCTCACCTTCAACGACTTCTTCACGCGTGCGCTCAAGCCCGGCGCGCGGCCGCTGGCCAATGCCGAGCTGATTTCGCCGGTGGACGGTGCGATCAGCCAGTTCGGTGCGATCGAGAAGGACCAGATCTTTCAGGCCAAGGGTCACAGTTATTCGACCACTGCGTTGGTGGGCGGGGATGCGGCGCTGGCGGCGCATTACCAGGACGGCCATTTCGCTACGCTCTATCTGAGCCCCCGGGACTACCACCGCATCCACATGCCTGCAGGCGGTCGGCTGACGCGCATGATTTATGTGCCGGGCGACCTGTTTTCCGTCAATCCCGTTACCGCACGCGGCGTGCCGGGGCTGTTCGCGCGCAATGAGCGCGTGGTCTGCGTTTTCGAATCGGCGCGCGGGCCCTTTGTGCTGGTGCTGGTCGGCGCGACCATCGTTGGCAGCATGGCCACGGTGTGGCACGGCGTGGTGAACCCGCCGCGCGGCAAGGTGGTGCGGCAATGGGATTACCCCGACGAGCCAGCCTCCGCCATTCGCCTCAAGCAGGGCGAGGAAATGGGCCGCTTCCTGCTGGGCTCCACAGTCGTCATGCTGTTTCCCAAAGGGCCGCTGCAGTTCAATGCCGAGTGGGCGCCCGGCCGCGAAATACGGCTCGGCGAAGCCATGGCGGTCTATGGTTAGGCAGAAGGCGTGAAGCCCAGGCGATTTAAAAGTGCCATGGCCGCCGCCGGCGCCCTTTCCTTGGCACCGTTGATGAAATACACAAATACGTCGCGCGCCTTGCCCTGTGCCGGGGCTTCTTCCAGCGTCGGCAGGTCGGCCGGCGCGGAGCCGTCAGCCCATTGCCGCGCGCGCTCAACCCACGCGTTCAGCGCACTTTCCTCGTAGCCGGTCTCCAGCCCTGCTTCGCTCATCATGAGGCGGGCATAGGCGAAGTCACCCGTGAGGTCGGCGAAAGACGGAAATTTGTCAGAGTCGGTAAATACAGTGGCGACCTTGTAACGGCGCGCCAAGGCCAGGTAATCGGGCGACATAAAGCTCTCGTGGCGAACGTCGACGACATGGCGCAGCGCCCGGCCGTCCACCTGTTTGGGCAGCAGCGACAGAAACGCCTCGAAATCCCCTGCTTCAAACACCTTGCCGGGCATGAATTGCCAGACGACGGGGCCCAGCTTGTCGCCCAGCTCGCTGATGCCGCTTTCAGTGAAGCGCTGGATGGACTCGCCCGCCTCGGCCAGCACCCGGCGGTTGGTCGCGTAGCGCGAGGCCTTGAGGGAAAACATGAAGTTGTCCGGCGTCTCGTCGTGCCATTTCCTGAAGCTGGCCGGCTTGAGTGTGCCGTAGTAGGTGCCGTTGACCTCGATGGCGCTCAGCCGGCGGCTTGCGTATTCGAGTTCGCGGCTGTGCGCCAGGCCGGCTGGGAAAAAGTTGTCGCGCCAGGGCTCAAAGGTCCAGCCGCCCACGCCAGCGCGGATGCGGGAATCGGCTGCCGTGGAAGGCGTGGCGGCGGAAGATGGCGCGTGTGCGCGGCTTGCTGGTGTCATGGCGGCTCCGTGGCGTACTTGTCTGCTTTCTCGTCCAATTAGAGGAGTTATCTTTGCCCACGCCGCCTGCGAGGCGCTGTAGGTTGAGTTCTCCAATTGCGGGTCTTCCCTTGGCCGGTGGCACGGTCTGTGTCGGAAGCGTACAGTAGCAGGTGCGGCAGCAAAACGCTGTCCTAAAAAAGCCGATATTCCTGTTCCCGGAGCCTTTCCAATGAACGCCCCACTGCACTGCGAAATTCCCGCCAGCATCCTCAACGCCGCCCAGGCCCTGTCTCAGGTCACGGCCCAATGGGACGGCGACATCGTCAAACAGATCACCGACTACATCTCCATCCCAGCCAAGTCCCCCACGTTCGACAGCGACTGGGCGCAGCACGGCTTTATCGACACCGTCATGCGCAATGCGGCGGCCTGGGTCGAGGCGCAGAAGGTCGAAGGCCTCAAGCTGGAGATCGTGCGACTCGAAGGCCGCACCCCGGTGCTGTTCTTTGAGATCCCGGCCACGCGCGCCGATTCGACGCAAACCGTGTTGATGTACGGCCACCTCGACAAGCAGCCCGAGTTCACCGGTTGGCGCAATGATTTGAGCCCCTGGATGGCCAAGTACGAAGATGGAAAGCTTTATGGCCGTGGCGCCGCCGACGATGGGTATGCGGTCTACGCCAGCATTGCCGCGGTGCAGGCGCTCAAAGCGCAGAACGTGCCGCACCCGCGCATCGTTGGCCTGATCGAAACCTGCGAGGAAAGCGGCTCCTATGATTTGCTACCTTACGTCAATGCGCTGCGTGAGCGCCTGGGCGACGTCGCGCTGGTGGTGTGCCTGGATTCCGGCGCGGGCAACTACGACCAGCTGTGGCTGACCACCAGCCTGCGCGGCAACGCGGCGGGCGTGCTCAAGGTGGAAATCCTCACCGAAGGCGTGCACTCCGGCGACGCCAGCGGCTTGGTGCCGTCGAGCTTTCGCATCATGCGCCAGGTGCTGGACCGCCTGGAAGACAGCAAGACCGGTCGTCTGCTGCCGCAGAGCTTTCACTGTGAGGTTCCGGCCGACCGGCTGGTGCAGGCGCAGGCCACCGCCAAAATCCTCGGCGAAGAAATCTACAAGCGCTTTCCCTGGGCGCACTACGACTGTGAAGGCTCCAGCGCATTTGCCTTGCCCACCACGACCGACCCGGTGGAAGCCCTGCTCAACCGCACCTGGCGGCCGACGCTGAGCGTGACGGGTGCCGAAGGCTTTCCGGCCCTCAAGGATGCAGGCAATGTGCTGCGCCCCTACACCGCTTTCAAGCTCTCGCTGCGTTTTCCGCCGCTGATCGACGCCGGCGCCGCGGTGCAGGAACTCAAGACACTGCTGGAAGACAATGCGCCTTACCAGGCCAAAGTCACGTTTGAAAGCAACGGCGGCGCCACCGGCTGGAATGCGCCCAGCACCGTACCCTGGTTTGAGAACGCGCTCAACGATGCGTCGCAAAGCTTCTTCGGCGCGCCCTGCGGCACCATAGGCCAGGGCGGAACCATTCCGCTGATGAACATGCTGAGCAAGGGCTTCCCCAAGGCGCAGATGATGGTTTGCGGTGTGCTCGGCCCCAAGAGCAATGCGCACGGCCCTAACGAGTTCCTGAACGTGCCCTATGCGAAGAAGCTGACCGCCGCGGTCGCGCATGTGATGGCCCGTGTTCCCGGTTGATGCGGGTGAGCTACCCTTCTTTGCGCCGCGGTTTGCCGGCAGCGCTTGTTTCAAGCCAGGCTTTTGCTGCCGCATGCATTCCACCGTCCTAGCGCCTTTCACCGCCCGCGACGGCGAGAACCTGGCTCTCTATGAGTGGCCACTGGATGCTTTGGCCATCGAAGGGGGTCAACATGCGTTGCCGCCGCGCGCCATGGTGCTGCTGGTCCATGGCTTGGGCGAGCACGCCAGCCGCTACGACCATGTCGCCAGCCAATTGCTCGACTGGGGTTTTGCCGTGCGTGCCTACGACCAGCGCGGCCATGGCGAATCGGGCGGGGTCCGTGGTGTGCTGCCCAATGAGACTGCACTGCTGGACGACCTGGCCGAAATAGTCGACGACACGCGCCTGCGTTGCGTGCGCCTTCTGGAGGAGGTCAACGCGGACGGACGAAGCCCGCAGCCGCCTGCGCATCTTCCCCTGGTTCTGCTTGGCCACAGCATGGGCGGTCTGGTGGTGAGCCGGTTTGTCGCACTGGACATTCGCCCCGTGGATGGCCTCGTGATGTCTTCTCCCGCGCTGGAGCCGGGGCTCAACGTCTTGCAAAAGCTGCTGCTGGCCTTTATGCCGAGGCTGGCACCCGACCTGTGTGTGGGCAACGGCCTGGACGCGCGCTACATCTCGCACGATGAAGAGGTGGTCAAAAAATACTTCACCGACCGGCTGGTGCACGACAGAATCTCGCCACGCCTGGGCAAATTCATCGCAACAGCGGGTCCCGCGACGGTGGCGGCCGCCGCCCAATGGCGCACGCCTACGCTGCTGATGTATGCGGGTGCGGACCGGCTTGTCAATCCGGCCGGCAGCCGCGCTTTCTCGGAAAACGCGGCCCACTCACCGGCCGTGACCGCCGGTACGGTGACGTCGCGGTGCTTTGAGGGCCTCTATCACGAGATATTCAATGAAGTCGAGTCGGAGCCGGTGTTTGACACGCTCAAGGCCTGGCTGGACGCCCGCTTCTAGCGGTTAAGAAAATCTCAAGAGAAATTCGGCTTCGGCCCAATAAGAACGGGCGCAAACAGCTATAAAAACAATAGCAGTAACTGGCGACATCACCGGGTTCCATGCCCAGCCTGACCGCAATGTCGGACACGGTGCGAGGCGTAACCAGGTTCTCAGGCCTTCTGTCCCTTGCGTTGGCCGAGTGCAAGCCAGGCCAGCGCGGCGGCGGTGAGCCCCAGCGGCAGCAGTGACCCCAGGTTCAACAGCGCCCAGCCTTGGGTGGTCACCAGCACGCCGGAGGCCAGCGAGGAAACCGCCAGCACGGCAAAAATACAGAAATTGAGCGCGCCCTGCGCCTTGTCTTTTTCTTCCGGCCGATAGGTCTCAAGCGCCAGGGTGGTGCTGCCGGTGAAAAGAAAATTCCAGCCCAGACCCAGCAAAAAGAGCGCCGCCAGAAATTCCTTGAGCTCCACGCCCGAGAGCGCGATCAGCACGCACACCACGTTGAGCGCCAGACCCACCGCCATGATGGGCAAAGTGCCGAAGCGCCGGATCAGGTGACCGGTGAAAAAACCGGGTGCGAACATGCCGATCACGTGCCACTCCAGCACCAGCGCGACGCTGGAAAACGGCAGGCCGCAAACCTGCATGGCAATTGGCGTGGCCGCCATCAGCAGGTTCATCACGCCAAAGCCCAGGGCACCGGCTGCGGCGGCCACGATGAAGATCGGCTGCCGCATGATTTCGCGAAGTGGCCGGCCACCGCGGCTGGCATGCGCCTCGGGCGGCGGCGGAAACCGGATGAATGCCAGCAGCGCCATCGACAGCAGCGCCACGCCGGCCAGCGCCAGGTAGGCGCCTGCAAAGGGCACGTCGGTCAGCCCCCGCGTAGAGGCCGCCAGGTTGGGCCCGGCGACGGCGCCCAGCAGGCCGCCTGCCATGACCAGGGAAATGGCCTTCTCGCGAAAGGCCGGCAGGGCGAGCTCGGCCGCGGCAAAGCGGTAGAGCTGGGCATTGGCGCTGTAGTAGCCCGCCACCACTGTGGCGGCCACCAGAAGCCAGAAATTTTTGCTGTAAGCCGCATAGCAGCACAGCAGGGCCGAGGCGGCGGCCACCAGCAGGCCCAGCTGGAAGGAAATCTTGCGCCCGAAGCGCATTTGCGTGCGCGCCACCACGGACGTGGACAGCGCGCCACCCACCACATAGCCCATGACGGGCAGTGTCGCCATCCAGCCCAGCGGCGCCAGGTTCAGGCCGACCAGGCCGTTGATGGCGATGAAGGTGACGTTGTTGGTGAGAAAGAGGCCCTGGCAGACGGCCAGCAGCCAGAGATTGCGGTTCATGGCGTGCCGCTTGTCACTGCGAGAAACGACAGGCAGGCGAGCGGTGCGGTTTCGGCCCGAAGCACGCGCGGGCCGAGGGTGACGGCCGCAAAGCCGCAAGCCATGGCCGCAGCCTCTTCAGCCGCGCTGAGGCCGCCCTCGGGACCGCTCAGGAAGGTCAGTGCGCCGGCACCAGCTGCGGCCACCGCTTCGGCCAGCGGCCGGCTGCCGTCTTGTAATGAGAGTAGCAGCCGGGTGCCGCCAGCTGCGCCCTGCCCCGCGCCTTTGAGCCAGTCAGACAGGTTAGCGACGTCGTGAACGGGTGGTATGCGGCTGCGGCCGCATTGCTCGCAGGCCGCGACGGCGACGCCCCGCCAGTGCGCGATTTTTTTGTCGGCTCGCTCACCCTTGATGCGCAGCACGCTGCGCTCGCTCATCAAGGGCTGGATGCTGGCCACGCCCAATTCGGCGGCTTTTTCAATCAGCCAGTCCATGCGGTCATTGGCGGGCATGCCGACGGCCAGGTGAATGGAACGGCTGGCTTCGCGTGCCGTGGCGGTGTAGCCGCCGATAAGGACCTCCACATCGCTGCGGCCCATGCGCTCGACGGTGGCTGCAAATTCCCCTTCGCTGCCGGGCTGGCCGTTGCCTTGGCCGTTGAATATTGTCAGGGCGTCGCCGGGCTGCATCCGCAAGACCTGGACGTGGCGCGCAGTGGATGGCGGCAGGCTGACGATGCTGCCAGACGCCAGCGCGATGTCAGCGAAAAACCGGGCGGTCATGGTGCTGGTGCAGGAAGATGCATTGTTAGGTGCTTGCTGTGAATGCTATAAAAATAATAGCTGCTTGCGCAGAGCCAGTGGGCGCTATGGCCTGATTGTGCATCAGAAGGTGTAGCCCACACGGGTTTCATTGCCCTCAATCTCGTCGAGCAGCACCATCAGCGGCCCGAGCTGCCGGTAGCGCGCAGCGGTGTTGCGGGCGTATTTGATGAAGCGGGGTGTGTCGGCCAGGTATTTGGGCTTGCCGTCACGCAGCGTGAGGCGCGCAAAGATGCCCAGAATCTTGAGGTGGCGCTGCAGGCCCATCCATTCCACGGCCCGGTAAAACTCGCCAAAATCGTCACCGACCGGCAGGCCGGCCTTGCGGGCTTTTTGCCAATAGCGCACGGTGATGTCCAGTACGAAATCTTCTTCCCAGCTCAGGAAGGCGTCGCGCATCAGGCTGGCGATGTCGTAGGTGATGGGGCCGTAGACCGCGTCCTGAAAGTCCAGCACGCCCAAAGGTGGAGCCCCCACGCTTGTCGCTTCGCGTACTGCGCTGCCCCCCGAGGGGGTTAATTTTCCTAGGGGCGGCCCGTCGGAAAATTGCATGCCCCCTGCGTTGCTGGGCCGGGTGATCATCAGGTTGCGGGGCATGAAGTCGCGGTGCACAAACACCCGTGCGCCATTGAGCGAATTCAGGTTGCTGGCCTTGATCTGTTCGAAGATGACGTTCAGCTTGTCCTGAAGGCCGGTGTCCAGCGCCAGCCCGCGATGTCTGGCGACATACCAGTCCGGAAAGAGCGACAGCTCGCGCGACAGGAGTGCATCGTCGTAGGGCGGAAGCACGCCGGGCGTGGAGGCGAGTTGCCAGCGCACCAAGGCCTCCACCGCATCTACATACAGGTCGTAGTGCGCCGGAGTGGGGCTGGCGATAGCATCAACCTCGGCGGGCGGTCTAATCGCTTCCATCATGGTCTGCGCACCCAGGTCGCTTAGCAGCATGAAGCCCATTGGCTCATCCCAGGCCAGTACGCGCGGGGCAATCAAGCCGGCGCCGCTCATCAGGCCGGCGACTTTGACGAAAGGTCTGCAATCTTCCTGCGCAGGTGGTGCGTCCATGACGATGTAACTGCCATCGCCTGTTGCTGCGTCCACCCGGAAGTAGCGGCGAAAACTTGCGTCAGCTGATGCCGGCCTGATGGTGTCGACCCGCAGATTGTGCTGGCGGGCAGCGGCAGTCAGCCAGGCTTCGAAGGTCATGGCACGTGCCGGGTCGGCCCAGGCAATGGAAGGGGTGGTCATGTTTCTGGAGTCCCTGCCAGCCCTGCAATTGGGCGCTGGTTCGACATTGTGGGGACGGGGTGGAGGGTCATGGATAATCAGGCCTGATTTTACAAACGGGTTTATCTCACATAAACGATGCGCCGCGCATCCCCTTCGCCCTTTATTCTTTCCCCGATAGCTCAAGCTGTCTCCACGCTGGTGGTTTGCGCAGCACTGGGGATGACGGGTGCCGGGACGGCGCACGCCCAAACTCCGGCTGCGTCACCTGCTCCTTTTCAGGCCCCTTCCGCTGTTCCCCCCGCGGACCGGCCCGCAGGCGACACCCCGAAACTCAAGTCTTCGCCCCAGCTGGCCGAGCAGGTTTCCAGCGATCCCCAGGACAAGGGCCCCACATTTGTTTTTGGCGACCGGATTTCCGGCCGCCCCGATCTTGAAACCGTGATTGACGGCAATGCGGAATTGCGCCGCGGGTCTACCGCCATCCGCGCGGACCGCATTGAGTACTACCAGCCCGAAGACCAACTCAAAAGCCGCGGCAATGTTCGCATCAACCGGGCGGGCAACAGGTTTGAGGGTCCCGAGCTGGAGATCAAGCTGGACCGGTTTGAAGGCTTTTTCACGACGCCGGCCTACCGCTTCCTCAGCAACAGCGGCAACGGCCAGGCGGAGCGGATCGATTTCATCGATGAAGGCCATTTGACGGCCCAGCGCGCCAGCTACACCACCTGCGAGCGCAATGACGAGGCCAGCTGGGAGCCCTCATGGGTATTGCGCGCCAGAAGCTTCGAGTTTGACCTGGACCGCGAAGTTGGTGTTGCCAATGGAGCCGTTGTGCGTTTCAAGGATGTGCCTATCCTGGCTTTTCCCCGGGTGAGTTTTCCGTTGAGCGACAAGCGCAAGTCGGGTCTTCTGCCGCCCTCCATCGGCATGGGCTCAATCAACGGGTTTGAGTATCGGCAACCTTATTACTTTGATATTGCGCCCAATCGGGACGCGACATTTTCACCGGCGATCATGACCAAACGCGGGGTGGACCTCGCCGGCGAATTCCGCTACCTGGAGCCGAAGTACACAGGCGAACTGCAGGGAAACTTCCTGCCCGGCGACAAGTTGCGCAACCGTGACCGCTGGTCCTACAGTTATCAGCACGTTGGTGCCATCAGCAGCGGCCTGTCATCCGTCGGCGACCTGGGCATCAACCTCAACCTGAACCGGGTGAGTGACAACGATTATTGGCGTGACTTTCCAGCTCTCAAGGGGGCGACCACCCAGCGCCTTCTGCCCCAGGACGCGAGTTTGTCGTGGACCCGCGGGTTCTTTTCTTCGTCCATGCGAACGCTCAAATGGCAGACATTGCAGGATGTCACTTCGCCCATCGTTCCGCCTTACGACCGCCTGCCCCAGTTTGCAGCGGCGTACACCCGTGTGGATGCGCCGGTGGTGGGATTGGGCAATGGCTTTGACTGGTCGGTGGAGGGCGACTTCACCCGTTTTTCCGCAGATCGCCAGCTCACCAACCAGCCCAATAGTGACCGGGCATTCACGCGGCTGCAACTGAGCCGCCCCTGGCTGCTGCCTGCGGGGTACATCACCCCCAAAGTGCAGCTGCATGCCACGAGTTACAAATTTGATTCAGCGTTGCCCAATGGTGCGACAACGGCGTCGCGTGTTGTGCCTACCTTCAGCCTGGACAGCGGCGTGCAGTTTGAACGTAATGCCGGGTTCCTGGGCCGGAACTTTACCCAGACACTGGAGCCCCGGGCGTTTTATGTGCGTACTCCCTATCGCGACCAGAGTCTGCTGCCCAACTACGACTCCGGGTCCAACGACTTCAACTTCGCCACGGTCTTTACCGAAAACGCATTTGTCGGTAATGACCGTATTTCAGACGCTAACCTGCTGACCCTGGGCGTTACCTCGCGTCTGCTGGATCCTGCGACCGGTGCTGAAGCTGTGCGTGTCGGCATTGCGCAGCGCTTTCGTTTTGAGGATCAGAAGGTGACCCTGCCGGGTGTATTGCCGGTCACCGACCGCATCAGCGACTTGCTGGTCGGGGCTTCCGTCAATTGGGTGCCGCAGTGGTCTTTCGACAGTACGGTTCAGTACAACCCGAAGACCAAGCAATCTGAGCGTGCGTCGATTGGCGTGCGCTACAACCCCAGCAATTACCGCGTCATCAGTGCCGCATTCCGGCGCCAGCGCAATGTCAGCGAGCAAATTGACGTGGGCTGGCAGTGGCCCATCAATGATTTGTGGGGCGACAAGGGAAAAGATCTGGGCGCTGGGCAGGGCCAGGGAGGCGGCCGCTACTATGCCGTTGGGCGCCTGAATTACAGCGTGCTGGACAAAAAACTGGTCGACTCGATCATCGGTGTTGAATACGATGGTTGCTGCTGGATAGGGCGCGTGGTTCTGCAGCGCTCTCAAACCGGGACCGGAAGCTCGGATACGAAAATCCTGTTTCAGCTTGAACTTGTGGGGTTTTCGCGCCTCGGTTCCAACCCCCTGGAAACCCTGAAGTCGAATGTTCCACGTTACCAATATCTGCGTGAGAATACCAGCACGCCAAGCCGCTTTACTACTTATGACTAATAACCGCGCCGTCCCAAGATTTTTTTTGAACTCCACTCAAGCCGCCACAACGGCCATGGCATTGTCGATTGTGCTGATGGTGGGTGCTCAGGCGCAGGGGTTGCGGCCATCGGGTACATTGCGCCTGCCCGACGCGGCCACGGGCTCCCGGACTGCGTCGGCGCAAGGAAGCGCGCAGCGGCAGGCTGACTTCATTGTTGCCGTGGTCAACTCCGAACCCATTACCAACAACGAGGTTCGAAGCAAGTTGATTCGGACCGAGCAACAAATGCTTCAGATGGGCGCGACAGTGCCGCCGCGCAGTGAAATGGTCGGACAAATTCTGGAACGCCTGATCAGCGACAAGGCGCAGCTGCAAATGGCGCGCAATTCGGGTCTGCGGGTCGATGACAATGCCGTCGAAGCTGCGGTCCAGACCGTCGCCAGCCAAAACCAGATCACGGTCGACGAGCTGCGCAATCGCCTGAAAGCGGACAGGATTGACTATGCCCAATTCCGCTCGGAATTGAGGGACGAGCTTTTGGTCAGCCGTTTGCGCCAACGCGAGCTGGAGACTCGTGCAACGGTCACGGAGCAGGAAGTCGACCAATTTCTGCGTGACCAGGATGGCGGCACCCCATCGTCTTCGCTGGCGCTCAACCTCGCGGAAATTCTGGTGGCCGTGCCGGAAAATGCCACGCCCGATCAAGTCGCAGCGCTGCAGGCCAAGGCCCAGCAGGTGATGGACCGTGCCCGCAACGGTGCAGACTTCACGGCACTGGCCGCCGAAGTTTCGGCGTCTCCCACGCGCGCTTCAGGGGGCCTGATGGGGTTGCGGACTGCAGACCGCTATCCGGATCTCTTTGTTGAGGCGACAAGCAAATTGCAGGCGGGGGGCCTGGCGGGGCCGGTTCGGAGCGGGGCGGGATTTCACATCCTCAAAGTCATCGAAAAACGGCAAGGCGGCATGCCCAGCATGATGGTGGCACAAACCCATGCCAGGCATATCCTGCTCCGGTTGACGCCACAGCTCAGTGAAGCCGCCGCAGTGGAGAAGCTGGCGGGTTTTAAAAGACGCATCCAGGCCGGGCAGGCTGATTTCGCAGCACTCGCACGTGAGAACAGCGACGATGCCTCCGCAAAGGAAGGCGGTGACCTCGGCTGGGCAAGTACCGGCATGTTTGTGCCTGAGTTCGAGAAAGTCATGAACGGCCTGGCGCCCAATCAGGTCTCGGATCCCTTGGTATCCCGTTTTGGCGTCCATCTTATTCAGGTGCTTGAACGCCGCGAGACCCAGCTATCGCAACGTGAACAGCGGGAGATGGCGCGCGGTGTGCTGCGCGAGAAAAAGCAAAACGAAGCCTATGCACTGTGGATCCAGGAGATTCGGGGCCGCGCCTATGTGGAGTACCGTGACGCACCGCAGCTGTGAAGATCGCCTCAGGCCTTCCTTAAGGTTCCATTCGCGCTGCGTGGGCGGGTCAACTTTCCGGCTGACTTCTCCAAAAAACGGCAGTCTTGTTTGTATGCCAGTCTGGCGGCTTTAGGTCGCCCCCAATGTGAAACATATTCCGCGCAAGCGTTTTGGCCAGCATTTCCTGACGGACCAAGGCGTCATTGAGGGGATTGTGCAGGCGATTGCTCCACGTCCAGGACAGGCCATGGTGGAGATCGGGCCTGGATTGGCTGCGCTGACCCAACCCTTGGTTGAACGGGTGGGGCACTTGACGGTCATTGAGCTGGACCGCGATCTTGCCCGCCAGTTGCGATTGCACCCCCAGCTTGCCGTGGTTGAGTCCGACGTGTTGAAAGTGGATGTCCGCCAGCTGGCGCGAACGGCCTGTGCCGAAGGGCAAAAACTTCGGGTGGTCGGCAATCTCCCCTACAACATTTCCACACCCATCCTGTTTCATTTGCTGGATGCCGTGGAGGTCATAGAAGACCAGCACTTCATGTTGCAAAAAGAAGTGATAGACCGGATGGTGGCGGTGCCAGCTACCAGCGATTACAGCCGGCTCAGCGTGATGCTGCAGTGGCGCTACGCGATGGAAAACGTGCTGTTCGTGCCGCCGCACAGTTTTGATCCGCCGCCGCGGGTCGATAGCGCCGTGGTGCGCATGGTGCCGCATGCAGCGCCTGTGGCGCTGGACGTCAAGCTCCTGAGTGAGCTGGTGCAGGTCGCCTTTAGCCAGCGCCGCAAGTTGCTGCGCCACACCTTGGGAAAGTGGCTGGACAGCCACGGTTTTGGCGGGCAGTTTGATGTCCAGCGGCGCGCTGAAGAAGTCGGGGTGACCGAGTATGTGGCCCTGGCGCGGAGCGTAGCGCAACTGCGCAATTAGCTGTTCGGTACACCTGATATGAAGATATTTGTCATCTCACTTCCCGAGGCGACCACCAGGCGAGCGACTATTGACCGGCAAATGATGGCGCTGGGGCTGCGCTATAGCCTGATTGATGGTGTGCGAGTCGACCCAGAACGGCTGGCCGAGGTAGGCTACAGCGAAAGTGCGCGTCGGATTCGTTATGGTTACAGCATGTCGCCCGGGGAGGTCGGCTGTTTTCTGGCGCATCAGGATGCCTGGAGAGCAGTGCTGGCCGAGGGCGAAAAATGCCTGGTGCTGGAAGATGACGTATTAATTCCAACGCTAAGTACGGCGTTGCTCGCCCAGCTTGAATTGGCACCGTATCCCATGGTCAGGCTCGCAGGCGTCTTTGAGAAACGGCACAAATTCATCGGCGACACACCCTACGCAAAGTACTGGGGTGACCCTTCCGGCGCGGCGGCTTATGTGCTGGGACCGCGAGAGGCCGCGGAGCTGATACGGCGATCAACGCGGTTTTACATGGCCRTTGACGACTTTATGGAGGCGAGGCATTTACACGGTATCAACACCTATGCCTTGTTGCCCTATCCGGTCCGCCAGGCGGGAACCGACACGCAAATCGGCCATCGGGTTCGACCGCGATTGTCCGGCATCGCGCGTCTTCAGCTGATGCTGGTGCGCATCCCGATTGATATCAGCAAATATTTTCACCGCATTCTTTACTACATGTTTTAAGTCGCGGCGCGGTGCTGTCGGATGCGGCCGTTGCCTTAACTTCCGGCCTGGCGAAAAAAAGCCCGCAACAAGCGGGCCTTTTGTGAACCGGACAGCGCGCCTTTTTTCAGGCAGCTGCCAGCCAGTAACCCGCATTAAACGGGCTGCTCATGCGCAACGCCAGTGGCGACACGTCTACCAATTTGTCGGTCGGCATGATTTCTTCGCCTTCCGCGGTTGCTTGCTGGGCCTCATTCGCCCGATCCCCTTGGCCAATGTCTGGGGAGCGGGCTACAGAAAAGAATAGAAACATCTGAACGGTATCTTGCGATCCGCCCAGTAATCAGAGGCATCCCGGAAGATGTCGAGCAACTGCTCGCGCGCTTCCTTGTCAAATTTGGCGTTGGCCGGAATTTGCTCGAGCACGACAATAAAGCCGGGTTGCGGGCCTGACTTGTGGACCAGGTCCGTCATGCAGTCGTACAGTGCGTCGAAGTTTTTGCCGAAATGCGCCGGAAAGGTGTACTGCGCCGCAATCATGTCCAGCACGTCCTGCTTGCTCTGGGCGTTGCCCAGGTTGGCGTACAGGAAATGCTGGTTTAAATGTGTCGCGGCATCCTGCAGGTCTTGCACCCGGAAGGCCCGTATGGATTGAACGATATTGGGACGTACGCCGCGCAAGGGCGTTTCACCGTCCTTGCGCAAAGGCGTTTCGTTGTCCCGACGAAGTGGTGTATCCATCTCCGCTACTCTTTCTCTTAAGTCAAAAACTCAAAATAACGATCACAGTTCAATTTATTGAACGATTTTGCGAAAACTCGCATAGTGATCGTCGGTGTAATAACAGGCATCAGGTGCGACAGGTTTCAAGCCACCACAAACGATGCGCCGGGCTCCCCGGCTGCGCTCACCGGGCGTTCTGACGGTGTATTCGCGGTAGTAACCGCGACTTTGAGCCGGTAGAAGTCGTTCCCGGTTCCCAAACACCACGCCGTCCTTTTCATGCTTGAAAGGCCCGCCCTGGTAGATCAGCACCATCATGTCGCGTCCCTGGGGGGGCAATTGGACGGTCGCTATGGTCCCGATCGGAACCGGGCCCTTTGCCTGCACCATGCTGGGGATTGACCCGGCCAGACCGGTTGCCAAAACCAGCAACATGGCCGTTTTGGCCGCCCACCCATTGCGCAACATGAAAAAAACCTTTTTCTCGAATTCAGAGTTACCCACCGATTTTTCGGGTTAACCCTTAAATTTCAAGAGAGGTAGTTTGCCGCATGTGGCTAAAAAACGCAAGTGGATGCTGAAAATTTAGGCAGTAAAGAGAGAGGTCATTGATGCACTAAGTTAGTGCTAGCTATCTAATTTTGGCTCATCGACTCGCATTGGCATCCGCTACCGTCAGTGCGGTCATGTTGACAATACGGCGCACCGTTGCCGTAGCGGTCAGGATGTGCATGGGCTTGTTTGCCCCCAGCAAAACCGGGCCGATGGCGATATTGCCACCCGCCGCTGTTTTCAGCAGGTTGTAGGAAATGTTCGCTGCATCAATATTGGGCAGTACCAGGAGGTTGGCCTCACCCGTCAGGGTGCTGTTCGGCATGATGAGGGCGCGTGCATCGGCGTCCAGTGCCATGTCGCCATGCATCTCCCCGTCAACCTCAAGCCATGGCGCTTTCTCGCGCAGCAACTCCAGCGTGCGGCGCATTTTCAGGGCGCTGGGCAGGTTGGAAGAGCCAAAATTCGAATGCGACAGCAGAGCCGCCTTGGGCTTGATGCCAAAGCGCATCATTTCCTCGGCCGCCATGGTGGTGATCTCCGCGAGCTGTTCCGCAGTCGGATCGCAGTTGACGTGCGTATCGAGCAGGAACACCTGGCGCCCCGGAAGCAACAAGCCGTTCATGCAGGCATAGGTGTTGACGCCTTCGCGCTTGCCGATGACCTGATCCAGATAGTCCAGATGATGGGCCGTCGTGCCCCAGGTGCCGCAAATCAGCCCGTCCACGTCGCCTTTGTGCAGCAACATGCCGGCGATCAATGTGAGGCGGCGGCGCATTTCGATTTTGGCGATCTGCACCGTCACACCACGGCGTTCCATGAGGCGGTGATAGGTTTGCCAGAAGTCGCGGTAGCGATGATCCTGCTCGACATTGACGACGTCGTAGTCGAGCTCCTCCTTAAGGCGCAGGCCGAATTTTTCGATGCGTTGGGCAATGATGGCGGGCCGGCCGATCAGTGTCGGGCGTGCGAGTCCTTCATCCACCACGATCTGGCAGGCACGCAGCACGCGTTCTTCCTCACCCTCGGCATAGGCCACACGCTTGCGGCTGGCGGCCTTGGCGGCCGCGAAAATCGGTTTCATCACCGTGCCCGAGGCGTAGACAAAGCTTTGCAGCCGCTCGCGGTAAGCGTTCATGTCCTGAATGGGCCGCAGGGCCACCCCGCTGTCGGCCGCCGCCTGCGCGACGGCGGGCGCGATCTTCATCATGAGGCGCGGATCGAAAGGCTTGGGAATCAGGTATTCGGGCCCGAACGCCAGCTTTTCACCCACGTAGGCGGCTGCCACGACTTCACTTTGCTCGGCCTGCGCCAGCTCGGCTATGGCGTGTACAGCCGCGATTTCCATCTCGATGGTGATGGTGGAGGCCCCGGCATCCAGTGCGCCGCGGAAGATGTAGGGAAAGCACAGGACGTTGTTGACCTGATTCGGGTAGTCGGTGCGGCCGGTCGCCATGATGGCGTCGTCGCGCACGGTCCGGACGTCCTCCGGCGTGATCTCGGGATTGGGATTGGCCAGCGCCAGGATGATGGGCTTGGCGGCCATTTTGGCGACCATGTCTTTCTTGAGCACGCCACCGGCGGAAAGGCCCAGGAAGATGTCCGCGCCAGCGATGACGTCGGCAAGCGTGCGTGCATCGGTCTTCTGCGCGAACTGGATCTTGTCTTCGTCCATCAGCTCGGTGCGGCCTTCATAGACCACGCCGGCCAGATCGGTCACGAACACGTTTTCGCGCTGGATGCCCAGCTTGAGCAACAGGTTCAGGCAAGCCAGGGCGGCCGCGCCCGCGCCGGACGTCACGAGCTTGACTTGCCCCGGACCTTTGCCGACAACCTTGAGCGCATTCAGGACGGCCGCACCTACGGTGATGGCGGTACCGTGCTGGTCATCATGGAAGACCGGGATCTTCATGCGCTTGCGCAGCTCACGCTCGATATAAAAACAGTCGGGCGCCTTGATGTCTTCAAGGTTGATGGCGCCGAAGGTCGGCTCCAGCGAAGCAATGATGTCGACCAGCTTGGCCGGGTCTTTTTCGTCGATCTCAATGTCGAACACATCCACGCCGGCGAACTTCTTGAACAGCACGCCCTTGCCTTCCATGACCGGCTTGGAGGCCAAAGGGCCGATGTCGCCCAGGCCCAGCACGGCGGTGCCGTTGGTCACGACAGCCACAAGGTTGCCGCGGCTGGTGTACTTGAAGGCGTTATTCGGGTCCTTGACAATTTCTTCGCAAGGTGCGGCGACGCCTGGCGAATAAGCCAGGGCCAGGTCGCGCTGGTTGGTCAGCTGTTTGGTCGCTGCGATGGCGATCTTGCCCGGGGTCGGAAACTCGTGGTATTCAAGTGCGGCGAGGCGCAATTCGGCGCGTTTTTCTTCGCGATTGGCTTCAGTGCTATTGGGCGTCGCGGTGGGGGGTGTCGGCATCAGCAAGGTCTCCAGCGGAAACGGTCGGGTCGACCGTCAATTTCTTGTAAGGTCTGCGATTGTAGGCCGTCGGAGGGGAAAACCCTAGTAAGTGAATCTACGCAAAAAGGTGTATTGCTTTTGACTTTTCAGCACAGAAAGCCGCTTTGCCGCGGAGCTCATTCACGATGGCGGCGCGTAGCCGTTTTTTGAGCGCTTTAAGCGCGAAATAAAAAAAGCCAGGTTGGCGGGCCTGCGCCGCTCAGCGCGCAACACCCAGCAAATGGTCCAGGCGCTCGGGCTGCTCGCGCAACGCCTGGGCCGTTCCGGTGTGGACTACCATGCCGCGGTCCAGCACCACGGCGCTGTCGGAAATCGCCAGAATGGCTTGCGGGTGCTGCTCCACGATGATGGCGCTCAGGCCCTCTTCGCGTGTGATGCGGCGAATGGCGCGCAGCAGCTCCTCCACGATGATGGGCGCCAGGCCCTCCAGCGGCTCGTCGAGCAGCAGCAGCTTCGGGTTGAGTACCAGCGCCCGGCCCACAGCCAGCATCTGCTGCTCGCCGCCCGACAGCTGCGTGCCCAGGTTGCCCTTGCGCTCGGCCAGGCGCGGGAACATGACGTACACGCCCTCGGGGTTCCATTTGCCCGGGCGCGCCACCGCCGTCAGGTTCTCGTGCACCGTCAGCGACTTGAAGATATTGCGCTCCTGCGGCACCCAGCCTATGCCGGCCGCCGCGCGTTCGTGCGAGGGCAAATGGTGCAACGCGACCATGGATGTGCCCGCCCCGAACGAGATGGCGCCGCCGTGCTGCCGCGTCGCGCCTGCCAGTGTGTTGATCAGCGTGGTTTTGCCGGTGCCGTTGCGGCCCAGCAGCGCGAGCGTCTGTCCCTCGCCCAGCGTGAACGACACCTCGTGCAGCACCACTGCCTCACCGTAGCCGGCGCGCAGTTTGTCGACCTTGAGCAGTTCAGCCATGAGCCACCTCTTCGCCATGGCCCAGATAGACCGCCTTGACCTGAGGGTCGGCCGCGATTTCCTCAGGCGTGCCCTCGGTCAGCAGCGTGCCGTTGACCAGTACCGTCATGGTGGTGGCGAAGCTGAACACCAGGTCCATGTCGTGCTCGATCAGCAGTACCGACACGTCAGCGGGCAGTGCGGCCACGGTCTGCAGCAGTTCTTCGCGCTCGCCGGCCGGCACACCCGCCACGGGTTCGTCGAGCAGCAGCACACGCGGCTCGCAGGCCAGCGCCACGGCGATTTCCAGCAAGCGGCGCTTTCCGTAGGCCAGCATGCGTGTCGGTTGATCCATCACTCCGGTCAGGTGAAACTGCTCCAGCAACTGTTCGCAGCGCTCGGCCACGCGCCGGTTGCGCCCCAGCGCCTGCCACCATTTCGCGCCGAGCCCCGCTTGTTGCGATACGGTCAGTGCCAGCGTTTCCAGCGGCGTGAGCGAATCGAAGAGCTGGTTGATCTGGAAGGTGCGCACCATCCCGCGCTTGACGCGCTGGTGCGGCGCCAGCCGCGTGATGTCTTCGCCGTCGAGGAGGATGCGGCCCTCGGTCGGCTGCAGCACGCCCGTCAGCAGGTTGACCAGCGTGGTCTTGCCCGCACCGTTCGGCCCTATCAGCGCATGGCGCGCGCCGCGACGCAGGTTCAGGCTCACGTTGTTGGTGGCGGCAATGCCACCGAAGCGCATCACCAGCCCTTGCGCGGACAGCACCGCGTCGCTGTGCGGCGCCGCGCTCATGGCTGGCCTCCGCGCTTAGGCAACCATGCCCAGGGCCGGACCAGGCGCTCGCGCCCCACCAGCACCAGCACCACCAGGAAGAGGCCTATCCAGAAGGTCCAGTACTGCGGCGTGATGGACGACAGCGCGTCCTGCATCAGCTTGAACACGATGGCCCCGGCTACGCCGCCATACAGCCAGCCAGCGCCGCCGACCACCAGGATCAGCAGCACATCGGCCGAACGATGAAACTCAAACAAATCCAGCGAGGCAAAGCCGGTGGTTTGCGTCATCAACGCTCCCGCGGCGCCCGCGACGCCGGCCGCCACCGTGTAGACCACGGTCAGCCGTGAAGCGACCGGAATGCCGATGGCCATGGCGCGCAGGCGGTTGTCGCGTATCGCCTTGAGTGTCGCGCCCAGCGGCGAATGCACGAGGCGACGCATCAGCACAAACAAAATGAGCAGCACGGCCAGCGAGTAATAGGCGGCGGTGCGGCCCGACAGGTCAAACTCGAAGCGGCCCAGCAGCGGGCCCATGACCACGCCCTGCAGGCCGTCGGCGCCGCCGGTCAGCCAATCAAGCTTGTTGGCCAGTTCCAGCAGAATCAGCGCCACCCCCAGTGTCACCATGAGCCGTGTCAGGTCGCTGCCGCGCTGGATGGTGAGTGAACACACGGCACCCAGCAGCGTGGCGGTGGCGATGCCCACCGCCAGGCCCACCAGCGGGTCCGGCATGACCAGCTTGGCGAACAGCGCCGCCGCATAGCCGCCTATGCCGAAGAAGGCTGCATGGCCCAGCGAGACGATGCCGGTGTAACCCAGCACCAGATCCAGCGACACCGCGAACAGCGCGACGATGGCGATCTCATTGATGATGGACGCGTGGCTGGGCATCAGCACTGGCGCGGCGAAGGCGGCGAGCCAGAGCACCGGTTCCCAGAGCTTCCAGCGGCTGTTTTTAAGCAGGGACGTTTGAGTGTTCATTTATCTGCCGCCCTTGCGCACAAAGAGGCCCTGCGGCCGCCAGATCAGGATCGCGATCATCAGGCTGTAAACGATGAAGGCCCCCAGCTTGGGGATGTAGTACTTGCCCGCCACGTCGGCAATGCCCAGCAGCAGCGCGGCCAGCAGCGGCCCGGTGATCGACGTGGTGCCGCCCACGGCCACCACGATCAGGAAGTAAATCATGAACTTGAGCGGAAAGCTCGGATCCAGCCCCAGCACTTCGGCGCCCAGCGCGCCGCCCAGGCCGGCCAGTCCCGAGCCGACGGCGAAGGTCGAAAGGAACACGATGTTGACGTTGATGCCCAGGCCGGCCGCCACGCGCTGGTCGTCCACCGAGGCACGCAGGCGGCTGCCGAAGCGTGTGCGAGTCAGCACGTATTGCAGGCCTACCGTCAGCCCAGCGCACACCGCAATGATGAACAGCCGGTAGTGGCCCATGCCCAGCATCCAGGCGCCGCTGCCGATCTCGGTGCGGCCCTTGAGCCATTGGGGCAGCTGCACGATCTGCTGCGTCGAGCCGACGAAGTAGTCCACGCTGGCCACCGCCATGAACACCAGGCCGATCGAAAACAGCACCTGGTCCAGGTGCGGCTTGTTGTACAGCGGCCGGTACAGCGTGCGCTCCAGCACAGCGCCCAGCAGCGCTGAGCCGGCGAAGGCCAGCGGCAGGCACAGCAAAAAAGGCACGCCGAAGTGCTGCATCAGCAACACGGTGATGTAGCCGCCGGCCATCGCGAAAGCACCATGCGCGAGGTTGATGAAATTCATCAGGCCCATGGTCACCGCCAGGCCCACCGCCAGGATGAACAGCAGCATGCCGTAGGCGATTCCGTCAAAAAGAAGGGTCAGCATGCTTTGGCCAGAGGATCAGTGTTTGCTTGAGAGAGGTCCGTGCCAGGAATACCGCGGAACCGGCTTCGCCGGGCCGCTGGTGTTGCCCCCAGCAGGGGGAAGGCGACGCGAAGCGGCGCTTCGGGGGGTTACTTGTTCTTCCCGGGATCCTTGACGTCCTTGATCACATCAAACTCCACGTTGTAGAGTTGCCCGTCCTTCTTCTCGACCTTGCGCAGATAGACATCCTGCACGATGTCGCGCGTCTGTGCGTCGATGAAAATCTTGCCGCGCGGGCTTTCAAACAGCTGGCCCTTCATGGCTTCGAGCAGCGCGTCGCCGCCACCCTGGCCCTTGCTGGTTTTGAGCGCCTCGTAAATTACCCGCATGCCGTCATAGCCACCCACCGCCATGAAGTTGGGGCGCAGGCCCTTGTTGGCTTTGGCAAACGCTTCCACGAATTTTTTGTTCATCGCCGAGGGGTGCGCCGCCGAGTAGTGGTGCGAAGTAACGACGCCAATCGCGCCGTCACCCATGTCGTTGAGCTGGTCGTCGTCCGTCACATCGCCGGTGGCGATCAGCCGAATGCCGGCCTTGTCCAGGCCGCGCTCAAGAAACTGCTTCATCACCGCGGCGCCTGCGCCCGAAGGCACGAAGACGAAGAGCGCATCGGGCTTGTTGTCCCGCACTTTTTGCAGGAAGGGCGCGAAGTCGGGATTGCGCAGCGGCACGCGCAGCGCTTCGGTCACCTGGCCGCCATTAAAGGTCAGGCGGTCCTTGAAGAATTTCTCCGCGTCGATGCCGGGGCCGTAGTCGGACACCAGCGTGACCACCGTCTTGATGCCGTTCTTGGGCGCCCAGTCGGCCAGGGCGACCGAAACCTGCGGCAGCGTGAAGCTGCTGCGCACGATGTAGGGGGAAGCCTGCGTGATGCTGGATGTTGCCGCCGCCATCACCACCATGGGCGTCTTGGATTGCGTCGCAATGGGCGCGGTGGCCAGGGCCGAGGGCGTGATGCCGAAGCCTGCCAGCACGTTGACCTTGTCGTTGACCACCAGCTCTTGCGCCAGGCGCCGTGTGGTGTCCGGCAGTGAGGTGTCGTCCTTCACGATCAGCTGGATTTTCTTGCCCGCCACGCTGTCGCCGTTCTGCGCCATGTAAAGGCGCACGGCCGCCTCGATCTGCCGGCCGGTGGTGGCCTGCTGGCCCGTCATCGGCAGGATCAGGCCGATCTTGAAGGTGTTGTCCTGGGCCAGTGCCGGGGCGGCGGCAAGTGCCGCGGCCGACAGCGCGGCGGCGGTGAGGAAGGTACGTTTTTTCATGCTTGTCTCCTGGGTGGTTTTCAGTTCTTGCTGCTGCGTCAAACGCGGCGGAGTTCAGGTCGCCGGCATCCGGCCGTAAAACGGTGCGAGTCTAGTATGAGTGCGGTATCAGCACAAATGTTCGATATGTGAACACATCGGCCATGCCCTCCATGGCTTCATTGTGTGGGTTGCCGCTCACGGGGTTGCTGTTGGTTCGCGGTCGGTTGCGCGATCATCGCGCGCATGACCCGGTGATCGCACACAAGTTGTCCCCTCACGCGTCGGGCCGGTAGGAAGAATCCAGCGTCACCGAACCGACCACGCGCGAGACACAGGCGCACAAGCGCGTGTTTTGTTGTTTCTCGTGCTCGCTCAGAAAGACGTCGCGGTGGTCGATCTCGCCGTCGACCGCCAGCACGTCCAGTGTGCACAGGCCGCATTCGCCGCGCTTGCAGTCGAAGACGGCCTGCACCCCAGCCTGCTCCAGCGCATCCAGCAGGCTGCAGTCGGCCGGCACAGTGATGTCCAGCGCGTGGCGGGGGATTTGCACCCGAAAAGCCTGCGGTGCGAAGCGCCCGCTGTTGCCGAAGGTTTCATAACGCAGGTCGGCCGCTGGCCGGCCCGAGGCTTCCCAGGCATGGCGCGCCGCGTCCAGCATGGGCACCGGGCCGCAGACATACATTTGCGCGCCGGCCGGTAGCGCTGCGATCTCGCCGGCGAAATCGATGCGCGCGTCGACGGCCGCCTGCAGCCGCTCGCCCAGGCAAGCCCGCAGCATTTCGCCGTAAGCCAGTTCAGATTCACTGCGCACGCCATACAGCATGCGCAGCGGCCGGCCCGACTGCGCACAGCGGTCGGCCAGCGCCAGGGCCATGCCCACCAGCGGCGTGATGCCTATGCCGCCGGCCACCAGCAGGTAAGCCGGGGCATTGAAGTCCAGCGGGAAATGGTTGCGCGGCCCGCTCACCTGCAACCGGTCGCCAGCGGCCAGCTGCCACATCGCGCGCGAACCGCCGCGGCCGTCGTCCAGCCGCTTCACCGCGATGCGATACGTTTGGCCATCGGTCTCGCTGACCAGTGAGTAAGAACGAAGCTGCGGCTTGTCGTCCACCAGCAGCTGTACCTGCAGGTGGCTGCCAGGTTCGTGGCGCTGCACGGTGGCTGCGTCACCCATGGGCCGGATGCGGAACTCGCGCACGGTGGGCGTGAGTTCGTCAAAAGATTCAATGACCGCATCGGTCCAGCTGGAGGTGGCTTTCATTCAGTTTTCCGTGATCTCTTAAATTCGAGGGCCGCCGTGGAACCGGCTTTGCCGGGCCACTGGTGGCGCCCCTTGGGGGGAGGCGGCCGCAGGCCGCTTTGGGGGGACGTCATTTCTTCCGTATGAGCCGCACGCCGGGCATCTGGTCCAGGTTGTGGCTGGCCACGGCAGCGCGCAGGTTGCGCTGGGCCAGGCGTGAGTGCTCGCGCATGATCGCTTCGGCGCGCGAGCCCTCGCGCTGCTCAATGGCGTCGAGCACCTGTCGGTGCTGGTCCTGCGCCACGACCAGCATGTCGCGAGCGCCCGGGGAATTGGCCTGCACCACCACAAAACCCGAAGGCGACGCAAACGGCAGGCTGAACACGCGTTCGAGCTCCTTGGCAATGACGCTGCTACCGGCCATTTCACCCAGCAGTTCATGAAACCGCTCGTTCAGCGCGACGTAGGAAGAGAAAGCCTCATCGTCCAGCGCAGGCTGGCTGAGCACCGCATCGATCTTGCCCAGGCATTCGCGGGCTTCGTTCAGAACCACGGTGGGTGCGCCGCGCTCGGCGGCCAGCCGCGCCGACAGCCCTTCAATGGTGCCGCGCAGTTCGATCGCTTCGGACACATCGCGTTCGGAAAACGTGCGCACGGCGTAGCCGCCGTTGGGCAGCGACTCCAGCAGGCCTTCCTGCTCCAACCGCATCAATGCCGCGCGGATGGGTGTGCGTGAGAAGCCGAGTTTTTCAACGATGGACAGCTCGGCAATGCGTGCTCCGCCGGGCAACTCGCCGGCCAGGATCATCTCGCGAAGCTGAAGCTGCGCCCGCACCTGCGCGCTTTCAAGGCTATTTTGGCCTGTAGCCCTTTCGGAATCCGCGCTGGCAGCTACTGAATTGATAGCATTGATTGTGGTTCGCATAAAAAATGATCCCCGCCTCAGGCCGCCAGCCGGATAGTGATGACAGGCGCCGGTGGTTTTTCTTTCGCGATCAGTCCGTCTATCAGGCGCCGGGCCCACATCGAGCCGGCATCGATGTTGAGGTTGTAGAACTGGTGGTCCGGGTGTTCGTCGATGGCGATTTGCTGGGCCTCCAGCACATGTTCGTCCTCGCGGAAGATGCCGGCCACGCCCTCGCGCAGCTGGTGCGTCAGGCGCTGTTCACCCAGGCAGTAATTGCGTGCGAAAGCCCAGAAGTAGTGGCAGCTGCCGTCTGTTTCCGGCGTCACCGTATTCAGCACAAAACCATTGACGCCCTTGCTGCGGTCGCCCGGCTGGCCGTCTTTGGGTGGCGCACCCGATCCGGCTTCGGCCACGCCGACGTCGATGTTCACAGTGCAGGGCGCTTCGAATTTGATGATTTGCCAGCGGTCCACCTTGCCCCTGTAGCCGCGCGCGTGCTCAATCTGCCCGGCCCAGAACGGCGGTGCGTCGATGTTTTCCATCCAGCGCGTGACGGTGGCCGTACGGTCGCCATGCGTGGCGACAAAGGGCGCCTCGGCCACGGCGCGCTGGCCGATGCTGGAGCCGTGCACAAAGGTTTCGTGGGTCAGGTCCATCAGGTTGTCGACGACCAGGCGGTAGTCGCACTTCACCGTGATCAGCTTGCCGTCGCCGGCCCAGTCTGCGTCGTCGTTCCAATGCATGTCGGGCACCAGCGCCGGGTCGGCCTTGGCCGGGTCGCCGGGCCAGATCCAGACAAAGCGATGCTTTTCCAGTACCGGGAAGGCACGCACGCAGGCCGAAGGGTTCAGCGTTTCCTGGCTGGGCATGTGGGTGCAGCGGCCCTGGGCGTTATAGACCAGGCCGTGGTAACCGCAGGTCACCTCGTCGCCGTTCAGCGCGCCCATGGACAGCGGCAGCAGCCGGTGCCAGCAGGCGTCTTCCAGTACGGCGACCTGGCCGTCGGTGCGGCGGAACATCACCACCTTCTGTTTGCAAATCGTGCGCGCCAGCAGCGTGCGGCCCACCTCTACGTCATAAGCGGCGGCATACCAGGCGTTCAGGGGGAAAGTCGATTTCTGGGCATTCATGGATACGCAATGTATACATAAATTGCCATAAAGCCAAGAAAAATAGGGAAATTCAGGGAAAATACGGAATTTCTGTATTCAATAAGGGGTGATTTTGCTGGAATACCATGGGGGTTTGTGCCTGCAACCGATGGAGACTTTCCCATGACCGCCAAGCTACCCGCCCGTTATGACCATGTCGGCAGCTTTCTGCGCCCGCAGTACCTGCTGGAAGCCCGCGAGCAAAAGGCCAAGGGCCAGATCACGCCCGAACAACTGCGCAAGGTCGAAGACCAGGCCATCACCGAAATCGTGAAGTTCCAGGAAGACGTGGGCCTCAAAAGCATCACTGACGGCGAATTCCGCCGCACCTACTTCCACATCGACTTCCTCGAGCAGATCGGCGGCGTGAAGACCGATATCCCGGTCACCATCCAGCGGCCCGACGGCAGCATGGAACTGGCGCCGCCGGTGATGCGGGTGATCGACAAGGTGCGCCACGTCAAGGACATCCAGCTCGCCGACTTCCAGTACCTCAAAAGCCAGGTCAGTGCGGGCAACACGCCCAAGGTCACCATTCCCTCGCCAACGATGCTGCACTTTCGCGGCGGCCGCGCCGGCATCAGCAAAGAGGCCTATCCCGAACTCGACCCGGCTTTTTACGACGACGTAGCCAAGGCCTATGGCGACGAACTGCGCAGCCTGGCCGCGGCCGGCTGTACCTATGTGCAGATGGACGACACCAACCTGGCCTACCTGTGCGACGAGAAAATGCGTGAAGCGGCGCGCCAGCGCGGAGACGATCCCAACGAGCTGCCGCACCGCTACGCCAAATTCATCAACAAGGTGGTCGCGCAAAAGCCCGCCGGCATGACGCTGGCCATGCATTTGTGCCGCGGCAACTTCAAGAGCACCCACGCCGCGGCCGGCAACTACGAGCCGGTGGCCGAGGCGCTGCTCAAGGAGATGGACCTGGACGCCTATTTCCTCGAGTACGACGACAGCCGCAGCGGCGACTTCAAACCCCTGCGCTACCTGCCCAAGGGCAAGACCGTGGTGCTGGGCCTGGTCACTACCAAGTTCGGTGAAATGGAAAGCAAGGACGACCTGAAGCGCCGCATTGAAGACGCTGCGAAATACGCGCCGCTGGAGCAGCTCGCGCTGTCACCGCAGTGCGGCTTCAGCAGCACCGTGCACGGCAACAACATCGCCGTGGAAGCGCAACGCAACAAGCTGCGCCTGGTGGTCGAAACCGCACGCGAGGTGTGGGGCACAGCCTGAGCTGACCCCGGGACTGGCACTCATCCTCCCCTTCTCGTATCCCCTTCTCGTATCTTTAGCGAGGGGGCCTGGCTGACTCCAGCCTGTTTTTTTGGGGGCCGTTAACCGGCGCCTTCTGCTGCGTCGGTAGTTTCGCTGTGGCTTGGTGGCTCCCGGTTGGCGGCGATCCCGTGGGCAACCCCGGCCAACGGGTCGGTGCCACGATTGGGCATCAAACGGCTCACCATTCCCACTGGACGTGCGCAAGCAGCTCTCAAAAAGATAGCAAGCATGGCCTGGGCATGCCGCCCGCAGGCTTCTGGCGCAGCCCTCGCCAGTACGGGCGCTGCCGGCCGGCGCGTACCCCATGAGTGCCGCCCCTCTTCTTTGCCTCCTCTTCTTATCCCTATTGACCGGTGCTCCTTCGTGCGGACGACGACCACTTCTGTCTGCCTGTCGGTGGGAATAGGGCAATGAACATTTACTTACATTTGGCAAAGAGCCATCGGCGTGCCGGCTTATTTTTCCAGGATCTTTAAATAACTGTGCAAAAACAAACACTTACAGCGAAAATAGGAGGTGTTTTAACAAAAAATATTGGACAGCGTAAGAGCAAAGCGCTACAACCGATAAAACATTTTGTTGCATTTGTACGCCGAAAGGGTCGCTTCTTGAGCAGTTCAGTCTTTCTGGCATCCAGGCTTGTCGCCTGGGGAGTTCTGGGCGTATGCATCGCCCTGCACGTCCCTGCGCTGGCGCAGGTCCGGGCAGACGTGCGGCCCGATGCCGGAACGCTGCTGGAGCCGCAAGGTTCGTTACCGTTGCTGCCCTTGCGTAGCGGGCCACTGCCCGAACTGGCACCGCCCCGGGTTGCGGAGCCAGCGGCGGGAACTGCGCGCATTACGCCAGCGGCGTTCAGCTTTTCCGGCAACAGCGTTTTCTCCAGTGAAGCACTTGCGGCTTTGCTGTCGAGCCGGCTCCACCGGCCCACGGATCTGGCCGGCCTCACAGATGCCGCCAATGCCATCAGCGCGCTTTACCGGCAGAACGGCTATCTGCTCACGCAGGCGTACCTGCCCGAGCAGGCGTTTCCCGCAGAGGGCGGGACTGTCGCCATCACCATCATTGAAGCGCGGGTCGGCCGCGTCTCTGTGCGTGTCGACGGCGCCGGCATCTCAAAGGCGTTCGCGGAAGAACTGGTGGGCAGCCAGCTGCGGTCCGGTGACGCCGTTACCGAATACGCACTCGACAAGCCCGTGTTGCTGTTGCGCGACCTGGCGGGATATGACGCCGGCGCTACGGTTGAGCCTGGAGATCGCCTGGGCCTGGCGGATGTCCTGATCACCGTGCAGGGCAAAGGGCCGCGCGCCGACGGCTCGGTCAGCGTAGACAACCATGGCGCGCGCGCCGCTGGTGCCGCGCGTGTCACTTTAAGTGCCAATCTCAACAACCTGCTGGGGCGCGGTGACGTGCTGGCCTTGAGCACCCAGCAAAGCGACCAGGCTGGCTCGACCCTGTACCGCGCCGGCTACACCGTGCCGGTCGGCGCTTACGGCACGCGGGTGGGTGTCAGCGCGGTGCGCCTGGATTACGCGCTGGGCAAGCAATTCGAGCCTCTGGGGGCCAGCGGCCGGGCCGACATTCTCGGCCTCAACCTGTCCCACCCCCTGCTGCGCGGGCGCGCCAACAATTTGTACGGCCTCATCAGTGCAGAGCAAAAAAAGCTCGTTGACGAAACGCGCACACCCGCACTCAAAAGCGAGCGCGACATCGCCGCGCTCAGGCTGGGGCTGGCGGGTAACTTCATCGACGAACTGGCGGGCGGCAGCAGCCTGAACAACTATGCCGTGAACGCCACCTTCGGCCGCCTCACGTTGAATGCGGCCGATCAGGCGCTTGACGATGGCCTCGGCGGCCTGCGCACAGCGGGCGGTTTCAGCAAGCTGAACCTGGAATTCCAGCGCTCCCAGTTTTTTGATGCCGCTTACAGCTTTCACGTCGCGGCACAGGCCCAGCTGGCGTCGAAAAACCTCAGCTCGGCCGAAAAAATGGTTCTGGGCGGGCCCAATGGCGTGCGCGGCTACCCGGTGGGGGAAGGCGTCGGCGACGCCGGTTTCCTGTTGAACCTGGAGTCGCGTTACCAGCTCGCGCCAACGGTCTGGGGTGAGCCTTTGACTCTGCTGGCTTTCTATGACCATGGGCGCATTCGCTTCAACCAGAACGGCCCCACTGTGCCGGGCAATGCCAACACRCTGAGCCTCGGTTCCGTCGGTGTGGGCGCCACGCTGGGCCAGCCCGGCAAATTCCTGGTCAAGACCTACCTGGCATGGCGCACGACGACGGCGCCGCCGTCCACCGGCGACCCGGACCGTGCGCCGCGCGCCTGGCTGTCGGTCCAAGCCTGGTTCTAGCCCGGCCCCACTCCCTGCTCTGCATACCCATCATGACCGCCCCCACTTCTTCCCCTCGCGCCGCCTATCGCCCCTGGTCCGTGCGCACGGTGGTGGTCCGCCTGTCGCGCAAGCTCTCGGCCACTTACCGCATCCGCAGCGACCGCAGGCTGTCGCGCCTGCTTGCAACCCTGCTGGCGGCTGTCTCGCCCTGGGCCACCGCCTTGCCTGAAGGCGCGCAGTTGGTGGGAGGCCAGGCCAGCGTCAGCACGCCGTCGGCCAACGCCATGGTGGTCAACCAGACCAGCGACAAGGCGGTGCTGAACTGGCAAAGCTTCAACATCGGCGTGGGCCAATCGATGCAGTTCGTGCAGCCCGGCGCTTCGTCCGTCGCGCTGAACCGCGTCATCGGCAACGGTGCCTCATCCATCTTCGGTTCGCTGAGCGCCAACGGCCAGGTCTTCCTGATCAACCCGGCCGGTGTGATGTTCGCTCCTGGGGCGCAAGTCAATGTGGGCGGGCTCGTCGCCTCCAGTCTCGACATCGGCAACGGCGACTTCATGGCAGGCCGCTACACCTTCAGCGGCAACGCCTCCGGCCGCGTGGACAACCACGGCAGCATCAACGTCGCGCGCGGCGGCTACGTGCTGCTGGCCGCACCCCAGGTCAGCAATACCGGCGCCATCAGCGCCGAAGCCGGCTCCGTCGGCCTGCTCGCGGGCTCGCGTGTGTCGGTCGACACCTCGGGTGTGGGCCTGGTGCGCTTCTCGGTGGACGCCGCGGCCGCGCAGGCCGCGATCACCAACAGCGGCAGTATCACGGCCACGGGCGGCCGGGTTGCCGTGCTGGCCAGTGCCATGGGCGATGCCATGGCGACCGTCATCAACCAGTCCGGCGTCATCCGCGCCAACTCAGCCGTGGAGCGCAACGGCACGATTGTGCTGAGCGGCGGTGGCACAGGTGTTGTCCAGGTCTCCGGCACACTCGATGCCAGCGGCACCGCCCCGGGCCAGAGCGGCGGCACGGTGCAGGTGCTGGGCGACAAGGTGGCGCTGGACACCGGTGCTGCCATTGACGTCTCCGGCGCAGCCGGCGGCGGCACCGCGCTGGTGGGCGGCGATTACCAGGGCGGCAATGCGGCCGTCCAGAATGCTTCACGCACTTATGTGGCCGCAGGCGCATCGATACGGGCCGACGCGACAGACAGCGGCAAAGGCGGAAAAGTGGTGGTCTGGGCCGACGGTGACACGCGCCACAGCGGCGCCATCAGCGCGCGCGGCGGCGCCAACGGTGGTGACGGCGGCTTTGTCGAGGTTTCGGGCAAGCAGCAGCTGGACCTGCGCGGCAGTATCGACGTGGCCGCGCCGGCCGGCACTGGCGGAAGGGTGCTGCTGGATCCGCAGGACATCGACATCAACACCACCATACAGTCCTCACCGCCCAACAATGCCGATGGCACGCCCGACGTGGCCCTCTTCGATCCACCGAGCCCGACGGGCACGTACACCATCCAGATCGCCGACATTACCGGCTATAGCGAGCTGTACCTCCAGGCCTCGCGCAACATCACGCTGGCCAGCGCACTGGCCATGACGGCGGGCAACAAGGTCCGCTTTGAAGCTGGCAACACGATTGCCCTCAATGCCGCACTAACGGCTTCCGGCGGCGTGAATCTTTCGGCGGCCAATATCACCAGCACCGCGGCCGGTAGCATCACCACCACAGGCGCCGGCAATACCAATGCCGGCAACGTCACCCTCAACGCTACGGGCACTGTCAACCTGCTCGGGGCCATCAACGCCATCGGAGGCCCTGCCACAACCGGCAACCCAGGCCGTAGCGGTGGGGCCGTCAGCATCTCGGGCGCCGGTGTCACCACCGCCGCCATCACCGCCAGCGGTTCCGCCGGGCTGGGGGCTGGACAGGCCGGTGGTACGGGCGGCAGTATCAACATTACCTCCACCGGCGGCATCTCCAGCACAGGCACCCTCACGGCCAGCGGCGGTGCCGCTGGCACGACGGGCATCGCGGCCGGGGGCAACGCGGGCAGCATCATCCTGGCTAACAGCGGCAACGGTAACGTCGCTGTGAGCGGGTTGACCGCCAGCACCGGCAATGCGGTCACCACCGGCGCCGGCGGCACGGCCGGCAGCATCTCCGTGACCAACAGCGTGGCCAGCGCCAGCCTGGGCACCGGCAACATCACCACCCAGGGCGGCAACAACGGCGACGGCGGCGCCATCACGCTCAATTCCGCCGGTGCACTGAGCGCGGGCACCGTCACCAGCACCGGCGGCACGGCACTGGCCAACACTGCAGGCCGCAATGCCGGTGCAATCAACATCACGGCGGCCGGCGCCATCACCGCGCTGGGCGCTGTAACGGCCAGCGGCACGGCCGGCAACACGGCCGGCAACGGCGGCAACGCGGGCGCAGTCTCCATAGTCGCCGCGGGCGGCATCGCAGGCGCAGCCATGACCGCCAGTGGCGGGGCCGGTGTGGGCGCCAATGCGTCGGGCGGCAATGCAGGAACCATCACGGTTACCAACAGCGGTACCGGCAACATCACTGCCGCCGCGCTGGCCGCACAGACCGGCACGGCCACGGGCACCGGTACCGGCGGTGCGGCCGGCAGCATTTCGGTGACGAATACGGCTGCCGCGGGCAACCTGACGACCGCGGGAGTCACCACGACGGGCGGAGCCAAAGGCGACGGCGGCGCCGTGAACCTGAGTGCGCTGGGCGCTTTGTCCACCGGCGCTGCTGGCACCATCAACACGGCCGGTGGCGTCACGCTGGCAGGCTATGCCGGCCGCAATGCTGGCGCCGTCACACTCTCGGGTGCAAGCGTAAGCACTGGCACGGGCAACATCACCGCCAACGGCACGCCGGGTATAGGCGCTGGCCAAAATGGCGGCAATGGCGCCAATGTGCAAGTCACCGCCACGGGCGCCATCACAGCCGGTGCCGTCAATACAACGGGCGGTGCGGGCATTGCCACCCTGGCCAGCGGCGGCAATGCGGGCACGATCACCGTCATCAACAACTCGGCGACGGTGGGCGCCATCTCACTGGGAGGGCTGAGCTCCAGCAGCGGAGCGGCCTTCGGGACCGGCGCTGGCGGCACGGCCGGTGCCGTGCAGGTGACCAACAATGCGGCCGGGCAAGGCCTCACCACGGGGGCCATCACGGCCAACGGCGGCACCAACAGCGCCGGTGCCGATGTCACCCTGAGCTCACAAGGTGCCCTTACCGTCAGCGGGCTGATCACCACCAGCGGCGGCGCGTTGGGTACCGGTATGACCGCAGCAGGCAAGAACGCCGGCAACGTCACGATCACGGGCGTCAACCGCGCCGTCACCGGTGCCATCACCGCCAGCGGCGGTGCAGGGATGGGTACCAACCAGGCCGGTGGCAATGCCGGCGTGGTGAGCATCACCGGCAGCGGCAGCCTGGGCACGAACAACATCGCAGCACAAACCGGTGCAGCGACGGGCACCGGCGCGGGCGGCACAGCAGGCAGCATCATGTTGGACGGCACGGCAGTGACCACTGGTACCCTGACGACCACGGGCGGCGCCAACGGCAACGGCGGCACTGTCAGCGCCACCTCGACGGCCGGCGTTTTGACGACAGGCGCGATCGTTTCCAGCGGCGGCACAGCCAATGCGGGAACGGCCGGGCGCAATGCCGGAACGGTGACGCTGCAGGCCACGGGTGGTCTGTTGACCGGCGCCACCATGACCGCCAGCGGCACGAACGGCACTCTGACGGGCGACCAGGCCGGCGGCAACGGTGCGGTGATCTCCATTACCGGCAACAGTGGCATCAGCGTCACCAATCTCGCGGCCAGCGGCGGCGCGGGTGTGGGCACCAATGCTGCCGGCGGAAATGCCGGCAGTATCACGGTCAACAACAGCGGCAGCGGAAACATCACCACCGGAACCCTGGCGGCCCAAACCGGCAATGCAATCGGCACGGGCGCAGGGGGCACCGCGGCCAGCGTCGCCGTCACGAATACGGCAGCGGCCGGCAATGTCACGACGGCAGGCATCACCACCACCGGCGGCACCAAAGGCGACGGCGGTGCCGTCACCCTGAGTGCCCAGGGTGCGCTGTCCACTGGTGCTGCAGGCGCGATCAATACGGCCGGCGGCGTCACCTTGACGGGCAATGCAGGCCGCAATGCCGGCACCGTCACGCTCTCAGGCGCAAGCGTGAGCACCGGTACCGGAAACATCACGGCCAACGGCACGCCAGGCATAGGCGCCGGCCAAAGCGGCGGCAACGGCGCCAATGTGCAAATCACGGCTGCCGCGGGCGGCATCACCGCCGGCGCCATCAACACCACGGGCGGTGCGGGCATTGCCACGCCGGCCAACGGCGGCAGCGCGGGCAGCATCACCGTCATCAACAATTCGGCCACCACTGGCGCCATCTTGCTGGGAGCACTGAGCTCCAACAGCGGGGCTGCTTTCGGCGCCGGCACGGGCGGCACCGCCGGCGCTGTGCAGGTGACCAACAGCGCGGCCGGGCAAGCCCTCTCCATCGCAGGGGCTGTGACGGCCAATGGCGGCACCAACGGCGCCGGCGCCGACGTCGTCCTGAGTTCGCAGGGCGCTCTCACGGTCGGCGGAACGATCAACACCAGCGGCGGTGCTATCGGCGCCGGGGTGACCGCCGCAGGAAAAAATGCCGGCAACATTACCCTGAGCGGCGTCAACCGCTCGGTCACGGGCCTGATCACCGCCAGCGGCGGCGCGGGGCTGGGTGCCAACCAGGCGGGTGGCAACGCCGGCGCGGTGAGCATCACCGGCAGCGGCACACTTGGCGCGGTCGGCATCACGTCCCAAACAGGTGCCGCAACAGGAACGGGCGCCGGCGGCAACGCCGGCAGCATCACGCTGACGGGCAGCGCCGTCACAGCTGGCGCGCTGACGACCACAGGCACCGCCAACGGCGACGGCGGCGCCGTCAGTGTCACGTCCACGGCGGGCGTTTTGACGGCCGGCGTCATCAATACCAGCGGTGGCGCGGCCAATGCCGGCACGGCGGGTCGCAACGCAGCAGCGGTCACCTTGCAGGCCACGGGCGGCCTGCTCACCGGCACGACCATTACGGCCAGCGGTACCAACGGCGCACTGGCGGGCGACCAGGCCGGCGGCAATGGCGCGGCGATTTCCCTTGCCGGCACCGGCGGCATCACGGTGACCAACCTCACGGCCAGCGGCGGCGCAGGCGTGGGTACCAATGCGGCCGGCGGCAATGCCGGCAGCATCACGGTCAACAACAGCGGCAGCGGCAATATCGCCACTGGAACGCTGACGGCGCAAACCGGCAATGCGGTGGGCACAGGTGCAGGCGGCACGGCCGGCAGCGTCAGCGTGGCCAACGCGGCGGCCGGCGGTACCTTGTCCACCGCGGCCATTCTCACCAGCGGCGGTGTCAAGGGCAACGGCGGCAATGTCAATCTGTCGGCACTGGGCCAGGTGTCCATCGTCAACAACAACATCACCACCAGCGGCGGCACTGCGGTCAGCGGCCAGGCCGGCCGTAACGCCGGCACCGTCACCATCAGCGGCGGCGGCCTCAATATGGGAACGGGCACCATCACGGCCAGCGGTGGCGCGGCAGCTGCCACGTCGAACCTGAAAGGCGGCAGCGGCGCGGCCGTCAGCATCACGACCACCGATGCCGTGACCACCGGCGCTCTCACCGCCAACGGCGGCGCGGGTGGCACCACCAACGGTGACGGTGGTGATGCCGGCAGCATCACCGTGCAGAACAATTCCACAACGGCAGGCGCGATTGCGTTGGGTGGGCTCGCGGCACGTACGGGCGCGGCAGTGGGTACCGGCGCCGGTGGCGCGGCCGGCAGCATCAGCGTGACCAACAACGCGGCAGGCGCCAACATCGGGACCGGTGCGATAGACAGCAGCGGCGCGGCAGGCGGCAACGGCGGCTCGGTCGCACTGGCCTCGCAGGGCGGCGTGACGGTCACCGGCACGCTGAACACCAGCGGCACGGCGCTGGCCGGTGGCACCGGCGCTGGCCGCAATGCGGGCAATATCACGGTGACGGGCGTCAACCGCTCGGTCACGGGTCTGGTCAGCGCCAGTGGCAGCGCGGGCCTGGGCACCAACCAGGCCGGCGGCAATGCCGGTGTGGTGAGCATCACGGGCAGCGGCACGTTGGGCACCGCGGCAGTGACGGCCTCAACGGGTGGCGCCACCGGAACGGGCGCCGGCGGCACGGCCGGCAGTATCACGCTGAACGGAACGGCGCTGACAGTCGGTGCGCTTACCACCACGGGTGGCGCCAACGGCAACGGCGGCAACATCAGCGTCACCTCGACGGCCGGCGTTTTGACGACAGGCGCGGTTGTTTCCAGCGGCGGCACCGCCAACGCGGGCACGGCGGGACGCAACGCAGGTTCCGTCACGCTGCAGGCCACAGGAGGCCTGCTGACCGGCACCACCGTGACCGCCAGCGGCACGAATGGCACGCTGACGGGTGACCAGGCCGGCGGTAACGGTGCGGCGATTTCCATTACCGGCAACAACGGCCTCACGCTCACCAATCTCACGGCGAGCGGCGGCGCAGCGGTCGGCACCAATGCGGCCGGTGGCAATGCCGGCAGCATCACGGTCAACAACAGCGGCAGTGGCAATATCACCACCGGAACGCTGACGGCACAAACCGGTAACGCGCTGGGCACCGGTGCGGGCGGCACGGCCGGCGGTGTTTCCGTGAGCAACACCGCCGCAGCGGGAACACTCTCCACCGGGGCCGTCACCACCACCGGTGGTGTCAAGGGCAACGGCGGCAACGTCAGCCTTTCTGCTGCCGGCCAGGTGTCAGTGCTCAACAACAACATCATCGCCAGCGGCGGCACCACGGTCAGCGGTCTGGCAGGCCGTGATGCCGGCACGGTCACCATCAGCGGCGCCGGCCTCAACATGGGCACCGGCACCATCACCGCCAGCGGCGGCGCGGCGGCGGCCACGTCCAGTCAAAAGGGCGGCAGCGGCGGCGCCGTCAGCATCACCTCCACGGGGGCGGTCACTACCGCAGGCATGACGGCCAGCGGGGGTGCGGGCGGAACCACCAACGGCGACGGCGGCAATGCGGGCAGCATCGGCGTGGCTAACACCGTTGCGGGTGCTGTCACGGTGGGTGCACTGGCTGCGCAAAGCGGCAATGCAGCCGGCACGGGCGCAGGCGGCTCGGCAGGCAGCATTACCCTAAGCAACACGGCTGGCAACCTCACGGCAGGTACGCTGACCACTACGGGCGGCACTTCGGGCCATGGCGGCAACATCAGCGTTAGCGGATCCGGCGGCGCAGTGGCGGTTGGCGCCATAGTCACCAGCGGCGGCACGACTGCCGGCCCGGCCAACGGACGCAATGCCGGCACGGTAGACATTTCCGGCGCGGGCGTCACCACGGCGGCCATCACGGCCAACGGCACCAACGGCAGCACCGTCGGCTCGGGTGGCAATGGTGGCGCGGTCACCGTCAATTCCACGGGGGCCATCAGCAGCACCGGTGCAATCAGCGCCGTTGGCGGCAACGGTGCGGGCGGCAACCAGGCCGGCGGTCAGGGCGCCGCGGTGTCGATGGCTTCCACCGGCGGCAATGTATCGGTCGCCGCCATCACCACCACCGGCGGCAACGGCGGCACAGGCGTGGCGGCGGGCGGTAACGCAGGCGCCATCACACTCGACGCAGCGGGCGCCACGCCCACCATCACCCTTGCCGGCGGGCTTACTGCGCTGGGTGGCAACCAGGTCGGCGGCGCGGTCTCCGGTGCTGGCGGCGTTGTCCGTATCAAGGATGACGCACTGCTCAATACGGCCAGCATCACTGTGGACTCACGCGGCGGCAATGCCGGCGCGGGTGCCGGCGCCAATATCCAGTTCGACGGAGCGGTCAACAGCCAGGCCTCGGGCCGTACGCTGATCCTGCAGGCAGGCAACGGCGACGTGAGCATTGCCGGCACCACGGGCGCCAGCCTGGCCTTGTCGGCGCTGGCCGTGACCGCCAACGACATCGCCGTGGGCGCCATGGGCGGTGCCTCGGTGGGCGTTACCGGTTCCACCTCGCTGACGGCCACCACCGCCGGCGCCGACACTGGCGACATCAGTCTCAATGGCGCGCTCAACGTCAGTGCGTTGGCCCTGACGGCCGGAAGCGCACTCACGCAAACCAGCGCCATCAAGGCGACCACCGCCACTCTGGCGGCCGGCGCCGGCAACAACGTCACGCTGACCAACGCCGGCAACGATTTCACGGGGGCGGTGGCTGTCACCACGGGCAATAACGTCAGCATCACCGACAGCAATGCGCTGGTGATGGGGACCTCAGTGGTGTCGGGCTCTCTGGCGCTGAATACGGCCGGCGCCATCACACAGACCGGCGCGGTGACGGTCACAGGCGCCACCACGCTGGCCGCCGGCGCAGCCAACGACATCACGCTGGCCAATGCGGCCAACAACTTCTCCAGCGTGGCCGTCACCAGCGGCAACAACGTCTCGCTGCGCGATGCCAATGCCGTGGTGCTGGGTACCTCCGTTGCCAATAGCAGCCTGACAGTGGTGGCCGGCGCGACCATCACCCAGACAGGTGCCATTACCGCACCCACGCTGGTGGCCAAAACGCTGTCCGCCGGCACGGCGAACATCACATTGAACAATGCCGCCAACGAGGTCGCCACGGTCGATCTGCGTGCCCGCAACGCCGCCGACACGGCCAATGCCAATGGCGCGGTCAGCTATCGCGACGCCACCGGCTTCGACGTGGCCGCTGTCAACACCACAGGGGCATTGACGCTGCAATCCGGCGGCAACATCACGCAGTCGGGCGCTGTGACGGCGGCCTCGCTGGCAGTGGCCGGCACGGGTGCAGGCTCGCTGAACCTCGGCACTCAGGCCAACAACATCGCCACCCTCAATGCCATCACGGCGGCGGGCGGCTTCACGCTGAATAACGGCAACAACAGCACAACGGTGGCTGGCAATATCAGCACCGTCAACAACGCTGTCGCCATAGACACCGGCACCGGCACGTACACGCAGAACAACGTCGACGTGGTTGCCGGCAGCGGGCCCATCACGATCACGGCCGACACGGTCGCCATCGCCGCGAACACAGGCAACAACGCGCTGGCGACCAGTGGCGCATTGACGCTCAAGGCCAAAACCGCGAGCCGCACCATGTCCCTGTCGGGCGCTTCGGGCTTTGACCTCACGGCCGCGGAAGTCAGCGCCTTCGCCACGGGCGCCACCGGCCCCATCGTCATCGGCGATACGGCCAGCACTGGCGCCATGACCATAGGCGGCGCGGTCGGCCTGGCCGGCAAGACCCTGACGCTCAATGCCGGCTCCATCACCGATGTGGGCGTGCAAACCATCACCGCGCAGAACCTCACCCTCAATGCCAACGGCCAGATCGGCACCGACGCCAGCAACGGCATCGACGTGGCGGCCGGCAACCTGAGCGTCAACACCACCGGCAATGCCAACGCCTTCGTGCGCAGCGCGGGCGCCGTCAACCTGGGTGTGGGCAGCACGGCCTCAAACCTCGGCAGCGGCACACTGAACCTGACGGCACTGGGCGCGGTCACCCAGACGGCCGGTACCGGCAACATCACGGCCGGCACGCTGCAGGTCAAAACGCTGGTCAACGCCGGCGGTGGCATCACGCTCAACAACAGCGGCAACACCAGCACCGCCATCAACCTGCAGGCCCGCAATGCCGCAGACACGGCCAATGCGGCGGGGGCCATCCAGTACAGCAGCGCGGCCGGATTCGACGTGGCTGCCGTTGCGACAACCGGCAATGCCACCCTGTCTGCAGGCGGGGCTGTCAGCCAGTCTGGCGCCATCCWGGCTTCAGGGCTCGCGCTGACGGGGGGAACGGGTGCTTATACCCTGGCAAACGCGGGCAATGCCGTCACCACGCTCGCCGCCAGCACCGGCAGCGTGGACTACAGGCAGGCCGGCGCACTGGTTGTGGGCACGGTCGGCGCGACAGCAGGCGTAACGGCCACCGGCGCGGTCAAAATTGAAACCACCGGCGCGGCGTCAAATCTCACGTTGAACAATGCCGTGAATTCTTCCGCCACCGGCGATGCCGTCGTCCTCAAGGCCGGCAGCGCCAATGCAGCCGGCGTCAGCACCGGCGGCCAGCTCGTCAACAATGTGGGCGCGGGCGGCATCGTGGCCGCATCTGGCCGCTACCTGGTCTACAGCGGCGACCCCGGCACCACGCTTGAGGGCGTTGCCGGCTACAGCAAGCGCTACAACAGCGACGCCAGCTATGTACCGGCCGGCAGCGCAAATACTTTCCTCTACCGCGTCGCGCCGACCTTGACGGTTACGGCCGACAACAAGACCAAGGTGTATGGCGACACCAACCCGCTGCTGACCGGGGTGGTAAGCGGGCTGATCGACAGCGACACCATCGCCAGCCTGGGCGTGAACTACACCACCACAGCCGTTGACCGGACGGCCGTGGCGGCCGGACCGGTGGCTATCACTGCCGGCGTAGGTACCAACAGCGAAAACTACACCCTGGCCTTGACCAATGGCGCGCTGACCATCACGCAGCGCGCGTTGACGGTCAGCGCCGCCGGCCAGAACCGTGTCTATGACGGCGGCGTTGCGGCCACCGTCGCGCTGACCGACAACCGCCTCAGCGGCGATGTGCTGACCGCCACGAATACCGCCGCGAGCTTTATCGACAAGAACGTCGGCACCGGCAAGACCGTGAACGTCAGCGGCATTGCCCTCACCGGCGCCGATGCGGGCAACTACAGCGCCAACACCACGGCAGCCACCACTGCCAACATCACGCAGCGCGCGCTCACGGTCGGCGCAACCGGCCAGAACCGTGTGTATGACGGCGGAACCGTTGCCACCGTGACGCTTGCCGACAACCGGATCGCCGGCGATGTGCTCACGGCTACCAACACGGCTGCCAGCCTTGGCGACAAGAATGTGGGTACAGGCAAGGCGGTGAGCGTCAGCGGCATTGCCGTGACCGGCTCCGACGCCGGGAACTACACGTACAACACCACGGCCGCCACCACGGCCGACATCACGCAGCGAGCCCTCACGGTCAGCGCCACAGGCCAAAACCGTGTCTATGACGGCGGAACCGCCGCCACCGTGACGCTTGCCGACAACCGTGTTGCCGGCGACGTGCTCGCCACCACCAACACGGCTGCCAGCTTTGGCGACAAGAATGTGGGCACCGGCAAGACGGTGAACGTCAGCGGCATAGCCGTCACCGGCACCGACGCCGGAAACTACACGTTTAACACCACGGCCGCCACCACCGCCAACATCACGCAACGCGCCCTGACGGTGGGTGCCACGGCCCAAAACAAGGTGTACGACGGCGGCACTGCCGCAACCGTGACACTGGCCGACAACCGGGTCGCCGGCGATGTACTCACGGCCAGCAACACCTCGGCCAGCTTTGCCGACAAGAATGCGGGCGTGGGTAAAACCGTCAACGTCGGCGGTATTGCCATCACCGGCACCGATGCGGTCAACTACAGCGTCAACAGCACGGCCGCCACCACGGCCAATATCACGCCGGCTTCGATTGCGAATGTCAGCGGCATCACCGCCGCGAACAAGGTGCAGGACGGCACCACATCAGCTACGCTGGCAACGGGCGGTGCTGCGTTTACCGGGCGCATAGGCGCGGACGTTCTCACCGTGGGGGCGGCTACCGGAAACTTCGATTCGCCTGCCGTCGGCAATGGCAAGCCCGTCAGCATTACCGGCATCACCCTGTCAGGTGCCGACGCCGGCAATTACACCTTGCAGAATGCGACGGCCGCCACGACAGCCAATATCACGCCGGCCCCTGCCAGTACCGCGGAGCGTACCGGTGACGCGCGCATTGTGAACGGTACGGCGCTGCCAGTCCTGGAAGGCGATGAGCGCCGTCAGCAGTCCCTGCGCGCCGCCGGCATCAAGGATGCCGAAGGCGGCGTTGCGGCCGATGTGCCGACTTTCCGCCTGGCTGGGTTCCCTGATCCGCGCAGTGCCGGGCTGGTCCTGCAGGACTGCGCGGAGCAGGGCCGCGGCCTGAACTGCGCTGGAGGCGGTCAGGGCCAGTAAATAACGTAAAAACGTCGTTATCGGCGGGTATCATGTGGCCGACAACCACTCAAGGGAGCGCGCTATGGCCTTAATGGACTTCATCAAGAAACAGTTCATCGACATCATCCAGTGGACCGAGGACGACGACGGCACACTGGCCTGGCGTTTCCCGATGGCCGACATGGAGATCCAGTACGGCGCCTCGCTCACCGTGCGCGAATCGCAAATGGCGGTCTTCGTCAACGAGGGCAAGATCGCCGATGTGTTCGGTCCCGGCATGTACAAGCTGACGACGCAGACCATTCCGGTGCTGACCTACCTCAAGAACTGGGACAAGCTGTTTGAGTCTCCCTTCAAGAGCGACGTCTACTTCTTCAGCACCCGCCAGCAGATCGACCAGAAGTGGGGCACGCCCCAGCCCATCACCATTCGCGACAAGGACTTCGGTGCTGTCCGGCTGCGCGCCTTCGGCAACTACAACTTCCGTGTTGCCGACCCCAAGCTTTTCCACACCGAAATTTCAGGCACACGCGACCGCTACACCACGGCCGACCTTGACGGACAGCTGCGGGGCCTGGTGCTGCAGAATATTTCCGCCGCCATTGCAGCCAGCGACATTGCCTTCCTCGACCTGGCCGCGAACCAGCTCGTGTTTGCCCAGGCGCTGGCGGCGCAGCTTGTGCCCGAATTTGCCAAGATCGGCCTGAAGCTCGAGGGCATGACGGTGCAGAACCTCTCGCTGCCCGAAGAGCTGCAAAAAATCCTCGACCAGAAAATCGGCATGGGCATGGTCGGCAACGACATGGGCAAGTTCATGCAGTACCAGACGGCGCAGGCCATCCCGAAGTTCGCCGAAGGCGGCGGGGGCGGCAGCGGTATTGCCGGTGACGCCATGGGCCTGGGTGCCGGTGTGGCGCTGGGCCAGGTGCTGGCGCAAAACCTGCAGCAGGGCTTGCAGGGCAACACAGCCCAGGCGGCTTCGGCCGCAGCGGCTGCGGCGGTTAAGCCAGACGATGTCATGGCCACGCTCGAGAAGCTCGGAGAACTCAAGGCCAAGGGCATCCTCACACAGGAAGAGTTCGACGCCAAGAAGGCCGAGCTGCTCAAAAAGTTAGTTTAAGTATGTGGCCCCCACGCTTGTCACTTCGTGTACTGCGCTGCCCCCCGAGGGGGCCGTCGCTTGCTCGGGGCGGCCCTTCGCTGCGCGTGCCTTCTGTCCGGCACTGAGCTTCATCTGCTGTGACTGACGTCACCCAGCAACGCGCCTACCGCGCGCCGTGTCCCGGCTGCGGTGCGCCTGTTGAATTCCGCAGCGCGCAGTCCACCCATGCGGTGTGCGGCTACTGCCAGAGCACTGTCGTGCGCGATGGTGACACGCTGTCGCGCATCGGCAAAATGGCTGAACTGTTCAACGACTTCAGCCCCCTGCAGCTGCAGGCCTCCGGGGTCTGGCAGGGCCGCAATTTCACACTGGTCGGCCGGCTGCAATACAGGTACGCCCAGGGAACCTGGACCGAGTGGTACGCCATCCTGGACGACGGCGGCGCGGCCTTCCTGAGCGAGGACAACGGCGCTTATGTTTTCAGCCGGCCCACCAGCCTGCAGCGCGCCGTACCGCCCGCAGAAAACTTTCGCATCGGCGCCACCACGGCGATCAATGCCAAGCCCTTCAGTGTGGCCTCCAACGAGAGCGTTGTGCTGCTGTCGGCACAGGGCGAGCTGCCGCGCCTGCCAGCGCTGGGCATGCCTTTTGCCGTGGTTGAATTGCGCAGCACGGATGGCGATGTACTCAGCGTCGACTACGGCACGGCATCCGGTGGCGGCGCGCCGGCGCTGTCGGTGGGCCGCTCGGTACTGCTTGACGAGTTGAAGCTGGTTGGCCTGAAGGACGAGTCTGCCAAGGAAGAAAGCGGCAGGCAATTCAGCTGCCCCAACTGCGGAGCGACGGTGGCGGTTACGCTGGCTGCCAGCAAAAGCATCACCTGCAGTTCCTGCAACAGCCTCATCGACCTGAGCCAGGGCACAGGCGCCGCGCTTCAGCATGCGATCCAGGACGAACCGGTGGCCCCGCTGATCGCGCTGGGAAGTACAGGCCAGTTGCTGGGCACGCAATGGCAGGTCGTCGGGTTCCAGCACCGCATGGGGTACGAGCCCGACGACCCGGACGAGCACTTCGGCTGGGATGAATACCTGCTCTACAACCGCAAGCGCGGCTTTACCTTTCTGGTGGACGCCACCGACGGCTGGAGCGTGGTCAAGCCCCTGACCGGCGCGCCCACCTTCAAGACGGGTGGCGACAGCGCCACCTACCTCAAGACCACCTACCGCCTGCAAAGCAGCTACCGCGCCGAGACGACGTATGCTGCCGGCGAGTTCTACTGGCAGGTTCAGCGCGGGCAAAAAACCTTTAACCGCGATTTCGCCAGCGGCAGCGCGCTGCTGTCCCAGGAAGAGGCGCCGAACGAAGTCACCTGGTCCAGCGGCAGCAAGCTGGACGGCGAACTGATCGCCAGGGCTTTCAAGCTTGAAGGCAAGAAAGACCTCTTCAAGCGCGCGGATGCCAAGCCCCTGAGCAGTGCGTCGGGCATGGGTTGCGGCACCATTGTTGTGGTGGTGCTGGTGATACTGGTGGTTCTGTTGCTGGTCACACGCTGCTCGCGCTGCGACCCGAATGTCGAGAACTGTTCTTCGTCCAGCAGCTCGCGCAGTTCAGGCGGCTCATTCGGTGGATTTTCCGGCGGAGGCGGCCATAAATGAAGCCGGCCCCTTTCTATTCAACCTGGCAGATTTTTTCTGGAGAACATCATGGGACTTGAATGGCTTAAACCCGCCGCATTCCTCGGCTCGATTTTGTTCGCGCTGATCGGCGTGATCATCTTCTGGCTGAGCTTTGTGATCATTGACAAAATGACACCGTACGACCTGTGGCTGGAGATTGTCGAGAAGCAGAACGTGGCGCTGGCGCTGGTGGTTGCCGCGATGGCGCTGGGCATCTGCGTAATAGTAGCCGCCGCCATCCACGGGTAGTTCCCGGCTACTGCGCGAACTGGGGGCGGCGTTGGCCGGTGCTCGGAATCCTCATGTACCCGCAGGTACATTCCGGTTCCTGCGCGCCGTCCGCCTTGCCCGCAGCTCGCTCGCTACGCCCTTGACGCCGTCGTGATACCGGCTCGCTTCGCATCGCAGTTCTGCATATCCCATCCATCGGCACCCTCGTTTTGAACACTAAACCCCCCTCCACCGTTGCCACACCGCGCCCTCTTGAAGTCGCGCTGCTGGCCAGCGTCTTTGTGGTCGCGGCGTGCGGGCTGGTGTATGAGCTGGCGGCAGGGGCTTTGGCTTCTTATCTGCTGGGCGACTCAGTGCTGCAGTTCTCCACCATCATCGGCAGCTACCTGTTTGCCATGGGCATTGGCTCGTGGCTGTCGCGGTTTTTCGAGCGGCAGTTACCGGCCCATTTTTTGCGCATTGAATTGATGGTGGCGCTGGTGGGCGGTGCGCTGCCGGCCACGCTGTTTCTGGCGAATGCCTATGTGCCCGGCGCTTTCCGTTTTCTGCTGTACGCCATGGTGCTGCTGGTGGGCACGCTGGTGGGGCTGGAGATTCCGCTGGTCATGCGCATCCTGCGGCGCAACGTTGCACTCAAGGAGCTGGTGTCGCAGGTGCTCACCTTCGACTACCTGGGCGCATTGGCCGTGTCGCTGGCATTTCCGCTGGTGCTGGTGCCGCATCTGGGCCTGATCCGCACCGGCCTGCTGTTTGGCCTCATGAACGCGGCTGTCGCGGTGTGGGCGCTGTGGCTGTTCCGCCATGAGCTGCGGCACGTCAAGTCGCATGCCCTGGCTTGCCTGGGGGTCTTGAGCGTGCTGGGCGCCGGCTTTGTGGGTGCGAACCAGATCACCACACTGGCCGAAGACCATTTCTACCAGGACCGTGTGATCTTCACCGCCACCACGCCCTACCAGCGCATCGTGGTGACGAACGGCCGCGCCGGCCACCGCCTGTTCCTCAACGGCAACCTGCAGTTTGCCGAGCGTGACGAATACCGCTATCACGAAGCGCTGGTGCACCCCGTGATGAGCGCACACGGTGCGCCGAAGACGGTAGCGGTTTTGGGCGGCGGCGACGGCATGGCGGTGCGCGAAGTCCTGAAATACCCCAGTGTGGAAAGCGTCACGCTGGTAGAGCTGGACCCGGCCATGACGCAGCTCTTCAGCCAGCAGCCCGCCTTGAAACGTCTGAACGGCGACGCGCTGCTGTCACCCAAGGTGCGCGTCGTGAATGCCGACGCTTTCCAGTGGCTGGACAAAAACGCCGGCATGTTCGACATCATCATTGTGGACTTCCCCGACCCGACCAATTTTTCCATCGGCAAGCTCTACACCAACTCGTTTTATGCGCTGCTCGACCAGCACCTTTCGGCCAGCGGGTATGCCGTCATCCAGACCACGTCTCCCCTGGTGGCGCGGCGCAGCTACTGGACGGTGGTGAGTACGCTGGAGTCCGTCGGGCTCAAGGCCGCCCCCTACCACGCCAATGTGCCCAGTTTTGGCGAATGGGGTTTTGTGGTCGCCAGCCGGCGGCCTTTCAGCCCCACGACGCAAATGGGCACCCTGCCTGCCGGCCTGCGTTTTCTGGACCCGCAGACCCTGCCCTTGCTGTTTGATTTCCCTGTGGACATGGCACGCGTGCCGGCGCCCGTGAACCGGCTCTCCAGCCAGGAACTGGTGCACAGCTACGAGCAGGAATGGGGCAAGGTGCTGCATTGAAGCGCCGGGATTTCCTGGCCGCCTCTGCGCTACCGCTGTTGGGCTGCAAGGAGGCCACGCACGTTGAAGGCGTTTTTGTGGGTGCGAACCATGAGCGCGGCCATCTGCTTCGGCCTGACGAGACCGGCAGGGCCCGTGCCTGGCCGGCCCCGTCCGTCACCCGGCGTACCCGCGTATTGATTGCCGGTGGCGGTGTGGCCGGCCTGGCGGCGGCGCGTGCGCTGCGCCTGCGCGGCATGCAGGACTTCGCGCTGCTGGAGCTGGAAGACCAGGCCGGCGGCAACAGCCGCGCGGGCCTGGTCAACGGCGTACCCTGCCCGCTGGGCGCGCATTACCTGCCGGTGCCCGGGGATGCGGCGCGTGACGTGCAGGATTTACTCGAAGAACTTTCACTGCGCCAGCGTGTGGCCGGCCGCTGGGTGTACGACGAACGCCATCTGTGCCACAGCCCGCAGGAGCGGCTGTTCATCAACGGCCAGTGGCAGGAAGGGCTGCTGCCGCTGCAGGATGTGGACGCTGGCGTGTTGGCTGAATACCGGCGTTTTGCGGCGCTGGTGCAGCAGGCCTCGTCTGTGGCCGCATTCCAGATTCCTGTTGCCGGAGTACCCCTGGCACCGCAACACCGCGCGCTGGATGCCGTGACGTTCAAGGCATGGCTGGACCAGCAGCAACTCACCAGTACGCCACTGCGCTGGTACCTCGACTATTGCTGCCGCGACGATTACGGCGCGGGCCTGGACACCGTATCGGCCTGGGCCGGCATCCATTACTTCGCCAGCCGGCATGGCTTTCAGGCGCCCGGCGACGCAGCTTCTGCGGAGCGCGAAGCGGGTGTGCTCACCTGGCCCGAGGGCAATGGCTGGCTCACCCGCCAATTGGCCGCACCACTCGGTGAACGCCTGTACGCCGGCCGGATCGTGGTTCGTGTGGCTGCGGGCCGGCATGGTGTAGAGGTCGATGCCTTCAATGCGGCCACCCAGACCGTCGAGCGCTGGCAGGCTGACCAGTGCATCCTGGCGATGCCGCTGTTTGTGGCGGCGCGTGTGGTGGAAAGCCCGCCGCCCGCATTGCGCGAAGCCGCCGGCCAGCTGCGTCACGCACCCTGGCTGGTCGCCAACCTGCACATCAAGGCCGCGCTGCACGACCGGCCCGGTGCCGCACCCAGCTGGGACAACGTGATCTACGGCGGGGATGCATCAGACAGCGCTGCGCAGGCAGGCCTGGGTTACGTCGACGCCATGCATCAGAGCCTGCAGGCCGTGCCCGACGCCACGGTACTCACGTATTACCGCGCCTTCGGCATTGAACCGGCAGGCCGCAAAACCTTGTACGAGAAACCCTGGACGCACTGGCGCGACAGCGTGCTGGCCGAGCTGTCGGTGCCGCATCCTGATCTGCCCGGCAAGGTCACGCGCATGGAAGTCATGCGTTATGGCCATGCGATGAGCACGCCGGTGCCGGGTGTGCGCAGCAGTGCGGCTCTGCGGGCGCTGCAGGGGCGTTTGCAGGCGCCCTGGCAGCGGCTGCATTTTGCGCACGGTGACTTATCGGGGTATTCGGTGTTTGAAGAGGCGTTTACGCAGGGGCATTTGCGGGGGATGGGTTTGGGTTTGGTTTGAGTTTTGTTTTGGCTGGGTTTGTTCCGGCTGTGTGCTTTTTGCCGAGTGTTGCTGGCCGGGGGTTGCCCGGCATGCAACTCACTTTCTTTTGCTTCGCCAAAAGAAAGTAAGCAAAGAAAAGGCGACCCTGGTTCCTGCGTCCCTTCGCTGCGCTACGGGCAACCTGCGGTGCTCGGTCCAGCCGGGGTCAAAAACAACTCGCTGCGCTCAAACAAGTTTTTGCCCTGATCCGTCTGGACCTCCGCTCCTCGGCGCATACACAAGGGGGTGGAGACAGGAATACCAAACAGCCGAAGACAGGGCCCTGAATACCAGAAGAAACAAGGACACGCCATGGCGTGTCCTTGTTGGTATTGGAGTTGGTATTTGTCTTCAGTCCCCGCTCCCGATTAGCCCTTCTGTATGCGCCGAGGAGCACAGGTTCAGGCGGATCAGGGATCGCGATTGTCTGAGCCGAAGGCGAGTTCGAGCGAGACCCCGCCTGAACCGAGCACCGCAGGTTGCCCCGGAGCGAAGCGCAGGGGTCGCAGACAGCAGGGTCGCCTTTTCTTTGGTGACTTTCTTTTGGCGACGCAAAAGAAAGTTACTTGCCGCCGGGCAACCCCCGGCCAGCAGTCCTCAGCAGAGTGAGCCCAAGCTGGAACAAGAACCACCTTTAAGCGAGTTCAATTCGAACACAACAAGAAACACGGCGCTATCAATTAAATAGCTGCTTGCGCTCGTCCCTATTGGATCCAACGCGCTTTCGATGCCTGAAACAAGGCCTGCTGACCCCCCCAAAATGCGCTCGGAGGCAGTTTTTGACGCCCCAAAATGAAAATGGGCCTGTTTCTGGCCCATTTTCAGGAGATATTTGGCCTCTAGCCCAATGGGCATATGCGCCAGCAGCTATCAAATACATAGCATCGAGGCGCCCGTCCGGCCCTGCGGCAAACCGCAGCGTCCCCATCACCCCTTCATCAACGCCTCAATCTCATCCCCATCCACCGGCACCCCCCGCGTCATCAACTCACACCCCTTGGCCGTCACCAGCGCATCGTCCTCAATCCGGATGCCGATGTTCCAGAACTCCTTGGGCACGTTCTTGCCGGGCCGCACATAAATGCCGGGCTCGATGGTCAGCACCATGCCGGGCCGCAGGATGCGTGAGGGCTTGCGCATCACGGTCTGGCCCAGGGCGTCTTTTTCTTCGCGCGGCTTGCTGCCAGGCTCGGTGTAGTCGCCGCAGTCATGCACGTCCATGCCCATCCAGTGGCCGGTGCGGTGCATGTAGAACTGGCGGTAGGCGCCGGATTCGAGCACGTCGTCGACCTTGCCGTGCTTCTTTTTGTCGAGCAGGCCGGTGTCCAGCATGCCTTCCACCAGTACGCGCGTCGCCGCGTCATGCGGGTCCAGAAAGCGTTTGCCGGGCTTGGTTACTTTCACCGCGGCGTCTTGCGCGGCCAGCACGATGTCGTACAGCGTGCGCTGGGCCGGCGTGAATTTGCCGTCTGCCGGGAAGGTGCGGGTGATGTCGCTGGCGTAGCCGTCCAGCTCGCAACCGGCGTCAATCAGGCACAGCTGGCCGGGCTTGAGTTCGGTGTCGCCCGCGCGGTAGTGCAGGATGCAGGCGTTGGCGCCGGCCGCGACGATGCTGCCATAAGCCGGGAACTGCGAACCATGGCGGCGGAACTCGTGCAGCAGCTCGGCTTCGAGGTGGTATTCACGCAGGCCGCCCTTTAGTTTCCCGTTGGCACCGTCACGCAACATGGCAGCCGAGGTCTGCATGGCGCGCACGTGGGCACCGGCCGAAATCTTGCCGGCGCGCTTGAGGATCGCGACTTCATGGCTGTCCTTCACCAGCCGCATTTCGTCAAGCAGCTTGCACAAGTCGTGCTGGCTTTGCGGGCATTCGGCGCCGTAACGCACGCGGGCGCGCACCTTGTTCAGCCAGTCGTCCACCTGTGTTTCCAGGCCTTTGTGCGTGGCAAACGGAAACCACACGGCGCTCTGGTTGGCCAGCAGCTGCGGCATTTTTTCGTCCAGCGCTTCCACGCTGAAGGCAGCGTCCACACCCAGCGCGGCGGGCGCGGCCTTGGGGCCCAAACGAATGCCGTCCCAGATCTCGCGCTCCAGGTCCTTGGGCCGGCAAAACAGCGTGGTCTTGCCGCTGGCCTCAATCACCAGCCAGCTGTCGGGTTCGCTGAAGCCGGTCAGGTAATAAAAGTAGCTGTCGTGGCGATAGGGGAAGTCGCTGTCGCGGTTGCGCGGGTATTCGGGCGCGGTGGGCAGCAGGGCGATGCCGCCGCCGGCCGCCTTCAGGGCGCGGGCAATGGCGGCGCGGCGTTTTTCGTAGATCGTGGTGGTGCTCATGTGTTCTGCTTCAAGTCGTGGTGGTTTGGTTCAGCTCATCCAGCCGCGCCGGTGTGCCAACGTCGGTCCAGGCGCCTTCATACAGCTCGGCGCTCACGGCCTGATTGTCCATCGCCGTACGCAAAAGCGGTGCCAGTGGGGCTTTCAGGCCTTGCGGGTTGCCGAAGGGCAGGCTGTCGAACAATTCGCGCCGGTACAGGCCGATGGTGCTGTAGGTGAATTTGGGCTGCGGGCTGTCCTTGGGCAGGTTCAGCGCCAGTCCATCAGGGCCAAGGCCAAAGTCGCCTTTCGAGTTGTGTGCGGGGTTGGGCACCAGCCAGAGGTGGGCCAGCTTGTTGTCAGCGGCAAACCGCGTGACGGCGGCCTGGGTGAACTCAAAGCCGGGCACAAACACATCGCCCGCCAGTACCCAGAAAATGTCACCCAGTAGCGGCAGCGCACGCGCAATGCCCCCGGCGGTTTCCAGTGCACCGCCAAAATCCACGCCTTCGTGTGAGTATGAAATTGATAGCTGCTTGCGCGCGTCCTGATTGGGCTGCAGCCCGAAATGGCTTGAAGAAAGTGTAGAAAAATGGGCCGGAACCTGCTCGCCCAGCCAGGCCGTGTTGATGACCAGGTCGGTGAAGCCGCCGCGCACCAGCGCTTCGGCCTGCCAGTCAATCAGCGGCTTGCCGCGCACCGGCAGCAGGGGCTTGGGCGTGGTGTCGGTCAGCGGCCGCATGCGCTCGCCGCGGCCGGCGGCCATGATCATGGCCTTGATGGGTGCGCCGGTCATTGCGTATCGCCCCGGTCCAGCGACCGCTGCTCGGTCCATTCGGGGTTAAAGCGGCGCACCAGCGCATCCATCAGGCCGCGTGCCCGGGCGGAGTGGTCGCCGCCGAAGTTGCACACATAGACGTCCAGCGTCACGGCTTTCTGTTCAGGCCAGGTGTGCACGCACACATGCGACTCGGCCAGCAGCACGGTGGCCGTGATGCCGCCTGGGCCGTGCACGGTGTCGGGAAAAGTGTGAAACAGCTGGTTAACGGCCTGCAGGCCGGCTGCCTGCACCGCCTGCACGCACCAGTCGCCCAGTCGGGTAGCGTCGGTCAGCCAGGCCGGGTCGCAGCGGCATTTGTAAAGGTCGGCGGTCAGGTGAAGGCCTTGCATGCCCCGACTTTAGTGCATGGCGGGGTGCCGGCCGGCCAAATCGGGGCCAAACCCCCGCCAAACCGGTGGGGAGGGCCCAAACGGTAAAATACCGGGTTACCCCTGATCTTTCCCCCTCCCGGAGCTGCCTACATGGCCAATACGCAAATGATGGCGAATGCGATACGCGCACTCGCAATGGACGCCGTTCAACAAGCCAATTCCGGACATCCCGGCGCCCCCATGGGCATGGCCGACATGGCAGTCGCCCTCTGGGGCAGCCACCTCAAGCACAGCCCGCACAACCCCAACTGGTTCGACCGCGACCGTTTTGTGCTGTCCAACGGCCACGGCTCCATGCTGATTTATGCCGTGCTGCACCTCACCGGCTACAAACTGCCCATTGGCGAACTCAAGAACTTCCGCCAGCTCCACAGCAAAACCCCCGGCCACCCCGAATACGGCTACACCCCCGGCGTTGAAACCACCACCGGCCCGCTGGGCCAGGGCCTGACCAATGCGGTCGGCATGGCGCTGGCTGAAAAGCTGCTCGCCAAAGAGTTCAATCGCGAAGGCCACACCGTCGTCGACCACAACACCTATGTGTTCATGGGCGACGGCTGCCTGATGGAAGGCATCAGCCACGAAGCGGCCGCGCTCGCCGGCGCGTGGAAGCTCAACAAGCTGGTCGCGCTGTATGACGACAACGGCATCTCGATTGACGGCCAGGTCGCTCCCTGGTTCATCGACAACACCGCCGTGCGTTTCGCCGCTTACGGCTGGAACGTGCTGGGCCCCATCGACGGCCACGACGCCGAGCTGGTCTCGCAGGCCATTGAAGGCGCCAAAAAATCCAGCGACAAGCCCACGCTGATCATTTGCAAGACGCACATCGGCAAGGGTTCACCGAATCGCGCCAACACCGCCAAGGCCCACGGCGAGCCGCTGGGCGCTGAAGAAATCAAGCTCACGCGCGAAGCCCTCAACTGGCCTTATGCACCATTTGAAGTGCCGAAGGAAACCTACGACGCGTGGGACGCCAAGGCCAAGGGCTTGGCCGCTGAAGCCGCCTGGGACGCGAAATTTGCCGCCTACAAAGCTGCGCACCCCGCGCTCGCCGCCGAACTCACCCGCCGCATGAAGGGCGACCTGCCCAAGAGTTTCTCGCAGCTGGCTGTCGACACTGTCATCGGCGCGCACACCAAGGCCGAAACCGTGGCCTCCCGCAAGGCTTCGCAGCTCGCACTCGAAGCCTTCACCGCCGGCCTGCCAGAGTTGCTGGGCGGCTCGGCCGATTTGACCGGCTCCAACCTCACCAACACCAAGTCCACGCCCAACCTGCGTTTTGACATGAACGGCGAAGTCGTGCTGACGGCCAATGCCGAAGGCGTGAGCGCGGGCGGGCGCCACATCAACTACGGCGTGCGCGAATTCGGCATGGCCGCGATCATGAACGGCATCGCGCTGCACGGTGGCTTCATTCCCTACGGCGGCACCTTCCTGACCTTCAGCGACTACAGCCGCAACGCCATCCGCATGGCCGCGCTGATGAAGATCCGCGTCATCCACGTCTTCACGCACGACTCCATCGGCCTCGGCGAAGACGGCCCGACGCACCAGTCCATCGAGCACGCGGCCAGCCTGCGCCTCATTCCCAACCTCGACGTCTGGCGCCCGGGCGACACGGCCGAAACCGCCGTCGCATGGGCCGTCGCGCTCGAAAACAAGAACAAACCGACGGCATTGCTGCTGAGCCGCCAGAACCTGCCTTACGCACCGAAGAACGACCTCGGTGAAATCAGCAAGGGCGCTTATGTGCTGGCCGAGCCCGCCGAAGTGGGCCTGAACAAAAAGGCCCAGGCCGTCATCATTGCCACCGGCTCTGAAGTGCAACTCGCGCTCAAGGCGCAAGAGCTGCTGGCTGCCCACAAGATCGCCGTGCGTGTGGTCTCCATGCCCAGCAACACGACGTTTGACAAGCAAAAAACGGCGTACAAATCCGAAGTGCTGCCAGAAGGCATCCCCCGCATCGCGGTGGAAATGGGCGTGACGGACGGCTGGTGGAAATACGGCTGCGCCGCCGTGGTGGGCATCGACAGCTACGGTGAATCGGCGCCCGCGCCAGTGCTGTTCAAGCACTTCGGCTTTACCGCCGAGAACGTGGCCGACACCGTGCGCAAGGTGCTGCGCAAGTAAACACGCGGATAACGGACACGGCCGCCCAATTCAACAAGATTTCAACTTCCAGGAGCAACAGCAGATGACTATCAAACTTGGCATTAATGGTTTTGGCCGTATCGGCCGCAACGTGTTTCGCTCGGCCATCAAAAGCTTTGGCGACATTGAAATCGTCGGCATCAATGATTTGCTCGAGCCTGAGTACCTGGCCTACATGCTGAAGTACGACTCGGTGCACGGCCGCTTCGAAGGCGACGTGTCCGTTGAGGGCAACACGCTGATCGTCAACGGCAAGAAGATCCGCCTGACGCAGGAACGTGACCCCGCCAACCTCAAGTGGGGCGATATCGGCGCCACCGTGGTGCTGGAGTCCACGGGCCTCTTCCTCGACAAGGCTTCCGGTGAGAAGCACCTGGCCGCCGGCGCGAAGAAGGTCATCTTCTCGGCACCGTCGAAAGACGACACCCCGATGTTCGTTTTCGGCGTCAACGACAAGACCTACAAGGGCGAGGCCATCATTTCCAACGCCAGCTGCACCACCAACTGCCTGGCGCCTATCGCCAAGGTGCTGAACGACAAGTGGGGCATCAAGCGCGGCCTGATGACGACCGTGCACGCGGCCACTGCCACGCAGAAAACCGTGGACGGCCCGTCGAACAAAGACTGGCGCGGCGGCCGCGGCATCCTGGAAAACATCATTCCCTCCAGCACCGGCGCTGCCAAGGCTGTGGGCGTGGTGATCCCCGAGCTCAACAAGAAGCTGACCGGCATGTCCTTCCGCGTGCCCACCTCCGACGTGTCGGTGGTTGACCTGACCTGCGAGCTCAACAAGGAAGCCACGCTCAAGGAAATCTGCGCCGAAATGAAAGCGCAAAGCGAAGGCGCACTCAAGGGCATCCTGGGCTACACCGAAGACAAGGTCGTTGCCACCGACTTCCGCGGCGAGACCTGCACCAGCGTGTTTGACGCCGATGCGTCCATCGCGCTCGACGGCACCTTCATCAAGGTCGTCGCCTGGTACGACAACGAATGGGGCTACTCCAACAAGTGCCTCGAAATGGTCCGCGTGGTGGCGAAGTAATTCACTTCAACATCGCCAATAAAAAAGCGCCTCCGGGCGCTTTTTTATTGTCAGTGCAATACTCGGCGACCAGTCGCCCTGAAAGGTTCATGCTGATGCCCCTGACGTTCAAAAAACTCAACGAACAAGTGGTGAGTGTTCATCTGAGCAGCGGCGAGCTGGTGGGCCAGCTCAAACTGATTGGCGGCGTGTGGAAGTTCAAGGCCATTGGCTACACCGCAGACGGCCATGTAGTGCCCGGCGGTGGGCCGCTGACGGATCGCCACAACATGACTTTCGCCGCGCTGGACGAGGTGGTGGTCAATGCGGGGCTGATGCCTCCCTGAGTGGCAGGTCAATCAGGCAAGTGCAGGCCGGGCCGTTCATCGTCCCAGGCCATCGCGCTCATCTTCCAGCCTTCAGGCGTTTTGACGAACTGCGTCGAGATCATGCCGCGCGCCTCGAATGCCTCGCCGTTCATCGTGCCGGCCTTGCCGTAAGCGCTGTAGCGATGGGCAATGTTGCCGAAGATTTGTGTGGTTTCCGACAGCTCCCATTCCCTGAAGCGCGTGAGGCCGCCGCTGTCCACCATGGCCTGCCGCGGCGCGATGAATTCGCGCACGCTGGAAATCTCGGGTGCGGTTCCTGTGTTCTTGATCAGGAGGCCTGCGTCGATGAAGAGCGCGTGAATGTCATCGTAAGGCGGCACGCTGCCCGGCTCAAACGAGACGGCGCGAAAGAACGCCTGCGCCAGCGCATTCAGTTCGTTTTTGACCGCTTGGGAGTTGGGCTCCTGGCTCATGGCATCTCCTTGTGTTGGCGGGAGTGTAGGCGTCTGCTGCCGCACCCCACAGGCGGCGTTTGCGAAACCCGATATTGCCTGGGGGTACTGCGGGGAAGTTGACTGGTAATGCCGGAGTTATGCGAAAAGTGCCCCGGAGCAGCTAAGAACAAGCGCGGACAGCTATTAAAAATATAGCAGCGAGGCGCTGCTCGGCCGTCAGTCGCCCGTCGGCCGCTCTTCGCGTCCGCCCGGGTGCCGCGCAAAGCGCGCCGGCTCCCGCCCATGCACCGGCGCGTCATCGCCAAACGACCAGCCACCAAACTGCGTGCGCTGGTAGTCCGCCATGGTCTGTGCAATTTCGGCTTGCGTGTTCATGACAAACGGGCCGTACTGCACCACCGGCTCACCAATGGGCTTGCCTTGCAGCATCAGGAATTCGGCTTCCTCGCCGCCGTTGATGATCTCCGCATCCACGCCGGCCCGCAGCTCGATGGCGCTGTCCACGTTCACCGCCTGGCCGCCCAGCGTCGCAGACTGCCCCTTGAAAAAATACAGGTGGCGGCGCGTGCCTTCGCTCGTTGCGGCGGGCAGCGTCCAGCGGGCGCCGGGCACCATGCGAATCGTCCAGATCGCCACGTCGGCCTCGGCTTGCGAAGCCCACGAATCCGGCGGCGGCGCCAGCGGCGCGGCCTGGGTATTTTGAATACGGCCGGCAATCACGGCCACTTCGGTGCCGCGCCCTTCGGCATCCTTGATGTCCAGGCGCGGAATGTCCTGCGACCAGAACATGGTGAAGTGCGGCTCGCTCATCTTGCCGGCCGCCGGCAGGTTCAGCCAGATCTGGAACAGCTCCAGTGGATTGGGATTTTGCGGGTCCAGCAACGGGAACATCTCGGAATGGACCACGCCCTTGCCGGCCGTCAGCCACTGCACGTCGCCGCGGCCAAAGCGCGCTGTCGCGCCCAGGGAGTCGGAATGGTCGATCAGGCCCTTGCGCACGATGGTCACGGTTTCAAAGCCGCGGTGCGGGTGCGCGGGAAAGCCCGGCACCGTGCTGCCGTGGTACATGTTCCAGCCGTCCTTGCGGGCAAAGTCCTGGCCGATATTGCGCCCCGCGAGCGAGGCATCCGGGCCCATCTGCGCATTGCCGCGAGGGTAGGCGTCGTCGTGGTACACGCAAAAGAGGAACGGGTCGAGCGTTGCCCACGGAAAGCCGAGTGGCTTGACCTGGAGGACTGGATGGGCGGCGGAGTGAGCGACAGAACTTGCGGTGGGGTCGGCAGGCATGAAGAGGCCTTTCTGGCGTGAAACTTTCAAAGAACACATATAAGGTTGGCCGCTGTCCTTTCAAGCTGCATCGCCAGCCCACCTGGCCGGCCCGGCCTTGGCGGTTTAAGGGAAATATGCTTGTGGACCTTATGTAGAAAGCGCAAGCAGCTATAAAATCAATAGCATCTATAGGGCGTTGTCATCAATCGCCTGTCCCTTCCTCAGGCCTTCAGCTTCCAGCCCGTACGGAAGATCCACCACACCGCGCCGAGGCACAGCCCCAGAAAGCCCATGATGGCCGCCACGCTGATGCCTACGTTGACATCGGCCACGCCGTAAAAACTCCAGCGGAATCCGCTGATCAGGTAGACCACCGGGTTGAACAGGGCGACCTTCTGCCACAACGGCGGCAGCATGTTGATCGAGTAAAACGCGCCACCGAGGAAAGTCAGCGGCGTCACCACCATCAGCGGCACAATCTGCAGCTTCTGGAAGTTGTCGGCCCATAGCCCGATGATGAAACCGAACAGGCTGAAGGTCAGCGCGGTCAGCAGCAGGAAGCACAGCATCCAGAAAGGGTGCGCGATCTCATAGGGCACGAAGAGGCGCGCCGTTGCCAGAATCAGTAGCCCCAGCATGACGGACTTGCTCGCCGCAGCGCCCACGTAGCCCATCACCACTTCCATGGACGACACCGGCGCCGACAGCAGTTCGTAAATTGTCCCCGACCATTTCGGCATGTAGATGCCGAAGGCGGCGTTCGAGATGCTCTCGTTGAGCAGCGACAGCATGACGAGGCCGGGGATGATGAAGGCACCGTAGCGGATGCCGTCGATGTCACCCATGCGTGAGCCGATGGCCGCGCCGAAGACCACGAAGTACAGCGAGGTCGAGATCACCGGCGAGGCGATGGATTGCATCAGCGTGCGGAAGGTGCGCGCCATTTCAAAGCGGTAAATAGCGCGGATGGCGTGCCAGTTCATGCGGCCTCCTTCTGGGCGCCCGGTTTGTCGGCATGCACCAGGCTCACGAAGATGTCTTCGAGCGAACTCTCGCTTGAATGCAGGTCCTTGAAGTCAATGCCGAGTTCGGCCAGCTGCTTGAGCAACGCCGCGATACCCGTCTCCTCGGTTTGTGTGTCGAAGGTGTAGACCAGGGTGTGGCCCTCTTTCGTCAGCTCAAGCGGCAGCCCTGCCAACGCACCCGGAATGGTTTGCAGCGGCGTTTGCAGTTGCAGGCTCAGTTGCTTTTTGCCCAGCTTGCGCATCAGCACCGTTTTGTCTTCGACAAGAATCAGCTCGCCCTTGTTGATGACGCCAATGCGGTCGGCCATTTCCTCGGCTTCCTCAATATAGTGTGTGGTCAGGATGATGGTGACGCCGTTGTCGCGCAGCTCCCGCACCATTTGCCACATGCCCTTGCGCAGCTCGACGTCGACGCCCGCGCTGGGCTCATCGAGGAACAGGATGGTGGGTTCGTGCGACAACGCCTTGGCAATCAATACCCGGCGCTTCATGCCACCGGAGAGCGCCATGATCTTGCTGTCCTTCTTGTCCCACAGCGAAAGGTCGCGCAGCACTTTCTCAATGTAGGCCGGGTTGGGCGGCTTGCCGAACAGGCCCCGGCTGAAGCTCACGGTGGACCAGACGGTTTCAAACGCATCGGTCGAAAGCTCCTGAGGCACCAGCCCGATTTTGGCGCGAGCGGCGCGGTAATCCCGAACGACGTCATGTCCATCAGCCGTCACGCTGCCCGAGCTCGGATTGACAATGCCGCAGACGATGCTGATCAAGGTGGTCTTGCCTGCGCCGTTGGGTCCGAGCAGGGCGAAGATTTCGCCGCGCTGGATGTCCAGGTCCACCGACTTGAGTGCATGAAAGCCCGAAGCGTAAGTTTTGCTGAGTTTCTGAAGGGAAATAATGGGTTGCACGCGGCATCCTGACAAGAAAGCGGCGCCAGAATGTGACGCCAGAAGAGACCCGAATCATTCTATAGAGCAAGGCTGAAAAAGCCGGGAGCAGGGTTTTCAAGATGGCGTGCTCAGGCCCCCTGGTTTTTTCTCAGCGTCGGCAAGCCGACACCGGCAGACTCAAAGCCACCGTCTACAGCCAGCACCTGGCCATTGACATAGCTGGCTGCCGGGCTGCACAAAAAGCCCACGGCCGATGCGATTTCTTCCACGGTGCCGTAACGCCCCAGCGGAATCACGTCGTGGTAGTCCGAGCGGATCGCCACGCTGTGAACCAGCTTGGCCATTTCCGTGTCCACCGGCCCGGGCGCGATCACGTTGGCCCGGATGCCGATGGTGCCCAATTCAACCGCCTGCTGTTTGGTCAGCTGGATAAGCGCGGCCTTGCTGGTGCCGTACGCCACGCGAAGCGTGCTCGCGCGCAGGCCCGAGATCGACGCGATGTTGACAATGCTGCCGCCGCCCGTGCGCTTCATGATGGGCGCGCAGGCCTGGCTGCACAAAAATGCGCCGTCCAGGTTGACGCCCAAAACCCGGCGCCATTCTTCAAAGGTTGTCTCACCGATAGGCTTGAACACCGCGATGCCGGCGTTGTTGACCAGCGCATCAATACGGCCGAAGCGGGCATCCACCTTCGCCATGGCCGATTTCACCTGCGCCGGGTCGGCCACGTCGCAATGCACCGCCAGTATGCGGCCTGCATCCTGAATGGCGGCAGCGGCGGGGAGCAGCGTGTCGCTGTCGATATCCAGAAGTGCCACACGGTAACCATTGGCCAGAAACCATTGCCCGATGGCAAGGCCAATGCCGCGTGCACCCCCTGTTACGACGGCCACGGGGCTGGTTGAAGAAGCTGCAGTCATGGATGTCCTTGCCTTGTTGTCGGGTGTGAATGAAGAATGGGTTTTGGCATTGGTCGCGGCTTTGGCGAAAGTTCAGCTTGAAGTTTGCACTACTGGACGTGGTTGCGCGCGTTGGCGATGCTGCCGATTCGGGACACGCTGTCGTGGGCCCGTCCTACAGCATGCGCGCTTGCCAATGGGTACCTTGAGCACTCATCCTGTTGTCTGCATCAGAAATGATTCTTTCAAGATGGCCAGGCATGCGACAACCGCTTGCGGTTCTCGAATGTGTGTCTCTCGGCAAAGTGTTGTGGCTGGTATCGGTTTCATGCACATGATCCGTAAAAAAAACAGTTCACGGTCAAGGCAGGAACGAACTGTTGGCGCACATTTTTCCGTGCGAATTTTCTCACCAGAGGATCTCTATGAAATACCCACTGCTTTTAGCCGCACTTGCCGGCACCCTGGCCCTGAGCGCTTGTGAAAGAACGGTTGTCGCGCCGCCTGCGGCTGTGGTCACGGTTCCCGGTCCCGCCGGCCCTGCTGGCGCCACGGGTGCCCCCGGCACCGACGGCGCCAAAGGAGCCACAGGCGCGGGAGTCGGCATTCCCGGCCCGACCGGCGCCACCGGTGCTACGGGAGCAACAGGCTCCACCGGCTACGAAGGCGCTGCCGGTGCTACCGGCGCCACAGGCGACACCGGAAAGACCGGCAGAACCGGTGCCACAGGCGATACGGTCGTGATCGTTCCCGCGCCCGCACGGTAAGGTTTTCGGTTGCACCGGCCGGCGAACGCGTGAGTGCTCGCCGGCCTTTTTGTTTTCAGCGGCGGGTACAAGGCATTTAACCGCCCTGTAATTCCGGAAAGGGCTCACGCCAGGCGGCCAACTGATTGAGGCGGTCGTGCCAGCGCCGGATTTCCGGGAAATTGTCCAGCGGCAAGCGGGCCTTTTCGGCGTACGGCAAGGGGATAGCTGCCGCGAAGTCGGCCACAGTCAGCGCGTCGCCGACGAGGTATTCGCGCCCCTTGAGGTGCGCTTCGAGCACCCCGGCGTAGCGCTCGAAGACCGGCGTCACCCGCGCAATCTCGGCCGGGTCGGCCTGGCTTTGACGGAAGCGCGGCTTGATGATGTGTTCGAAATAGAAGGTTCTGGCGGTTGGCGCGAACTCGGTGGCATCCCACATCAGCCAGCGGATCACCTCGGTCTGGCGCTTGTCGCTCGGCCACAGGTCGGAGCCGGCTTTCTCCGCCAGGTGGCACATGATGGCATTCGACTCCCACAAGGTCGTGGTGCCGTCCACCAGCACGGGCACCTTGGCATTGGGATTCATTGCGCGGAACTGTGGCGTACGGTGCTCGCCTTTTTCCAGCGCCACGTAGATGAACTCCACCGGCAGCTTCAAGTGCCTGGCGACGGCGCAGGCTTTTCGCGGATTCAGCGTGTCCGAGTAATAAAGCTTCATGTTGACTCATTTCGTCGTTGATTTTCGGGCCGCCATGCGCGGCAGGTCGGACCACACCGGCCTGACCTCTATGGTCGCGGCCCTGGCCATGGGATGGCCGGCTGCGATGTCGATCGCCTCCTGCATGCCGGCGCATTCAATCAGCCCGTAGGCCGCCATTTTTTCCGCGCTATCGGTGAAGGGGCCACTGGTTACCGCGCGCTTGCCGCTGCGCACCCGCACCGTCATCGCGTCGTCGGGGGGGCGCAGCGGGTTGCCGTGCTTGAGGATGCCGCGGCTCCCCATGTCCTTTACCCAGGCGCCAATGTCGGCCACCAGCGTCGGCGTGGGCGCGAAGGCCGCGTCGTGGCAAATGATCAGCAGGAATTGCATATGCTTTCCCCATCAGGGCATGGGCAGCGGCTTGATGACCATCCACGACACGCCGAAGCGATCTTCCACCATGCCGAAAGACGAAGCGTAAAAGGTCTTCATGATGGGCATCTCTACCTTGCCGCCGTCGCTCAATGCCTTGAACAGGCGCTGCGCTTCGGCATCGCTGGCCGCAGTCAACGAGAGCGAGAAGCCCTTGAATTCCGGCTTGCCGTTGCCCATGCCGTCAGAGGCCATCACTTCCGTTTCGCCGATCCTGAAGCTGGCATGCATGATGTTCTCACCCGGGATGGCACCGCCGTCCGGCCCGCAGCCTTCGGTCATGGGTTCCGGGTTCTCCTTGAAGCGCATCATCATCTTCACTTCGGCGCCAAGCGCCTTGCGGTAAAACTCGATGGCCTCTTCGCAGCGGCCGTTAAAAAAGAGGTAAGACTGGATCAGCATGATTGACTCCTTCGTGGGTTGATAAGGCTGGGGGATTTTTCAGGCACTCATTTGCGCAGCGTGGGCTTCAACGTTCATCCAGGCGAGCTCCCAGAGATGACCATCCAGGTCTTCGAAGCCGTGCTGGTACATGAATCCGTGGTCTTGTGGCTTGTTGGGCGTGGTCGCGCCGCCAGCCACAGCCTTGCTGACCATCTCGTCGACTTCCTGGCGGCTGTCACAGGAAAGGCAGATCAGCACCTCGGTGCTTTTGCGTGCGTCGCTCACCGGCTTGGGGGTGAAGGTCTTGAAATAGTTCTCGACCAGCAGCATGACGAAGCTTTCCTCGCTCACGATCATGCAGGTGGCGTTTTCATCGGTGAATTGCGGGTTGAATTTGAAGCCCAGCGCGGTGAAAAACTTCACCGATTGGTTCAGGTTTTTCACGGGCAGGTTCACAAACATCTTGGTCGTCACGGGTCTCTCCTTGAATAAATTGAATGAGGAGGTGCTTCCTCAGGCCCTGTCATAGGCTTCCTGGAGGTCCTTGATATTGATCTTGCGCATCTTCAGCATGGCGCTCATGGCGGCGCCGGCCTTGGCCGGGTTCTTGTCGCCCAGCATGTTGCCGAGCGCGGTGGGGATGATCTGCCACGACAGGCCGAATTTGTCCTGGACCCAGCCGCACTGGTTGGGTGCCCCGCCCGCCGAGAGCTTGTCCCAGAGCTCGTCCACCTCTTCCTGCGTCTTGCAGTCCACGAACAGCGAAATCGCCGGCGTGAAGCTGAAGTGCGGGCCGCCGTTGAGTGCCATGAATTCCTGGCCTTCAAGCTGGAAACTGCCGGTCATGACCGAGCCCTCGGGTCCCGGGCCTTCCTTGCCGTAGCGCCTGAGCATGGTGATCTTCGAGTTCTTGAAGATCGAAACATAAAAATTCATGGCTTCCTCGGCCTGGTCGTTGAACCACAGGAAGGGGGTGATTTTCTGCATGGTCTGGTTCCTTGAAAGAAGGGCGTTTAAAGAATCGTTAAAGGCTTGCGGGCCTTGTACGGTGGCTAAATCAGCGGTATTGTGTACACCGTCCACAAAAGAATAGCAAAGATAATGAACACTGTCCACATAAATAAGTAACAAGCCATGTCGAGTGCGCCCCCGTCCCAGCCAGTCCCGCCGCCCCGCAGCACTTACCGCCACGGCGACCTGCGGCGTGCCCTGCTGGAAGCCGGGGTGGAATTGGCCCGCGCCGGCGGGCCCGGGGCCGTGGTGCTGCGCGAAGCCACGCGCCGCGCGGGCGTAGCGCCTAATGCGGCCTACCGCCATTTCGAAAACCGCCAGGCCTTGCTGTATGCGGTTCGTTCAGCCGCGCTGGCGGCCGTGGCCCGCGCGATGGAGGCCGAACTGGCTGCGCTGCCCCGGGGTTTGCCGCCAGCCGAATTCGCCCGCGCCAACGTGCGCGCGGTCGGCGCCGGCTATTTGCGTTTTGCGCAGGCAGAGAGCGGGTTGTTCCGCACGGCCTTTGGCCCCTCGGATGATTTGAAAGAAAGGGCCCAGGGCGCGCCGGCCAATGCCGAGCGCAAAGGGGAAAGCGGCCTGGACCCCTTCGAGCTGCTGGGCGCCGCGCTTGACAAACTCGTGAGCGCCGGCGTGCTGTCGCCTGAGCGCCGGCCCGGCGCCGAGTTCCTCGCCTGGTCCGCAGTGCACGGCCTGGCCATGCTGGTGATTGACGGCCCGTTAGGCCCGCTCATCGGTCCGCAGATGCAGCAGATCGGCGAGCATCTGCTGGACATGGTTGAAAAGGGCCTGTGCGGGGACTAGGGGGAGTTGACATCCATTGATTGAATTTGCCCAAGGCTTGGCCGGTGCATTGATGACAAAAGCCCGCCGGAGGCGGGCTTTGCGTATCAGCTAGTTACGCCAGCTCCTGGCGCTCAGAAGTTGTGCTGAACGCCAACCCCGTACACGCGGATCACGTCATTGGCAACGCGGTTGTTCGGGTCCGAGCGGTCATAGAAGCCGTACAGCGAAGTGCGATTGCTCATCTTGTAGGAGTAGCCCGCCTGGAAGCGCTTGAGCTTGCCCGCCGGATCGCTCTGGACATCCTTGCGGATGTAGTT